>DASZEK010000084.1:0-9857 GCA_035941045.1 Pyrinomonadaceae bacterium | reverse complement strand
CAGGCGATGGACGAGGCCGGGCTCCTGATGCCGCGCGGCGGCTTCGCGCGCACCTGGGACGAGGCGCAGGAGTTGGTCGCGCAGACTGGCTACCCGTCGATTGTGCGTCCGTCGTTTACGCTCGGCGGCACGGGCGGCGGCATCGCCTTCAACCCCGAAGAGTTTGAAGAGATCGTGCGCGCGGGGCTCGCCGCGTCTCCCATTCAAGAGGTCTTGATCGAAGAGTCCGTGCTCGGCTGGAAGGAGTTCGAGCTGGAGGTGATGCGCGATTTGGCGGATAACGTCGTCATCATCTGCTCGATTGAGAACTTCGATCCGATGGGCGTCCATACGGGGGATTCGATCACGGTCGCCCCGGCGCAGACGCTCACCGATGTCGAGTACCAGCGTTTACGCGACATGGCGATCAAGGTGATCCGCAAGGTGGGCGTCGAAACGGGCGGCTCGAACATACAGTTCGCCGTCAACCCCGACGACGGCGAGGTGCGCGTCATCGAGATGAACCCGCGCGTCTCGCGCTCCTCGGCGCTCGCCTCGAAGGCCACCGGCTTCCCCATCGCCAAGATTGCCGCCAAGCTCGCCGTCGGCTACACCCTCGACGAGATAGCCAACGACATCACGCAGAAGACGCCGGCCTCCTTCGAGCCGACGATTGACTACGTGGTGACGAAAATCCCGAAGTGGAACTTCGAGAAGTTCCGCGACACCGAAGACGTGCTCGGCACGCAGATGAAGTCGGTCGGCGAGGTCATGGCGATAGGCCGCACCTTCAAGGAGTCGCTCTTCAAGGGCCTGCGCTCGCTCGAATCCGTCAAGCCGCTCCGCCTCAAGGACGTGCCCGACGACGAGCTGCAACGCAAGCTCGCCCGCCCCAATTCGCAACGCTTCTCCTACGTCACCTACGCGCTCCAGGCCGGCTGGCCCATCTCAGAAATTTACCGCCTCTCGCGCATCGACCCGTGGTTCCTCGAACAGATTCGCGACGTGATGGAGATTCAGAAGGCGGTCGAGGGGCGAAAGCTCGAAGAGATTTCCGCGGAGGACCTGCGCGAGTACAAGTCGGCCGCCCTCTCCGACCGGCGTCTGGCGTACCTGACGGGCCGGACCGAGTTGGAGGTGCGCGAGTACAGAAAGAGCCTCGGCGTCATCCCCGTCTACAAGCGCGTTGACACCTGCGGCGCCGAGTTCGAGTCCTACACGCCTTACCTCTACTCGACCTACGAGGAAGAGGACGAGGCCGCGCCCACCGACCGCCGCAAGATTATGATTTTGGGTTCGGGGCCGAACCGCATCGGGCAGGGCATCGAGTTCGACTACTGCTGCTGCCACGCCTCCTTCGCGTTAAGGGAGGCCGGGTTCGAGTCCATCATGGTCAACTGCAACCCGGAGACCGTCTCGACCGACTACGACACGTCCGACCGCCTCTACTTCGAGCCGCTGACCTTCGAGGACGTGATGAACATCGTCGACGCCGAAAGGCCCGAGGGCATCATCGTCCAGTTCGGCGGCCAGACGCCTTTGAATCTGGCGACGCGGCTGCACGCGGCCGGCGCCCCCATCATCGGCACCTCGCCCGACTCGATTGACCTGGCCGAAGACCGCAAGCGTTTCGGCGCGCTCCTGCAAGAGATGGGCATCCCGCAGCCCGAGAACGGCACGGCCACCTCTTTTGAAGAGGCGAAGGACTGCGCCGCCCGCATCGGCTACCCCGTCATGGTCCGCCCCTCGTTCGTCCTCGGCGGGCGCGCGATGGCAATCGTCTACGACGAGCGGAGTCTGGACGAGTACATGCGCACGGCCGTTGACGCCTCGCCCGAGAAGCCCGTCCTGATTGACAAGTTCTTAGAGCGCGCCGCCGAGTTCGACGTGGACGCGCTGGCGGATGATTCGGCCTGCGTCATCGCCGGCATTCAGGAGCACATCGAGGAGGCGGGCATCCACTCAGGCGACTCCTCGTGCGTACTGCCGCCCGTCCGCATCGCCGAAGAGCACCTTGAGACGATGCGCCACTACACGCGCCTGCTCGCCGCCGCGCTCAAGGTGCGCGGCCTCATCAACATCCAGTTCGCCATCAAGGACGACCGCGTCTACGTCCTCGAAGTCAACCCGCGCGCCTCGCGCACCGTGCCCTTCGTATCGAAGGCGACCGGGGTGCCTCTCGCCCGCGTCGCCGCGCTCGTCATGGCGGGCCGCCCGCTCGCAGGCTTTAACCTGCCGGCGGAGCTTTCCGTCGGCCGCTTCTTCATCAAGTCGCCCGTCTTCCCCTTCAAGAAGTTCCCCGGCGTGGACCCGGTCTTAAGTCCCGAGATGCACTCGACGGGCGAGGTGATGGGCGTCGGCGAATCCTTCGGCGAGGCTTACGCCAAGGCGATGACGGGCGCCGGACTCGAACTCCCGTCCGAGGGCGCCGCCTTCATCAGCGTCAACGACTCCGACAAGGGTCAGGCCGCGCTGCTTGCCCGGAGACTCGTCCGCCTCGGCTTCACTTTGACGGCCACGGTCGGCACGGCCTCGCGCCTGCGCGAAGTCGGCCTCGAAGTCGAAACCGTCTTCAAGGTCAACGAGGGACGCCCCAACATCGCCGACAAGATACGCCTCGGCGAAATCGCCCTCGTCATCAACACGCCCCTCGGCCAGACCTCCCGCTTCGACGAGCAGGCCATCCGCCGCGCCGCCCTCCAGTTCAACGTCCCCTGCGTCACCACCATGACCGGCGCCCACGCCATCGTCGAAGCCCTCGCCGCCCGCGAACGCGCCGAACAGACCGTGACCTCCCTGCAAGAACTCCACGCCCCGCTCGCGCGCACGACCGGGAGCTGACAAACCCCCGCGCCGGGCAGGAAACTTTCCCGGCCCCCCGCCGATAATCTGTTCAGAGGACGAAAGACGGGCCGAAAACAGTTCGCGGGAGGAGGCGGAAGACATGTCCAGCATCGGCGGAGTCAGGCTGAACGAGGCGGCCGAGGTCGAACAACAACAGACGCCGCAGGCGGCGGAGACGCCCAACGCCACGGCGCCGCAGGCGGACGACGCCGGGCGCGAGGGGCGTCTCGGCGAGTTGTTCGCCGACGGCGTCAACGCCCGCTTCCGAATTCTCTCCGAGGCCGCCCCGCAGGCAGGCCCGCCCGCGGCGCCCGACCTCTCGACGCAGGCCAGCGTCACCCGCACCGGAGGCCGCATCATCATCGACGCGGGCGCGGGCGACGACAACGTGCAAATCACACGCAACGCGGCCGGCGGCGTCACCGTCAACGTCAACGGCGCCGAGCGCACCTTCACGGGCGCCGACGCCAACCGCCTGACCATCCGCGCCGGCAACGGCAACGACACCATCAACGTCTCGCCGGACGTGACCGTCCGCCTCACGCTCGAAGGCGGCGACGGCGACGACCGCATCCGCGGCGGCGGCGGCAACGACACCATCCGCGGCGGCGGCGGCGACGACACGATTGAGGCGGCCGGCGGCAACGACACCGTCTACGGCGGCGCGGGCCGCGACTACCTCAACGGCTCCGTCGGCAACGACCGCCTCTACGGCGGCACCGGCGACGACGTGGTCTACGGCGGCGACGGCAACGACACCATTCAGGGCAACGCCGGCGACGACTACCTCGAAGGCAGCCGCGGCAACGACAGCGTGCTCGGCGGCGCCGGCCGCGACGTGCTCTCGGGCGGCCTCGGCGACGACACCCTGCGCGGCGGCGACGGCAACGACGTGCTCTACGCCGGGGGCGGCACCGACCGCCTCTACGGCGACCGCGGCTCGAACCGCCTCTACGCGCAGAGCGGCGACACGACGCAGGCGTCGAACGTCCGCGGCCGTATACGCAACACGGTCGTCGAGGTCGCGCTCACGGGCAACCCCGGCGGCACGGCCGTCACCGTCAACGGCTCGGCCGAGTTCCGCGAGCGCGTGGAGGCCGACCTTGAGATGCTGCGCTCCTCGCCACTCGGCCGCCAGATGTTGACCTCCTTCGACACCAGCGGCCACACCGTCACCATCCAAGAGACGGCCGGCGGCAACGGCGCTGACTGGACGCGCCGCACGACGGGCGGGCCGCACCCCTACCTCGACGCGAGCGGCAATCCGGGCACGGCCGACGACTCGACCGTCGATTACAACACCTCGCGCATCACGCTCCCCGGCGGCACGGACGCCTGGCGCCGCCGCCCGCCCGTCGTCGGCCTCTTCCACGAGATGGCTCACGCCTACGACATCACGCACGGCACCTTCCAGCCCGGCACCTACAACGGCGTGGACGCGGCCGACCACGGCATCCGCAACAACGAGCGCGAGGCGACGGGCCTGCGCGTGGACCACGACAACGACCCGACGACGCCCGAGCGCACCGTGCCGCAGCACCCGGACGACCTGACCGAGAACGCCTTCCGCCGCGAGCTCGGCCAGACGCGCCGCGATTCATACAGCTAAGTCCGAAAGTGCTAAGATGATGCGCCGCGCGGCCAGACAGAGCTCGGCCGCGCGGCGCATCCCTTTGCGTGAGGTGAAACCGAGTTGTCGTACTACCTGGCCGTCGTCATGCTCTCCGTCATGGCCTTCGCCTGCGGCGCCGGCCCCGGCGACTCCGCGAACGGCCCCCGCGCCTCGGCCACGCCCGGCGCGGCGCGGCCCGACTCCCCGCCGCCGTCGCCGGCCGCGAGCCCGGCCGGCAACACAGCAACCGAGGTGACTCCCATGCCGACCGAGCAGCCGGCGCGCGGCCTCGACTTTGAAGCCCGCCTGCGCGTCGAGGCCGGAAAACTTCTCGTCAGCTACCGCCTCAAGAACGGCACCGCCGAAGAGGTTCTCGTCGTCAACCGCGGCGACACCGAGTCGGGCCTCGGCGCGGGCCGCGTCTACGTCGAGCCGCAGCCGGACGGGACGGTCGAGTTGAGCCAGCGCGCCTTCCGCCAGCCGCCCGACCGCATGTGCCGCACGCGCGAGGTGCCGCCCTACCCCGGCGTCTCCCGCCTCAAGCCCGGCCAGTCAATCTCCGAGGAGGTTTCGGCCGCCCTGCCCCTGAGCTACGCCACGCCCTTCGCCGACTGCACGCCCGTCCCGCAGATGCCTTCGCCCGTCCGCCGCGTCAAGTTCTGCCTCGGCGTGATACGCGGCGCCTCCGGCAAGACCTCCAACGAGCGCGGAACGGATGTCGTCACCGACGGCCGGCTCATCGGCCGCCAGGAGCTTCTGTGCGGCGACGTGTTCGAGTTGCCATAGATGACTGTCGAGATTCGCGCGGTGGTGATTACGGTGAGCGACCGCTCGGCGCGCGGCGAGCGCGAAGACGCGTCGGGGCCGCTGCTCGCGGAGTTGTTGCGCGAGGCGGGCGCGGAGGTGGTCGCGCAGGAGGTTGTGACGGACGACCTCGAACCCCTCTCTGCTAAGCTGCGCGAGTACGCCGACCGCGGGGACGTGAACCTCGTCCTGACGACGGGCGGGACGGGACTCGCGCCGCGCGACAACACGCCGGAGGCGACGCGCGCCGTGATTGAAAGGGAAGTGCCCGGACTCGCCGAGGCGATGCGCGCGGAGACTTTGAAACAGACGCCGACGGCCATCCTCTCGCGCGCGGTGTGCGGCGTGCGCTCGGGCGCGCTCGTCGTCAACCTGCCCGGCTCGCCGAAGGGCGTGCGCGAGTGCTTCGCCGTCATCCGCCCCATCCTCGCCCACGCCGTCGCCCTGCTCTCGGGGCGCGACGAACGCCTGCACGGCTGATTTGAAACCGCCTCCCAAGTCCTTACGCGGAGTCTCCCGCGCGGTCGCCCTCGCGGCGGCCGTCCTCGTCTGCGTTGCCTCTCAGGCCGCCTGTCGTCAAGCCGCGCCGGGGCCGCCGCCCGCGCAGAGCACGCTCAGCCCGCAGGAGCGCGCGGAGATTTTCGAGCAGGTGTGGAGGACGATTGACGAGGAGTATTACGACCCGAACTTCCGCGGCGTGGACTGGCGCGCGGCGCGCGAACGCTACCGGCCGCTGGCGGAGTCGGCGCCGAGCGACGAAGAGTTCTACGGCGTCTTCGAGCAGATGCTCTCGGAGCTGCGCGACGGCCACACGGTCTTCGTGCCGCCGGAGAGGCCGGGCCGACGACCCGCAGAGGGCGGTCCGAGCGGCAGCGTCGGGATAAGGCTCGGCGACGCCGAAGGCCGCGTCGCCGTCGTCGAGGTCGAGGCGGGCTCGAAGGCCGAGGCGCTCGGCGTCCGCCCCGGACAGGTGCTCCGCGAGGTCAACGGCCGTCCCGTCGAGGAGCACGTCGCCTTCATCCGCTCGAAGATAGCGGGCTCGTCAACCGAACGCCTCTTCCGTCTCAAGATGCTCTCGGCGCTGCTCTACGCGGGCTTCCTCGCCAAGCCGCGCACGCTCGGCCTGACCGACTTCGACGGGCGCGAGTTCAACGTCGAGCTGCCCGAGGAGCCGCCGCGCGCCGACCCCCCGAACGTCACCTCGCGCCGCCTCGACTCCGGCCCCGGCTACATCAAATTCCGCTCGTGGACGCCGCCCGCGCAGGACGAGTTCAGAGAGGCGCTGAAGTCCCTGCGCGACGCGCCCGGCCTCGTCATAGACCTGCGCGGCAACGGCGGCGGGCAGGCCCGCGTGCTGCTCGACATCGCCGGCAACTTCTTCGACCGCCCCACCCTCCTCGGCGGCTCGCGCTCGCGCTCCGGCGAGGTGCAGAAGGCTTACACGCGCCGCGTGGCGGAAGCCTACCGCGGCCCCGTCGTCATCCTCGCGGACGAGGCGACGGCGAGCGCGTCCGAAGCCTTCGCCGGTTTCATGCAGGAGGTCGGCCGCGCGCGTCGTCGGCCGGCAGACCGCCGGCTCCACGCTCAGCCGCAACGGCGCGCGCCGCATCAAGGGCGGCGGCCAGCTCCTCTTCAGCACCCACGTGTCCCTGACGCCCGCCGGCCGCGAGCTCGAAGGCGTCGGCGTCACGCCCGACGCGGAGGTCGCGCTGACGCTCGCGGACCTGCGCGCGGGCCGCGACGCCGCGCTCGAAGAGGCGGAGTCTCTGCTGCGCCGCCGAGAAAACTTTTGACAACGCCGGACGGCGCGGCCTAGAATCCGCACGTCTCCACACTTCGACCCGCGCGCACACGAGAGAGGGTGAGACCTGACGATGCTGAGCGCGTTACTCCTGCTGCAAGCCGCCGACGCCGTTAAGACTTCGAGACAGTTGGGCGAGCCGCTGGCCGCCTACTGGCCGGTCATGATCTTCTTCGCCTTCGCCGTCATCTTCCCCGTCCTGCCCGTCGTCCTCGGCCGCCTCCTGCGCCCGAGCATCTACGGGAAGGCGAAGACCGCGCCCTACGAGTGCGGCATCGAGCCGACGACCGAGGCGCACGATCGCTTCACCGTGCGCTACTACATCGTCGCCATGCTCTTCCTCATCTTCGACGTGGAGACCATCTTCCTCCTGCCCTGGGCCATCATCTTCATGGGCGAGGACTTCACCTTCACCAAGTTCGCGCTCCTTGAGATGTTCGTCTTCATCGGCATCCTCCTCGTCGGCTACTACTACGCTTGGCGCAAGGGCGCGCTGGAATGGGCCTGAACCTGTATGGCTGAACACCCCGAAGGAATTGTTCTCACGACCGTCGACTCGCTCTTCAACGCGCTGCGCAGGAACGTGGCCGCGCCGGTGATGAACGCGAAGCCGGTCCGCGACTTCGTCAACTGGGGGCGGAAGTCCGCCCTGTGGCCGATGACGTTCGGGCTCGCCTGCTGCGCCATCGAGATGATCGCGACCGGCGCGGGCCGCTTCGACATCGACCGCTTCGGCGCCGGGGTCTTCCGCCCCTCGCCCCGCCAGAGCGACCTCATCATCGTCGCCGGCACCGTGACGCTCAAGATGGGGCCCGTCGTCCGCCGCGTCTACGACCAGATGCCCGAGCCGAAGTGGGCCATCGCGATGGGCGCCTGCGCCTCGACGGGCGGCCCCTTCGACTCCTACTCGACGATGCAGGGCGTGGACCGCGTCATCCCCGTGGACGTGTACATACCGGGCTGCCCGCCCCGCCCCGAGGCGCTGCTCTACGGCCTCATGTGCCTCCAGGAAATCATCTCGCGCGAGGCGCCCTCCGCCTACATCTTCGAGTCCGACGGCACCGTCCACCGCCAGCGCCGCCTCGAAGACCCCGACGAAGAGACGCCCGCCGAAGTCGCCCCGCTCGACGCCGAGGCCGCCGAGGTCGTCGCCGAAGTTAAAGGCTGAGCACGACGGCCGTCGTGCTTAAAGTGAGAAGGCCGCGCACAGGTTCGTGCGCGGCCTTCACGTTTCGGGCCCCGGCCCTTCGTTCGGCTCAGGCGGCGACCGTCTCGGCCTTCAGCTTCTCGGCCTGGTAGTGCGTGACGAGGGCGTTGATGATTTCGTCGAGGGCGCCTTCCATGACGAGGTTGAGCTGGTGGATGGTGAGGCCGATGCGGTGGTCGGAGACGCGGTTCTCTTTGAAGTTGTAGGTGCGAATCTTCTCGGAGCGGTCGCCGGAGCCGACCATCTCTTTGCGCTTGCCGGCCATCTCCTCGTGCTGCTTGCGCTCCTCCAGCTCTTGCAGGCGCGCGCGCAGGACGCGCATCGCCTTCTCGCGGTTCTTAATCTGCGACTTCTCGTCCTGCATCGAGACGACGACGCCCGACGGCATGTGCGTGATGCGCACCGCCGAGTAGGTGGTGTTGACCGACTGGCCGCCGGGGCCCGAGGAGCAGAAGGTGTCGATGCGCAGGTCGTTCTGGTTGATCTTCACGTCGACCTCCTCGGCCTCGGGGAGCACGGCGACGGTGATGGCCGAGGTGTGGATGCGGCCGGAAGTCTCGGTCTGCGGCACGCGCTGGACGCGGTGGACGCCCGACTCGTGCTTGAGGCGCGAGTAGACCTTGTCGCCTTCGATGACGGCGACCGCTTCCTTGAGGCCGCCGATGCCGGACTCTGAGGCGTCGAGGATTTCCATCTTCCAGCCCTGCCGCTCGGCGTAGCGGCCGTACATCCGGAGCATCTCGGCGGCGAAGAGCGTCGCCTCGTCGCCGCCCGTGCCGGCGCGGATTTCCAGCACGACGTTCTTCTCGTCGTTCGGGTCGCTCGGCAAAAGGAGGATGCGCAAAGCCTCCTCGGCCGCTTCGAGGCGCTCTTCGAGCGAGGCCACTTCCGAGCGCGCAAGCTCTCGCATCTCCTCGTCGTCGGCCGACTCGAAAAGCTCGCGGGCGTCCGAAAGCTCCGTCTTAATCTGCTTCCACTCGCGGTACTTCGAGACCATCTCGCCCAAGCTCCGGTGCTGCTTGCTGAGCTTCGCGTAGTTGGCCGGGTCGGAGAAGATGTCGGGCGCGGAGAGTTCTTCGGTCAGGGCGTCGTAGCGCGCTTCGATCTGTTCGAGTTTTTCGAGCATGGCTGTTCTCAGGCGAGCGGCGCGGGGGCCGCTTCCGGCTTGGGTTCGAGCTTCAGAGACTCTTTGAGCGCGACGAGCGCGACTTCGAGTTGCGAGTCGTCGGGCTCCTTCGTCGTGATGTTTTGCAGCCAGACGCCGGGGCGCGTGATGGTCTTGAAGATAAGGCCGCCTTCCTTCTTCGCCGAGAGCCGGATGATCTCGTAGGAGATGCCGGCGATGACGGGGATGAGGGCGACTCGCACCATCATGTTGTAGGAGAGCGAGTCTAACTTGACGTCCGAGAAGAGAACTATCGAGACGATCATCACGACCATCAGGAAGCTGGTCCCGCAGCGCGGGTGCTGGCGCGGCTGCGGGCGCGCGTTCTCGACCGTTAAGGGAAGGCCCGCCTCCCACGTGAAGACCGTCTTGTGCTCGGCGCCGTGGTACTCGAAGACGCGCCGGATGTCCTTAATCAGCGAGAAGCTGAAGATCATGATGATGA
>DASZEK010000083.1:0-31569 GCA_035941045.1 Pyrinomonadaceae bacterium | reverse complement strand
CGGCGTGTTCAGCGTCGTGATGTCCACGACCCTGATGCGCATCCTCGTCACCGGCGTCGCCGTGTTGTTGGTGATGGTGCGGCGGAAGCGCAGCGTGCCGTTCTGCCCGTTCGGGACGACGACCGAGCTGCGCTCGCGGTTGGGAGCCGTGGACGCGCCGACGTTCGGGTCGAACAGCGTCACGAGCTGCTGGCCGAGTCGGAGCCGAGGGCTCGCGAGGTTCTGCGGGCCGGGCATGCCGAGGCCGGATTGCGGGTCGCAGCACACGTCGAGGCGCGAGTTGACGGTGATGAAGTCGGCCTGGTTGTTGTCGGTGTCGGCCTCATTCCCGTTGTACTGCGTGCGCGGGTAGCTGTGCGGCGTGTTGAGTACCAGAACGTACGGGTAGCCCGCGCCCTCGCGGTACAAGGCGGGCGAGGAATTGTAGCCGAAGGCGTCGAGCCTCGTGCCCGCGTTGAAGTTGGCCGGGTTATTGGTGCTGAACAGCGCCACGCCCTGCGAGTCGCCGATGTCGCCGAAGTTGGGCGGGGCGGCGTCGAAGTTGGCGTCGGCGGGCGTCTCGCTTGAGTAGGCGTACTGCGCGCCCGCGCAGAGGAAGTGGCCTCGCGCCGGGATGACCGTCCCGAAGGGGACGGTGCAGCGCAGGACGCCGTCCTCGGCCGCGATGCCGTAGCCGGCCGAGCCGTCGGGCGGCGAGACGACGTGGTCGGTGTCGGTGTTGTTGTAGACCTCGACGAACTCGTCGAGCGGGCCGAGCGAGCCGCGCGGGCTCATCTCGGAGATGATGAGCTGGCCGGGCAGGGGCGACGACTGGTTCGGGTCGAAGTTGTAGACGGTGTCGTTGCCGCCGACGCCGATGCGGAAGGCGTCGGCGTTGCCGACGAAGTTGTCCCACGAGCCGGCCCCGCCGCCCGTGACGATGCGGACGCCGCCGAAGGGTCCGCTCGCATTCACGATGCGAGCGTTCGGGTTCTGCGAGCGGTAGAAGCGCAGCGTCGTCAGCGGCGGCCCGAAGGTGGCGGCGTTGAGCGACCACCAGCCGCCGTTGAGGGCGTCCCACGTCTGCCACTGGCCGGGCGTGACGCAGTTAGGGTTCGCGCCGCACTGGTTCGGGATGGTGATGCTCGGGTCAACGGTCGTGTAGCTGCCGTTCTGGTAGACGGGCTCGAAGAAGAGCAGGTCATCCGTCGTGTTGTCGTTGTTGTTGTCGATGTGGAGGATGAGGTAGGGCGCCTGGCCGCCGGAGCCGCCGCTCTGCGCGTAGGTGCTGTAGCTGAGCGAGCTGAGCTCGTTGGCGGCGGGCGCAGCGGGAGTCGGCGCGGGCAGCGCCGTTCCGGCGTAGCCGGGGTGGCGTAGCTCGGCGGAGTTGTCGCCGTTGCCGCCGACGCGGAACTCGACGCTGCCGTTGCCGAGCGGCGGCGTGCCCGGCCCTAAAACGAACGTCACTGAGGGCGCGGGCGTCGGCGACGGGTTCGACGCGTCAAGGCGAATTTGCCAACCTTGGAGGTTCGTCGGGCTGACGGTGAGGAAGGTAGTGGCGGCGTAGGCGACGACGCTCAGGAGCGCGCACGCGGCGACGACAAAGGCCACCCTCTGGAGTGGTTTTGGGTGTGACATGAGTAATTCCTCCGGATTCCGGGATTGGACTCAGCGCCTCCTCGGGGTTTGAGGGCGGAGCCGCCGTTGGGGCTATCGTTCAAGGCGCAAGGCGGGATTGTCCGCGCCGAAATAGCAGAAAGGCTGAGACCCCGACTGCGATCGTCGGCGAGCAACGACGACGCAAGGGAGCATTCAGGCGGTTTCAGGCCGGGCCATTATTGGCGAGGGCACGCCCCGTGTCAATCCATTACTCGCGGAGCAGGCCCGATATTCTCAGCACATTAATTTGCTTCGGCGCGGGCGCGCGCCTCAGTGCCCGTCGTGCCCCTTCAGCAGCAGCCGGAAGGGCCTGATGACGTAGTAGGCGAAGGCCAGCGAGCGTGGCAGTTTGACGTGGGAGAGGTCGCCGTCCGTGGGCGCGAAGATGAAGCGGAGGTAGCCGAGCTGTTCGCGTCGGCGAGGGCGCGCGCGGAGGTTGAAGCGGATGCCGCCGAGCAAGCCGACGGGCGCGTACTCGCAGCCGTCGAAGTCTCGCGCGGCCACTTCGCGCGCGAGCGCGCCGGCAACCGGGTCGGCCGCCGCCAGTCGCCAGACTTCGGCCGGAGGCTCCGCGCCCAACAGCTCGGCGGCGAGCCGCAGGCCGAGGAAGAGCATCCGCTCGCTGCCGTGCTCCTTCGCGCGACGCAGCACACGCGCCCAGTCGAGCGACGGGTGCGAGCGAATCAGCTCGGCCACGTCGCAGACCCACGCAAGTCGCTCCCAGAAGTGCTTCGCGCCGTGGACGCAGAGCGCCGGCAGGAGGTCTTCGGCCGCCGGGCACTTGACCTCCGCCCCGTTGAGCAGCACCGTCTCGGCGCCTTCGAGAAAGTCCTCGGTCCCGGTCGCGGAGGCGAAGCGCGAGGCCGCCGCCCGCCAGTGAAGCTCAAGCATCAGCCGCCCGCGCTCCTTCTTGAAAGCGAGGCTGTGCTGGGCTCGAATCAAAATCGCCTCGCGCGCCGGGTCAAGGTCCGGGTGCGCGCGGAAGCCTTCGGCTATCAGCAGCTCTTTGGCGCGCGGCACGTCGCGCTCGGGGACCAGCACGTCGAGGTCCGAGAAGCGGCGGAGCGAAAGGTTGCCGTATGCGGAGACGGCGAGCGCCGGGCCCTTGTAGGCGAGCGCGGCTATCCCCTCGCGCTCGAAGAGTCGGAGGGCGCGCACCACCTCCGCCGCCATGAGGGCGTTGTGCGCCGCGTTGTCGCCGAAGCGTTGTTTCAGCTCAAGCAGTCGCTCGCGCGGGACGAGGTCGGGCGCCGTCGCGTTGAGCTGCCAGTAGAGGAGCGGCAGCAGCGAGTGACGGCGGGCGAGTTTGACGAGGTAGTCCCAGTCGAGCTTTTCGGTGAGAAGGCTCTTCAGCCGGGTCGCCGTCGCGGGGTCGAGGCGCGTGCGCGCGCAGCACAGGAGCAGCGCGTGCTCAGGCCGCGCGAGATGTGCGTGTGAGTTCGACATGGGGCGTGCGGGGCGGGCTCCTGAAGGCTACCCCGTCTTGACGGCGTACCCGAGCCCGTCGCCGACGGAGAGGACGACGGCGAGCAGTTGCGGGTGACGGACGAAACGCTGGTTGAACTCGCGAAGCGCCTGCGTCGAGGCCGTCTGCTCGGGCGCGCGAACCTCGCCGGCCACCTGCCCACCCCAGAGGAGGTTGTCGGCGACGACGACTCCGCCCGTGCGCAGCAGCGGCAGGGAGGCTTCGAGATAGTCGTAATACTCCTCTTTGACGGCGTCGAGGTAGACGAGGTCGAAGGGGCCTTCGAGGCGCGGCAGGACTTCGAGCGCGTAGCCGCGCTCAATCGTCACGCTCCCGCGCAGGCCCGCGCGCGTCAGGTAGCCTTCCGCCAGACTTATCATCTCTTCACTCGGCTCGACGGTGACGACCTCGCCGTCTTCGGGCAGGGCGCGCGCGAGGTGCAAGGCCCCGTAGCCGATGGCGAGGCCGATTTCAAGCACGCGCCGCGCGCCGAT
Organism: Pyrinomonadaceae bacterium; assembly: GCA_035941045.1. Classification (GTDB taxonomy): domain Bacteria; phylum Acidobacteriota; class Blastocatellia; order Pyrinomonadales; family Pyrinomonadaceae; genus QHXN01. The sequence goes on along the minus strand of DASZEK010000083.1, from coordinate 27,972 downwards.
TGAGCGGGCCGTGATTTCAAGGAAGGCCGCCACCTCGCGGTCGGCGATGGGCACGCGGTGCTCGGCGGCGTACTCCTCCATCTCGGCCACGACGCCCGTGCCGGCGGGCATGAGTCTGTCGAGGTACTCGGCCTGTTCGCTTCTGATGATTGCGTCTGCTCTGGCTTTCATTCGTCCTTGCCGATGTGCCGGCACGTCTGCTCAAGCACGGCGCGGCTGTGCTCGTAAACTTTCTTGGCGCCCCCAAGAACCCCGGCCGAGGGTTGCGGCCCGGCCGTCTCTTCACCGCCCCTGACAATCGAGCCGGCGAAGATGTTCGGCGTGAAGTCGCCGACCCTCTTCCGCCCGGTCGTCGGGAGCATCCGGTAGGTTTCGGCGGGCGCGTGCCGAAGCCCGAGGTGACTCTTGAGAAGCTCTAAAGACTCGTCGGTTCTATATAAAAGCTGGTCGTATGTCAACGCGGCGCAGGCGGCGTGCGGCGCGAGCGCCTGCGCGTACCTCTCAAGCGTCACGAGGCGCGTGACGTAGTAAAGCGCCGCGTTCTGTTCCGTCATCTTCAGGTGCTTCAACATGCTCGCGAGCGAGCCGCGCGGCTCGCGCAGGAGGAAGACGACGCGCACTTTCGCCTCGACGAGAAGCCGGACGTTGTCGGGTTCGAGAAGTCGGTCGTGGAGTAGCTTGTCGAGCACGTACCTTTCGGGGCCGGGCTGCGGGGGGCGGCCGAGGGTTTGGAGCACGTCGTTGACGAGGGCGTCAAAATCCTCCGGGCCGTCGTATCGGATGTGCGTCTCGCCGTAGCCGATTATCTCGGGGTGTGAGGCGAGGAGGTGCGCGAGGAGCGTCGAGCCGGAGCGCATGTGCGAGAGGATGTGGATGAATTCGTACGCCATCGCCGCTCCCGCTCAAAGCCCCGCCGCCGAGAGCAGACGCGAGGGCTCGACTATTCTTTGCAGGAGCCCCGCATCAATCAGACGGCGGACGACTCTTTCGTCTTCCAGCACGTTCCGCTCGCGGTAAAACTGCTCGCCCGCGCGCGCGTCGCCGCCCGCCACCACGTCGCGCGCCGCCGTGTGAAACGGCCCCTGCCTCGCCGTGATGTCCTGATTGCCGAACCACTTGTCGTTGAAAGCGCCGAGCGTCTTGTACCTGTTCCAGAAGTTGCCGAAGCCGCAGCAGGGGTAATGCAGGACGAGCGGGCTGCGGCTGACGGCCGTCTTGAAGGAGCGGCCGGTCGCGGGGTCCACGCTCAGTCGGTAGCTCAGGCACTCTTCTCCGGCGGGCGTGATTAGCTCAGTTTGCAGGAGCGGGCGGCCCTCCAACTCTTCGGGCAGGAGGAAGTCGTGCGCGCCGACGGGCATGATGCCCTCGCAGAGTCGGACGGCGGACTTGCCCTGCTGGTAGAAGTAAAAAAACTTTTCGGGGATTTGCGGGACGCCCGCGAGTATTTGCTTGTGCGCGTCGCCGAGCGCGCCGCCCTCGAAGCATTGCGGATTGACCTTGAAGAGCGTCACCTCGCGGAAGTAGTCGCGGACGTGCGCGCGCTCAGGGATGGCTTCGTAGTTGAGATACTTGACGCGCTTGACGCCCGACGCCGACATGCGCGCGAAGTGTTCGACTGGCGCGAGGCCGGGCGCGTAGAAAAGCTCGTCGGTGTCGATGTAGAGGAGCCAGTCGAAGCCGCCTTCGAGGGCGAGGCCGAGGGCGATTTCGGCGTTGAGCGTCTGGCGGGCGATGAGTTCGTCTTCGACGTGGTCGCGGACGAAGTCGAGCCGCGTGTAAGCCTGCGTCTGCCGCCAGCGGCGGCGGAGGCGTTCGTCGCAGCGGACGACGGTGATGCGCGGGTCGGCGGGGACGCGGGCGATGGAGGCGTCTTCGGGGTCGTCGAAGAAGAGAAAGACGTGGGCGAAGCCGGTCCGCAGGTGGTACGAGAGGAACGACTCGAACGCTTCGTCCGGGTTCTTCAGCATGGTCGTGACGGCGACCTTCGGCGAAGTAATGCTCATCCGTCCCCTCGGAACATCATGAAAGCTCGGCCCCTTAGACTTCGTCCAGACGATAGCCGAAAGCTCTGACCCTGTCGCCGAATCTCTCGACGATGCGGGCCGCCTCGTCATTCGATTGAAGCGAGCGCCACTTGTCGAAGTAGTCTTCGTTGGGCCGCGGGCTCACCTCCCTCGTCACGGCGACGGGCCGGAGGCGGGCGAAGTCGCAGACCTTGTCGAGCGAGCTTTGCGGCGACGCGACGAAGTCTTCGTATCTTAATACAGACAGATTCCGAAGGTGCGGCCGGTCCGCTTCAAAACGCTCGTGGCAGACGCACCAGTGTTCGACGAGGCTTTCCAGAGTCGTGCGGCTCCACTTCCGCGTGGCGAGAGAGACGGCGACGGGGTGCCTGACGATTACGAGGAAGTACGAGTTCGGGAAGAGGGCCTGTAGGAAGCGCGTGCGGAGGAGGTTGGGCGGCGACTTTTCCAGCAGGACCGGCTTCGTCAAATCCCAGTAGGGCGCCCACTCGGAGAAGAGTTTGCGCGCGCTCGCGGGCGAGGCGAGCGGCGAAGTCTCGTCCATGTGCGCGCCCCCGTCGAAGCCGAAGCGGCCGGGGCCGCCGAAGTCGCGGGCCGGCGGGTAGACGGTCTGGAGGAACTGGCCCTCGTCTTCGGGGCTCGGCGTGTTCGAGAAGCCGCTGACCGAAGGGTGCTCGCGCAAGAGTTGGAAGACGAGCGAGGTGCCGCTCCTGTGCAAGCCACACACGAAGAAGAATCTGTACTGTCGCACGCGCCCCGCCGCCTGCCCCTTTCAGGTATCGGATTTTTCCGGCGCCTCGTCGCCGCCGACCGCGACGTAGCGGCGCGCGAGCCCCAACTCGCGCAGCTTGTGCTGGAGCGACTGGCGGTGCATCCCGAGGACGGTGGCCGCGCGCGTGACGTTGCCGCCCGCTTCGTCGAGGCAGCGCGCGATGTAGCGCCGCTCGAACTCGCGCCGGTCCTCGCGGAAGTCGGAGGTGAAAGGGACGGCCAGCGTGTCGCCGCCCTCGGCCGCGGGCGCGGCCTCCTTCTGGACCTTGCCGGCGGCTCCGCCGATTTCGGGCGGCAGGTCCGAGGCCGTCACCTCGCTGCCTTCGGCGAGGATGAGGGCGCGCTCGATGGTGTTGCGAAGCTCGCGGACGTTGCCGGGCCAGTGGTATTCAACGAGGCGGCGCAGGGCCGAGGCGGCGAGCTTGCGCGGCGGCAGGTTGTACCGCTCGGCGGCCTGCACGGCGAACGACTCGGCGAGCAGCGGGATGTCTTCGCGCCGCTCGCGCAGGGGCGCTATCTCGACGGTGACGACCTGTAGGCGGTAGAAGAGGTCGGCGCGGAAGTTGCCCTTCTCAATCTCCTGTTCGAGAGCGCGGTGCGTGGCGCTGACGACGCGCACGTCAACGGGGATGGAGTCGTTGCCCCCGAGGCGTTCAATCTTCCTCTCTTCGAGTGCGCGCAGGAGCTTGGCCTGCACGTTGGCGCTCATGTCGCCTATCTCGTCTAAAAAGAGCGTGCCGCCGTCGGCCTGCTCGAACTTCCCTCGGCGGCGCGCGGCGGCGCCCGTGAACGCGCCCTTCTCGTGCCCGAACAGCTCCGACTCTATCAACTCCGAAGGCATCGCCGCGCAGTTGATGGCGACGAAGGCGCCGCCCCTTCGCCGGGAGCTTCTTTCGTGAAGCTCGCGCGCGACCAATTCCTTGCCCGTCCCCGACTCGCCGCGCACGAGCACGGTCGCGTCCGTCTCGGCCACCTTCTCCACCATCGAGCGCACGCGGCGGATGGCCTCGGAGTCGCCGAGCAGCGAGCCGCGCCGCTCGCCCTCGATCTCGATGCGGCGCAGCAGCGTCCGGTTCTCGCGTTTCAGTCGGACCGTCTCAAGCGCGTTCTTGACGACGAGGCGCAGCTCGTCCACCTCGAAGGGCTTCGACAGGTAATCGTAGGCGCCCGTCTTGATGGCCTCGACCGCCATGCGCTCGGAGCCGTAGGCGGTAATCATGACGACGGGCGGCGCGTCCTCGCCCGTCTCCGAAAGCTCGCGCAGGAATTCGAGCCCGCTCATGCCGGGCAGGTTCACGTCGAGCAGAATCAGGTCCGGCCGCCGGGAGCGCATCGAGTCGCGCGCCTCCTCGACGCTGCCGGCCTCGGCCATGTCGTAGCCCGCGCTTGAGAGGGCGCGGCGGACGCCGTAGCGCGCGGCCTCCTCGTCGTCAACGAGGAGCAGCCGCCAGGGCGTTCGCGTTCGTTCGCTGGGTGTCGTCTCGTTTTCCATGAAGGTATTTTAGAGCACGCCGCGTGCCGACGCCTCATTCGACGGGCAGCCTCAGCTCGAAGCGCGCGCCCTCGCCCGACTGCTGCGGCAGGAGTTCGGCCGCGCCGCCCGCCTCCTCGACGCGCTTGCGGACGATGGCGAGCCCGAGGCCCGTCCCACGCTGCTTGGTCGTGAAGAACGGCTCCCAGATTCGCGCTCGGTGCTCGGCCGAGACGCCGGGGCCGGAGTCAACGACGGAGATTTTCAGGACGCTCTCTTCGACACGCGCTTCGACCGCGACCCTGCCGCCGGTGGGTGTCGCCTGCACGGCGTTCACGAGCAGGTTCGAGACGGCGTCGCGGACGGCCGCCGCGCGCGGGCCGTCGAGTTCCACGTCTGCCCCTTCAAGCTCGGCTTCGACCGAGACGCCGCGGGCCGAGGCGTCGGACTTGAAGAGCTGCACGAGCGAGCGCAGGAGTTCGGCGGCGCGGCGCGGGGCCTCGCCGTGCGGGGCCGTGCGGGCGAAGCTGAGCATCTGCGTGACGCTGCGCGAGAGGCGGTCGGTCTCGCCGACGATGAGGTCGAGGTCGCGCGTGTACTCGCGCTTCAAATAGTCGTCTTCACGCATCACTTGCGCGATGGACTTGATGGCCGAGAGCGGGTTCTTGACTTCGTGCGCGACGGTCGCGGCCATGCGGCCGAGCGCGGCGAGGCGTTCGCTCTGCGAGATGCGGCGTTCGAGGCGCACGTTCTCCTCGACGAGCCGGCAGTCCTCGACCGCCACGGCCACCTGTCCCGCCAGCATCTCAAGCACCGAGCGCACGTCGTACGTCAAAGCGTCGGGCGACGACTCGACCAGCATCAGCCCGACCACGCGACTCTCGCGCAAAAGCGGATAAGCTATCTCCCAGCCGCGCTCGCGCAACTCGCCCACGCCCTCGACGGGCAGCCAACCTCCAGCGCGCGAGCGTTCGATAAGCTCCGCGACCCAGCCCTCGGCCTTCCCCTCGCCGACCTCGCAAACCCCGTCGCCGTTCGGATGAAAGTCGATTTCGGCCTGCCCTGCGTCCGTATTCGACTCGGCCGCCGTGAGGATGCGAACGCGCTTCAAGCCGAGTCCCGAAGACGCGCGCTCCTCGACGAAGCGCAGAAGCTCGGGCAGCTCCTTGTACCTGCCGGCCGAGGCGCCGATGCGCGCCACCACGTCGCGGAAGAGCGCCGCCTCCTGCTCGAAGAGCTGCCTGAAACGCTTGTCCAGCCAGCGGCGCAGCGGCGAAGCGACGAGCGCCAGCATCAATATGAACAGCGACTCGACGGCGGCGGCGCGCAGCCCGTAGCGCGCCGTCAGCCACAGCGAGACGGTCCGAATCCCGTAGAGGTAGACGACCAGCACCACGCCCGCGAAGGAGGCGACGATGAGGCTCTCCTTGATTAGCAGCTCAAGGTAGCGGTAGCGGTAGATGTGGTAGGCGAGCAGCGCCGTCGGCACGAGCGAGGCGAGGTTCGCGAACGTCTTCAGATACTCGCCGGCCGCCGCGCCCTCGCCCACGCCGAGGGCGTAGACCGAGATGATGAGCGCGGCGATGCCGACGAAGGCCGCGGAGAGCGTCCGCATCAGCAGCCGCTCGCTGCGCGACCTTGAGAGCCGTGCTATCAGGAAGTCGGTGCCTGCGACGAGGCAGAGGACGTAGGCGGCCCACAGCGCGAACGGCAGCAGCAGTTGCGAGAGCTTGACGAACATCGGCGCGTAAGCGCCCGCCCACAGCTTCGGCAGCGCGTACGCGAGGAAGACGGCCGGGAGGTATGAGAGATAAACCCTCGCGCGCTCGGTCCACGTCAAAGCGCGCCCCCGCGCGTCGGCCCACAGATGAAGGTGAACGTGTAAGAGGAGCGAGTATGTGAGCGTCACGCTCGTGACGGCGAGCGTGTCGGCGGCGCGCAGCAGCGGCGTCCAGCGCTCGACCGACAGGCCCAGCATCGAGTGCAGAGAGACGAGCAGGTTCGACGCGTGCCACGCGCCCAGCAGTAGCGCCAGCGGCATCAGCACGCGCTCAATCCTCCCGAGCGAGCGCCGCCGCTTGACGAGCAGGCCCCCTATCCAGAGGTGCAACGCCGCCGCCGTGCTGTAGCCCACCAACTGGAGGATTTCAAGAAGCGACATCGTAAAAAAAGCGCCGGGTGTCAGGTTTCAGGCGTCAGTATAGAACACCTTTCACCCGGCACCCGACACCCGATACCCGACACCTTAATTCGACGCCGCCGAGACGGACGACGCCGCCGGGACGAGTGTGACTTCGACGCGGCGGTTGCGCGTGCGGCCGGCGGGCGTGGTGTTGGCGGCGACGGGGTTGGCGGCGCCCATGCCGCTGGCCTGAATGCGCGCGCCGTCAACTCCGGCCGAGACGAGGCGGCCGGCCAAGGTCTCGGCGCGGTCCTGCGTCAACTTCTGCAAGGTCGCCTCGTCGCCGCGGCTGTCGGCGTAAGCCTCGATGAGCACGCTGAAGTCGGGGTTGTTGGCGAGGAGCGCGGCCAGCGGGTCAACGGTCGTGGCGGCGGCCTTGGGCGTCAGGTCGGCGGCGCGCGCGCCCGACCAGAGCGCGTCGGAGAGGACGAGCACGAGGCCGCGCTCCGACTCGCGGACGGTGCCGAAGCGCGCGAGCGAAGATTTCAGGAGGTTGAGGGCGTCGCGCTGGCGGGCCGCGCGCTCCTGCGCTTCGGTGCGCGCGCGCTCGGCCGCGCGCTCGCCTTCGATGCGCGCGAGGCCGATTCTCGCCTCGTCCGAGGCGCGGCGGACTTCGGCCAGTTCGTCACGCAGGCGCGCGTTCTCGGAGCGCAAATCGCGGAGTTGCTGCTGGGCGCTGACGGCGTTGCTCTCGGCCACCTCGCGCGCCTGCTGCTCGCGGCGGAGTGCTTCGCGCAGGTCTTGAATCTGCTCGCCCGCCTGCGCCGCCGTCTTCTCGGCGTCGCGGATGGCGGCGTCGCGGCGCGAGACCTCTTCGCGCCGCTTGCGCGCGGCGGCGCGAATCTCCGCCTCCTCCTCGGCCCTCACGCCGAGGCGGATGGCGGCGCGCGCCTTCGTGTCAACCTCCTGCTCCGACATCTTCAGGCGCCAGGCGTTCTCGGCGTCTTCGAGCTGCGCCTTGGCTTCGGCAATCTCGTTGGGCGCGTCGCGCTCGGCCCCGGCGTAGCGCGCGAGGTTGATGGCCTGACGCGCGCCGAGCAGGGAGATGGGCGTGCGCAGGAAGTCGCGGTCGGCGAGGTCGGGGATGTTCGGGTCGCGGAAGTAGTCGGAGGCGTTTCCGATGTAGCGGACGGTCGTTGAAGTGACGAGCGCGTCGGGGTCGCGGGGCGGGAGGTTTTCGAGTACGACCATGCGGCTCGGGCTCCTGACGAGGTAGTGTGGCTCGGCCGTGACGATGAGGGCGAAGGTTTCGAGCGGCGTCGTCACGTCAACCTTCGAGGTGTTGAATATCTGGCTGCCGCCGCGCTTAATCTCGCCGAGGTTGTCGGCGCGGCCCTCGGGCGAGATGGCCCAGAGGACGTAGGTCGTGTAGACGCCGCCGACCTCGTAGGCGCGCGGCAGATTCTCAATTTCCATCTCGACGCGCGTGTTGCGCCGCCCCGAACGCCTCACCTTGGCCGAGCCGGAGAGGCGCGGCAGCCGCGTCGTGCCGCGGAACTTGACCGTCACGCCCTCGTCGAGCGGGTAGGTGATGGCGACCGTCTCGCGCCGGATGTCGCTCTGCGCGAGGGCGGGCTGGAGGCAGACGGCGAGCGCGAAGGCCACGAGCGCCGCCGCGCGGAAATGAGAAGACGAGAATCTCATAAAACCTCAACTCCTTGGTTTTGCGGGCTTGGAATCCGGCGAAAAACACGGGGCCAGTAGATTGATGCACTAAACGCGGCCCGGTGTTGCCGCCGAAGAAGCCCGCGACCACTTCACTGACGGGCCGCGAGGCGGTCGTGAACGAACTGGACGACGGCCGTCGCGATGGCGCAGAGGAGGAAGATGTGGATGAAGCCTTCCTTGCCCATGACGAATTTGCCGACCGCCCACGCGGCGAAGAGCGCGGCGACTATCAGCCAGATGTACAACTCGCAACCTCAATTCACGACGGATGATGCCCTGATTGAGCCCCTCGGCAGCTCGACCGCCCGCAGGCTTTGGCGCGACGGGTCGCTCCCGACCAGAATCCCGCCGCCCGACGGCGACGGCGCGGCCACGAGCGTGCGCGGCGCCGCGCCCGACTTCTGCTCCGACGACCGCCCCTCTTCGACCTTGTAGATGAGCTTGCCGTCGCGCCCCGAGAAGCCGAGCGCGAAGGCCGGGCCGCCGGGGACGAGCACGTCGAGGATGCCGTCGGCGTCAACGTCGGCGAAGGTCGCCGAGGCGGCGTCGTTCAGGCCCTCGACGAACCAGCGGACCGCGCCGTCGCCCGTGCCGACGAGCGCCATGCGGCCCCGCTTCGTGAGCATGACTATCTCCTGCGAGCCGTCGCCGTCCACGTCGGCCGCGCTCAGAGGCCCGCGCGGCATGTCGTCGTCGGCCGAGATGCGCCCGAGCATCTTCAGGTCCGCGACGTTCAGGGCGGCGAGGCCCTTGTCGGTCCCGAGGACCATCAGCGCGTCGGCGCCCCTCGTGAAGACGAGCGGCGCGGTCGTTATCTCGTCGCCGAGCTTCGACTCGGTGACGACCTTCAGGTCCGCGCCCCTGACGGCGATTGTCCCGTCCCTGAACGCCATCGCCAGCCCGCGCCCCGCGCCGGACCTGTAAGCGTAAGGCGCGCCGACCATCTCGGCGCCGAGATTGTCACTCGCCATGACGGCGCCCGTGCCTGCGTCGAGGACGTAGATGCGATGCGGGTCGGCGGTGACGACGACGGCTTCGGGCTTGCCGTCGCCGTTCACGTCGGCGGCGGTGCCGCTCGCGGGTCGGCCTTCGAGTCGCGCGCGCCAAGCCTCCCTGCCCGTCTCGCCGCGCAGCGCGCGGACGCCGCCGTCGGTGGCCGCGACGACGCTCGCCTCCGGCCCCGCGCCTTCGAGAACCAGCGGCTCGAAGGCCGTGCCTTTAACCGTCGCGTCGGCCGCGAAGCGCGCCGTCCAGAGCGAGATGCCGCTGGCGCCGTCCACGGCGAAGACCCGCCCGTCCGGCCCGACCCCGACGAAGTCCACGACGGCCCCCGTCCTCAGGCGCCCCGGCACGAGCCGCGCCACCTCGCCCGTCGCCGTCCTCCAGCCGCCCGCGTCAACGGGCACGACGACGTTGGACACTTCGACGGTTCTGGCCGTGGTCCCGAGCGTGATGGGTTCGGGCCTTGAGTAAGAACTCGTCTCGGCCGCCGCCGCCGCGACGCGCCAGAAGTAGTTGCCGGGCGCGAGCCCCTTGACGACGTGCTGGCGGCCCTCGACGGCCTGGTCGAAGACGATGTCCTCGAAGTTCAGGTCGCGCGCGACCTGTAGGCGGTAGCGGTTGACGCCGGGCCGCCCCTGCCAGCGGATGAGCATCGAGCTGGGGGCGACCTCTTTAGCCTGTGGCTGGCCATTCTGCGTCGCGGTCGGCGCGGGCGTCGGCGAAGGCTGGGCTTTAGGCGGCTCGGCCTTCGTCGGCGCGGGCTTCTGCGGGGGCCGCTTGCGTTGGGGGACGCCGGCGAGTGCGGGCGCCGCGGCGCAGAGCAGACCCGAGAGGGCGAGCGCGGCGAGCGGGCGCGGGGGCGCGAGGGGTTTCGGGTGTCTCATGGGGCCTCGTTGAGTTTGTAGCCGACGCCGCGAACGGTCAGGACGTAGCGAGGGTTCTTCGGGTCCTGTTCAATCTTGCGGCGCAGGCGGTTGATGTGCGGGTCAACGTTCCGCTGGTAGCCCTCGTACTCGGTGCTCCAAACCTCGTCCAGCAGGTCGTTGCGCGACCACGCGCGGCCGGGCTCGCTGGCGAGACGTTCGAGGATGTGGAATTCGAGCGGCGTCAGCTCCACCGGCTTGCCGCCGACCGAGACTTCGTGCCGTCGCTTGTCGATGACGAGGTCGCCTATCTCGAAGCGGTCCTTCTTCTCGTCCTCGGGCTTCGACCAGCGCCCGGCGCGTCGGAGCAGCGCCTCGACGCGGACTTCCAATTCGCGCGGGCTGAAGGGCTTGGCGAGGTAGTCGTCGGCGCCGGCCTGGAAGCCGGCCACCTTGTCCTCGACGGCGTCCAGCGCCGTCAGCATCATGGCCGGGGCCTGGATGCCGCGGTCGCGGATTTTTTTAAGGAAGTCGAGGCCCGACATGCCGGGCATCGTCCGGTCAACGATGAAGCAGTCGAAACGTCCCGACAGCGCCGGCTCAAGGGCGTCCTCGGCGCTCTCCTTCTCCTCCACCTCGTAACCGAGCCGCCGGAAGTATTCGGCCAGCAGCAGGCGCATGCTCACGTCGTCGTCAACAATCAGGATTCTCAGGCTCACGTCTCCCACCTGGACAGGGCGTCGGGGCTAAAGGGCTCGGGACCCGCGTTGGTTGTTGCGCGCCGATTATAGCGCACGGGGCGCACTTTGCGCGCAAGTATTGCGGGGAAAGCTGGTGGGCCGTCGGGGCGAGGTGCTAACATCGCGCCGCAGCGAACCGCAGGGCCGCCGCCGGCCGACAGTTTTAACGCCCACCCTCTCGCACGAGCGCCCCGGCCCCTTCACCGAATTCGGAGAGTCCCGACGTGCCGCCTGCCCCACATGATTCCGAGAGCCGCGGGAAGCCCTCGAAGGTCGCGGGCCGGCTCGGGCGCGTCCCCCGGCGTACCCTGATGCTGGCCGCCGCGCTCCTGCTCCTCTCGCTGCTGCTCTACCTCTACGCCTGGCTTAACACCCCGTCCGTCAGGACGAGCCCGAGTAACATCAGCAACATTTACCGCGCCGCGCCCTCGCCGACGGCCCGCTAAGAAGATGCGAATCATTCCGGTTGCCACCGCCTTCTTTTTGCTGGCCGCGCTGCTCGCCTGCGGCACTGACCCCACGGGAGGCGGCCCGTCTCCCGAAAAGACCGACCAGATAACCGTCAAGTACCCGAACCTCTTCTTGCAGGACGAGAACGGCAAAGTCGTCTGCACCCTCGAAGAGATAATGGGGCCGGTGCGCCCCGTCTACGTCAACGACGGCAACACGACCTTCCGCATCGACCGCCCCAACATCAACATCCGGCCCGACCAGCCGGAGCTTTACGAAACTTTCGTCGAGGTGCAGCTTCAGTCCGACGGCCTCGTCAAGACGGACAGGCCCATGCAGAGACGCCCTTACACGGGCCGGCAGGAGAAGTGGGAGTGGGGCCTGATGCCAGCCCCCGGTCTGAAGGAAGGGGCGGAGGTCAGGTTCCGCCTCGTCATCAACGTCACGCGCCAGCCGAAGACGCCCGGCGCGCACGTCGAAGAAATCCGCGACATCTGGTCCGACTCGACCTTCTCCGCCAGGGTCGGCCCGCCCGCCTCGCGCGTCAACGCCGCCTTTTACGCCTCGCCCCTCTGCGCCCTCGGCGGCGTCTTCACCATCGGCGTCGGCCTGCGGAGGAGGAAGGACGCGCCAGGCGAGGAGCTTGAAGAGGTCGAATATGACCGTAGCGCGCCCGCGGCCCGAGCCGCCGCGGCCGGGCCTGAAGAAGAAGTTGAAGAGGAAGTCAGCAGCACCGTCTACGCGCCCGCCGAGGCCGCGCCCGGCGACGGCTTTCTAGTGCAGGTCTTCGTCCACCTGCCCGAGCAGGCGGCGGCCGTCGAAGGGCTCGCGAAGGAGACCGACGCGGACACGCGCCGCGCCGTCGCCGAGAAGCTCAAGAAGCCCGTCAGGCGCGGGACCGAGCTGGCCTTTCACCTTCAAATGCCCGGCCTCGAAGTGGACGAGCCCGCGCAGACCTGCGTCTGGGAGGGCGCCCCGGCCCGCATCCAGTTCGGAGTCATCGTCCCCGACGACCTCAAGCCCCGCAAACTCTTCGGCACCGTGACGGTCTGCGAAAACAGCGTCCCCGTCGGCCACCTCAAGTTCATGTTCAAAATCACGGGCGAGGCCGCGCCCGCCACGGCCCCCGAGCCGGTCCGCGCCGACATGACGCGCTACCGTCAGGCTTTCATCTCCTACGCCTCGAAAGACCGGCCCGAAGTCTTGAAGCGCGTTCAGATGCTCAACCTCACGAAGATAAATTTCTTCCAGGACCTCCTGACGCTTGAGCCGGGCGACGAGTGGGCGAAGAAGCTCTACGAGTACATCGACAAGAGCGACGTGTTCTTCCTCTTCTGGTCGAAGGCGGCGAGCGAGTCCGAGTGGGTGAAGCGCGAAATCGAGTACGCCCGCAAAGCCTCGGAGGACGCCACGCCCGGCCCCGAAATCGTCCCCGTCATCATCGAAGGCCCCCCGCACGTGCCGCCCCCGGCCGAGCTGAGCTTTCTGCACTTCAACGACAAATTCCTCTACTTTATCAACACGCGGGGCGGCGCGTGACCCCACCCGGCGACGGCACGTCCTTGACGCTGCTAACGCCCCTCCTTAATATCCTTCGTTACAGATGCGCGACCTTCGGCGACTCTTAATCTATCTCAGGTCTCACTGGGGCAAGTTCACGCTGGCGACCTTCGCGATGCTGGCCGTCGGCCTCCTCCAGACCGCCATAGGCGCACTCATCGTCCCCATCTTCGACCAGGCGTTCCGCCCCGGAGGCGGGGCCGGCGAGCGCACGCCGACCCTCTTCAACCTTGAGCGCCTGATTCCCGAGTCGGGCTTCACCGCGTGGCGCACCATCGCCCTCCTGCTCGTCGCCTTCACGCTCGCCAAGGGCGTGGCCGAATACCTCTCGACCTACCTGATGGCGCGCGTCGGCCAGGAGTCGGTCCTCAAACTCCGCACCGACATGTACTCGCACCTGCACGCGCAGGCCGCCGACTTCTTCGAGCGACACAGAACGAACTACCTCGTCTCGCGCCTCGTCGGCTCGGCCGCCGCCATCGAGACGGCCGTCTCGCACACGCTGCGCGACATGATTCGCGAGGGCTTCACGCTCGTCTTCTTCCTCTCGGCCTCTTTCTACTACTCGTGGCGCCTGACGCTCGGCTCGCTCGCCATCGCGCCGCTCGTCGCCTTCCTGACGGCACGCTTCGGCCGCTCGCTCCGCAACCTCGCGCGCGAGTCCTACGAGGGCAGCCAGCGGCTCGTTGACACCGCGCAGGAGGCGCTGTCGAATCACAACATCGTCAAGGCGTACGGGGCCGAGGAACGCGAGCGCGGGCGGTTCGCGCGCGTGGCGCAGCAAATCATGCGCGCCAACCTGCGCACGGCGAAAATCAGCGGCGTCGCGCCGCCGACCATCGAGATGATAGGCGTCGTCGCCGTCGCCGTCCTCCTCTTCTTCGCCCAACGCGAAATCCTCGCGGGACGGATGCACCCCGCGCAGTTCATCACCTTCCTCTTCTTCCTCTTCTCCAGCTACGACCCGATGCGCAAGCTCTCGCGCCTGCACAACGGCATGGAGCAGGCGCTCGCCGCCGCGCGCCACGTCTGGGAGGTGATGGACGAGAGGGCCGACATGCCCGTGAAGCCGGACGCCGTCGCGCTCGGCCCGCTCGCGCGCGAGATTGAGCTGCGCGGCGTTCACTTCCGCTACGGCAACGAGGAGCGGCGCGTGCTGCGCGGCGTCTCTTTGCACATCGGCGCGGGGCGCATGGTCGCGCTCGTCGGCGAGTCGGGCGGCGGCAAGTCAACTTTGACGAAGCTCATCCCGCGCTTCCACGACCCCGCCGAGGGCTCGGTGCTCTGGGACGGCGTTGACCTGCGCGACGCGAGCCTCGAAAGCCTTCGCGGCCACATCGCCCTCGTCACGCAGGAGACCGTGCTCTTCAACGACACGGTCCGCTACAACATCTCTTACGGCCGCCCCGACGCCACCGACGCCGACATCGAGGCCGCCGCCCGCGCCGCGCACGCGCACGACTTCATCAAGGAGTTGCCCGAGGGCTACGAGACGGTCGTCGGCGAGCGCGGCATCTTCCTCTCGGGCGGTCAGCGCCAGCGCCTCGCCATCGCCCGCGCCGTGCTGAAGGACGCCTCCGTGCTCGTCCTGGACGAAGCGACCTCCGCCCTCGACGCCGAATCCGAGCGGCTGGTGCAGAAGGCTCTGGCGAACCTGACGCGCGGCCGGACGACGGTCGTCATCGCGCACCGACTCTCGACGGTGCGCCGCGCCGACCTCATCGTCGTCATCGAGCGCGGCCTCGTCGTCCAGACCGGCACGCACGACGAACTGCTAGCGGCCGGCGGCGCCTACCGCCGCCTCTACGAACTTCAATTCGCCGACGAAGAGGAGGAAGCAGAACCGGTAGCCAGCCAGTGAAAGTTTTTCTACTGACTACTGACTACTGTCTACTGTCTACTTATGAAATCCATGACCGGCTTCGGCCGCGGCGCGGCGCAGGGCGAAGGCTTCTCCGTGGCCGTTGACCTCAAGACCGTCAACAACCGTTTTCTCGACGTTCACCTGCGGACGAGCGCCGAGCTGTCTTCCATCGAGGCCCTCGTGCGCCGCCGCATCGGCGAGCGCCTGTCGCGCGGCCGCGTGGACGTGAGCGTCACGCTCGACCGCACGGGCGAGGTCGCCTACGAGCTGAACCGCCCGCTCATCGCCGGCTTCATCCAGGCCATGCGCTCGATGCAGCAGGAGTTCGGCCTCACGGGCGAGCCCGACATCAACGTCCTCGCGCGCCTGCCCGGAGCGATGCAGGCCGCCCGCGAAGGCATCACGGAGGCGATGCTGGAGGGGGTCGGCCGCGCGCTCGAACAGGCGCTCGACGAGCTTGAGGCGATGCGCGCGCGCGAGGGCGAGGCGCTGGCGACGGAGATGAGGGCGCGGCTCTCAGACATCGAGCGCCACGTCCCCGTCATCGAGGCTCTGGCGGCCGAGCAGGTGGACAACTACCGCGCCCGCGTCTACAAGCGCATCTCGGAGATGCTGGCGCGCGACGGCCTGCAAATCGCCGAGCTGGACCAGGGCCGCGTCGCGCAGGAGGTCGCCTACCTCGCCGACCGCAGCGACATCACCGAAGAAATAGCGCGCCTCAGGAGCCACGTCGAGCAGTTCCGCGCGGCCGTCGGCGAGGAGGGCGAGACGGGCAAGCGGCTCGACTTCCTTCTCCAGGAGTTGAACCGCGAGGCGAACACCGTCTTGTCGAAGTCAACGGACCTCGCCATCAAGGAGGCGGGCCTCGCTATCAAGGCGGCGGTCGAGAAACTACGCGAGCAGGTGCAGAACGTTGAGTGAAGCGAGCGCGGAAGGCTACCGCGGCATCCTCTTCGTCATCAGCTCCCCCTCGGGCGGGGGCAAGGGCACGCTCATCCGCCGCGCGCTCCAGGCGGTGCCCGGCCTCAGCTACTCCGTCTCGTGGACGACGCGCGCGCCGCGCCCCGGCGAGATTGACGGCGTCAGCTACCACTTCATCACGCCCGAGGAGTTCGAGCGGATACGCGCGGCCGACGGCTTTCTCGAATGGGCCGTCGTCCACGGCAACCTCTACGGGACGGCGCGCTCGGTCGTCGCGCAGGAGCTTTCCGAGGGGCACGACATCATCCTCGAAATCGACGTGCAGGGCGCGGCGGCGGTGCGCGCCTCGATGCATTCGGTCGTCGGCGTCTTCATCCTCCCGCCGTCTTACGAGGTGTTGCGCTCGCGCCTCAGCGCGCGGATGACGGAGCGCCCCGAAGAGTTGGAGCTTAGACTTCGGAACGCGCGCGGCGAGGTCGCGCAGTACAGGCACTTCGATTACCTCATCCTGAACGACGAGATAGAGCGCGCATCGGCGCAGCTTTCGTCAATCGTGCTGGCCGAGCGGGCGCGGCGCGAGCGGCAGGATTGGGCGGCGCGGCGCGTGCTCGACACTTTCGCGCGCGCGCCGGGCGTTGAATAAATGGCCCGAAGCGTTTATAAATTAAAGGTCAAATTCTACCGGTGTGAACTGATAAGGAGGCCGGCGGACGTGAAAGCCGGGTGTGTATAGATATGGCTAAAGCCGGAGACGCGGCGGCGCAGGCCGAAGAGCAGGCGCCCGCCGAGCAGGTACAGCAGACGATAGACTCGAAGTACAGGCTCATCCTCGTCGCCGCCCAGCGCAGCAAGCAGTTGCAGCGCGGCGCGCGGCCCCGCGTCGAGATGGACATGCAGCGGCACAAGCCGACGCGCATCGCGCTCGAAGAGGTGCAGCGCGGCAAGGTGGACTTCTCCATCGTCGAAGAGGAGTAGGCCGCGACGCCGAGGGTTTACGGTTCTTTCAACGTGGCGCCCGTCTCTTTCAACGAGCGGTAGGCGTGCTCGGCCTCGCGCGCCTCGCGCTCCGCCGGTATCGCCATGTACGCGGCCACGCGCGCCGCGCCGCCCAACTTCCACTTCCCGCCCGCCGGCAACCCCCGCCAGTAGTCGCGCAGGTACTCCAGCAGGAACCTGACGAACCCGGCCTTCTCGTACTGGAGGACGTGCGCCGCCTCGTGCACGAGCAGCCAGCCGTGGACGGCCCTCCGCCCCCGCCCGTCTCTGACCACCATCCGCGGCGAGACGAACACACTCCGCCCGAACGTAATCGCCCCCATCCCTATCGAATCCAGCAGGAGGCGCGACAGCCCGCCCGCGTAAACCTTCACCGGCGGCAGGCGCAATCCCGGCTCGCCGCGGAACTCGCGGAAGAACTCTTCAACTCTGCGGTGTGATTCGGCCGAGAGCCTCACGGGCCATTGACGGGATTGAGCGAGGCTACATCCCCTTGTACTCCGGCCCGCCCCCGCCCTCGGGCGTGACCCAGTTGATTATCTGGTAGGGGTCCATGATGTCGCACGTCTTACAGTGGACGCAGTTGGAGAAGTTGATTTGGAGTTTGCGCTTGCCGCCGCCGTCCTCGACCATCTCGTAGACGGCCGCCGGGCAGAACCGCTGGCAGGGGTTACCGTACTCCTCCGCGCAGCGCGTCGAGCAGATGTCCGTGTCGAGGACGTGGAGGTGGGCGGGCTGGTCCTCGTCGTGCGAGACGGCGGCGTGGTACACGTCCGTCACCTTGTTGAAGGTGAGCTTGCCGTCGAAGCGGAGCTTGCCGTAACGCTGGTCGAGGTCGTCGCCGCGGTAGCCGTAATCTTTAAGCTGCTTCAAGGCCGTGTGGCCCGGCTCAAGGCTCGCGCGGTCGAAGAGGCCCCACGAGCGCCCGCCCGTGATGAACTGGAGGCCGGCGTTGGCGAGGCCCGCCCAGCGGCCGTGCTTGAAGGCGGCGTGGAAGTTCCGCGTCTTGCGCAGCTCCTCGATGATCCAGCTCTCGCGCACGAGCTGGCGGTAACGCTTGAGCTGCTGTCGGGAGTAGTCGCCGACGAGCAGCGCCTCGAAGATGGCCTGCGCGGCGAGCATGCCGCTCTTGATGGCCGCGTGGATGCCCTTGAGGCGCTGCGCGTTGAGGAAGCCGGCCGAGTCGCCGACGAGCAGGAAGCCGTCGCCGTGGAACTGCGGGATGGCGTAGAAGCCGCCGGCCGCAATCGTCTTCGCGCCGTAGCGAATCATCTTGCCGCCTTCGAGGAGTTTGGCGAGGAACGGGTGCTCCTTGAAGCGTTGAAACTCGGCGTGCGGGTCGAGCAGCGGGTCGCGGTAGTCGAGGCCCGTGACGTAGCCGAGGTTGACGATGTTGTTCTGCATCCCGTAAATCCAGCCGCCGCCGTACGTGTTCGCGTCCGACGGGTAGCCGAGCGTGTGCGTCACCCGCCCCGCCGGGTAGCGGTCGTCGGGCAGTTGCCAAAGCTCCTTGATGCCGAGGCTGTAGACCTGCGGCTCGCGCCCGTCCGTGAGGTTGAGGCGCTGCGTCAACTGCTTCGTCAAAGACCCGCGCGGCCCTTCGCCCAACACCGTGACTTTCGCGCGGATGTCCACGCCCGGCTCGAAGTTGGGCTTCGGCCGGCCGTCCTTGTCGATGCCCTTGTCGCCCGTGCGGACGCCGACGACGCGGTCGGCCCCGTCGTAAAGCACCTCGGCGCCGGGGAACTCGGGGAAGATGTTGACGCCCGCCTCCTCGCACTTCTCGCCGAGCCACGCCGTCAGCTTGTTCAAGGAGACGATGTAGTAGCCGTGGTTCTTCAGGGGCGGCGGCGTGACGGGCGACTTGATGGCGCGCGTCTTCGTGAGGTAAAGAAAGTAGTCCTCGTTGACGGGCGATTCGAGCGGCGCGCCCTGCTCGACGAAGTCCGGCATCAGCTCGCGCAACCCTTTCGGGTCCATGACCGCGCCCGAGAGGATGTGCGAGCCGACGGTCGCGCCCTTCTCGATGACGGCGATTTCGATGTCGCCGAGCGACTTGCCCTGCCGCTTACCCGACGACACCGCCTCGTTGTGCTCCCGGACGAGCCTCGCCAGGTGAAACGCGCCGCTCAGCGAAGCCGGCCCCGCGCCCACGAACAGCACGTCCATCTCGATGCTTTCACGTTCCATCACACGCGCTCCTGAATTGCTTCCATGCTGAAAAAATGAATCGCCATTCAGTTTAGCCGCGCCCCGCCGAAATTGCAAAACGCCGCCCCCGTTTGCCCAAACCGCGCGCCCGGCACATAATCGCCCCACAACCAAACAGAACGCGGGGGGAACAAACCATGTCAGGCCACACGCACACCAACCGGCTCGCCGGAGAGACGAGCCCCTACCTTTTGCAGCACGCGCACAACCCCGTGGACTGGTACCCGTGGGGCGAGGAGGCACTCGGGCGCGCGCGGAGCGAGGACAAGCCCATCCTCCTGAGCATCGGCTACTCGGCCTGCCACTGGTGCCACGTCATGGAGCGCGAGTCGTTCGAGAACGAAGAAATCGCGCGGCTGATGAACGAGAACTTCGTCAACATCAAGGTTGACCGCGAGGAGCGCCCCGACCTCGACCAGATTTACATGAGCGCCGTCCAGATGATGACGCGCCACGGCGGCTGGCCCCTGACCGTCTTCCTCACGCCCGACCTCGTCCCCTTCTACGGCGGCACTTACTTCCCGCCCGAAGACCGCTACAACATGCCCGGCTTCCCGCGCATCCTCGCGGGCGTCGCCGACGCCTACCGCACGCGGCCCGAGGAGGTGAAGCAGTCGTCGTGGGAAATCCTCTCCGAGCTGCGCCGCATGAACATCACGAGCGAGTCGGCCGACTCGCTCTCGACTTCGCTGCTTGATACCGCGCGCCACGCCCTCGCCCGCTCTTACGATTCGCGGCACGGCGGCTTCGGCGGCGCGCCCAAGTTCCCCTCCTCGATGAACCTCGACTTCCTCCTGCGGACTTACAAGCGGACGGGCGACGAGGAGGCTTTGCGGATGGCCGTCCACACCTGCACGAAGATGGCGCGCGGCGGGATGTACGACCACCTCGGCGGCGGCTTCCACCGCTACTCGACCGACGCCGAGTGGCTGGTCCCGCACTTCGAGAAGATGCTCTACGACAACGCCCTGCTCTCGCGCCTCTACCTGCATGCATTTCAGGTCACGCGCGAAGACTTCTTCCGCGGGGTCGTCGTGGAAACGCTCGACTACGTGCTCCGCGAGATGACCGGCGAGGGCGGCGGGTTCTACTCGACGCAGGACGCCGACTCGGAAGGCGTCGAGGGTAAATTCTTCGTCTGGGACAAGGGCGAGATAGCGAGCCTGCTCGGCGGCGACGACGCGCGCCTCTTCAACGCCTACTACGGCGTGACCGAGGGCGGGAACTTCGAGGGGCACAACATCCTGAACGTCAGCGGCACCGTCGGAGAGGCCGCGCGCGAGTCGAACGTCCCCGAGGAGAGGCTCGCCGACGTGCTTGAGCGAAGCCGTCAAACTCTCTTCGAGGCGCGCGAGCGGCGCATCAAGCCCGGCCGCGACGAGAAGATTCTGACGGCCTGGAACGGGCTGATGATTGAGGGCTTCGCCGAGGCCGCCGCCGCGCTCGGCCGCGAAGATTACCGGCAGGCCGCCGAGCGCGCCGCCGACTTCGTCCTCACCCGACTGCGCCGCGACGGCCTGCTCCTGCACGTCTACAAGGACGGGCATGCCAAGCACGTCGGCTTCCTTGACGATTACTCGTACGTGCTGAGCGCCCTCATCACGCTGTTCGAGACGACGGGCGACGCGCGCTGGCTCACGGAGTCCGTCGGCCTCGCCGGGAAGATGATTGAGGAGTTCTGGGACGAGGACGGCGGCGGGTTCTTCTACACGGGCCGGAGCGGCGAACAGCTCATCGTCCGCAACAAGGACTACTTCGACAACGCGACGCCCTCGGGCAACTCGGTCGCGGCCGAGGCCCTCCTGCGCCTCTCGACGCTGACCGGCGAAGAGGATTACAAGAGGAAGGCGGTCAACGTCCTACGCCTCGTCCGCGACCCCCTCGAACGCTACCCGAGCGCCTTCGGCTACGCGCTCGGCGCCCTCGACTTCTATCTCTCCACGCCGAAGGAAATAGTCGTCGTCTCGCCCGGCGACCCCTACGAGGACGCGCGTCCCTTCGCCGAAGAAATCTGGACCCGCTACCTCCCGAACAAGGTGGTCGTCCTCGCCGCCGAAGATGACGAGAAGCTGGCCGAGCGCGTGCCGCTGCTTCAAGACAGGCGGGCCGAAGGCGGTCGCGCCACGGCCTACGTCTGCGAGAACTACACCTGCCAGCGTCCCGTCACCGACCCGGCTGAACTCGCCGAGCAGTTAGAAAGTTGAGTTACCAATAGACAAGCCCCGCAGGGGCGCCATGTAAAAGCCAGGGGCAGAGCGAGGACGGAGGCCGAGCGCCGCCCCTGGTAACGGATGGGTAGAGAAGAGGAGCCCTGAAAGGGCGGAATAACATATTCCGCCCTTTCAGGGCTCCAAAATTATATGTGCCGTTAACCTGGGGCGTTGCCCCAGGCTATTTCATTCCGCCCCTTCGGGGCTTTACTACGGCGTCAAACTTCTCATTCCTTCGTCTCCTTCAAAGCGCGGAGGATTTCTTCGCCGAAGTTGGTGATTTTGGATTCGCCGAGGCCGTAGATGTTGGCGAGGGCTTCGAGGCTTTTGGGGCGCTCGCGCGCGAGGTGTTCGAGCGTGCGGTCCTGGCAGACCATGTAGACGGGGACGCGGCGCGTGCGCGCGCACTCCATCCTCCATTTCTTGAGGCCCGCCACCACGCGCTTCTCTTCTGGGGTCAGGTCGAGGGGCGGCAGCGGCGCCCTCTTCTGCCGCGGCTTGCCCGTGCGCGGCGCCGCCGGCCTCAGCTCCGACACGCGCAGCGCCAGTTCCAGCCTCCCCTCCTCCGCCAGCCGTCGGCGCAGCTCCTCGTAAACGTCGAGCACAATCCGCGCGTCCTTCGCCGCGTATTCGAGCTGCGAGCGCGAGAGGGGCCGGCGGCGCCAGTTCGAGGTCTGGAGCGTCTTGTCGAGCGGGAGGCCGAACAGGTGCTCGGTGACGGAGGCGAGGCTGTACGACGTGAGGCTGAGGGCGAAGCGCGCCATCTGCAAGGTGTCGAGCAGCCCCCGCGACTCGACGCCCGCGCCGCGCAGGACGCCCTCGTCGAAGCGCGCGTTGTGCGCGACGAGTTTGACTTCCGAAGATTCGAGGAGCGGGCGCAACGGCTCGACGCCCGTGGCGAGCGCGTCAACGACGACCACGTCGCCCGACGGCGGGGCGATTTGCACGAGCGAGAGGCGCGAGCGTTTCGACGACACCTCCCAGAACGTCTCGGTGTCGAGTCCGAGCACGTCCTCCTTCATCAAGGCTTCGACCTCGCCGCCGAGTTGCGCCGGGTCGTCAACGAATCGCCAGCTTAATTGGCCGGCCGCCCGTGGCTCACTCAAGGCGTGCTTACTCCCCTCCCGTCGGCTCTCTGAAATGCGAGAGGCGCGCCGCCAACACGGCGCGCCTCGGCGCGGAGTGTGGGTCGTGACCGGAGTCTTACGAGTTCCTGTTGGCGGGGCGGTTGGCGTTGCCGCCCGTGTTGCCGCCCGTGTTGCCGGTGGCGTTGCGGTTGCCGGAGTTCGTGTTGGTGTTGCCGCCCGACGTGTTGCCGTTCATGTTCGTCGCGCCGCCGCCGTTGGTGGTGGTGCCGCCCACGTTGCTGGTGTTGCCGCCGCCCGCGTTGGTCGTGTTCGTCGTCGTCGCGTTGTAGTTCGAGGTGGTGTTGGTGTTGCCCGCGGCGTTGGTGTTCGTGTTGGCGTTGTTCGTGTTCTCGGCCGGCGAGCAGGCCGTCCAGACGAAGGCGACGGCGAGGAGAGAGAGCAGTCCTAAAGTTCTTCGCATCGAGTTTCCTCCTGTACCCTTTTTGGAGAGGGTCAGTTTCGTTGGGGAGCTGAGGCGGACTCGCACGCCAAGTCCAGAAGGCACGCTGGCAGCGACAGCTCGGGACCAGTTTTTAAATAATTCCGGCCCGCGGGGTCAGGACGCCCGCCCGGCCGAAATCCGTAAATCTTGGAACGCAGAGGGAGTGTAGCTCACGAAAAGCGGTTCACAACTCTTGTGCTCACGGCCTTTCGCGGCGCAATTTAGCACAAGAACGGGGGGATTTACACGATTTTTTCGCGCCGCCCGCCCCGCTTGTCGCCTTGACTGCTGGCCTGAAAATCGTTATTTTGTTTGTGCCAACGTTGTTGGCCCGTCCGGCTTGCAGTTTTCTCCCAGCCTTTTTGCAAAAGCGTCAATTTCCCAGACTTATCAGCCTTTTCAGCCCTTCTCTCGTCTGCCATGTCACACACACGAAGGAGTCTCGCCCTGCTGCTCGCGTTCGAGGCGTCGGCGTTGGGCTGTCTGATTTTTTCGCTCGGCCGGGTGAGCGCACTCGGCTGGACGGGGCTCGGCTGGCTGGGCGCGCTCCTCGTTTTGACGCTGGTGGCGGGCCGGTTCACGCTGCCGCTCCTGTTTACGGGCAACGCCTCGGTCTGGCGCAAGTCCGTCGCCGACGCCTTTATCCTCCTTGCCCTCTTAACTTACGGGGCGGGCGCCGCGACGCTTTTGGCCGCGGCCGACGGGCTTCACACCTCCCGGACCTTGAAGCGCAAGCGTCTGAAGGCGCTGTCGGTTTCGGCGGCGGCCGTCACGACTTTCGTCGCGGGCTCGGTCTACCTGCTCCTGTCTTCGCTCTGGCTCGAACGAGTCGGCGCCGGGCCGGGCCTTTCGCAACAACTGCTGCTCATCCCTTTGAGCCTGCTGGCTTTCGCTCAGAGCCTCCTGCGGACGGGCGTGCTCGCCGCCTTCGTCCGCGAGGAGGCGGGCGAATCCCTCTCGCCGTTCCGCGGCCGGAACCTCGTCTGGACGGGCGCCACGCAGCTCGCCTTCGCCTCGGCTGCGGCGCTCTTCCACGCCGCCTCGATGAGCGGCGGGCTGACGCACCTCTTCGCGGGCTCGCTCATCGTCTCGCTCGTCTACGCCGTGTCGCGGCTGAGCGAGGAGCACGCCGAGGAGGCCCGGCGCGCGGAGGCCGAGAAGCTGCGCCACGCCGAGGAGATGGCGGCGCTGCACATGAGCACGATTGAGTCGCTCGCCATCGCCATCGACGCCAAGGACCAGACGACGCACGGCCACGTCCGCCGCACGCAAATCTACGCCGTCGAGTTGGGGAGGATGCTCGGCGTCTCGGCGCCGGAGGAGGAGGCGCTGAAGGCGGGCGCGCTGCTGCACGACGTTGGCAAGCTGGCCGTCCCCGAGTACATCCTGAACAAGCCGGGCAAGCTGACGGCGGCCGAGTTCGAGAAGATGAAGACGCACACGGTCGTCGGCGCCGACATCATCCGCCGCGTCAACTTCCCCTTCCCCGTCGAGGAGATCGTCCGCCACCACCACGAGAAGTGGGACGGCACCGGCTACCCCGTCGGCCTCTGCGGCGAGCAGATACCGCTCGTCGCTCGCATCATCTCGGTCGTCGACTTCTACGACGCGACGCGTTGCGACCGCCCCTACCGCGTCGGCATGGAGCGCCACGACTCTCTCAAGCTCCTGAAGGGGATGGCCGGCAGCTCCTTCGACCCGCGCGTCGTCGAGAAGTTTATTGCGAACATCGACCACCTCGACACGCTCATCGCCGAGCAGGACAAGCGCGAGCAGGTTTCGCCGGAGCCCGCGCCGTCGATGACCGGCGCGCGGCCCGACGCCGGGCTCGCGCCCGACGAGATGGGCGCGACCGACCACGCCTCCGGCTTCCGCTCCATCACGGAGGCGCAGCGCGAGGTCGCCGCCCTGCACGAGATAGCACAGACCATCGGCGCCTCTTTGAACTTGCAGGACACGCTGGCGCTCGTCGCCAGCAAGCTCGGAGCCATCGTGCCCTCCGACACCTGCGTCGTCTTCGTCGTGGACGAGAGGACGGGCAAGGCCCGCGCGGCGCACGCCTCGGGCGTTGACGCCGAGTTCTTCGCGGGCCGCTCGGTCAACGTCGGCGAAGGCATCACGGGCTGGGTGATAGCGAACGCTCGGACGATGTGCAACACCTCGCCCGAGCTTGACATGGCGGGCGTGCCCGAAGACATCGCCGGGCAGGTTCGCGGCGTGCTCGTCTCGCCGCTCGTGCGCGAGGACGGGGCCTTCGGCGCCGTGACGCTCTATTCGCGCACGCTCGCATCCTACACGGCCGAACACGTCCGCCTGCTCGAATCCGTCTGCCTCCACGCTTCGAGCGCGATAGGCAACGCCCTCATGTTCGAGCGGACGAAGGAGAGCGCGCTGACCGACCCGCTGACGGGGCTGCCGAACGCGCGCGCCCTCCACCTCATGCTTGAGCAGCGCGTGGCCGAGTGTCAGCGGCACGGGCGCGAGCCCATCTCGGTCCTCTCTCTGAACATCGACGACTTCAAGGAGTTCAACAGCAGCCTCGGCCACGGCGTCGGCGACCGCATACTGGCGTCCGTGGCGGGCGTCATCAAGCGGCAGATGCGGCAGATGGACGTGCTCGCGCGCCAGGGCGGCGACGAGTTCATCGCCATTATGCCGACGGCGCCCGCCGAAGTCGCCGCCCTCGTCGCCGAGCGCATCCGCGCCGCCGTCGAGTCGCACCAGTTCCCCGTCCGCACCGGCCGCTCGACCCGACTCGGCATCAGCATCGGCGTCAGTTGCTTCCCCGCCGACGGCGAGATTGCCGACGACCTCCTCGCCGCCGCCGCGCGCAACATGCGCCTCGACAAGTCCGCCCGCAAAGTCTCGTCCGCCGCCTCAAGCCTCCGCCTGCTCGCCTTCGAGGGCGCGCGTTAAGATTAGCGGGACAGGGGTTTTCAACACAGAGGACGCGGAGTACACACGGAGGGCACGGGGGAAGGCATTAAGCTTTTCCCCGCGCCCTCCGTGTATTCTTAGCGCCCTCTGTGTTGAAAACCACTGTCTCGCTAATCGTTTTTGCGCGCGGCTCGCGCCTCGCGTATAATCTGTCGCCGTAACCACTGAGCAATAACTTTCGAGTAGTTTTCGGGCCGCTGACAACGAGCCGGACGCGCCCGCCTTTCTGCGGCGGGGCCTTCGGGCGCGAAAGAGTCGAGACCATGAGCGAACTTAAAGTTACTCCCTTGAAGCCGCGCGGCGAGCAGGACCAGGCCGCGGGCGCGGCCGTCGCCGAGCGCGAGGACGGTGCGCCCGAGCAAGCCGAGTTGCGCGAGGAGCACGAGCACCGCCTCGAAGAGCAGCGCAAGCACGTCGGCAACGTGGACCGCGAGACGCTGCTCCGCATGCTCTACCAGATGGTCCTCATCCGCCGCTTCGAGGAGAAGTCGGCCGAGGCTTACACGCTCGGCAAGATAGGCGGCTTCTGCCACCTCTACATCGGCCAGGAGGCCGTCGCCGTCGGCACGCTGGGCGCGCTGCGCAAGGACGACTACGCCATCACCAGCTACCGCGACCACGGCCACGCGCTCGTCATGGGCACCTCGCCCGACGAGGTGATGGCCGAGCTGTTCGGCAAGGCCGGCGGCTGCTCGGCGGGCAAGGGCGGCTCGATGCACCTCTTCGACGCCGACAACCACTTCCTCGGCGGCCACGGCATCGTCGGCGGCCAGATACCCCTGGCGACCGGGGTCGCCTTCGCCGCCAAGTACAAGGGCACCGACGCGGTCTGCCTCGTCTACTTCGGCGAGGCCGCCGTCAACCAGGGCGCCTTCCACGAGTCGCTCAACATGGCGCAGCTCTGGAAGATTCCCTGCATCTACATCTGCGAGAACAACCAGTACGGCATGGGCACCTCGCTGGCGCGCGCCATGTCTCTGAGCGACGTGTCGAAGAAGGCCGCCGCCTACGGCATGGAGGGCGAGTTCGTCGACGGCATGGACGTGCTCGCCGTCCGCGACGCGACGCTGCGCGCCGTCGAGCGGGCGCGCAAGGACGGCTCGCCGTCGCTGCTCGAAGTCCGCACCTACCGCTTCATGGGCCACTCGATGTCCGACCCCGGCCATTACCGCACGCGCGCCGAGATAGAGCGTTACCAGGAGCGCGACCCCATCAAGGTCTTCTCCACGACGCTGCGCGAAGAAGGCGTCCTCGACGACGCCGGCTTCAAGGAGATTGAAGACCGCGTGCGCGCCGAGGTCGAACGCTCCGTCAAGTTCGCCGACGAGAGCCCCGAGCCCGCGCCCGAGGAACTGTTCACGGACATCTACGCCAACCCCATCAAGCCGGGACGATGAGA
Source organism: Pyrinomonadaceae bacterium (assembly GCA_035941045.1). GTDB lineage: Bacteria > Acidobacteriota > Blastocatellia > Pyrinomonadales > Pyrinomonadaceae > QHXN01. The sequence goes on along the minus strand of DASZEK010000083.1, from coordinate 1,134 downwards.
GGCCGACTTCCTAGCGGGTCACGCACAACTTCATCATCTCGTGAATTGAAATTCTGTCCGGAGGTTTGAATGGCTGTCATCACGATTCGCGAGGCGCTCAATCAGGCGATGCGGGAGGAGATGCGCCGCGACGAGAACATCTTCCTGATGGGCGAGGAGGTCGCCGCCTACCAGGGCGCGTACAAAGTCTCGAAGGGTTTGCTCGACGAGTTCGGCGACAAGCGGGTGATCGACTCGCCCATCACGGAGCTCGGCTTCGCCGGCCTCGGCGTCGGCGCGGCGATGGTGGGCCTGCGCCCCATCATCGAGTTCATGACCTTCAACTTCTCCATCCTCGCCACCGACCAGATCATCAACTCGGCCGCCAAGATGCGCTACATGTCCGGCGGCCAGTTCAAAATCCCCATCGTCTTCCGCGGCCCGAACGGCTCGGCCTATCAAGTCTCCTCGCAGCACTCGCAGGCTTTGGAGAGCTGGTACGCGCACTTCCCCGGCCTGAAGGTCGTCATGCCCTCGACGCCGGCCGACGCCAAGGGGCTCCTGAAGAGCGCCATCCGCGACGACGACCCCGTCATCTTCTTAGAGCAGGAGCGCATGTACGGCAACAAGGGCGAGGTGCCCGATACGGAGGACTTCCTCATCCCGCTCGGCGTCTCGGACGTGAAGCGCGAGGGCACGGACGCGACCATCGTCGCCCGCTCGGTCACGGTGCCGATTGCTTTGAAGGCGGCCGAGGAGCTTGAGAAGCAGGGCGTCTCCGTCGAGGTCATCGACCCGCGCACCATCCGCCCGCTCGACACCGACACCATCATCGAGTCGGTGAAGAAGACGAACCGCGTCGTCATCGTCGAGGAGTCGCACCAGTTCTGCGGCGTCGCCGCCGAGATCAGCGCCCAGATCATGGAGCGCGCCTTCGACCACCTCGACGCCCCCGTCAAGCGCCTCTCCGGCGCCGACGCGCCCATGCCCTACGCCAAGAACCTTGAGCGGCTGGCCCTGCCCGATGTCGCCGCCGTCGTCGCCGCCGTCCGCGAAGTGGCGTACTTAGACTGAAGAGGGAAACCGAATGGCTACGCAGGTCGTGATGCCGAAACTGTCCCCGACGATGGAGGAGGGGCAACTGTCGCGCTGGCT
>DASZEK010000082.1:0-105187 GCA_035941045.1 Pyrinomonadaceae bacterium | reverse complement strand
AGACTAGTTGCTTTAACCCGGCCCCCGGCCCCTGACACCCGACACCCTTTTTACTGCTGTGGTGCGACGTAGCGGACGGCCTTCAACTCGGCGAGCGCGGCGAGCTTTTCGACGGGCAGGCGGCCGATGACGAGCTTGGCCGATTGCGGGTCGAGCAGCAGCTCGAAGCCGAGCGCCTTGAGCTGCGCGAGGATTTCCGGCGTCTTCTCGTTGAGCCAGATTTGCACCTCGGCCTTGCCCGCGCGCACGAACTTCGACTCGCCCTCGCCCGGCTTCGCGTCCTGCTTCCTGAGCCGTTCGGCGACGGCGGCGAGTGACGGGTGCAGCTTCCTTATCCCGCCGGTATTAATCAGCAACATGCTCTTCTCGTCCGCCTCCACGGCCTGCACCCTGTGCTCCTGCACGGGGGCGACGGCCGTCGGCGTCGCAGGCGTGGGCGTGGGCTGGGGCTGCGCGGAGAGGATGACTGTCGGGGGGCCGTTGGGCGTGAGGGTAAGGGACCTCACCATTTGTCTGCCCCCGCCGAACATGAGCGCGTGGTTGACCGAGGCGTTCGCCCCGAAGCCTGCCTGCTGCTGCGCCATCCCTTCGGGCAGCTCGACGGGGACTTCGACGCGGCGCGGCGTGCCGCCGTCAGTGTAGGTCATCTCCTCGACGGCGACGAAGGAGGTGTACTGCGTCATCAAACCGTACTCCAGCCCGAGATTCGTGACCGCTTCGCGCAGGTCCGCGCGCACCTTCCCGCGCTGCGCGCCGATGAAGTCCTCGGCCGTCAGCTCGTCCACGCGCCTGCGCGCCCAGAGGGTGGCGAGCACGTCGTGCTCCGGCCGCGACTCCGGCAACTCGACCCGTATCTCGCGCTCGAAATGGGCGCCGCCCGCGCGCCCGCTCAGACGCACGACGCCGCGCGCCGCGCCCGTGAAGCGGCCCGTCAGCACGACGGGCCTGGCCGCGAAGAGGTCGGGCACGGCCTTCGGGTACACGTCCGCGACGGGCAGGCCGCCCCAGTCAATCGTGATGTCGGTGAGCAGGGGGTTGCGGACGCGCTCGTGGAAGCGGCGCGCGGCGGCCGAGCCGTCGTCGTTGAGCGAGACGTATTCGACCTCGCCGCGCCCCTGCTCGGCCATCTTGTCGAGGAGGAAGCGGTTGACGGCGCCGCCGATGCCGAAGGCGAAGACGCGCGCGTTCGGGTGCTTCTGCACCTCGTTGATGATTTCCAACTCGTTGCCGACGTAGCCGTCCGTCATGAAGCAGACGACGCGGACGTGGCCCTGCGCGTCGGAAGGGTCGAGCGCCGCCTTGACGGCCTTCATCATCTCCGTGCCGCCTTCGCCCCGGCGCCCTTCGAGGAAGAGCTTCGCCTTCTCAAGATTCTCCTGAGTCGCCTGCACGGGCTCGGGGAAGAGGACGTGCGTGTCTCCGGCGAAGGTGATGAGGTTGAAGGTGTCCTGCGGGTTGAGCCCTTCGAGCGCGAGGCGCATCGACTCCTTCGCCTTCTCGATGGGGAAGCCGTTCATCGAGCCCGAGGTGTCGAGGACGAAGACCAGCTCCTTCGGCGTCACGTCGGCGGGCGCGACGCGCTCGGGCGGCTGGAGGATGAAGGTGAAATAGCCGCCGCGCGCGCCCCTGTGCGTGAGCAGCGCGTCGCCGACCCGGCCGCCCGCCACGTCGTAGCGCAGCACGAAGTCCTTGTTGGGTATCGCCGTTAAATTCTTAAGCCTCACGCGCGCGCGACCCGGCGCGGGCCTCTCCACCTCAATCTCGTGCGAGACGGACTTCAGCCCGTCAATCGGCAGGCCGGCGTCGAGCGCGACCTCGACTGTGATGTCGTGGCCGGCGCGCGTGTCCTTCGGCATGACGGGCGGCGTGACGCGCGCGGCGTCGGGCACCTTCGCGGCGCCCGGTATGTAGCGCGGGCCGACGACGGTCGGGAACGAGAACTCGTAGGTGCCGGCTTCGTACTTGAGCGTCTCGACGTAGCTGATGCGGACGGTGACGCGCTCGCCCGGCATGATGTTGGCGACCGACTGAGTGAAGACGTTCGGGCGCTCCTGGTCCAAGAGCGAGGCGACCTGCCCCGCGGAGCGCGCGGCGTCGTAGACGGCCTGCGCCTGCTCGCGCCGCATGATTTTCCCTTTGACCGTTCGGGCGCCGACCTTCAGCGTCATCTCGTCAACGGCCGCGCCCTGCGGCAGCGGGAAGGTGTAGACGGCCTCTATCTTCTCGTCGAAGGAATTCTCGAACTCCTGCGTGACGTTGACGCGGGCGATGAAGCCGGCCACGTCGGCGCGCACGTCTGTGCGGCGCAGCGGGCAGAAGCCGCGCGGCTTGCCCGACGCGTCGAGAATCTGCAAGGAGCCCGGCGTCGGCTCGCCCGCCTTCTCCTGCGCGGCGCCGCCCGGCGCGACGATTGTCAGGATGAAGAGCGCGGCGAGGACTGCGAAGGAGGGCACGAGACTTTTAACGAGCGTCGAAGGAGCGGAATGCTTTAGGCGCATGACTTCCTCCCGTCGAGAGGGTGGGGCGGAACTGTCTGCAATCTCCCGCTTAGAATGCGGCGGCGCGGAGTTCGGTTGCTTCTACCGCGCCTGAACTATCTCGTAGGCGATGCGCAGGCGCAGCTCCTTGCCGACCACTTCGTGCTGGACGTTGCGCGCGCGCAGGCGCAGCTCGCTTCCGCCGCCGCCGCGCGTGACCGGGATGCGCGCGCCGAGTTGTTCGGCGCGGAGGATTTCGACCGGGTTGACGCGCTCGTCTATCGCGTCCTGCACGAGCCCGCTGAGGCCACCGCCGATGACGGAGGTGGGCACATTCTTGAGCTTCAACTGGCGGACGGTGATGCGCGCGCCGAGCGACTGGCGGGACTCGTCGAAGGCGAGGTCGAAGGCGGTGTCGGCCCAGCCCTCGAAGTTCAGGCAGCCGACGAGCGGCGCCTGGTAGGAGCCGCGGAAGGCGACCGGCGCCGTGATGCGCCCGCCCTCGAAGCGCACGGCCGTGCGCACGCCCGACGCCTCCGGCAGAAGCGTCACGCGGCTCGCGCACTTCCCCTCCCCCTTGCCCAACGGGAACGAAGGCGGCTCCGGCTGCGACGCGACCGCCTCCAAAAGCGAATTCAAAAACTGTTCGTTAAGCACGACGACAACGTCGCCCGCCGGAGTCACGCGCTCGCCCTGCGCACGCGACTCGACCGCCGAAGCGAAGATGAGCGCCAGCGCGCAGACGTAAGAACAAACCTTGACGACTTTCATCTTTATTTAAAGCCCGCTCCGCACGATGTCGTGGAGGCGCAGGAGGCCGACGCAGAGGCCGTCCGCGCCGACTACGGGTAGGACGGAGATTTGGGAGGGTCGGTTCTCCATCAGTTGCAGCGCGTCGTGCGCGAGCAGGTCGGGCCGGACGACGACCGGCTCGCGCGTCATCATCTCGCCGGCCGTCACGCCTTCGAGGTCCGCGAGCCTGCCCTTCTGCAAAGTCCTCCGCACGTCGCCGTCGGTGATGATGCCGACGAGCCTTCCTTCGTGGTCGAGCACGTTGACGGCCCCGAGCCCGCCGCGGCCGATGCGGCCGACGACTTCGAGCAGCGTGGCCGAGGCGCCGACGGAAGGGCTCTCCGCGCCCGCGTGCATCAGGTCCGAGACGCGCAGCATGAGCCGCTTGCCGAGGCGCCCGCCCGGATGGTTGAGCGCGAAGTCTTCGGGCGTCAGCCGCTTCAGACTCATCAGCGTCATCGCCAGGGCGTCACCGACGGCGAGGGCGACGGTCGTGCTCGCCGTCGGCGCGAGGTTCAGCGGGCACGCCTCCTGATCGACGGAGGCGGCCAGCGCCACGTCCGCCTTGCGCGCGAGCGTCGAGTCGGTGTCGCCGACGACGGCGATGATGGGCGCGCCGCGGTGCTTGAGGTAGGGCAGGAGTTCGACCAGCTCGGGCGTCTCGCCGCTGTTCGAGAAGACGAGCGCCACGTCCTCGGCCGCGAGCACGCCGAGCTGGCCGTGCAGCGCGTCCGAGGGGTGGAGGAAGACGGAGACGGTGCCGGTGCTGGTGAGCGTGGCGGCGATCTTCTGCGCGATGTTGCCGGACTTGCCGACGCCGACGGTGACGACCTTGCCGCGGCACGCGGCCAGAATCTCGACGGCGCGCTCGACCTCCTCGCGCCCGAGTCGCCCCGCCGCGCAGGAGATGGCGTCGGCCTCCATGCGCATCAGCCCGGCCACCTGCTCGAAGTTCGATTTATCCATGCCTCTCCCAAGCCCAGCGGGCCAGCGCAGGAGCATACGACGAAGGGACGTGGAAGGCAAAAGCGTCGGCGGGTGGTATCCTCCCGCGTGAAAGGAGATGCCTTTGGCGGACGAGAGGGTTTACAGGGCATTGGTCGTACTGCTCCACGCCGTCTTCGCCGTCTTGCGCGTGCGCGAGGGGTTGAGGGTGATGCGGTCGGGCGGCAAGGTCTTCGACTCGGCGGCGGACATCGAGCGCGAGGGCCGCTGGAACTCGCGCGCGGGGTCGGCGATGGATGTCGTGATGCCGGCGAGCGTCCTCGCCTACGCCTTTTACCCCGGCTGGGTCGCGCGGCTGTCTCTGCCGCTCCCGGCGTGGCTGCGCGTCGGGGGCGCGGCCCTCGCTCTGGCGTCGCTCGCGTACCTCGCGCTCGTCCACCGCGCGCTCGGGCGCCACTGGTCGGCCTCGCTGCGGCTGCGCGAAGTGCACCGCCTCGTCACCGACGGCCCCTACGCGCGCGTCCGCCACCCCATGTACGCGGCGCTCTTCGCCTACATGGCGGGCCTCTCGCTGGCCGCGTCGAACTGGGTGGTGCTCGTGCCGCGGGCCGTCCAGACGGCGCGGCTTTACGCACGCATCCCGAGCGAGGAGCGGATGATGGCCGAGAGGTTCGGCGAAGAGTACGGGGCGTATGCCGCGCGCTCGGGCCGTTTGCTTCCGCGAAGGCGGCGCGGGATTTAATTCGGGCATAATTCAGTTGCGGTTCGTCCTGCCTGTAGACAAGCGTGGGGCGTTCGTCTATATTTCGGCTTTCGCTACAACCCAATCCGGCAGTTTGTGGGGGAGCCTATGGCACGCTTCAGCCTGATACCACGGGAGGCGCATTACTTTGCCCTCTTCGAGCAGATGACCGCGCAAATCTACGACGCCGCCACCGCGCTGGCGAAGATGCTCGCCGACAACCAGAGCAACTTCGCCCAGCACCTTCAGCGCATCAAGGCCATCGAGAACGCCTCGGACGAGCTGACGCACTCCATCGTCACCAAGCTCAACTCCTCCTTCATCACGCCCTTCGACCGCGAGGACATCTACATGCTGGCGGGCGGCTTCGACGACATCGTGGACTTCATCGACGACGCGGCGCGGGCGATGGTCATGTACAACGTCGCGGGCAGCACCGACTACGCGCGCCGCTTCGGCGAGGTGCTGGCGGGGATGGCCGTCGAGCTCCGGGAGATAGTCTCAAGGCTTGAGCGGCCGGGCGACATCATGCCCCGCCTCGTCGAAGTCCACCGCCTTGAGAACGTCGCCGACGACCTCTACCACGAGGCCATCGGCGACCTCTTCCGCGGCACCCCCGACACCCTGAACCTCATCAAGTGGAAGGACATCTACGAGAAGCTGGAGAACGCCGTGGACCGCTGCGAGCGCGTCGCCAACATCATCGAAAGCGTCATCATCAAGCACGCCTAAGACAAGCGATGAACGAGACAACCACGCTGATCTTCGTCGCACTCATCGTCCTGGTCGCGCTCATCTTCGACTACATCAACGGCTTCCACGACGCCGCCAACTCCATCGCCACCGTCGTCTCGACCCGCGTCCTCTCGCCCGGCGCGGCCGTCGTCTGGGCGGCCTTCTTCAACTTCGTCGCCTTCCTCGTGCTCGGCGAGGCCGTCGCCAAGACCATCGGGAAGGACATGGTTGACATCAAGGCCATCCCCGCCGACTGGCAGCTCTGGGTGCTGCTGTGCGGGCTGGCCGGGGCCATCGCGTGGAACCTCATCACGTGGTATTACGGCATCCCGTCCAGCTCGTCGCACGCGCTCGTCGGCGGCTACGCGGGCGCGGCCGTGGCGGCGTCGGGGGTCGGCGTGATCCTGCCGTCGGGGTGGACGAAGACGCTCGTCTTCATCGTGCTCTCGCCGCTCATCGGGGCGCTGATGGGCTTCGCCATCATGGTGGCGGTGATGTGGATTTTCCGCCGCTGGTCGCCGCACCGCGTGGACCGCTTCTTCCGCAAGGGCCAGCTCGTCTCGGCCGCGCTCTTCAGCCTCGGCCACGGCGGCAACGACGCGCAGAAGACGATGGGCATCATCGCGGGCGTGCTCGTCGCCTCGAACCTCGACCGCAACGCCTCGAACGACATCCCGCTCTGGGTCGTCCTCATCTGCCACGCGGCCATCGGACTGGGGACGCTCTCGGGCGGCTGGAGAATTGTCCACACGATGGGCTCGCGCATCACGAAGCTCAAGCCCGTCGGCGGCTTCAGCGCCGAGACGGCCGCCGCGCTCGGCATCATCGGCGTCACCTTCGGCGGCATCCCCGTCTCGACCACTCACACCATCACGGGCGCCATCGTCGGCGTCGGCGCCACGCGGCGCCTCTCCGCCGTCAAGTGGGGCGTCGCGGGCCGCATCGTCTGGGCGTGGGTACTGACGATTCCGCTGGCCGCGCTCATCTCCGCCCTCTCCTTCTGGCTCTACAGGGGCGTCAGCGCCCTATTCTTCTGAGCGCGGCGCGCACCCTACAGCACGGCCGGGAGCCAGCCCGGCACCCACACGTACAGCGTCAGGAGAAGCGTCCCGAAGAGGCCGACGAAGAAGCCGAAGAGGGCCTGGAGCGCGCCCTCCTTGTCGCGCGACGTGTCGAGAGCGCGCGCCGCCGCGAACGCGAGCACCAACGCCATCGGCGCCCACAGCGACCAGAGCGGGATGAGCCGCGGCACGCCGTAAGGGTTGATGACGGTGAAGCCGAACCCCCAGCCCCACGGCGGGCCGAACGAGAAGGCGAAGAGGTAAGCGAGGCCCGCGTAGCCCGCCCCGTAAGCGAGGCCGGACCGGCGGCGCGGGGCCGCGCCCCTCTCGCGCGTGAAGCTTTCCACCCGCCTCTCGCCGCGCCACGTCACGCCCGCGTCGCGCGGCGCGGGCGCCACGTCGGCGGCGCGCGCCCCGCAGCACAGACAGACGACCGTCTCGTTCACTTGCTCTCTCATGGTGGCGTCTTACACGCGCGCGGCGCGCTTTTGTTCCCGCTCCCTCGGGGCATGAACGTTGCCGGGATGGGCACGACGGTACTTCGACGCGCACGCATCCCGTACAAAGGGCGGCGGATTCGACAGGAGGTGAGCACGATGGCAGGACAGCAGGGCGAGAGCTTCCCGAAGAAGGAGTCAACGGGCGAGGGTTCGAACTCCGGCAACGCAGGCGAGGGCCAAACGCGCACGGCCGAAGAAGGCTTCGGCGAAGGCCGCACAGAAGAAGGCACCGCCGGACAAGGCACCGGCCAGATTAAAGGCGCCGCCGGAGAGCGCACGACCGAACGCTGAAAAGAAGTTATCAGTTGCCGGTCATCAGTAAAGACGAAAACTGATAGCTGACGACTGACGATTTAACCAATAGCGAAGGGGGCGCCTTCCAGGAGGCGCCCCCTTTATGTTTGCGATGGGCCGTGTAGGACTCGAACCTACGACCCGATGATTAAGAGTCATCTGCTCTACCAACTGAGCTAACGGCCCGCGAACAGTGCGCAACAAATTACACGCTGCCCCGACGCGGTGTCAAGCAAGCCCACCCGGCCTCAACGCTCCGTCGTCGCCGACTGGAGCGGCTTGTCGACAACCGGGCGCCGCGGCGCGTTCCCCAGCTCCGTCGCGAGCAGGAAGACCGTCCGCGTGACCTTCGTCATCTTCTCGTAATCAATCTTGTCGGGGCTGTCCGAGGGCTTGTGGTAGTCCTCGTGGACGCCGTCGAAGAAGAAGACGATGGGGATGCCCTTGCGCGCGTAGTTGTAGTGGTCGCTGCGGGAGAAGAGGCGCTCGGGGTCGCCCGGCTGGTCGTAGTGGAAGTTGAAGTTGAGGCCGAGGTAGGCGCGGTTGACGGCCTCCGTCAGCCCGCCCAGCTCGGTGCTCATCATGCGCGAGCCGATGACGTAAATCTCGTCGGGGCCGGTCAGCATCTTGTTGGCTGGCTTCGTGTCGCCGGGCGCCTTGCTGCGCCCGATCATGTCGATGTTGAGCTGCGCGACGACCTGCCCGAGCGGCACCGTCGGGTAGTCGGTGAAGTACTCGGAGCCCCACAGGCCCTTCTCCTCGGCCGCGTGCCAGACGAAGAGGATGGAGCGTTTCGGGCGCCGGCCCTTGGACCACGCCTCGGCCATCGCGAGCAGGGCGGTGGTGCCCGAGCCGTCGTCGTCCGCCCCGTTGTAGATGCGGTCGCCGCTCTGGTCGGGCCGCCCGACGCCGACGTGGTCGTAGTGCGCGCCGAGCGCCACGTACTCGCGCCTGAGCTTCGAGTCGCGCCCTTCGAGCACGCCGACGACGTTCTGCGTCGTCGCCTCCTGCTCCGTCAACTGCACGCTCAGGCGCAGGCGCTTCGAGGCGTCGAGCGCGAAGCCTTTGACGGGCTCGCCGCCGGTCGCGGCCCGCAGCACGCGCGCGCCGTCGGCCTCCTCGCCCGCGAACAGCGCGTTGAGCATCGCGTACGAGGGGATGACGGCTGGTAGGTCGTGCCCCTCGACCGCGGTCGGCTCGCCTTCCTCCTCCTCGTCGGACTCCTCCTCGGCGCCGAGGCCCTTGCCCGGCTTGACGACCTTGTAGCTGGCGCGGCCCGCCGAGAAGGCGCCGTAGAGCCAGCGGCGCTGGAAGTTGCGAGGGATGAGGACGAGCCCCTTCGCGCCGTGCTTGCGGGCGTAGCTGACGGGCGTCTCCCAGTCGCCGCCGGGGAGGCTTTGCAGCTCGGCCGCCGTCAGGCCCGGCGGCAGCGCCGCGCCGTCGCCCGAGACGACGACGATGCGGTCGCGCACGTCGAGCCCTTCGTAGGCGTCGATGTTCTTCGACTTCACCACCCAGCCGTGGCCCGCGTAGACGACCTGCCCCTCGGCCTCGCCGCTCGCGCGGCCCCCCGCGAGGAAGTCCTGCCCGAACTTGAAGACCTGCGCGCCGAGGGCGGCCTGCGTCTTCTCGCGGTCAACGAGCGTGCTGCGCAGCGTGATGCGCTGGAAGTAAGAGCCCTTGTCGCCGGCCGGCTTGACCTTCAGCTTCTTGAGGCGGTCGGCGATGTACTGCGCCGTCGCGTCGAGGCCCTGCGAGGGCGTGTCGCGCCCCGCCATCTCGTCCGAGGCGATGAAGTATAGAATCTCCTTCAGCCTCTCCGCCGTGATGCGCTCGGCCGCGCGCCGCTCCTCCACGAAGCCCGGCGACACGGCGACGGCGGGCGCCGCAGCCGCCCCCGCCTGCCGCGCGCGCACCGCCCCCACGGGCGACGCCACAAACACCACGGCCAACGCGAGGCCGCACACACCAAATCTTCGCATGAACCCTCCAGCCCCAAACTTCATCTGCTTATGATTCAAGATTACCCCGATGATAAACGGTGGGTGAGGCGTTTGCCAGCAGCGAACCTGAACGGGTCGGCCGTCAGTTAAGAATTTACAAGTCTGTTATCTCTGGAAAAGGGACGGAGTCTGTGGTATCTACCGACTCCCACCCACATCGCACTCACGTTCGTTCAAAGAGTTGTGAGGAACTATATGTACAAATTCGAGCGCGGCAACAGGACGGAGGGAATTGTCCTCTGCGCCTACCTGAACGCGGGGTTTAACGTGAGCATCCCTTTCGGAACCGGGGCCAGCTACGACCTCGTCGTCGAGGCCGGGCTGAGGCTTCTCAAGATTCAAGTCAAGACGGCCTGGGTCAGCAACGGCTGCGTCATCTACAAGAGCCAGCGCCGGCAGCCCGGCGCGGGACTCACGCGCCGGTCATACAGGGCCGGCGAGGCCGATTACTTCGTCGCGTTCTGCCCGGCGACCGAGACGCTTTATGCCGTGCCCGCCGCCGAGCACGGCGTCGAAGGCAGGCTAAGGCTGACGCCCGCCAGAAACCGTCAGGCGAAGCTGATTAAGTGGGCGGCTGACTACAGTTGGGGGCGGCACTTGGAGGAGTTGGGTGGGTGGTGCGCCTGGCAAGAATCGAACTTGCGACCCCCTGTTCCGGAGACAGGTGCTCTATCCACTGAGCTACAGGCGCGCGGGAGGATTCTCGCATAACACGCCGCCCTTTAGCAAAGTCGGCATCCGGCGGAGTCAACCTTCCGGCAAGTCTCCGCGGGGTGCGTCCGGAAGCGGACTTCGCGGCGGCTGGGAATGTGGTAAAAGAGCGGCGACGCTCACAAAAGGAAGCCCCTTGCTCTCCCAGCGACTTCCCCCGTAAGGCGCGCGGGCGCGTCCCCCGGCCCGCGCAGGAAATTTTTTGTCTTGGAGGAGGGTAAAGAACCGTGGAGAAGAGAGACGCGAACCTTTTACTGACTGTTCTGGCGCTGGCGCTGGGGGTGGCCTTCGTCGTCGCGCCGCGCACCGCCGGGCAGAGCCAGCGCGGACAGTGCGAGCAGAACTGCACGCGCACTTATCAGGACTGCCGCCGCGCGGCCAACGCCAACCAGGCCGCCTGCCAGGAGGCCCAGCGCACCTGCCGCGAAAGGTGCAAGGCCGGCAACACCAACGGCAACACCAACACGAACGGCAATACGAACGGCAACACCAACGGTAATGCCAACGGCAACATGAACACCAACGGCAACATGAACACCAACGGGAACATGAACACCAACGGCAATACCAACGGCAACACGAACGGCAACACGAACGGGAATACTAACGGCAACACCAACGGCAATCTGAGGCTCTAGCCCCGCGCGGGCGAGCCTTCGACGCCGTTAGCCTTCGCAGGAGGGCCGCGCCGTGACCCGCGTCCGGCGCGGCCCTTTCACTTGCGGGAAGACCTCTTACCCGCCTTCTTCGCCCCCGCCTTCTTTGTCTCGGCCTTCTTCGTTTCGGCCTTCTTCGTTTCGGCCTTCTTGGCTTCCGTCTTCTTCTCTTCTCTTCTGGCGGGGGGCTCGCCGCGGAGGACGCTTCTTATGGTCTCTTCGGCGGGGGGGCGGCCGTCGGCGAAGGCGAAGACGTGGTAGTGGTCGCGCTCTTCGCGCAGGGATTCGGCGCGGCCGTCGCGTTCGAGGCGTGCCAGCTCGCCCATGACGAAGTGCTGCTCGTCGGCCGTCATGTGGCCGTAGTAGATGTCGAAGGCTTGGCCCGTCGTGTGCGGCGGCACGTCTATGCGCGTGGCGTTCGGGTTGCCGGCCTCGCCGAGCTGGCGCTGGTACTCCTCGGTTCTCACGAGCGAAGTCACCGGGAGCGGCCTTTTGAACTTCTCCTCGTAGGCGACGCCCAACTCCTCGATTAAAGCCCGCGCCGCGGGGCTCACGTAGCCGAGGAGCCGCGCCTTGAACTCCTTCCGCCCCGCCGCGTCGCTCAAATCGAAAGCCCTTCCGTCGAAGGCGCGCGCGCGCTCGGCCAGCGTCGCGTACTCGTCGAACAGGAGGCGCCGCCCCTTCGCCGTCTTGTAGAACGAGCCGACGAGCGCCTTCCTCTTCGACACGACCGCCAGTTCCCTCCCGGCCTGCGCTATCAGCTCGTTGAGCATCGCCCGCGAGGGCCTGTCCGCCTTCGGCAACTGGCGGAGCTGCGTCCGCAACTCGGCGTCGCGTTCCTTTAGTGTCTTCTCCGACTCATTCAGACGCTCCTGCTCGGCCGTCAACTCCGCCTCGCCCGCGAACAGCGGCACGCTCTTGCGGCTCGCGCGGTCGTAGTGCGTCAACTCCTCGGGCGCCGCGAGCCCGACGCCGTAGAGCACGTAGCCGCGCCCGAGCATCGGGAGCAGGACGAGGCGGTCGCCTTCGCCCGTCTGCCTCACAAGCTCCGCGAAGTCGTGCGGGATGGGCGCGCGCGACTCCTCCCACGCAGCGACCTGTATGGCGAGGAAGCGGCGACGCTCCGCGTAGTGTTTAAGCTCCGGCGGAATCTCTATCTCGGCCTTCCGCCCGACGGGCTCGCCGCGCCCCTCCTCGGACTTGCGGACGGCGGCCACGTAAGGGTCAACCGGCGCGGCCCGGCCGGCGTCGGACGAGCCGCCGAGGCCCGGCAGGCTGACCGAAGGCAGCCGCCCCGACCTGTAGTAGACGAGGCCGGAGAGCGCCGCCGAAACGAGCACGGCGGCGAGGAGGATTCGTTTGATGGGAAGAGGCTTGGCGGGCGACGTCGGCCCGCTCGCCGGGGGCGGCGGGGCGGCGGTGTCCCTGTCGTCGGCGGCGTCGGTGCGAGGCGTCGGGTCTTCCACGCACAGAGTATAGAGCATCGGGCCGCTCTGGTATGATGGGCGCGAGTTAAAAGAAACACTTCGGGTCAGACTTATGACACGACCGAGTATCTTCAAGGCCGTCGTCCTCGCGCTGCTCTTCGCTTTAGGCGGGGGCGCGGCCCTCGGCTCCGACTGGGAGGTGCGGCCGAGCGGGGTCGCGGTGCGGCTGCGCGGCGTGAGCGCCGTCAGCCCTTCGGTCGCGTGGGCGAGCGGCGAGCGCGGGACTTATCTGCGGACAATTGACGGCGGCCGGACGTGGAAGGCGGCGACGGTGCCCGGCGCCGAGGAGTTGGACTTCCGCGACGTGGACGCCTTCGACGCCCGGACAGCCTACCTCCTATCAATCGGCCCCGGCGACCGCTCGCGCGTCTACAAGACGACGGACGGCGGGCGCCGCTGGGAGCTGCAATTCAAGAACACGCGCCCCGAAGCCTTCTTCGACGCGATGGCCTTCTGGGACCGCGACCACGGCATCGCCCTGAGCGACCCCGTCGGCGGCCGGTTCCTCGTCATCAGGACTTCGGACGGCGGCCGGACGTGGGAGGAGACTCCCGCCTCGGGGATGCCGCCCGCGCTCGAAGGCGAGGGCGCGTTCGCCGCCAGCGGCACCTGCATCGCGGTCGGCCCCGGCGGGCGCGCGTGGTTCGGGACCGGCGGCCCGGCGGGCGCGCGCGTCTTCCGCTCGTCCGACGGCGGCCGGACGTGGGAAGTCTCCGGGACGCCCTTCGTGGGCGGCAAGTCGGCGGGCGTCTTCTCCGTCGCCTTCCGTGACGCGCGTCGCGGCGTCATCGTCGGCGGCGACTACACGAAGGAAGGCGACGCCCGCGACAACGTCGCCGTCACGGAAGACGGCGGCCGGACGTGGCGCACGCCGCGCGGCACGCGGCCCGGCGGCTACAGGTCTTGCGTCGCCTACCTGACTTCGAGGCGCACGCCCGTGCTCGTCGCCGCCGGCCCCAACGGCACAGACTATTCGCTCGACGGCGGCGACACGTGGGCCGCCCTCGGCCCCGAAGGCTTTCACAGCATCAGCTTCGTCTCCCGTCAGCCGGCGGGCTGGGGCGTCGGCGAGAAGGGCAAGGTCGCGCGCTACGGCGGCTCCGTTCATGAGTGACTTCGTCAAACTCTGCCGGCGTTTGAGGGAGAGGCTGCGCGCCGCCGACGAGCCGGTCAGGTCGGTCGCGGGCGTCAGGGAGGCGGCCGTCGCGCTCGTGCTTCGCAGCCAGGCGGGCGCGGCCGAACTGCTCGTCATCAAGCGCGCCGAGCACGAGCGCGACCACTGGTCCGGCCATCTGGCCCTGCCCGGCGGCCGACGCGATAAGACGGACGCGGGCCTGTACGAGACGGCCTTGCGGGAGACGCGCGAGGAGGTCGGCCTCGACATCGCGCGGGGCGGCGAAGTGCTCGGCCGCCTGGCGACCGTCAGGCCCATGAGCCCGCTCGCGCCGCAGGTGGCCGTGACGCCTTACGTCGCCGTGGCCCCGCCCGAGTATCACGCGGGCGAGACGGGCGAGGCGCCGACGGAGCTTGAGCCGAACTACGAAGTGGCGTTGGCGTTCTGGGTGCCCGTCTCCGTGCTGAGGTCCGGCGGGCGCTCCGAGATGTACAGGATGGTGGTGGCCGGCGCCGAGCGCGAATGGCCCGCCTACCCCTCGCCGCACGGCCCCATCTGGGGGCTCACCGAGAGGATTCTGACCGAATTCCTCGCCCTCGCGGATTGAAAGCGGGTGCCGGGTGTCGGGTGTCGGGTGTCAGGGGAGATTGTTTCCTACCCGACACCTGACACCCGACACCCGACACCCGCCTTTCAGAGTTTCTTGAGCAGGCGGCGGGCGAGCGCGGTGGCCCTGCGGATTTTGGCGTCGCGGTCTTCGCCGCCGCTGACGGCGAGCGTGAAGGCCACGCCGCCGCGGCGCACGAAGAGGGCGCCGGTGCCGTGGTGGGGAGCCCAGAAGGCTTCGTCGCCGACGCCGCTGACGCGCTTCGGCGGGCTCTTGTCGCCGCGCTCCCTTTCCTCCTCTTCCTTGTTGCCGCCCTCGCGCCGGCCGCCCTGCTCGCGCTCCCTCTCAAGCTCCTTCTCGCGCGCCCGCTCGCGCTGCTCCTCGGCCTCGTGCTCCGCCTCGGCCCGCTCGTACTTCTCGCGCATGAACCCCTTCAACGCGTCCTTCGACGGGTTGTCCGGGCTGGCGCGGATGACTTCGAGGATGACGGACTTCTCGTAGGTCGGCAGGCGGTAGAAGCATTGCGAGGTGACGAGCGCGCCGCCCGTGTGCTCCGTGCCCTGCGACGCGGCGACGGCCTCGCCCTGCACGGCCTCGATGTCCTCGCTTGAGAGGAGCGCGCAGGTGGCGCTCTTCGGCAGTTGGGCGGGCTCGACGACCGGCGTCTTGCTCAAGTTCCCGTCCTGCGGGATGGGCGGACGCGTCGGCTGCTGAGTCTGCCCCGCCCCACACCCGAGGCACGCGACGAGAAGAATACTGACGAAACATGCTGCGGCCGACAAGCGCATCAGGGACCTCCGATGATAGCTATCAAAGTTCTACTCGTCTCTTATCCACACCGGCTTGGCGGTGCAGCCGGAGCCGTCGCTGCGCCAGCGTGGGCAGGACCAGAAGTAGTTGCCGGCACTCGAAGGGCCGCGTCTGACCATCGGCGTCCGGCAGAGTTGGCAGGGCGGGCCGGGCTTCTCGACGGGCGCGGGCTCGGTCAAAGCCCCCTTGTCGTCGAACCAGCGGACGCCATGACAGTCCGGGTAGCGGGCGCAGGCGAGCGACGTGCGCCGCCCCTTGTCGCGGGGCAGGCGCAGGCGCATCGCGCCGCCGCAGCCGTGGCAGCGCGTCTCGACGACGGCCTTGCGCTGCTTGGCATTCTTCGGCCGGTCGCTGATGAAGCCGCACGCCTCGCGCCCCTGCGAGCAGACGAGGAACTTGCCGTTCGCACTCTCGCGCTCTAAGAGAAACCCCTCGCGGCCCTCGGCCTTGCACTTCGGGCAGTCGAGCGCGCCTTCCGGCCGTTCGACGTGTGCGGCGCGGCCCCCGCCCTGCCCCGGCTCGATGGAAGAGCCCGCAATCTCCTTCACAAGCTCCGACACCATCCCGCGGACCTCGCCCATGAAGGCGTCGCGCGGGTACTCGCCGCGCGTCATCCGCGCGAGCTTCTGCTCCCACTGGCCGGTCAGCTCGGCCGACTTCAGGAGCGGGACGGGCAACATCCTGATGAGGGCGACGCCCTTCGGAGTCGCGACGAAGGACTTCTTGTCGCGCTCGATGTACTCGCGCTTCAGCAGCGTCTCGATGATGTTGGCGCGCGTCGCGGGCGTGCCTAGTCCCGAGTCCTTCATGGCTAAACGCAGTTCTTCGTCTTCAATCCGCTTCCCGGCCGTCTCCATCGCGCCGAGCAGCGCGGCGTCCGTGTAGCGCGGCGGCGCCTTCGTCTGCTTGGCGAGCGCCTCCGAATGAATCACGTCGGCCGGGTCGCCCGCCGCGACCGCCGGAAGCTCTCTGTCTTCGCCTTCATCATCCGACTCGGCCCTGCGGTCGGCGGCCGGAGGGTCAACCTCGCGCCAGCCGGCTTTCAAAACAACGGTGCCGCGCGTGAGGAAGCGTTCGCCCTCGGCCCGCGTGTGAATCGTCGTGCGCTCAAGCTCGGCGTCGGGGTAGAAGGCGGCGAGGAAGCGGCGCGCGACGAGGTCGTAGAGGCGCTTCTCGTCGGGGGAGAGGATGCCCGCGTTGACGCGCTCTGTGGTCGGGATGACGGCGTGGTGGTCGCTCACCTTCTTGTCGTCAACGTGGCGCGAGGTGAGTTTCAAATTCGCCTTCGACAGAATCTCTCCCGCGAACTTCGCGTAGGGGCCGAAGTTGACGGCCGAGACGTGCTGGCGAAGCTCGGCGGCGACGCCCGTCGAGAGGTGGCGCGAGCCGGTGCGCGGGTAGGTGATGAACTTCTTCTCGTAGAGCGCCTGCGCAAGCTCAAGCGTGCGGCCCGCCGTGAACGAGTAGCGGGCGTTGGCGGCGCGCTGCAAGGCCGTCAGGTCGTAGAGCAGCGGCGGCTTCTCCTTGGAAGCCTTCTTCTCGACACGCTCGACCGAGCCGCGCCTGCCCCGCACCTTGTCGGCGACGGCCTCGGCCGCCTCCTTCTTGTCGAAGCGCGGGCCGTCCTTGCCGGTCCACGTCCCGCGGTAGGTGCCGGCGGGCGCCTTGAAGTCGGCGACGACCTCGTAATAAGTCGTCGGGACGAACTCCTTTATCTCGCGCTCGCGCTCGACGATGAGGGCGAGCGTCGGCGTCTGCACGCGGCCGAGCGAGTAGACGCCGTCGTGGCCTGCGGAGCGGGCGCGCACGGTCTGGGCGCGCGTGGCGTTGATGCCGACGAGCCAGTCGGCCTGCTGTCGCGCGTGCGCCGAGTCGCGCAGGCCGCGGTACTCCTCGCCGGGCCGGAGGTTGCGGAAGCCTTCGAGGATGGACTCCTTCGTGAGCGAGGAAATCCAGAGGCGCTGGACCGGCTTGCGGCACTTCGAGAGCGTGTAGACGAGGTCGAAAATCAACTCGCCCTCGCGGCCCGCGTCCGCCGCGTTGACGACCGTCTCCACGTCCGCGCGCCCCAACAACTCGCGCAGCACGCCGAACTGGTCGCGCGTCCTCTCAATCGGATGATACTTGAACTTCTCCGGGATGATGGGCAGCGTCTCCAGCCGCCACGATTTCAGGCGCGGGTCGTAAGCCTCGGGGTCGTCAAGCTCGACGAGGTGGCCGACGCACCACGTCACGATGTCGCCCGGCCCCTCGACGAAGCCCTCGCCGCGGCGCGTCAGGCCCAAGGCCGCCGCCACGTCGCGCCCCATCGAAGGCTTCTCTGTGATAATCAAACGCATCGCCGGTAGAAACTAACGCACGCGGGCGAAGTCTATGAAGCCGCGCGCGGGGTCGGCCGAGAGCAGGCGGACGCGGAGGCGGTCGCCCACGTCGAGCCCCCCTTCCCCTTGCACGAGTTTGCCCTCGGCGGGCGGCATGATGAGCCGGACGAACGTGCCGCGGTCCTTGACGCCGGTCACGACGGCGTCGAACGTTTCGCCCGCGCGCCCGCTCAGCAGCATGGCGACGGCCGCCTTGTGCGTCCGGCGCTCGACCTTGCGCGCGGCCGACTCGCGGTCGTTGCAGCGGTCGGCAATAGCTTCCAACTCCTCGACCGTGTAGGGCGCGGGCGAGCCCGAGGCGGCGGCCTTCAGGCAGCGTTGCGTGACGAGGTCGGGGTAGCGGCGGTTGGGCGCGGTCGAGTGGGTGTAGTCGCCGACGGCGAGCCCGAAGTGGCCCTGCTGGTCTAGCCCCGGCGCTTCGACGAGGTAGTCGCCCGCGCCGAGCAGCTTCATCACGGAGAGAGAGAGTTCGGCGTAGTCGCCGGGCGCTTCGCGCTTGCGGCGCGCGAGGAAGGCGGAGAGGGCGCGCGAGTCGGGGCGGCGCGGCAGCCGCTCGCCGAAGTCGCGAGCGAGGTCCGCGATTCGGCCCCAACGCTCGGGGCGGCGCACGACGCGGCGCAGCGAGGGCACGCCGCGCGCCTGTAGCAGCTCCGCCATCGAAGTGTTCGCGGCGACCATGAAAGCCTCGATGATGTCCTGCGCCGGGGTGCGCACCTTGATACGCAGGTCAACGATCTTGCCGTCTTTCAGGACGGGCTCGGCCTCTATCGTCTCAAGCTCAAGCGAGCCGTGCTCGCGGCGCAGCGCGCGCAGCGACTCGGCGACGCGGGCCTGCATCCTCAACTGCTCCTCCAGTCCTTCGACGCGCGCGACTTCGGGCGGCACGCCCGTGTCGCCCTTGAGCCACGCGCCGACGGTCTCGTAGACGAGCTTGGCGCGGTTGCGCACGAGCGCCGGGTAAACGTCCGTCGTCCAAATCTTCCCGTCGCCGCCGACGTGCAGCTCGACGACGAGGGCGAGGCGGTCCGCGCCTTCGAGCAGCGAGGTGGCGTCGGTCGAGAGCTGTTCGGGCAGGAGGTGGAACGTGACGGCCGGCGTGTAGACCGAGACGGTGTTGAGCCGCGCGTGCAAGTCAACGGCCGAGCCCTTCGGCGCGAAGGCGTCAACGTCCGCGACGCCGATGAGCAGCCGCACGCCGCCGCCCTCGTGCAGCTCTTCGGCGTACTCGACTTGGTCGAGGTCGCGCGACTCCCTGTTGTCAATCGAGGACCAGAGCAGGCCGCGCAGGTCGCGCGCGCCGGACTCGTCCGCAATCCTGCTCACGTCGCGCGCGGCGGCCTCGGCCTCGCGCAAGACTTCGGGAGGGAACTCCGCCTCCAGCCCTTCCTCCTCCATCGCTTCGCGCGCGAGTGCGACGAGGTCCGTGTCGTTCGTGTCGGTCATGCGGGGAGTTTACACGATGCGCTCAGTCGAAGCCGCGCGGCGGGAGGTCGGCGGCGCGTCGGAGCCAGTTGTCTTCGGGGTAGCGCGCCCCGGCTTCTATCAGGTGGAGCGTGTAGGCGTGGCGCGACCTGTCGGACGTGTTGACGCGGCTCAGGTGCGGCAGCAGGCCGTGGAGGACGACGAGCGTGCCTTTCTTAACTTCGAGCGGGACGAGCCCTTCGTCCGGCCACGGCGTCGGGTCGAAGACTTCGAAGCGCGTCCCGCCGCCCGGCGCGCGGACGAATCTCGACTTGAGGCCGAGTCGGTGCCCGCCGGGCAGGGCCCAGAGGCAGCCGTTCTCGCGCGTCGCGTCTTCGAGGGCGAACCAGAGGCCGGTCGTGCTCGGCGGCTCGGTGTAGAGGAAGGTCGCGTCCTGATGGCACGTCACCTCGCCGCCGATGCGCGGCTGCTTGAAGATGTACATGGACTGGACGAGCACGGGGCGCCGGTAGCCGAGCGACCGGGCGAGCGCGGCGAGGTCGGGCGTTCTTGAGAAGGCGCGGAAGACGGGGTCGAGGTCGTGCAGGGCGTGGCCGATTTTGTTGACGGCCAGCGCCTTCTCCTTCGTCAAGCGCCCCTCGCGGTCGAAGGCGCCCTCCTCGAAGAAGAAGCGAATCTTATCCCCCGACGAAAGGAAATATTCGTCGCTCGTCCGCGTCTGCTCGTGCGTCGAGAAGACGGAGACGTGCGCGCCCGGCTCGAAATCTTCGACCAGCTCCGCGGCCCGCCCGCGCAGGCGGTCACAAGCCTCGGGCGCGACGAAGTCCTCTAAGACGAGGAAGCCGTCGCGCCCGTAGCGCGCGAGTTGTTCACTGTCGGGCGTCAACTTACTGCCTGCGCGGGGCGGCCGTGAGTGAATTCTGGACGAAGGCGGCGGCGTCGCGCTTGAGTTGGCCGAGCGAGTTCTGTTCGATGTACATCATGTGGCCGGCCTCGTAGTAGGTGGTCGTGACGCTGCCGCGCAAGGAAGGGTCGAGGCCCATGTGGCGGAGCGTGTACTCGGCGGCGAAGTAGGGCGTCGCGAGGTCGTAGTAGCCCGAGGCGACGAAGAGCTTCATGTGCGGGTTCTTGTTGAAGGCGTCGCGCAGGGCCGTGCTCGTGTCGGCGTAGGAGTTGTCGGAGCCGAAGTCCCAGCGGCCGATGCCGCCGCCGAGGATGTAGTATTCGAGGTCGGAGCGGAAGCCCAGTTCGCGGCGGACGTAGTCGTTGAAGGTCGCCGTGTAGGGCGGGCGGATGGCCGCCATGCTCGGGTCGAAGTCGGGGCGCTCGGAGACGGCGAGGTCGTCGATGCCTTTGAAGCGGCCGTCGAGTCGGCCGACCGTGCGCTTCTGGTCGCGGAGGAGTTCCTTGTCGAAGCGTTGAATCTCGATGCGAAGGTCGCTGTTGTCAATGAACTTCTTGTCGAGGCCGGTGTAGCGGGCGAGGCGGTCAACGACTTCCTGCCGCTCGGCCGCCGTCAGCCCGTCGCCCTTGGCGAGCGCCACCGTGTACTCGTTCGCCGCCCAACGCTCGACTTCGTCCAGCGTCTTCCTCAAGTTCGTTTGCAGGTCGGCCGGGAGTTTCTTGTGATACCAGGCGATGGCCGTGTAGGTCGGGAGGAAGAGGACGTAGGGCAGGTCGTTGCCGCGCGCGAAGCGGGCCGTCTGGAAGTTGAGGATGGTCGAGACGAGGAGGATGCCGTTGAAGGCGATGCCGCGCTCGACGAGGTAGCCGGAGAGGCCGGCGGCGCGCGTCGTGCCGTAAGATTCGCCGACGAGGAAGAGCGGCGAGGCCCAGCGTTCGTTGCGCGCGAGGTAGAGGCGGATGAACTCGCCGACCGAGGCGATGTCGCCCTGGAGGCCGAAGTATTTGACGCCGAGTTCGGGCTTCGCGGCGCGGCTGTAGCCGGTGCCGACGGGGTCGATGAAGACGAGGTCGGTGAAGTCGAGCCACGTCTGCTCGTTGTCCACGAGGCGGAAGGGCGGCGCGGGCATGAAGCCTTCGTCTGTCATCTGGACGCGGCGCGGGCCGAGGGCGCCGAGGTGGAGCCAGACGGAAGAGGAGCCGGGGCCGCCGTTGAAGGAGAACATGAGCGGGCGGCGGGAGCGGTCGCCCGCGCCGTCGAGCGTGTAGGCCATGTAGAAGACGCGCGCCTCCGTCTCGCCGGCCGCGCTCTTCAAGGGCATCATGCCGGTCGTCACGGTGTAGCGGAGCGTGCGGCCCCCGAGCCTCAGCTCGTGCCGGGTGACGACGGGCGCCGAGTCGGTCGTGGCCGGGTCGCGGTCGGAAGAGGGCGTCGGGGAAGGACGCGCGGCCGCCTGCGTGGCGGCCTGCGCGGAGGCGCCGGGGCCGCGGAAGTTGGCGCGGATGGTGTTGACGAGGTCGTTATTGGCGCCCGCCTCTCGTAGCTCCTGCTCGACGGGCGGCGTCAGCTCGAAGTCAACGCCGCTGTCGCGCACGGCCGCCGACAGCAGGGTGATGCCGGCGTCCCTGCGCTCGGGGCTGAGGCTGCGCAGGTAAGCCAGCACGTTCTCCTTGGTGACGGCGGTCCTCTGCGCGGACGAGCCCGACTGCTGCGCGAGCGCGACGGACGGCGCCGCGAGCAGGCAGAGGCAGAGAATCAGGGCGACGGACTTTGCGAGCACGGACCCGGCTCGCGCAAGGGCTGGCATCTCGGTGTGTTCCTCCTCTTCGGCGGACGCGCGCTTGTGTTTAATGTGAACGACTCTGTAACTTTCGGCAGGCGCCCGATTCTACGGCGGCGCCCGAGAGGCTGTCAAAAACGCTCTTCCCCGTGAATGCCCGGCTTCGTGAGAGCGAGCAGGAGCGGCAATATCGCGGCGTACATTACCGCGCCCCGCGCCCAACTCAATCGCTGCCAGCGCAGCCCGCGCGCAGCCCATTCCGAGGCCGACACATTCGACGCGGGGCTATGCTCGAAGGCCCCCAACTCGGGGAGGAAATAAATTTGGGTGACGACGAGCACCAGCAGGTAGGCGGCCACACTTATCAGAATCAGCTTGCGGCGCGGCCTGTATTTCCAATTCAACACGAGGGCGGCGACGAGCGAGAGGATGAGCAGCGGGTGAATAGTCATCCAGAAGATGGCCTCGCGCAGACCATAAGGCCCGTTGACGACGACTGCCGAATCCGGCAAGGCCGACAGGTAAACGGGGAAGTAAACGAGGTGTGAATAAGCAATGCCGCCGAGCAACGTCCCCCACATAATGACGGCCAGAAAGAGCGCATATGTTCCGAGCCTTGTCGTCGCCACGTTCCCGCCTCCTCGCGTCTGGGATTTTGAAGCCGTAAATATGATGGCCGGCTCCACTTCAGGAGGGGCACTTTTACTGCTATCCGCGGCAAAATTCAATCTTTATTTAGGAAGCGGTCAATCGCTGCGCTCGCGCGCGTGAACGGCCCCAGTGTTTGACGGCGCGCGCGGCGGCGCGGTAGGTTATCCCTTCCCCAAGGTCGGGTGTGGCCGTTCCTCACGGGCCGGGCCTTTCACCCGAGACGCAGACGATTTTCTTCCGGAGGTTTTACAATTAAGCGATGCGAAAGCCTGTCCGCGCCCTCGCGGCGCTCGCCATGTCCGCGCTGACGGTGCCGGGGCTCTCGGTGACGGCCGGCGCACAGCAGAAGATGGAATACCCGCAGACGCGCACCGTCGAGCAGGCGGACACCTACTTCGGCGAGAAGGTCGCCGACCCTTACCGCTGGCTCGAAGACGAGAACTCGAAGGAGACGGCCGACTGGGTCGCCGCGCAGAACCGCCTGACCTTCTCCTACCTCGAACGGATTCCTTACCGCCAGCAGGTCCGCGCCCGCCTCGAAAAGCTTTTCAACTACGAGCGATACTCGGCGCCCCTGCGGCGCGGGGACTACTACTTCTACTCGCACAACACGGGCCTCCAGAACCAGAACGTCTACTTCGTCCAGAAGGGGCTCGGCGGCACGCCCGAGGTTTTAATCGACCCGAACAAGTTCTCGGCCGACGGCACGACGAAGCTCGGCGGGCTCGGCGTCTCGGGCGACGGCCGCCACGTCGCCTACGCCATCTCGCAGGGCGGCTCCGACTGGGAGGAGTACCGCGTCATGGAGACGGCGACGAAGAAGCAGTTGCCGGACGTGCTCAACTGGGTGAAGGTGTCGAACATCGCGTGGCAGGGCGAAGGCTTCTACTACAGCCGCTACGACGCGCCCGCGGCGGGCCGCGCGATGACCTCGAAGAACGAGAACCACAGGGTCTACTTCCACAAGGTCGGCACGCCGCAGTCCGAGGACGTGCTCGTCTTCGAGGACCGCGCCAACCCGCAGCGGTTCCACATCCTCTCGACGACCGACGACGAGCGGTTCGCCGTCCTCATCGTCTCCGAGCGCGGCAAGGGCAAGCGCGGCAACGCCCTCTTCTACCGCGACGCCAAGTCAACCGACAAAACCTTCAAGCCCGTCGTCGCCGACATCGGAGACGACCGCTTCTTCGTCGTTGACAGCGTCGGCGACAGGCTGCTCGTCGAGACCGACCGCAACGCCCCGAACGGCCGCGTCTTCCTCTTCGACCCGAAGGCGCCCGAGGAGAAGAACTGGAAGGACGTGCTGCCCGAGCGGCCCGAGCCGCTCGACGGCGTCGGCTCTGCCGGCGGCAAGCTCTTCGCCACTTACCTCAAGGACGTTACCTCGCGCGTCCGCGTCTACAGTTTGGACGGCAAGCTTGAGAACGAGATTGAGCTGCCCGGCCTCGGCAACGTCGGCGGCTTCGGCGGCCTGCGCGACGACCGAGTAGTCTTCTACACCTACTCCTCCTTCAACGCGCCGCCGACCATCTACCGCTACGACATCGCCTCGCGCAAGTCCGCCGTCTTCCGCGCGCCGCAGATACCCGACTTCCGCCCCGCCGACTACGAGGTCAAGCAGGTCTTCTACACCAGCAAGGACGGGACGCGCGTCCCCATGTTCATCACGCACAAGAAGGGGCTCGCGCTCGACGGCCGGAACCCGACGCTCCTTTACGGCTACGGCGGCTTCAACAGCACGCTCTCGCCGAGCTTCAGCTCTTTGAGGCTCGCGCTGCTTGAGCAGGGCTTCGTCTACGCGACGGCGAACCTGCGCGGCGGCGGCGAGTACGGCGAGAAGTGGCACGAGGCGGGGACGAAGCTCAAGAAGCAGAACGTCTTCGACGACTTCATCGCCGCGGCCGAGTATCTAATCAGGGAGAAGTACACGTCGCCCGACAAGCTCGCCATCCACGGCGTCTCGAACGGCGGCCTGCTCGTCGGCGCGGTCGCCAACCAGCGGCCCGAGTTGTTCAAGGCGGTCATCCAGCAGGCGGGCGTGATGGACATGCTGCGCTTTCACAAGTTCACCATCGGCTGGAACTGGGTGGCCGACTACGGCTCGGCCGAGAACGAGGCCGAGTACAAGGCCCTGCGCGCCTACTCGCCGATTCACAACGTCCGCGCCGGCACCAAGTACCCGGCCGTGCTCATCACGACGGCCGACCACGACGACCGCGTCGTCCCCGCCCACTCCTTCAAGTACGCGGCGGCGATGCAGACGGCGCAGGCGGGCGACAACCCCGTCCTCATCCGTATCGACACCAAGTCCGGCCACGGCGCCAGCAGCACCACCAAGGCCATCGAACAGGCCGCCGACATCTACTCCTTCCTCTTCTACACGCTCGGCGTCACGCCGAAATACTAAAAGCGGGTGACGGGTGTCAGGTGTCGGGTGCCGGGTAAAGACAATGCTCTTACACGGCACCCGACACCTGACACCCGTCACCCTTTCTTTTACCAAGCGACGCCGTAGTCCTCGCCGTGATTACTTGAGCCGCCCCAGAAGGTGCCGTGGGCGCGGTCGAAGAAGATGGCGTTGATGGGGCCGGAGGTGCGCTCCTCGAAGGTCAGCTCGTAGCCCATGCGCCGCAGCTCGGAGCGGACCCATGAGGGCATGGACTCGGCGAGCAGAATCCGGCCGGGGCGAGAGTCGTGCTCGCCGAAGGAGCTGCGCATCTGGAAGCTGTTGACGTTGGGCGCCTCCGTGGCCTCCTGCACGTTCATCCCGAACTCGACGACGTTGAGGAAGAACTGCAAGAGGTTCTGGTCCTGCGAGTCGCCGCCCTGCACGGCGAACGAGAGGTAAGGCTTCCCTTCCTTTAAGGCCAGAGTCGGCGTCAGCGTCACCCGAGGCCGCTTGCCCGGCTCGATGACGTTGAAGGGGTTCTCGTCGGGGTCGGTCACGAAGCTCTGCGCGCGCTGGCTCAAGCCCACGCCCGTCCTGCCGGCGATGACGGCCGGCACCCACCCGCCGCTCGGCGTGATGGAGACGACCCAGCCTTCGGCGTCCGCCGCCTCGACCGAAGTCGTCCCCGCGTAGAAGTAGTTTTTGAAAGCCTCGTCGTCGCGCGCGCGCGAAGAGGAGGTTGAAGGGGGCGGGCTGTCCTGCGTGCGCGCGGGCGGGACGCCGGGCTTGGGCTTGGGCGCGTTCCACTTCTCAAGAATCGCCTTGTAGGGGTTCGCCTCGCCCTGAAAACTGTAAGGGTCGCCGGGCGCGATTGAGGGGTCGTTGCGCTCCCAGTTAATTTGGGAGGCGCGCTGCTTGGCATACTCCTTCGAGAGCAGGCCGCGGATGGGCTCGGCGGGCGGGAAGTACGGGTCGCCGTAGTAGAAGTCGCGGTCGGCGAAGGCGAGGCTCATCGCCTGATAAATCGCGTGGACGTAGCGCGCGCTGTTGTAGCCCATCGCGCGCAGGTCAACGTTCTCAAGGATGTTGAGCGCCTGAAGCATCGCCGGCCCCTGCGTCCACTGGGAGAGCTTGTAGACTTCGACGCCCTTGTAGTTGGTCGAGACGGGCTCTTCGATGTGGACCTTCCAGCGCGCGAGGTCTTCCTCGGTGAAGAGCCCGCCCTGCTCGCGCGTCCCGCGCACAAGCTCTTTGGCGATGTCGCCGCGGTAGAAGCGTTCGTAGGCGGCGTAGATGGCCTCCTTGCGATTCTTGCCGGAGGCCAGAGCCCGCTGCTCGGCTTCGACGAGCTTGCGGAGCGTGGCGGCGAGGTCGGGCTGGCGGAAGATTTCGCCGGGCTCGGGCGCCTCGCGCTTCTGCCCGAGGTGCGGATACATGACGGCGCGCGTGTAAGGCCATTCCTTCATGCGGCGCTTCTCGCGCTCGACGAGGTTGGCGAGCTGGGCCTCGATGGGGTAGCCGTCGGCGAGCTGGATGGCGGGGTCCAAGACTTCCTTCAAGGAGAGCTGGCCGTACTCGGCGAGCATGGTGAGCAGGCCGCCCGGCGTCCCCGGCGTGACGGCGGCGAGCGGGCCGTACTCGGGCGGGTATCGCATCCCCTTCGACTTGTAGAAGTCGGCGGTCGCGCCCGTCGGGGCCACGCCGAGGGCGTTGATGCCGATGACCTTGCCCGTCTTCGGGTTGTAGACGAGCGCCTGCGTCTCGCCGCCCCACGAGAGCGTGTCCCACATCGTGCAGGTGGCGGCGAGCATAGAGCAGGCGGCGTCCACGGCGTTGCCGCCCTTCTGGAAGACGATGGCGCCCGCGGTGGCGGCCAGTGGCTTGCCCGTGATCGCCATCCAGTGGCGGCCGTGGAGGACCGGCTTGGCGGTGCGCTGCGCCTGAGACGTTGAAGGCAGCGTGACGGCGACGAGCGAGACGGGCAGGACGAGTCGAAGAAGCTTTCCGACGAGACGCATCTTTCCCTCCGAGTTGTCTGAACAGGTTTACGCCGGATGATAATCCAAAGGCGGGAGAATGGATAGGGGCCGCGCCTTGACACGCGCCCGGCGGCTGTCACAAATTCTTCCCGCCGACGAGGGCCAGAACATCATGACCGAACAACACCCGAGGCAGGCCGACCCGCGCGACGTGGGCTCGCCCGAACAGATTGTCGCCGCGCTCTACGATTGTATCTCCGGCCCCGCCGGACAGAAGCGCGACTGGGACCGCATGCGCTCGCTCTTCATCCCCGGCGGGCGCCTCATCCCCACGGGGCCGCAGCGCCCGCCCGGCACGCCCCCCGACGCGCCCGCCAGCGGCGACGAGGAGTGGGCCGCGACCGTCATCGACGTTGAGGGCTACGTCGAACGCGCGGAGAAGTACCTCGAAGAGCGCGGCTTCTTCGAGAGCGAGATAGCGCGCCGCTCCGAGTCGTACGGGCACATCGTTCACGTCTTCAGCACCTACGAGTCGCGGCACACGGCCGAAGACCCGGAGCCTTTCGCGCGCGGCATCAACAGCATTCAGCTCATGAACGACGGCCGCCGCTGGTGGGTCGTCAGCATCTTCTGGGAGCCGGAGACGCCGCAGAACCCCATCCCCGAGAAGTACCTCCGGAGCGCGCCCTGAGCGGCGGGCTACGCCCTGCGCTCCGAGGCCGTCCGGTAATACTCGACGAGGCGGCGGAGCCCTTCGCGCTGCTCGTCCGTCAAAGTCTCGAAGTGGACCCCGATGCCGACGCGCGGCAGGTAGTAGGCCACCTTCCCTTGCAGCACGACGGGCCGCGCCGGCTCCTTCTCCGAGAGCGGCAGGTAGACGCGGACGCTGATGAGGCGATTCCTCTCGGCGTGCCCGACGCCGGGCTGGATGAAGCAGCCCTTGGCGCTCAGGTTGGTGATGACTCCCTGCTCTTCGCCGGTGCCTTCGACGGTGTAGTGCGTCGGCTCGTAGGCGCGCACGCGCTCGGCGGCGCGCTTGTCGTGGTACGACGTGTAGGACACGAGTGCTCCTCTGTGTGAGTGGGGCGGCGCGGTCCGCGCGGGCCGGGTGAGATGCCCTCGGCGATGCCGCCCCGTCGGAATTATTGCGATGGGGTCAGAAGAGACGAGTTTACGCACTTTGACGAGAAAGTCCACCGGGCGCGTCTAAAAACATGTTCGCTTCACTCTTCGAGGGCCGCAAGCCCGTCGTCGGCGTCATCCACGTCGGCGCGCTGCCGGGCACGCCGGCCTCCAGACTCTCGGTCGCGGAGATTGCGGGCGAGGCCGCGCGCGAGGCCGCCGCGTACCGCGACGGGGGCGTTGACGCCTTGATGGTCGAGAACATGCACGACGTTCCGTACCTGCGCGGCGGCGTCGGGCCGGAGATAGTGGCGGCGATGTCGGTCGTCGCGCGCGCCGTGAAGCAGGAGGCGGGCCTGCCCGTGGGCGTGCAGATTTTGGCGGGGGCGAACGTCGAGGCCGTCGCCGTGGCACACGCCGCCGCGCTCGACTACGTGAGGGCCGAGGGCTACGCCTTCGCGCACATCGCCGACGAGGGCTGGATAGAATCCTCAGCGGCCGAGCTTTTGAGGTTCAGACGAAAGATTGGTGCCGACGGCGTGCAGGTCTGGGCCGACGTGAAGAAGAAGCACTCGTCGCACTCGGTGACGACCGACATCACGTTGGGCGCGACGGCCGAGGCGGTGGAATTCATGAGGGGCGACGCTTGTATCGTCACCGGCGGCGTCACGGGCGAGGCCCCGCGCCTAGAAGACGTGCGCGAGGCCAAGAAGCATTGCCGCCTGCCCGTGCTGCTCGGCTCCGGCGTCACGCCCGACAACGTCGGACAGTTTTACGAGGAGGCCGACGGCTTCATCGTCGGCTCCTACTTCAAGCGCGAAGGCCACTGGGCCAACCCCGTTGACGCGGCGCGCGTCAGGAGGTTCATGGACGTGGTCGGGAAGCTCCGCCGCTAGCGCGAGCCTTCCGCGCCGAAGACCTTGTCGAAGAAGGCCGCCGTCGCCGAGTCAACCTTTATCCAGTTGGCGTGGCGCATGAAGTGGTGCGTGTCGTCGGGGATGACCAGTTCCTCGAAGGGCACGCCCGCCTTCTCAAGTCGCCTCACGAGGTCAACCGTCTGGCTGAAGCGCACGTTGCGGTCGTCGTCGCCGTGGATGAGGAGGACGGGCGACTTCCAGCCCGCTATCGAAGAGACGGGCGAAGACTTCCACGCCACCTCGGCCGCCTTCTCGCGGTCGTCCTTCTCGTAGCGCCACTCCGCCCCGCCTAATCTTCGGCCCGCGTCGGCCGTGAAGTCGTGCACGCCGTGGATGTCCACGCCCGCCGCGAACAAATCCGAGTCGCGCGCCAGCGCCAGCGCCGTCAAGTAACCGCCGTAAGAGCCGCCGTAGATTCCTATCCGCTTCGCGTCAACCTGCGGGAGCCCGCGCAGGTATTCGCCCGCGGCCTTGATGTCCTGATACTCGGCCGCGCCCTGCGCCCCGGCCTTCGGCGGGCGGTGGAACTCGTAGCCGTAGCCGATGCCGAGCCGGTAGTTGACGGCGAGGACGACGTAGCCGCGGCTGGCGAGGTATTGATTGAGCGCGTAGGCGTTCGCGTAATAGTCGGAGTAGTGCCAGCCCAAAAGCATCTGCCGCGGCGGGCCGCCGTGGACGTAGACGACGGCGGGCTTCTTCGGCGGGCCGCCCTCGCGCTCGAAGAGTTGCGCGTGAATCTCCAGCCCGTCGGGCGCCTTGAAGACGACCTTGCGGGGCACGACGAGTTGGCGCGCGGGGTAGTCGGCCGGGATGCGCTCTTCGCCAATCAAGCGAGGCTTGCCGCCCGCGAACGGGACGACCGCGGGCAGCGGCGGGCGCTGCGCCGTCGCGGAGATGAGTGCGACGCTGCGGCCGTCGCCCGTCACGAACGGCGTCCATTCGAGGCCGTCGCCCGGCGTCAAAACTTCCGGCTCCTGCCTGTCAACGGGAACCTTGACGACGTGGCGGCGGTCGATGTCGTCCGGCCCCTTGCCGGCGTTGGCGGCGAAGACGAGGAAGCGGCCGTCCGGGCTGAGAGAAATGTACTCGGCCATGTAGTCGCCGGGCGTCAGAAGCAGCGCCTCGCCGCCCGACTCCTTTATCGAGTAGAGGTGAGGCCAGCCGTCCATGTAAGAGAGGAAGACGATGCGGCCCAGCGCCGCCCAGCGCAGGTTTGTCCCGCCCTGCGTCGAAGGGACGGAGCCGCGCAGCGTGTTCGGACTCTTCCATAACTGCGAGCCCTCGCCTGTCGTGGCGTCGGCGGTCCAGATTGACCATGCGGTCGGGCGCTGTTCGAGTATCGGTTCGGGCGGGCCGCCGGTGCCGGGGCGGCGGACGAAGGCGATGCGTCGCCCGTCGGGCGACCAGCGCGGCGAGGCGTCGCGCGAGGTCGAAGGCGCGAGCCAGAGAATCGGCGTCTGCTCGTTCGTGTAGACGCCGACGAACGAATGGTCGCCGCGCCCCGAGACGAAGGCTAAGCGCGAGCCGTCCGGCGACCACTCGGGCGA
The DNA here is from genome assembly GCA_035941045.1 of Pyrinomonadaceae bacterium. Classification (GTDB taxonomy): domain Bacteria; phylum Acidobacteriota; class Blastocatellia; order Pyrinomonadales; family Pyrinomonadaceae; genus QHXN01. Next base: position 75,161 of record DASZEK010000082.1, on the reverse strand, counting down.
GCCGTTGTCGCCGCGCGCCGTGAACAGTTTTTTCGCCTGCGCCGTCCCGTCAACCGGCACGACCCACACCGAGCGGTCGCGCACGAAGGCGACGCGGTCGCCGCGCGGCGAGACGACCGGCTCGTCGCCCTCGGCCAAAGCCTTCGGCTCGCCGCCCGCGAAGGGCACGCTGAAAATCTGCACCTTCAAAGCGGCCGGGGAGGAAGTGGGGTTGACCGGCACCGTGTCGTCCCAGTTCGAGCTGTGCTCGCCGCCGCGCACGTAGACGACGAAGCGCCCGTCGCGCGAGATTTGGACGCTCGTCAACTCCTGCCCGTCGTCGGCCGTGTAGTTCGTTAGTCTGCGCGCGCGCCAGTCAGGCCCCTCGGCCACGTAGACGTTGCGCTGCCCGCGCTCGTTGAAGGCCCACGCGATGCGCGCGCCCGTCGCCGCCGCCGTCAGCTCGTTCGGGAAAGGGTTCGCCCGCACGCGCTCGACGGTTAACGTCTGCGCCCTTGCCTGACCCGCCGCGACGACGAGAAGAAGCGTTGCGAGCCCGAGGCCGAAACCCGTGCGCCTTAATCCGAGAAGATTCATGGCGCAGATTCTATGCACGCTTTCTCAACAGAAGCAACAGCGATCCTCAAAAGTCTCGGCGTAGATTCCGGGGCGTGACCGACGCGAACGAAGAGCCGCGTGTCAAACTCTACGTCTTCGACGCCGACGGAACGCTGCGGCGCTCGACCGTGCCGGGCCTGCCCTGCCCGAACCGGCCCGGCGACTGGGAGCTGATACCCGGCGTCCGCGAACGCCTCGCCCAGTTCGACTGGGGGCCTGAGGGCGTGAGCTTCGGCGTCGCGTCGAATCAGGGCGGCGTCGGCCTCGGCTACCTTTCGTTTGAAACCGCTCGCGCCATGCTCGTCGAGACGGCCCGGCAGGCTTTCGGCCTCACGCCCCCGCCCGGCTCCGTCGAACTCTGCCCCCACGCCCCATACCTCAACTGCCCCTGCCGCAAGCCCAACCCCGGCATGCTGCTCACGCTGATGCGACGCTTCCGCGCCGCGCCCGAAGAGACCCTCTTCGTCGGCGACATGGACAAAGACGAGGAGGCCGCCCGCCGCGCCGCGACCCGCTTCATGTGGGCTCACGACTTCTTCGGCTGGACGACCGACGAGCCCTCCTGCGAAGTCTGACAAGTCTGAAAGGCGACCCTCTCATCAACTTTTATTCTTGTTTCACGCACGAAACACTGTTTCATCTCCGCGCATTTTGTGCTATCATGTTTCGCATGAAAGTGACGGACAAACAGAAGCGGGCGGCCAAAGTTCAGGAGTTCACGGCGGCCGAGCAGCGTTCGGCGCGGGCCGAGCGCGTGAAGGTCTTCGAGGCCGAGCCCTACGGCTGGATAGCGCAGTCGGAGTCGGGCGTCGAGCGCGGCTACCACCTCTTCCGCGACCCCGACACGCGGGCGCTCGCCTGCACCTGCGCCGACTTCATCTTCCGCGGCGGCGGCGACCCCGGCTTCGAGTGCAAGCACGTCTCGGCCGTCCTCAAGTTCCTCGGCCGCCAGTACCTCAAGCACGAATACGACCCGCGCCGGCAGCAGCAGCAGCGCCCGGCGCGCGTCGCCTGAAACCTACGGAGTTAGAAGACGATGAGCACAACGCTGAAGTGTGAGGTCTGCCGCAAGGCGGCCGAGACGCTGCACATGCGCGACCTCGACGGCAAGTGGGTCTGCGCCAACTGCATCCCCGAAAGGGAGTTGGACGCCTGCGAGGGCCTGCGCGAACGCCTCGGCCTGAAGCGCGCGCCGCGGCGCAAGGCGGCCTGAAGGGGCTTATAATCCCCCGGCATGAGCGCATTCGAGACGAAGGAGCAGGTGTCGGCCGGCGGCGTCGCCTACAGGGCGGAGGCGGGGCGAATCGAAGTCGCCCTCATCTCGGTCGGCGAGGGCGGGCGCTGGCAGCTTCCCAAAGGCTTGGTCGGCCGTGGCGAGACGCCCGAGCGGGCGGCGCTGCGCGAGGTGCGCGAGGAGACGGGCCTTGAGTGCGAGCTGGTCGCGCCGCTTGAGACGATTGAATACTGGTACTTCTCGAAGGGCGGCCCGCGGCGCGTGCGCTTCCACAAGCACGTCCACTTCTTCCTGATGCGCTACCTGTCGGGCGACGTGGCGGACCACGACGACGAGGTCAACGAGGCGCGCTGGGCTTTAATCGAAGATGCGGCGGAGATGCTCGCCTTCAAGAGCGAGCGGAAGGTGCTGGGGCTGGCGCGCGAAATGATCGAGTCCGGGGCGCCGGGTTGACGGCGCCCGCTTCGGGACTGTCGCGCGGCGGCGCCGTCAGTGGATGATGTTCTTGCCGAGCGGGAGGCGCTGCCAGACGGCGTTCTCGTCCGGGTAGGCGATGCCGTTCTGGTTGCGGAGCGCGAGCGCCGCCTGGACGATGAGGTCGAGGTCCTCGAAGACGCCGTGGCAATCTTTGCAGGAGGAGAGGTGCGTCCTGACGAAAACCACTTCCGTCTCTTCGAGCGAGCCGGCGCGGTACTCGCTGAGCATTTCCAGACTCTTGGCGCAGTCCATTTGTGGCAGTTCCTTTGGGGTCAGAAAGATTCAGGCCCTTCGCGGAGTTTCCCCCGGAAGATTACTTAGATGCCGCCTGCTGCCGGATTAATTGCCTCAGCTTGAGCCGGGCCTTGTGTAATTGTGATTTCGACGTGCCCTCGGCGATGCCGAGCATGTTGGCTATCTCGTAGTGCTCGTAGCCTTCGATGTCGTGGAGGACGAAGACGGTGCGGTAGCCGACGGGCAGTTGCTTGAGGGCGCGCTCCAGGCTGATGCGGTCCACGACGGGCATCGAGTTGGGGTTCGACGTGCCCTGAACTATCTGGATGGGCGTCTCGCCCTCGTCCGTCAGGAGTTCGCTCCGTGTGCTCTTCTTGCGGAAGTGCATGAGGACCTGGTTGACCGTCATGCGGTGCAGCCAGGTGGTGAAGGCCGACTCGCCGCGGAACATGCCGATCTTGTTGAAGAGCTGAACGAACACGTCCTGCGTCATGTCCTCGGCCTCGGTGGGGTTGCCCATCATGCGGAGGCAGAGGGCGTAGACGCGCCGGAAGTGGCGGTGGTACAGCTCCTCGAAGGCTTTGGTGTCGCCTTCGGCGGACCTCTTCGCCAAATCAAAATCGGACGGCCCCTGCGTTTTTTCGACCTCGGCTACGCTCACGTCTCGTAGTTACCTTTGCTCAGAAAATTTTCCCGATTATCGCCCAACTCGGCCGAAATGGGAAACAGAGAGGCCGCGGGAGCCTTCGGTCTCCCCCGCGGCCTTGTAAGTCGGTTGCAGACTCCCGCGCTTACTGGAGCCCTTCGCTGAACGCCTTGAGCAGCCGCGCGCGCGACGGGTGGCGGAGCTTGCGGAGCGCCTTGGCCTCTATCTGGCGGATGCGCTCGCGCGTCACGTCGAAGTTCTTGCCGACCTCTTCGAGCGTGTGCTCCTCGCCCTGCGGCCCGAGGCCGTAGCGGAGCTTGATGACCACTTCCTCACGCGGCGAGAGCGTGGCGAGCACGGCGTCGGTGATGGCGCGCAGGTTCGTCGTCACGACCGAGTCGGCCGGGCTGACGCGCGACTTGTCCTCGATGAAGTCGCCGAGGTGCGAATCCTCTTCCTCGCCAATCGGCGTCTCAAGCGAGATGGGCTGCTGCGCCAGCTTGAAGACGCTGCGGACCTTCGCCACCGGCATGTCAACCTTCGCCGCAATCTCCTCGCTCGTCGGCTCGCGTCCCAACTCTTGGACGAGGGCGCGGCTGGTGCGGACGAGCTTGTTGATGGTCTCGATCATGTGGACCGGGATGCGGATGGTCCGCGCCTGGTCCGCAATCGCGCGGGTCACGGCTTGGCGAATCCACCACGTCGCATAGGTCGAGAACTTGTAGCCGCGCCTCCACTCGAACTTGTCCACGGCCTTCATCAACCCGATGTTGCCTTCCTGAATCAAGTCGAGGAATTGCAGGCCGCGGTTCGTGTACTTCTTGGCGATGGAGACGACGAGGCGGAGGTTCGCCTCCGTCAGCTCGCGCTTGGCTTCGAGCGTCTGCGCCTCGCCGATGTAGATGGACTGGAACGTCCGCTTGATTTCGACGACCGAGAGGTCGTGGTCCTCTTCAATCTTCTTCAGGCGGCGCTTGGCGGAGGCGAGCTGGCGCTTGTACTCCTTCTCGGCCTCCGGCTTGATGCGCTTGTTTTCGAGCTTGTCCGAGAGCTTCTTGATTTCGCGCTCGGCGTCGCGCACTTCCTTGTGGACGCGCGCGATGGCCTCGATGAGACGCTGGCGCACGGTCTCTTTCAGGTTGAGGTTCTTAATCTCCTGCGCGATTTCGAGTCGCGTGCGGGCGACCTTGCGCTTGAGGCGCAGCAGCTTCTTCGACTGCTTGCCGCGCGTCAGGCGGCGCTCGGCCTCAAGCTTCTCCCACTCCTTCAAGCCCTCCTTGAAGTGCTTGCGAATCTGGACGATGCCTTCGAGCGTCCACTGGAGGTATTCGTCGGCCTTGTCCTCGGCCTCCGACACGTCGGCCTGGTCCGAGAAGTTGATAAGGTCGCGGATGTGGAGCGCGCCCGCCTCCAACTCCTCGCCGATGCGGATGAGTTCCTTGACGGCGATGGGCGAGCGCGAGATGGCCTTGTGCGTCTTGATTTGGCCGCGCTCGATGCGCTGCGCGATGGAGACTTCCTGCTCGCGCGTCAAAAGCGGCACGGTGCCCATCTGGCGCAGGTAGACGCGGACGGGGTCGGCCGACTTCTCGTCCTCACCGGCCGAGAGGTCCAACTCGTCAACCTCATCGAGCGAGCCTTCTTCGTCAACGTCGGCGGGCGCCAGCGAAGCGACTTCCGAGATTAGCTCCTCGTCCGTCTCCGCGCCCGTGATGCTCGTCGCCTCAAGCTTCTGAAGTACGTCGTCGATGTCGTGCGACGTGACGGGCTCGTCCGACAGCCCCTCGGCGTACCCGTCATAGAATTTTTCACCACCCGACTCAATGAGTCCGAGGCCCTGATTCTTCATTTTCTCTTCCAAATCCAACCCCCCGTATGAAGACGTAGACGCGAAAACGTTCTCATACGCGGCAGTTTACACTTTTGTTTCTCCACTTGGAACCCGCGAGCGCGCCCCTCGCCGCCTCCCCCCCGCCCCCAGCCCGCCACTAAGCTGTTGATGCGGGAGAAATTGGATGCCGCAACCATTTTTCCAGTTGTACCCGCCGGCCCCTTTCCGGACGGACTCCGGAAGGCCCTTCTTCACGCCCGACAGAACGACCGACAAGCCTGTAACTTGCAAAATAATTCGACTTAGGCCGACGGGCACGGCCCTCATGTTCGGGGGCTATTCTTCCATCCGCCGCCTCCCTTAGACACCGCCGCGCTCCACACGGTACGGTCCGTGCCAGCCCGGACCAAATTTCCGGGCTGGCACGGACGGAAATCTGTGGTAAAAGGTGGTTGCCGCGCTCGCTGGTCCTTACTTGAGTAAAGCCTGAAGCAGAGTTTCCGAAATGCCGCCTCCCGTCCTGCTCGTGATTATTTTTTGGGCCGTCGTGCCCGGTCTTTTGGCCGGGTGGATGATGCGCGAGCGCGGGAAGAAGTTCGCGGCGGGCCTTTTGCTGGGCTTTTTCCTCGGCCCGCTCGGGGTGCTGGCGGCGCTGACCTATATTTATTTCGACGAACGCAGGCACGGCGGACGGCACGAGCGCGCTTTCCGGGTCTTTTACCACCTGCCGCTGGTCGGCCGCCTGCACGTCTCGACCGTCTGGGCGCTGGCCGGCGTCCTGACTTTCGTCTGCATCTGGGCGCTCGGCGGGCTCTGGTTCGAGCTGAACCGGGGCGAACAACCCGGCGAACAGGGCCGGGAGGCGGCTTCAAACGCGGGAGGGGCCCGCACGTCGGCGCCTTCGGGCTCCCAAGCCGGCCCGGCCGACGACGCGCGGAAGGCTGAAGCGGCCTCGAAGGGCTCGGCCTCGCCTGCCCCGCCCTCTCACCTCATCGGCGGCCTGACGGGTCAGCCCGGCCAGTCGTCAACACAGGGCGCCTCCGGACAGGAGCGCGCGACGGCACAGAACACCCTCGCGCCGCTCCCGCCCGACCCCTACCCCTCCGCCCCTTCCGGACAGGCGCAGCCGAGCGTCGCGGCGCCGCCGCCATCGCCCGCCCCGACGCAGAGCGGCCCGGCGCCCGCACAGCCCGCCGCACCTCCGGCCCATGCGCGCGAAGCGGCCGTCGCGGAGGCGACGCGGGCGCTCGGCTCGGCCGGGCACAGGGTCCACGCCTCTTTGAGCGGAGACGCGCAGACGGCGACGCTCTCGCTCTCGGGCGCGACGCTCACGCGCGGCGCCGGTAACCAACTGCTCGGGGGCCGCGTGCGGCAGTCTTTGAAGGCGGCCGGCGTCCGCTACGTCGTCATGGTCAACGGTCAGGAGAGCTGGACGTACATCCTCTGAGGCGCGGCGCGACTATTTGGTTAACCCGCTCCACCATTTCGTCACCCCGCCCGCGGCCCCGCTTTCACCAGCCGCCTTAATTCCTAAAAAAATTCGGCCGCGCGCGGTGGCACAGCGCTTGTTTACTCTTAAAGCGTCTCGCGAAAGAGACTGGTTACGGCGTTCGCTCGCCGGCAACCACAAAAGCTGAGGCCCGGCTGTGAAGGGGAGAGCGCAGCCGGGCCTCAACTTTTGGCGCGCGGTTTTTAGTTTGGGGTTGGAGGCCGAGTGGAGTGATAATGCCTTTCATGACAGAGGAGCCGACGGAAGACGTACTTGAGACGCGCGACACGCCGCAGACCGTCCTGGTCGTAGACGACATGAGCGACAACCTGATTCTCATCAGCCTCTCGCTCCAAGACATGGGCTACCGCGTCGTCACGGCCAGCAACGGCGCGGACGCGCTCAACGTGGCGAAGCTGGCCCGCCCCGACCTCATCCTGATGGACATCGCCATGCCGCATCAGGACGGGCTCGCCGCGACGCGCCGCATCCGCGAAGAGTCCGAGTTGCAGGACGTGCCCGTCGTCGCCCTCACCGCCTTCGACACCGACGGCTTCCGCCAGGCCGCCTTCGACGCGGGCTTCAACGGCTACCTGACGAAGCCGATTGACTTCGAGCGCCTCAAGAAGCTGATGCGCATGCTCCTCTCCGGCGGCAAGACCTCTTCGCTCGCCTGAGCCGCGCCCGCCCGTATATACTCCGCGAAACTTCCGCCTCGCGTCGTCGTTAACTCGCAGCCGGGAAAGTTTGCGTGGAGGGGCTTCTAAGAGGATGAGACCGAGACATTACGCTCTGCTAATCGGGCTGGCGCTCTTCGCGGGGTTCGCCGGCCGCGCCGTTTCCGAGAGGCTTCTGGCGCCGCAGGTGGCGGAGGCCAAGCAGGACGACGGCCGCGACGAGTGGGAGTATTGCGCGGTGACGAAGGCGCAGTACGCGGGCTCGCCGCAGGCCGGCGTCTTCTGGATCGCTTACTTCAGGCCGAACGGCGTCGAGGTGGCGGAGGTCAAGGCGGGGCCGATGGAGAGCGCGCAGGGCAAGGCCATCAGCAAGCTCGGCAGCGAGGGCTGGGTGATGGTCGGGCAGGGGCCGCTCGAAGTCAGGCAGTTCGGGCCGCAGGGCACGCCGACGGCGCTCTACTTCAGGCGCGCGCGCCGGAACTGAGGCCGCGGCCGGGTTTTGAATAAGTGAAGGCGCGCGTCCCCGCGTGGGCAGGGGCGCGCGCCTTCAAGAGTTTGTAAGGAGGGCTGGCGGGAGTTACTTGCCGCCGCCCGAGCTGCCGCCCGAGGAGCTGCCGCCGCCGGACCCTTGCCCGCCTTGCTCGCCCTCGATGTTGTCCACGGCGTCTTCGAGCGGTTCGACGCCGCCCTTGACCGCGCCGATCAAAGCACCGACGCCCGCGCCCACGAGCACTTCGCCGGCCACCTCTTTAGCTTTGGTCAGGAACGAGCCGCCCTTCTTCGAACCACCTTTCTTTGAGCCACCTTTCTTTGAGCCGCCCTTCTTGGCTCCGCCTTTCTTAGAGCCGCCCTTAGCGGCGCCGCCCTTCTTGGACCCGCCTTTCTTGGAGCCACCCTTGGACGAGCCGCCGCCCTTCTTCGAGCCGCCCTTGGACGACGACTTCGTGCTGCCGCCCTTGCTGCCGCCCTTCTTCGAGCCGCCTTTGCTCGAACCGCCGCCCTTCGAGCCGCCCTTCTTGGAGCCGCCCTTTGAGCCGCCCTTCGAGCCGCCTTTCGAGCCGCCCTTCTTCGACGACTCTTCGTCGGACTTCTTTGAAGACTTCTTGCCGGACTTCTTCGATGCTGCCATCTTCTTTCCTCCGTCCTCAGTTGATTCAGTAACGCAGCCGACAACGTAGCAAACAAAGAAGTCCGTGTCATCAACTTTTCTCTCTCAAGCAAACCGCCGCGCCCGACGGCCGCGTATTTCCCTCGCGCGCGGCGGGACGCTATTGACTCGCCGACCCGGCGCGGGAAGAATATGGCACCTCGCCCACCCGCCTTCGGTCCGCGGAGACGACCGCCCTTGAGCCGTAAAGAGTTCCACTACCGCTGGGAGTTCGAGCTGCGCGCCAGCCCGCAGCAGCTCTGGCCCTACGTCGCCGACACGAACCGCTTCAACCGCGACGCCGGCCTGCCGGGCCTCACGCGCCCCGACGGCGCCCATCGCAACGGCGCCCGCCGCCGCCTCGGCTTCAAGCGGTTCGGCGTGGACGTGGCGTGGGAGGAGGAGCCGTTCGAGTGGATTCGCCCTTACCGCTTCGGCGTCGTCCGCCATTATTCGTCCGGCCCCGTCGCGGAGGCGCGCGTCGCGGCCGAGCTTAAGGAGCTTGAAGGCGGCGGCACGCGCCTCGTCTACGAAGTCTGGGCCGCGCCGCGCGGGGCTTTGGGGCGCGCGGCCATCCCCGTTCAGGTCGGCCGCGTCGCCGCGCGCAGGTTCGCCGCCGCCTTCCGCCGCTACGACGCGCTCGCCGCGGGCGGAGGCGTTGACGCGCCCCCCTCGCCCGCGCCGCGGCTCACGGGCGAGCGGGCGCTGCTCGAAGCGCTCAGGCGCAAGGTGCTCGAAGCGGGCGAAGACGAAGGACTCGTCGCGCGCCTCTTCGAGCTGGTCGAGCGCGGCGACGAGTTGACGCTGGCGCGGCTGCGGCCTTACGCGCTCGCCGACGAGTGGGGCGTCGCGCGCCGCGCCGCGCTCGAACTTTGTCTGAAGGCGACGCGGGCCGGGCTGCTCGATTTGAGGTGGGAGCTAATCTGCCCCTTGTGCCGCGGCGCGGGGGAGTCGGCCGAGCACTTGAAGGACGTGCGGCCCGACGCGCACTGCGAAAGCTGCGACGTGAGCTTCGACGTTGACTTCGACCGCTCGGTCGAGGTCGTCTTCCGGCCCAACGCGGCCGTCCGCAAGATAGAGGCCCGCGAGTTCTGCGTCGGCGGGCCGCAGACGACGCCGCACGTCGTCGTGCAGCAGCTCACGCGGCCCGGCGAGCGGCGCGAAGTCCGCCCCCTGCTGGAGCCCGGCCGCCACCGCCTGCGCACCAACAACCTCCCCGACGGGCAACTCCTCTTCGCCTCGGACGACGGCGGCGAAGCCGCGGCCGAGTTCCGAGCACGAGAGGAAGGCTGGCCCGACGTTGAGCCGCATGTCAGCACGCATCCTCGTCTTACGCTCGTCAACGCGACCGACCGCGAGCAGCTTTTCGTCCTTGAGCGGATGAGGTGGGGCGAGCAGGCGGCGACGGCGCATGAAGTGACGGCCCTCCAACTCTTCCGCGACCTCTTCGCGTCGGAGGCGCTGCGGCCCGGCGACCGCATCAACGTCGGCCAGATGACAATCCTCTTCACGGACCTGCGCGACTCGACGCGCCTCTACCGCGAGATAGGCGACGCCGTCGCCTTCGGCACCGTGATGTCTCACTTCGACGTGCTGCGCGAGCAGGTCGCGGCCGAGGGCGGCGCCATCGTCAAGACGCTCGGCGACGCCATCATGGGCGTCTTCCCGCGCCCGGCGCCCGCCATCCGCGCCGCCATGCGAGCGCAGGCCGCGCTCGCCTCGCCGCCGACGGGCGGGCGCCCGCTGCGCCTGAAGGCGGGCATTCACACGGGCCCCTGCATCGCCGTCACGCTCAACGAGCGGCTCGACTACTTCGGCTCGAACGTCAACATCGCCGCGCGGCTCGAACCGCTCTCGACCGGCGCCGACTGCGTCATCTCTTCTGACGTGCGCCTCGACCCCGAGGTGGCCGAGATGCTCGACAACCCCGCCTGCGACCTCGCCTCCGAGCTTTTAGAGACGAACCTCAAAGGCTTCGTGGGCGAATCCTTCCAGCTCTGGCGCGTGATGCACAAGGAGCAGGAAAGCGAGGCTTGAAACCATGACCGCTACCGCCGAAGCCACACCCGCCGCGCCCGTCAGGCGAAGGCGCCGCAGCCGCCGGCTCGTCGTCGCTTTAGTCGTCCTCGCCCTCTTCGGCGCGTGGCTCGTCTATGACCTGTACGCGCCGAGGCGGACGAGCCTGCGCCGCTTCGACCCCGACGAGGTGGCGCGGCTTGAGACGGCGATGTGGCGTTCGTACTACGACCGCCAAAGGCTCGCGCTCTTCCTCCAACTCGCCGAATTGCTGCGCACGCAATACCGCCTGCCCTTCTGGCGCTCGAACGCCGTCGCCTTCCGCGCCGCCAAGGCCGCCTTCGTCTTCAAGGACGGCCACGCGCGCGCCGAATACGAGCGTGCCCTGCCCGACCTCGTCAAGTTCTATCAATCAATCCGCGAAGTCTCGGACACGGACTTCGACGTGGAGCGCGCAGCGCGCCTTGAGCTGGAGTGGTGGATAGTCCACCGCGAGCGCGAACGCCACGCGCCCGGCGACCTCGCGCGCGCCCTCGCCGACCTCCAAGGCGAGATTTACCGCCTGCCCCCCGACCGCTTCGCCGAGCACGCCCGCCTGCGCGCCGACGCCATGCTGATACGCGACACCAAGGCCGAACAGGGAGGCGTCACCGAAGACGACTGGCGCCGCATCGACGACCTCCTCCGCGGCTCGTGGCGCTCGCTGCACGCCGCCGTCGGCAACTAAAGGGTGCCGGGTGTCAGGTGCCGGGTGCCGGGTAAAGAAGCTGTCTTCCCCCGGCACCCGGCACCTGACACCCGACACCCTTTAGAACTCTTCGCTGTTGCGGTAGTAGACCTTTAAATCCTTCTCGGCGGTGATGAGCCAGCGGTCGCCGGTCTTGACGAGCGTGAGTTGCTGGCGGACGGAGCCGGTGGAGTGGCGGTCGCCGGCTTGGAAGTCCCAGGTCTTGTCGAAGGTGGCGGTGGCGCGGTTGCCGGTCGGGTCCGGGGTGATTTGGATGTTGGCGAGCTTCACGTCGATGTCGTCGTAGCGGCGGAAGGCGCTCTCGCGGTCGGTGCGGACCTGAGAGGCGGGCATGCCGCGGCTGTAGTAGAACTCAAGGCGGTCGGCGTAGAACTTCATGTGCGCGTCGATGTCGCGGTCGCGCGTCGAGTCGGCCCAGCCCTTGAGCGCGTCGCCGACGCCGTCGCGCACCTCATCCATCTGCTTCGGCGTCAGGGGCGTGGGGGTCGGCGTCGGGGTCGGCGTCGGCGTGGGCGTCGGCGTCGGGGTCTGTAGGCGCGGCAGCGGCGTGGGCCTCGTGTTCGTCGCGACGACGGTGCGCCGCCCGCTGTTGAGGTAGACGAGTCCGACGACGGCGAAGACGCCGAGCACGACGACGCCGCCGAGCAGAATGCCGACGACGAGCCCGGCGCGCGAGCCGCGACGCGGCGGCGGCGGCGGCATCTGTGCGCGGGGCGGAGGCGTGAACTGCGGGCGCGGGGGCGGCGCGACCGGGGGCGCGGGCACGACGCGGGCGGGCGGCGCGTCGGTCGGGAACAGTGTCTTTTCGGTCGCGGCGGGGCGTGGTGTGGCGGCGGTCGTCGGGGCGCCCGCGGCGGCGGCCTGTATGTCGCGCCCGAAGTCGGCGGCGTCGCTCTGCCTCGCTTCGGGGTCTTTGGAGAGGGCGCGCATGACGGCCGCGCGGAGCGCCTGCGGCACGCCCAGCTCAAGCGGGAGCGGGGGCGGCGCCTCGCTGACGTGCTTGATGATGACGCCGGAGATGTTCGGGGCCGTGAAGGGCGGCGCGCCCGCCAGCATCTCGTAGAGCATGGCGCCCAGGGAGTACACGTCGGAGCGCGCGTCGAGTTGTTCGCCGCGGCACTGTTCCGGCGACATGTAGAAGGGCGTGCCGACGACGGCGCCGGCCTCGGTCAGCGTCCCGCCCTCGACGGCCATGTCGCGCAGCTTGGCGATGCCGAAGTCCACCACCTTGACGCGCTCCCCGTCCTGGTCCTCGTCCGGCGGGACGACGATGACGTTGTCGGGCTTCAAATCGCGGTGGACGATGCCGCGCCGGTGGGCGGAGCCGACGCCCGCGCACACGTCGCGCATCAAGGATACGGCGCGCGCCGTCTCAAGGCGGCCCACGCTCTTGAGGAGCTGGCGCAAGCTCGTGCCGCGCACCAGCTCCATGACGATGTAGGCGAAGCCTTCGGCGCCGCGGGCCTCGCCGTAGTCGTGGATGGTGACGACGTTGGGGTGGTGGAGCTGCGCGGCGGCGCGCGCCTCGCGGCGGAAACGCTCGACCAGCGACTCGTCGCCGACGAGCTGCGCGTGCAGGAGCTTGACGGCGACCTCGTCGCCGATGTGGACGCGGCGCGCGCTGTAGACGGCGCCCATCCCGCCGTGGCCGATGCGCGCGAGCAGCTCGTACTTGCCGTCGAGCACGCGCCCGGCGAGCGGGTCCGAGGGGACGACGGTCTCGTCGCCCGAGCCCGTCTGCGTGGCGGCCTGGAAGGCGCCCGTGTCCGCCCCCGCGCCGTACGAAGTCCGCGCCCCGCATTGGGTGCAGAACAGCGCCCCGTCCCTCAAGGGCTGTTGGCAGTTTGGGCAAATCATCAGTGGGAAGAATTTAGGGTAAAAGGCAAAAAGGGTAAAGGGGAAAGAAGGGTTTTGGGTGTCGGGTCTCGGGTTTTGGGTTAATTCCCCAACGCCCGGCACCTAACACCCAGCACCTTTCTTTCCCCTTCGTTTTTCGTGTCCCGACACGCGGGACTAAAGTTTGGCCTTATCAACCCTCGACGGCGTCGAGCACGCTGGTCGCCTTCTTCTCGTAGGCGGCGATGGAGGCGATGTTCTGCTTCTCGACCGCGGTGAGCGCGGCGTCCGTGTACTTCGGGTTGGCCTTGTACCAGTCGAAGCTCTGGAAGTATTTCTGGAGCCACTTGTCCTTGAAGACCTTGCCGTGGCGCGCGTAAATCTCCTGCCGGAGCTTGCGCGCGTCTTCGAGGAACATGCCTTCGAGCAGGCCCTTCGGGACGGGCTTCGCGCTCAGGTCGTCCTTGATGCGGCGCTCGAAGGCGACGATGGTCTCGACGTTCTTCTTCTCGACCGGCGTCAGGTCCGGCTCCGACAAGTCTTCGCGCGCCTCGTACCAGGGCTGGCTCCAGAAGTACTGCGAGAGCCATTCGGTGCGGAACTGCCGCCCCCGCCGGGCGTAGACTTCGTTACGGAGCAGGCGCAGCTCGTGGAGGCTGTTGCCTTGTAGCATGTCCTCCGTGATCTCGCGGTTCTCGAAGTGTTCGAGGTCGCCGGGCGAGATGGCGGCGCGGCGCTGCTTGCGCATGGCGGCGTCGATGGCGGCGAGGTTGCGGCGCTCGGTCTGCGTCAGGCGCTTGGCGTCGTAGGCGGGGTCGGCCCTGTACCAGTAGCGGTCCTCGAAGTACTGCTGGAGCCACGGCTGGTCGTCGAAGCGTTTGCCGTGGACGGCCTCGACCTCGGCGCGCAGGATGCGCCACTCGGCGGCGGTGTGCGTGCCGAGTTTTTCGGCCGTCATCGCCTTGGCCTGCCACCAGCGCAGGTCGCCGGGCTCGACCTGCTCGTGCTTCATGGCCTCGGCCTCGCGGATGAGGTCGAGGTTTTGGCGCTCGGTGTCGTTGAGCTGCGAGTTCTGGAAGGTGTCGGCCGGCTTGTACCACGCCTGTTCCTTCAGATAGCCCTGGATGTCGCGGTCCTTGAAGACGCGGCCGTGGCGCCCGAAGACGATGCCGCGCAGGAATTTAAGCTCGTAGAGTTCGATGTCCTTGAGCTGCTCGCGCGTGATGCGCTGCTTGGAGAAGTCGAGGTCGGCGAGCTTCTTGAACGGGTCGGAGTCCTGCGCGACGGCCGCGGCACTCGCCAGCAGCGCGAGCGCGAGGGCCGCGACGACGGCTCTGAGTTTTCTCTTATTCATATACATCGGGGGATTCGCTCCTCATCCGTGTTCGGCGGAAGAAGACGGTCAAGATTACCGGCGAGGTTTAAGTTCCGGGGTCGGGGACGCGAAGCGCGTGACGCCGTCGGCTATGGCCTCGGCCATGCGGCGCAGGCCGGCCTCCGTCTTGATGAACTCCGCGTCCTGCGCGTCAGAGAGCACAACCATTTCTATCGTCACGACGGGCACCTTCGAGAAGATGGAGCCGGTCAGCGCCCCGCCCTGCTCGCGCCCGACCTTGGTCTGGTAGTCGGTGCGCACGCCGTTGTCCCGGAGCGCGCCCTGTAAGCCTTCGGCCATGCCGGCGTGGACGGCCTCGGCCGCGCGCCTGCTGCCTTCGATGACGGTTTCCGCCGGGCCGGTGGCCCCGTCCTTTGTTCGCCCCGGCCGGTCTGGGTAATAGATGGCGAACCCGCGCTCCTGGCTGGCGTCGCAATGAAGGCGGAGCATCAAGGCGGCCCCGGCGCGGTTGGCGAACTCGGCGCGGTCGCGGTTGCGGACCAGCTCGTCCTCGGCCGACTTCGTCATCACGACTTCGTAGCCGCGTTGCTGTAGCGCGTCGCGCAGGCGCGTGGCGACGGCCCACGCCACGGCCGTCTCGTTCGTCCCGTTCTGCTCGTTGCGCCCGCTGGCGACTTCCGAAGGGTGGCCGGGGTCGATGCAGACGACGGTGCGGCCGGAAGGCTTTATTACCTTCGCAGTCTTGGGCGGCGGCGAGCCCTTGGCGGCCTTCCCCTTCGCAGCCTGCGCGGCGGCGGCCGGCAGTTGCGCGGCGACGAGGAGGGCGATTAAGGCGAGGAGTCTCATATCAAACTACGCGGCGAGTCCTGTTCAAAGGGGTCAAATTGGTGGTACAAGAACGCGCGGGCGCCGAAGAGGCCGCAGGATTATTCGCCGCCGCCGCGCCCGGTGTCAAACCTCCTCCGCCGGAACCTTTCGCCCGGCCGCCGAACGCGTTTAGAACTCGGGAACGATGCCGCCAGAGATTGACCGCCTCTCCATCCGCCGACGCCCCCGCGGGCTGCCGCTCATGCGGCAGTGGTGGGGCAAGCTGCTCTTCATGCACTGGCCGGTCGCGCCGGGGCTGCTGCGCCCGCTCCTGCCGCCGCAGCTCTCGATAGACACTTACGACGGCGTGGCCTGGGTCGGCGTCGTGCCCTTCGCGATGTGGGGCGTCCGTCCCTACTTCACGCCGCCGCTGCCCGGCCTCTCCTCCTTCCACGAGCTGAACGTCCGCACCTACGTCCACCACGAGGGCACGCCCGGCGTCTGGTTCTTCTCCTTAGACATCAACAGCGCGACCGCCACCTGGGCCGCGCGCGAGTTCTTCCACCTCCCCTACTACAACGCGCAGACGAGCATGACGCAGGACGGCCGCGCCGTCTCCTACAGCTCGCGCCGCGTTGACGCCGACGGCCCCGCGGCCGAGTTCGACGCCTCCTGGGTCTACGGCGACGCGCTCCAACAGTCCGAACCCGGCTCGCTCGAATTCTTCCTCACCGAACGCTACTGCCTTTACACGACGCACCGCGAACAGCTCTACCGCTGCCGCATCTTCCACCCGCCCTGGCCCCTGCGCGCGGCCGAAGTGGGCGGCTACCGCTCCTCGATGGTCGAGGCGCTGGGGCTGCCGACGCCCCCCGGCGACCCGCTCCTCCACCACGCCGAAGAGATAAAGGTGGACATCTTCCCCCTTCTGCGCGTCCCCGCCGGCACGCGCGACCACCTCTTCGAGACGGCCGACGCCGCCGAGCCCGTCGCCTGAGCGTGCGCCCGGCGGCCTCGCTAGACTTCGCCGGACCAATCCTTTAATCTCATTCGTTCGAGTATGGGACGCGAAAGTGGTGGAATGGCAGACACGCCAGACTTAGGATCTGGTGCCGCAAGGCGTGGGGGTTCGAGTCCCCCCTTTCGCATAATGTCAGACAGATTACTCGTCTAAATCAATGAGGAAGGACGCCTGCCCTTCGTGCTCCCGGTGTTGAGGCGGAAGGTGGGATTCGTGTTTATGAAGACAGAAATCGTGGACGCCTCGCCGACGCGCAAGGAGATTAAGATTGAGATCGGCGCCGACGAGGTGAAGGCCGAGTTCGATAGGCTGGCGCAGGAGTACGCGCGGGTGGTGACGGTGCCGGGTTTCCGCAAGGGGCACGCGCCGCTGACCGTCGTGCGCACGCGCTTCAAGAAGGAGATTCGCGGCGAGGTGTTGCAGAAGCTCGTGCCGCAGGCCGTCGGCGGCGCCATCGAGGAGAACGGCCTCCAGGTCATCGGCGAGCCGGACGTGCACCTCGACGAAGAGGGGCTTGAGAAGTTCGGCCAGGGGCCCGTCAAGCTCCACGCCCACGTCGAGGTGATGCCCGAAGTCAACCTCGGCGAGTACCGCGGCATCGAGGCCGCGCGCCGCGTCCGCCCCGTCACCGACGAGACGGTCGAGAAGGTCATCGAGAATCTGCGCGAAGCCAGCGCCGCGCTCCAGCCCGTCGAGGACCGCGCCTCCGAGGACGGCGACACCGTCACGGCCGACTTCCAAGGGCACTACATCAACCCGCCCGAGGAGGAGGACATCAACGTCGAGGACGTGGACGTGGTCCTCGGCGGCCCCGGCGTGCTCCCGGCCTTCGCCGAGAATCTGATGGGCGTGCGCCCCGACGAGGTGAGGACCTTTACGGTCGAGTACCCCGCGGACTTCAACGCCAAGGGGCTCGCCGGCAAGACCATCGAGTACACGGCGACCGTCTCGGCCGTCCGGCGCAAGGAGCTGCCCGAGTTCGACGACGACTGGGTGAAGAGCTTGGGCGAGGAGGGCGTCGAGACGGTCGAGCAGTTGCGCGCTCGCGTCCGCGAGAACCTTGAGAAGAACGCCGAGCACGAGAGCGAGCACCGCCTGCGCGACGAAGTCTTGGGGCGCCTCATCGAGCGCCACCAGTTCGAGGTGCCCGAGACCATCGTCTCCTACCAGGCCAACCAACTGCTGCGCGCCACGCTCCAGGACATGATGCAGCGCGGCATCAACCCGCAGGGCGACGACGTGAACTGGGAGGCGATGCGCGACGTGATTCGCGAGCGCGCGAGCGAGGACGTGCGCGGCTCGATGCTGCTTGAGAGGGTCGCCGACGCCGAGAACATAGAGGCCAGCGACGAAGAGATCGAGGCCGAAATCCAGTCGATGGCGAACCAGTCGCGGCAGTCCGTCGAGCAGGTGCGTGCCTCCTTGACAAAGCAGGGGGGCGAACGTAGCATCGCCGACAGGTTGCGCAACCGCAAGGCGCTCGACTTCTTAGTGCAGCACGCGTCGGTCACGACCGAGGAGTGGCGCGAGGAGCAGGAGCCCGAGGGAGCCCCGCGGGAGGCCGACGAGGGTGGCGCGGCCGGTGAAGCCGGCGGCCGGGAATGAGGCCGCGGCCGAAGAGTTGAAGGTTGGGGGTTGAAATTTCAAATGCGAGTTTGGAGTTTCAAGCCCCCAATTTTAGTTTGAGTTGAGAGGTCCAAATGAAGCGCAATAACGGTTTCGACGTGAGCGGCCCGAGCATGTACATCCCCAACCCGACCGTCTTCGAGCAGACGCCGCGCGGCGAGCGTTACTCGGACGTTTACTCGCGCCTGCTTCGCGACAACATCGTCTTCCTCGGCACGCCCATCGACGACACGGTCGCCAACCTCATCATCGCGCAGCTCCTCTTCCTCGAAGCCGAGGACCCCGAGAAGGACATCAACCTCTACATCAACTCGCCGGGCGGCTCCATCACGGCCGGCATGGCGATCTACGACACGATGCAGTTCATCCGCCCCGACGTGGTGACGATCTGCCTCGGCCAGTGCGCCTCGATGGGCGCGGTGCTTTTGACGGCCGGCGCCAAGGGCAAGCGGTTCGCGCTGCCCAACTCGCGCATCCTCATCCACCAGCCCTCGATCGCGGGCGGCATCGGCGGCCAGGCCAGCGACATCAAGATTCAGGCCGAGGAGATCATCCGCATGCGCGAGCTGACCTCCTCCATCATCTCGAAGCACACGGGCCAGCCCTTCGATCAGATCGAGCGCGACGTGGAGCGCGACCGCATCATGTCCGCCACGCAGGCCAAGGAGTACGGCCTCATCGACGAGGTCATCACGCACCGGCAGTAGCCGAGCGCGCCGACGCCCGCCCGCGCGCGGCGCGCTTTTTTTCGCCGCCTCACCTCTTTCCGACGCGCGCCGGAATCCGTTCTGTGGTAAATTATGCGCCGACGTTGGGGCTCCGCACGGGGCCCCGGCGTTGACAGCCGCCTCGCAGTCGTCGTAAACAACTTGCGGCGCACGGCGCCACATGTTGACGCGAAGCCCCTCTGGTTTGACTCTGGACAGATAACACAGGCCCTCGAATCTTATGGTACGTCGAACTGACGACACGTTGCGCTGCTCGTTCTGCGGCAAGTCGCAGAACGAAGTCAAGAAGCTCATCGCCGGCCCCACCGTCTACATCTGTAACGAGTGCATAGACATCTGCAACGAGATCATCACCGACGACCAGCAGGCCGAGGCCGTCGCCAGCCGTCCGCCGCTCCCCAAGCCGGCCGAGATTAAGTCCTTCCTCGACGAGTACGTCATCGGGCAGGAGGAGACGAAGAAGCGTTTGGCCGTCGCCGTCTACCAGCACTACAAGCGGATAGAGCTGGCGCGCCGCCGCTCGGATGTCGAGATTCAGAAATCCAACATCCTCCTCATCGGCCCCACGGGGACCGGCAAGACGCTGCTCGCGCAGACGCTCGCCCGCATGCTCTCCGTCCCCTTCACCATCGTGGACGCGACGACCTTGACCGAGGCCGGCTACGTCGGCGAGGACGTGGAGAACATCATCCTCAAGCTCCTCCAGGCCGCCAACGGCGACGTGGAGCGCGCGCAGCAGGGCATCATCTACATCGACGAGGTCGATAAGATTTGCCGCAAGGACGAGAACCCCTCCATCACGCGCGACGTGTCGGGCGAGGGCGTCCAGCAGGCGCTCCTGAAAATCCTTGAGGGCACGGTCGCCAACGTCCCGCCGCAGGGCGGGCGCAAGCACCCGCATCAGGAGTTCTTCCCCGTCGACACGACCAACATCCTCTTCATCTGCGGCGGCGCCTTCGTCGGGCTGGAGAAGGTCGTCGAGCGCCGGATGCGCAACAAGTCGCTCGGCTTCCACGCGCAGGTCAAGTCGGCCGGCAACCGCTACACCGAGGCGCTCTCGGCGGTGCAGCCCGAAGACCTCGTCAAGTACGGCCTCATCCCCGAGTTCGTCGGCCGCCTGCCCGTCACCGGCGCGCTGCACGAGCTGGACGAGGCCGCGCTCATGCGCATCCTGACCGAGCCGAAGAACGCGCTCATCAAGCAGTACCAGAAGAAGTTCGAGTACGACAACGTCAAGCTCCGCTTCACCGACGACGCGCTCAAGGCCATCGCCCACCAGGCGGTCGAGCGCAAGGTCGGCGCCCGCGGCCTGATGATGATCATGGAAGAGCTGCTGCTCGACGCCATGTACACGCTTCCCAGCCAGAAGCGCATCAAGGAGTTCGTCATCACGCGCGAGATGGTCGAGCGCCGCCGCGCCATTCCCGGCGAGCTTCTGACGGGGGTGGACGAAGCGGCCTGACGTTCAAGTCGAAAGTCCGAAAGGCGAGGGGCAAAGGAGAGGCGGTTTCTTTCTTTTGCCCCTCGCCCTTTTACTTGAGAGGCGACGTATGAAAAACCTCGCCGGCCTACTCCTGACTTTCGCGCTCCTCGCGCACGCCGTCGCGCAGCAGACGGCCCCGGCCCGAGAGGACGAGGACGAAGTCGTCCGCATCACGTCGAATCTCATACAGGTTGACGCCGTCGTGCTCGACGCCGAAGGGCGGCAGGTGACGGGCCTCGGCCCGGAAGACTTCGAGCTGCTCGAAGACGGCCGCCCGCGCAGCATCACGCACTTCTCCTACGTCTCGAACGAGGCGGGCGACGCGACCGTCGCGGCTGCGGCTTCAAACAAGGTCGCGGCGACGCCCTCGAAGGCGTGGCGCTCGGCCTCGGTCCCGCCCGCGCGCATCAGGCGGGGCGGCGCGCGGCGCGTCGTCGCCTTCGTCGTGGACGACCTCGGGCTCGACTTTCAGGCGGCGGCTTACGTCCGCGAGTTCCTGAAAAGATTCGTCGAGCGCGAGATGCGACCCGGCGACCTCGTGGCCTTCGTGCGGACGAGCGCGGGCGTCGGCGCGCTTCAGCAGTTCACTTCGGACCCGAGGCTCGCGGCGGCGGCCGTCGAGCGCATCCGCTTCCGCCCCGGCTTCCGCGCGCCGACCGGCGCCTTCGCCGTCCCCGGCGGGGAGACGGGCGAGCAAGCCCTCGACAGCGCGGCACCCTTCACCGTCGGCACGCTCGGCGCGCTCAACTACGTGCTGCGCGGCGCGGCGGAGCTGCCGGGCCGCAAGTCCGTCGTCCTCATCTCGGGCGACACGCGCGTCTTCCGCCTCAACCGCCGCGACGCCTCCGTCCGCGACTTCCTCCAGCGCATGGCCGACCTCGCCAACCGCGCCTCGGCCAGCGTCTACACGCTCGACGCGAGCGATTTAACTCCCGGCAAGCTCGGCAGCAGCGTCGGCCTCGTCTCGGCCGCCGGGACGAGCACATCCCAGGCGGCGAACGCGCAAGGCAGCGACCCTTTGACGAGCGGCCGGCCGAGCTTCACGCAGGCGTCGAACCAGAGCCTCGCCGAAGTCATGTTCAACGACCGCGACCTCGACGCCGACCGCGCGCAGCTCGAAACCGCCTCGGCCCTGCGCTACCTTGCGAAGCAGACCGGCGGCGCGCAGGTCTTCGACGCCGCGCGCGTGATTGAAGACCAGCGGGGCTACTACCTCATCGGCTTCCGCCCCTCCGAGACGACCTTCGACGCCCGGCCGGGCGGCGGCCGCTTTCACAACATCACGGTGCGCGTCAAAAGGCCGGGCCTTCGCGTGCGCCACCGCGTCGGCTTCTACGCGACGACCGACGGCGAGGCGCCCGGCTCCGGCCCCTCGACGCGCGAGGGAAAACTTTTAAAGGCGCTCACTTCCCCGCTCGCGTCCGGCGCGATAGGCGTCAGCCTGACCCCCTTGTTCGGCAACGACGCCCAGACCGGCTCCTTCGTCCGCGCGCTCGTCCACGTTGACGCGCGCAACCTCAAGTTCGCACCCGCCGAGGGCGGCACGCGGCAGGCTTCTTTTGAAGTCCTGGCCGTCACGCTCGGCGAGGGCGGAAAGCCTTTGGACCAGGTGAGCGGCGTCGAGACGGTCCGCGTCTCGGGGGCCGACTACGAAAGGCTTTTGAAGGACGGCTTCCGCTACACGCTGAAGGTGCCCGTCAAGAAGCCCGGCGCCTATCAACTGCGCGTCGCCGTCTTAGACCACGCGAGCGAGCTGACGGGCTCGGCCAACGAGCTGATTGACGTTCCCGACCTCTCCGGCGGACGCCTCACCGTCTCCGGCCTCGTCCTGAGCGGCAAGGCTCGCGCCGACGCGCCCGCCGGCCCCGCGGCCGAGCTTGAGATGGAGGCTGATGCGGCCGTCCGCCGCCTGCGCGCGGGGATGGAGCTGCGCTACGACTTCGTCGTCTACAACGCGCAGCCCGACCCCTCGACCGGCCTGCCCCGCCTCCAGACACAGGTCCGCCTCTTCCGCGACGGCCGCGTGCTCTACGAAGGCAAGGTCGCCCCGTTCGAGACGGCGCAGCGCGAAGACCTCGGGCGCCTGCGCGCGGGCGGCCGGATTGCCTTGAGCCGCGCCGCCGCGCCCGGCGAGTACGTCCTCCAAGTCATCGTCACGGACCTCTCGGCGAGGGAGGACCGCCGCGTCGCCACGCGCTGGATTGACTTCGAGATTGTCAGGTAAACCGGCCCGCGCGCGACGGCATCTCACTAGCCAGTGGCGCCTGCACTTGAAATGATTTAGAATCCTGTCAGTTGGTCGGGGCGAGACGGACTCTCAAACGGCTCGCCCTTTCGGCCATTTGCAGCAGCCGTGGACCCGCTTTAATAGGGCAGCACTCATGGAAGAATATTCTGACCGCACACCCACCGACATCGCGCGTCTGCCGATGGTGCCGATCCGCGACGTTGTCATCTTCCCTTTCACGAAGGTCGCCTTCAAGATAGGCCGGCCCGGCTCCGTGCGCGCCCTCGAAGACGCGCTCGCCGCCGACCGCACCATCTTCCTCGCGACGCAGCACGACGCCTCGATTGACGAGCCCCTGCCCGCGCAGATTTACGGCGTCGGCACCATCGCCCGAATACTTCAGGCCCAGCGCCAGGAGAACGGGCAGACCAAGGTCGTCGTCGAGGGGCGCGAGCGCGCCACAACAATCCGCGTCGATAACGACAACGGGGCGTTCACCGCGACCGTGCGCCGCGCCCCCGTCGTCGCCGAGTCCGGCCCGCGCATCGACGCGCTCATGCAGCGCACCGGCCAACTCGTCGAGCAGCACATCCGCCTCGCGCCCGAGATGCAGACGGACGCGCTCCAGACGGCCCTGCGCAACGCCGACCCTTCGCACCTCGCCGACGCCTTGGCCTCGCAGCTCAAGATTTCGGTCGAGGACAAGCAAGGGCTCCTCGAAATCTTCTCGGCGCACGGCCGGCTCCAGCGCCTCGTCGAGATTTTGGAAGTCGAGGTGGACAAGCGGCAGCTCGACCGCACCATCCAGGCGCGCGTCAAGCGGCAGATGGAGAAGGCGCAGAAGGAGTACTACCTCAACGAGCAGATCAAGGCCATCCACAAGGAACTCGGCCGCAAGGACGAGAAGGCCGAGATGGAAGACCTGCGCAAGCGCATCGAAGAGGCCGGCATGACCGAGGAGGCCAAGGAGAAGGCCCTTCAGGAATTGCACCGCCTCGAAGCCATGCCGCCGATGTCGGCCGAAGGCACCGTCTCGCGCACCTACATCGACTGGCTGCTCAACGTGCCCTGGAAGCAGAAGTCCAAAGAGATTAAAGACATCACGAAGGCCGAGGAGGTCTTGAACGAGGACCACTACGGGCTTGAGAAGATCAAGGACCGCATCCTCGAACACCTCGCCGTCCGCCAGCTCGTCAAGAGCCCGAAGGGCAGCATCCTCTGCTTCGTCGGCCCGCCGGGCGTCGGCAAGACTTCGCTCGGCAAGTCCATCGCCCGCGCCACGGGCCGCAAGTTCGTCCGCCTCTCTTTAGGCGGCGTGCGCGACGAGGCCGAGATTCGCGGCCACCGCCGCACCTACATCGGCGCCCTGCCCGGCCAGATCATCCAGATGATGAAGAAGGCCGGCACCGTCAACCCGCTCATCCTTCTGGACGAAGTTGACAAGCTCGGCGCCGACTTCCGCGGCGACCCGTCGGCCGCCCTGCTCGAAGTCTTAGACCCCGAGCAGAACAACACCTTCCAGGACCACTACCTCGACGTTGAATACGACCTCTCGAAAGTCTTCTTCATCGCGACGGCCAACGTCCTGCACACCATCCCGCCGCCGCTGCAAGACCGCCTTGAGATTCTGCGCCTCTCGGGCTACACCGAGCGCGAGAAGCTTGAGATTGCCAAGCGCCACCTCGTCCGCAAGCAGGCCGAGGGCGCGGGGCTCGGCGGCGAACAGGTCGAGTTCACCGACGAAGGCTTGCTCGAAATCACCCGCCACTACACGCGCGAGGCGGGCGTGCGCAACCTGGAGCGCGAAATCGGCTCCTGCTGCCGCAAGGTCGCGCGCAAGCTCGTCGCCGAGGGCAAGGGCGAGGACTTCAAGGCCGTCATCACGCCCGAGACGGTCAAGGAGATGCTCGGCCCCGTCCGCTTCCGCCAGCACGACCTGGCCGCCGAGTCCGAGGTCGGACTGGCCGTCGGGCTCGCCTGGACCGAGGTCGGCGGCGAGGTCTTGCAGATCGAGGCGACGCTCACGAACGGCCGCGGCGGCGTGACCCTGACGGGCAAGCTCGGCGAGGTCATGCAGGAGTCGGCGCAGGCCGCGCTCACCTGCATCAAGGCGCGCGCCGAACGCCTCGGCATGAACCTCGAATTCATCCGCAAGCGCGACCTCCACATCCACATCCCCGAGGGCGCCATCCCCAAGGACGGCCCCTCGGCCGGCGTGACCCTGGCGACCGCGATGGCCTCGGCCCTGACGCGCGCCCCCGTCCGCCGCGACGTGGCGATGACGGGCGAGATCACCTTGCGCGGCCGGGTCCTGCCCGTCGGCGGCATCAAGGAGAAGCTGCTGGCGGCGCACCGCCTCGGCATCAACACCGTGCTCATCCCCAAGGAGAACGAGAAGGATTTGGAGGAGGTGCCCGAGGAGGTGCGCGCGGCGATGACGGTCCAGCTCGTCGAGACGATTGACGAAGTGCTGGCGCTCGCGCTCGAAGACTCGTGCCCGACGAACGTCGGCCCCACCGACGGCGAGACGGCCGGCGCCCCGCCCGTCTGGTCAACCGAGCAGCCCTCGGCCGGCGGCAGCCCTTCTTCGCTCGCCGAGTGAGCGGCGACCACAGGTAAGCGCCCGCGCGGCCCCTCGAAGGCGGAGGGCCGCGCGGGCGCCCCCGTTTCTCGCGCCCCGCGGTTGACACCCGAGCGGCCCCGCCTGTAAAGTTCGCTTTCCCGGCACACTACGGCAGACGCGCTGAAAGCTCTAAGACAAAGACCGCGTCCTCGCTAGACGGCCCCGCCACCACCCTGGCGGCCGACTCGCCGGAACCGCTTCAGTTACACCCAACCACCCCCTTCGAGGAGAATCCCGATGGCCGACAAAGAGAAGAGCGCCGAGTTGATTCTGAAGCTCTACGAGCTGCGGCGCGACGAGGTCATGCGCCAGGCCCGCAACTGGTTCTTCGCCTTCAACCCCGACAGCATCGAGGACGTTTACAAGGAGGCGACCGGCCCGAACAACGCCTTCTACCGCATGGTGACGAGCTACTGGGACATGGCCTGCGCCTTCGTCAACCACGGCGCCATCGACGAGGAGATGTTCAACGACGCGAACCAGGAGCACAACTTCGTCTACTCCAAGATTCAGCCCTTCATCTCCGAGATTCGCGCCAAGACGGGGCCGAAGTACATGGCGCATCTCGAACAGGTCGTGATGCGCCAGCCCGAGGCCGAGAAGCGCCTCGAAGACCTCCGCAACATGTCCCGCCAGATGGCGGCGGCCCGCGCCGCAGGCGCCGCCGACAGGGCCGAGGCCGACGCGGCGAACGCCTAAGCGGGTGTCGGATGTCAGGTGCCGGGTGACGGTAAAAACTGACCTGACGCCTGACACTTAACGCCTGACACCTATGAAGGTTTCCAGCGCCGAGTTCGTCAAGAGCGCGTTCGACGAGTCGCATTGGCCGCGGGACCGGAGGCCGGAGGTGGCCTTCCTCGGGCGCTCGAACGTGGGCAAGTCGAGTTTGATAAATCACATCCTCGGCGTCAAAGGTCTGGCCCGCACCTCCTCGACGCCGGGGCGGACGCAGTCGCTCAACTACTTCCTCGTGAACGGGCGTTTTTATTTCGTGGATTTGCCGGGCTACGGCTTCGCGCGCGTGCCGCGCGACGTGCGCGAGGGGTGGGGCGAGATGGTCACGGGCTACCTTGCCAAGCGCGACACGCTTGTGCTATCAATTCAAATCGTAGATTCGCGCCACGAACCCACGAAACTGGATTTGCAGCTCCGCGAATGGCTCCTCCACGAAGGAAAGCCCTTCCTGACGGTCGCCACCAAATCCGACAAGCTCTCGCAGAACGAGCTGAATAAAAACCTCGCCCGCGCCCGGAAGATTCTGGATGCGGTGGGCAAGGGCGCAGGCGGAGAGCTAGTGGCCTTCTCCGCCGTCACGGGGCGCGGCCGCGAGCGCGTCTGGCACGCGATCGAGGAGGCCGTAACCGCCTCACCACCACCCCCCTCTTGACGACGCTTGAAATTGGCGGGACCGCCGTTCGCAACCGCTCACGCACCCTGGGCATCAAAAGGACGGTCAATCCCGTACAGTCTGGCAGAGGTTGAAGGGCACTCCCCCTCAATCACGCCCCCACGCGGGGGCGCACCATGAGGCATCATCCCTGACACGAAATCGGCAATTAATTCAATAATCATCGAAAGGTCAATACGAGGCGCCGCCCCGCACTACACCGGCGGGCTCACCCGGCGCCTCCGGTAAAGGTCAGCGCCGCGGCCGCCCCACCGGGCCACGGGCACGAGAGAAGAACTGAAATGTCACGAGAACGCACAACACGCACACGCACACCGAGGGCGAGCGCCAACGGCGCCGCGGCCGAGCGCGAGAGTTTCACCAAGTCGCCCATCGCGACCGCCGACATCCCGCCCGACGTAGAGCTGGACGAGTACGCCGAGGTCGCCGAGGCCGCCGACGGCAGCGGCGGAACCTTCAACCTGGCGACCCTCAAGGAGATGTCCATCTCCAAGCTGACCCAGATCGCCAAAGACCTCGACGTGCCCGGCGCCACGGGCATGCGCAAGCAGGAGCTCATCTTCAAAGTCCTCGCCGCGCAGACCGAGAAGAGCGGCCTCATCTTCTCGGAGGGCGTGCTGGAGACGCTGCCCGACGGCTTCGGCTTCCTGCGCGCGCCCGAGTACAACTACCTGCCCGGCCCCGACGACATCTACGTCTCGCCCTCGCAGATCCGCAAGTTCGACCTCCGCACCGGCGACACCGTCTCGGGCCAGATTCGGCCGCCCAAGGAGGGCGAGCGTTACTTCGCGCTCATCAAGGTCGAGGCCATCAACTTCGAGGCCCCCGGCGAGTCGCGCGACAAGGTCTTCTTCGACAACCTGACGCCGCTCTACCCCGAGGAGCAGTTGAAGATGGAGACCAACCCGGACGGCATCGTCGGCCGCGTGATTGATTTGGTCACGCCGCTCGGCAAGGGCCAGCGCGCCCTCATCGTCGCGCCGCCCCGCACGGGCAAGACGATGATGCTCCAGGCCATCGCCAACTCCATCTCGCAGAACCACCCCGAGGTCACGCTCATCGTCCTCCTCATCGACGAGCGCCCCGAGGAAGTCACGGACATGCAGCGCAGCGTGCAGGGCGAGGTCATCTCCTCGACCTTCGACGAGCCGCCGACGCGCCACGTCCAGGTCGCCGACATGGTCATCGAGAAGGCCAAGCGCCTCGTCGAGCACAAGCGCGACGTGGTCATCCTTCTCGACTCGCTGACGCGACTGGCCCGCGCGCACAACGCCGTCGTCCCGCCCTCCGGCAAGATCCTGTCGGGCGGTATCGACGCCAACGCCCTCCAGCGCCCGAAGCGCTTCTTCGGCGCCGCGCGCAACATCGAGGAGGGCGGCTCGCTCACCATCATCGCCACGGCGCTGATCGACACCGGCTCGCGCATGGACGATGTCATCTTCGAGGAGTTCAAGGGCACCGGCAACTCGGAAATCCACCTCGACCGCCGCCTCTCGGACAAGCGCCTCTTCCCCGCCATCGACCTCCAGCGGTCGGGCACGCGCAAGGAGGAGTTGCTCATCTCGAAGGAAGACCTCAACCGCATCTGGGTGATGAGAAGGGTGCTCAACCCGCTCTCGCCCGTCGAGCAGATGGAGGTCGTCCTCGAACGCCTCGGCAAGACCAAGTCGAACTCCGACTTCCTGGCCTCGATGCAGACTTAAGAAACGGTGTCGGGTGCCGGGTGCGGGTAAAGACAATGCTCTTACCCGACGCCCGGCACCCGATACCTTCTTCCCCCCTTTCTTGACAAAATAAAGCCTCCTCCTCATAGTATTCCCCTAAGGTTTTAGCAGTTAAGTTTGAGTTCCGCGGCGCCCCCCGAGGGGCGGGGCGCCGTCGAGTGTGAAGGGGCTTTGCGCGTCGCATTTCTCTCGTCTGAGGCTGTGCCTTTCGCCAAGACCGGCGGCCTGGGCGACGTTGCGGGCGCGCTCCCGAAGGCGCTGGTCGGGGCCGGGGTGGACGCGGCGCTCATCCACCCGCTCTACGACACGACCGACCGCTCGCTCCTTCAGGAGAGGGTCTTTGACAACCTCGAAGTTGACTGGCTCGGCCTCCGCCGCACCGTTCCCGTCTGGTTCAGCGAAGCCGCGGGCGCTCCGGCGTTCTTAATCGAGGCGCCCGACTACTTCTCGCGGGGCAAGGTCTACGGACAGTCGGACGACCACGTCCGCTTCGCCTTCTTCTCGAAGGCGGCGCTGGCGCTCATGGGCCGGCTGGGCGAGGCGCCCGACATCGTCCACGGCAACGACTGGCCGTGCGGCTTCGCGTCCGTCTGGCTCTGGGCCGGGCGCCGCTGGGGCGGCTTCCTCTCGCAGACGCGCACGCTCCACTCCATACACAACCTCGCCTACCAAGGGCTCTTCGACCCGCAAGACCTCTGGCGGCTCGGCTTCCGCCACGGCGAGGAGACGGACGTGTTCATGTCGAACGGCGTGGCGTCGTCGCTGAAGGCGGGCCTGATGGCGTCGGACGCCGTCTCGACCGTCAGCCGCCGCTACTCGTTCGAGATTCAGGGGCCGGAGCAGGGGCACGGGCTCGACTGGCTCATGCGCCAGCGCCGCGACCGCCTCGTCGGCATCACGAACGGCGTTGACTACGACGTGTGGGACCCCGAGACGGACCCGCACCTGCCCGCGCACTACACGGCCGAAGACCTTTCGGGCAAGCGCGAGTGCAAGCTGGATTTGCTGCGCCGACTCGGGCTCCCGGAGGAGCCGGAGCGCCCCGTCGTCGCCTCCATCACGCGCCTCGTCGCGCAGAAGGGCTACGACCTGATTAAAGCCATCGCCGGGGACCTGCTCGACACGGGCGCCTTCTTCGTCGCTTTGGGGTCGGGCGAGCGCGAGTACGAAGACTTTCTCCAGTGGTTGAGGGACCGCGCGCCCAACCGCATCGGCGTCTACAGGGGCTTCAACGAGCCTTTGGCGCACCAGATAGAGGCGGGCGCCGACATCTTCCTGATGCCGTCGCTCTACGAGCCGTGCGGCCTGAACCAGATGTACTCGATGCGCTACGGCACGGTCCCGGTCGTGCGCGCCACGGGCGGCCTCGACGACACGGTCGAGCACTTCGACCCCGAGAGCGGCACGGGCACCGGCTTCAAGTTCGACGAGTACTCGCCGCGCGCGCTGGCCGCCGCGCTGCGCGAGGCGCTCTTCTGGTACGGCCGGCCCGAGGCTTGGCGGCGGATTCAGCTCAACGGCATGGCGGTTGACAATTCATGGGGCGCGGCGGCGCAGAAGTACGTGAGGCTCTACGAGGCCGTCCTCAACCTCTGAGGCGCGCGCCCGGTTGGTAAGGCAGTCATCAGGGTAATTCGGAGGAGATTTAAAAGTTATGAGTGACTTTGTGAAAGACGTTTCCGACAACAGCTTCGAGGCGGACGTTTTGAAGTCGGACCGGCCGGTCCTCGTTGACTTCTGGGCGCCGTGGTGCGCGCCGTGCCGGATGCTGGCGCCGACGGTCGAGGCCGTGGCCGAGAAGTACGGCGAGAACGCCCGCGTCGTCAAGCTCAACGTGGACGACAACCCGCAGGTCTCGCAGCGGTTCGGCATCAAGGGCATCCCGACGCTGATTCTCTTCAAGAACGGCAAGGAGGAGGAGCGCGTCGTGGGCGCGACCTCGAAGGAGGCCATCTCGCGCATGATCGACAAGCACGTCAGCAGCGGCGCGGCCAGCGCCTGAGGGCGCGCCGGTCGGCCGAGGCCCGGCTCGCGCGGGTGTTAACAGCTTGCGGGCCTGTTTCGTTCGCGGGTGATGAAACAGACTTCCAGGAATCGCGCTGCCGCCAGCCGCCGCTCGTTCGAGGAGCGGCTGGCGCAGCGTCGCGCCCGCACGGTCGAGGACGCCAAGTTCCGCGCCCGGCAGGTGCAGGGCAAGCTCCGCCGCTTCGTCCAGATTCGCTTCCGGCGCGACGAGGTCGAGGACGCGCTCGAACTCCGGCGCGGCGACTGCAACCGCTGCGGCGACTGCTGCGAGATACTCTTCAAGTGCCCCTTCCTCAAGAAGCACGGAGACGGCACCACCTCCTGCGGCATCTACGAAGACCGCCCCCGTCAGTGCCGCCTGTTTCCCATTGACCGCCGCGACCTCGCCGAAGTCCGCGGCAATTGCGGCTTCTACTTCATCGAGCGCCCCGTTAAGCTGGAAAGGGCGAGCTGAAAATCAGTGTCGAAAGTCATCATCGTCATCGGCGCTCAGTGGGGCGACGAGGGCAAGGGGAAGATCGTTGACCTCCTGGCCGAACGCTTCGACGTGGTGGCCCGCTACCAGGGCGGCCACAACGCCGGCCACTCCGTCAAAGTCGGCGACAAGTCCTACGCCCTGCACCTCATCCCCTCCGGCATCATCCACCCCGGCAAGACCTGCGTCCTCGGCAACGGCATGGTCATCGACCCGAAGGCTTTCTTCGAGGAGGCCGACCGGCTCGCCACGCAGGGCCTCAGCGTCGCCCCCGAGAGCGTCAAGGTCAGCGCCCGCGCGCACCTGATACTCCCCTACCACCGCGCCCTCGACCACACGAGCGAGGAGCGGCTGGGCAACGAGAAGGTCGGCACGACGCTGCGCGGCATCGGCCCCGCCTACGAGGACAAGGCCGGCCGCCGGGGCATCCGCGCCGCCGACGCCCTCGACCGCGAGCTTTTGCGCTCGCGCATCGAGCGCAACCTCGAAGACGCCAACCGACTCATCAGCGCCTACCGCGGCACGACCCTCGACGCCGACCAGGTCTTCGACGAAATCGTCCCTCTAATCGAACGCCTCGAACCCTTCATCACCGACACGACCGCCTACGTCAACAACGCCGTCCGCGAAGGCCGCTCCGTCTTAGTCGAAGGCGCGCAGGCCACGCTCCTAGACGTTGACCACGGCACCTACCCCTTCGTCACCTCTTCGAGCACGACGGCGGGCGGCGCCTGCGTCGGCCTCGGGCTCGCGCCGCGGAGCGTCGGCGGCGTGCTCGGCATCGTCCGCACCTACACGACGCGCGTCGGCGAGGGACCCTTCCCCACCGAGATGCTCGAATCCGAGGCCGAGATGGGCCACCTCATCCGCGAGCGCGGACGCGAGTACGGCGTCTCGACGGGCCGCCCGCGCCGCTGCGGCTGGTTCGACGCCTTCGGCACGCGCTACGCCGCCGACGTGAACGGCTTCGACACCGTCGCGCTCACCAAGCTCGACGTGCTCGACGCCCTCGACGAAATCAAGGTCTGCACCGGCTACCGCCTCGACGGCCGCGCCTGCGACTCCTTCCCCGCGACGCCCGGCCAACTGCGCCGGGTCGAGCCCGTCTACGAGACGCTGCCCGGCTGGAAGACCTCGACCGAGGGCGCGACCGAGCTTGAAGCCCTGCCCCCGGCCGCGCGCGACTACGTCGAGTTCATCTCCACGCAAATCGGCGTCCCCGTCGGCCTCATCTCCACCGGCCCCGAGCGCGGCCAGACCATCCTCGTCCGCGACTCGCCGCTCGGCGAGTGGGTCGGCGCCTGACGGCCGCTTTGAATAATCCGGGGTCCGTCACATATAATCCTCACGACCGAGGGCCGATAGCTCAGTTGGTAGAGCATCCGCGCGCGGGTCGGTAACTCAATGGTAGAGTATCGGCCTTTTAAGCCGAGAGTTGTGGGTTCGAGCCCCACCCGACCCATTTTAATCCCTGACCGAAGGCCCCCGTTGCCGGTATCCTTGCTCCATATGACAGGCGAAGGTATGTACAAGTGGGTGGCGCAGGACTGCCCGGTCTGCGGCGTCCCGCCGTCGAAGTATCTCGGCCGCAGGGGCGGGCGCGCCCACCGGGCGGGGCTCGGGGTCGAGTGTGAGGTCTGGCAGTGCGGGCGCTGCGGGCTCATCTTCCCGAACCCGATGCCGGTTCCGGCCGGCGGGCTCGGGCAGCACTACGAGGTGCCCCCGGACGAGTACTTCCAGCACCACGACCCCGGCAAGAAGAACGAGTACGCGTCGCTGCTGATGGAGCAGTTGGGGACTTTGGACATCCCGAAGGGGAGGCTGCTCGACATAGGGGCGGGGCGGGGCGAGGTGCTGCGGGCCGCGCGCGAGGCGGGCTGGCACGCCGTCGGCGTCGAGCCGTCGCCGACGTTCGCCGAGCGCGCCGCCGGCTACTCGGGCGCCGAAGTCATCCAGAAGCCGCTCGAAGAGTGCGGGTTTGAAGACGACAGCTTCGACGCCGTCGTCCTCGGCGCGGTGCTCGAACACCTTTACAACCCGGACGAGGTCGTCGCCGAAATCGCGCGCGTCATGAAGCCGGGCGGCGCCCTCTTCATAGACGTTCCCAACGAGGCCGGGCTCTACTTCAAGCTCGGGAACCTCTACCAGAAGGCGAGGCGGCGCGACTGGGTCGTCAACCTCGCCCCCACCTTCGAGCCCTACCACGTCTTCGGCTTCACGCCCAAGTCTTTAAGGATGCTGCTCGCCAAGCACGGCCTGAGCCCGAAGATTTGGTACGTCTTCACCGTCAGCAGCAACCTGACCCCGCGCGGCGGACTCATGGGCCGCCTGGAGTCCGGCGCCGCCAAGGCCGTCGCCGCCCTCAGCAAGCGGGGCGAGTTGGGCGAGTACATCGCCACCTGGGCCGTCAAGGTCGGCCCGCCGCCCGGCCGACGCGCGCAGGGGGTATAGTCCGGGAACGCCGCCGATTACGAATTGCCCGCCAAGACCGCCTGACATATAATGCGCCCGCCGTCGCGGCCTCCCTCGCCGACGGCACCTCGAAACCTCAACCCACCTTGAGGGTCACGATGGCTAAGCGCAAGAGGTACTGTCGGGGCTGCGGCGAGCGCATACACAGGTCTTCGTGGCGCTGTGGGCGCTGCCGCACCATCTCGCCGCCTTGGACTTACTTGGCGGCCGCCTCCGCGCTCGCGGCTTTCCTCCTCTACTTCTACTCGTGCTGAGACGCGGTCAGGTGAGTTTCCTGACGGCGTCGCCGACGCGGACGCGGCCGGGTTTGATGACGCGGGCGTTCAGGCCGCGGAGGCGGAGCTGGCGGCCGACGGGCGAGTTGACGAACTTCATGGCGTCGAGGCCGAAGCGGGAGACGAATTTTTTGCAGCCCGTGTGCGGCTGCGGCGTGACCTCGATGACGGCCGAGCCGATGGAGAGCCGCGTACCCGGCGGCAGGTTCTCGTCGCTCAGGTCGAGGTCGATGTAGAGCTGGTCGCCGGCCAGCGGCCAACGCTCGCGGTCGCGGGCGACGAGGGCGATGGCGCGCGCGTTCATGACGTTGAGCTGCATGTCGGGGTGCGGGCCGCCGTCGGGCGTGCGCGAGCTGCCGCGCTGATTCCAACTGTCGCCGACGAGCCCTTCGGAAAGATTCAGCTCGGCCTCCTCCAACACTTCCCGCTCGTCTTCGCCGGGCCGCCTCACGATCAGCTCAAGCACGCCGCCGTCGGTCGGCGCCCTGCGTATCTCGTCGAGGCCCGCCTCCAGCTCGGTCATCTCAAGGTGTCTGACGCCTTCCAACTCCGTCACCCCCTTCACTTCGCCGCGCCGCCCGTCACGGTGAACTTGATGTCGTTGGCGCTCTGCGAGAGCTTAACGTCGTCGCCGTTGTAGGCTTCGACCTTGACGGTGTAGGCGCCGGGCGAGAGCGGCTTGTCGAGCGCGTAAGAGGTGCCTTCGACGCGCTTGTTGATGAAGTCGTATTCGGGCTTGGCGCCCGAGGCGCTGTCGGCGAAGACGCTGAACTTGTAGTAGGCCGCGTCCTGGTAGGGCTCCCACTTAACTTCGATGCCCTCGCCGGGGACCTTGGCGCCGGCCTTCGGGCTCGCGACCTTCAGGTCGCTCTTAAAGAGGTTGGCGTCGGGCGCGAAGAAGGTCTCGCCGTCCTCTATCTTGTACTTGGCCGACTGGACGATGCCCGAGGTGGCGAAGACGTAGAAGGGCGTGTCGAAGACCTTGACGAGCAGGCCCTCGTAGACGCCGGGCGGCACGTCCTTGAGCAGGTATTCGCCCTGCGCGTCGGTCTTCGTCGTGAACGTCTCGCCGCCGCACCCGCCGACGAACTGGCTGAACTTGGAGCACAGCTTCACCTCGACGCCCGCGGCGGGCTTGCCGTTGTAGAGCGCGCGGCCCTGCACGTTGCCCTTGCCCGGCGAGGGCTTCTCCTTCTCGGTGCCTGTGCCCGAGGCGACGAGGCCGTCGCCGCCGGACTTGGTCGTCGCCGCCGCGTTGGCGTTCGCTTTCGCCGCGGCGGAGTTCGCGTCGGCGGTGGAGGCGGTGTTGACGGCGGCGGGGCGGTTGCAGCCCGCGAACAGTATGGCGAGAAGTAAAGAGGCGGCGGCGCCTTTGCCTGCGTTCGACATCTTGAGTCGTGCTCCTTCGAGTTAGGTTCGCCCGGCGGCGTAAAAGCCGTCCGACTTTTTACAGCTATCGGCGGGAAAACTCAACCCGGTTTCCCGCTTCGGCCGCGCCGCCTCGCGCCCCGATACTGCTTTGCCCCGGCGCTGTGTTAGGATGCCGCCCGTCGAAAACGACCGAATCCCCCCGCCCGCCTGCAACCGGACTACCTCGAAAGGACCGAACGATGTCGAAAGGAACCGCCCTCGCGCCGGCCATGGTCTTCGCCCTGCTCCTGAACGCCTCCGGGCAGCAGGCGACGCCCGCCCCCTCGCCGCAGCCGGCGACGCCGGCCAGGGCCGCGCAGAACAAGCAGCCCGAAGACGACGAGGTGGTGCGCATCACGACGAAGCTGGTGCAGGTTGACGTGACCGTCACGGACAAGAGCGGGCGGCAGGTGACGGACCTCAGGCCCGAAGACTTCGAGGTGTTCGAGAACGACAGGCCGCAGGCGATAACGAACTTCTCCTTCGTCTCCGTCGCGCCCCCGCCTGCGCCCGCGGGCGGCGAGCCGCAGCCCGAGAAGAAGGACAAGGATAAGAACAAGGACAAGTCGCTGCCGCCCGTGCCGGTGCCTGCCGGCAGGCTGCGGCCCGAGAACATCCACCGCTCCATCGCCCTCGTCGTGGACGACCTGCGGATGTCGGTCGAGAGCATCAGTCTGGCGAAGAACTCCCTGCGCAAGTACGTTGACGAGCAGTTGCAGCCCGGCGACCTCGTCGCCGTCATCCGCACCAGCGCCGGCATCGGCGCGCTTCAGCAGTTCACGCACGACAAGCAGCAGCTCTACGCCGCCATCGACCGCGTCCGCCCCATCGCCCGCTCGGGCCTGCGCCTCGGCGCCTTCACCGACATCGGCACGCTCTCAAGCCTTGAGACATCGGCGGACGGCGCCGCCCTCCCGCGCCGCGAGCAGACGGAGAAGATAGAGGCGGTGGCGGACCGGACCCGCACCGAGAACCTGGGCGAGTTCCGCGACTCGCTGCTGACGGTCGGCACGGTCGGCGCGCTCAACTTCGTCGTGCGCGGCCTGCGCGAGCTTCCGGGCCGCAAGGCCGTCGTCCTCTTCTCCGACGGCATCGCCATCTTCCCCTCGGGGCAGGACAACACGCAGATGCGCGACGAGCGCGTCATCGAGGCCCTGCGCAAGCTGGTCGATAACGCCAACCGCGCCTCGGTCGTCTTCTACGCCATCGACACGCGCGGCCTCCAGCCCTCCGGCCTGACCGCGGCCGACGACACCAGCGGCACGCCCGCCAGCCCCAGCGGCAGCGGCCCCGAAGGCCCGCTCTCGGGCATCGCCGGCATCCGCACCGACCAGCTCGGCGGCCAGGTGCTCGGCTCGCGCTCCGCCCAGATGTTCGAGGGGCAGAACGGCCTCAACTACCTCGCCCGCGAGACGGGCGGCCAGACGCTCTTCAACCAGAACGACTTCAACAAAGGAATCCGCCGCGCGCTCGAAGACATGCGCGCCTACTACCTCATCGGCTACCGCCCCGACGACGCGACCTTCGACCCGAACACGGGCCACCGCCGCTTCGTCAAGCTGACGGTGAAGGTCAAGGGCCGCTCCGACCTCAAGGTCCGCACGCGCACCGGCTTCCTCAACTTCGCCGAGGAGCAGGAGCGCGACCGGAAGCGTTCGCGGGCCGAGCAGATGATGGCGGCCCTGCTCTCGCCCTTCGCCTCGGGCGACGTGAAGCTCCAGCTCACCAGCTTCTTTCTCAACCAGGCCGACACGGGCTCGACCATGCGCTCCGTCGTCCTGATGGACGCCCGCGACCTGACGTTCACGGAGGAGGCGGACGGGAAGTTTAAGACCGTGCTCGACTTCATCGCCGTCACGCTCGGCGAGAGCGGCGAGGTGGTTGACCAGGTCAACATCGTCGAGACCATCAGGGCCAAGCCCGCCGCCATGCAGCGGTTCCTGCGCGAAGGGATGGTCTACGGGCTGAACGTGCCGGTCGGCCGCCCCGGCGCCTATCAGGTGCGCGTGGCCGTGCGCGACTCGGCGACGGGCCGCGTCGGCTCCGCCAGCCAGTACGTCGAGGTGCCGAAGCTGAGCAAGGACCGCCTCTCGCTCTCCAGCCTCGTCATCAGCGGCAACAACCCGGAGGCCGTCGCCCGCGCCGAGAAGGCCGCGCAGAAGGAGATGGTGAGGGCCGCGCTCGACACCGTCTTCGGCGACTCGGGGCCGACGGACACGCGCGTCTCGGCCGCCGGCAAGGGGATGGTGGGCACGGAGGAGCCGCTCTCCGGCCCCGGCTCGCGCCGCTTCCGCGTCGGCATGTACCTCGACTACGCCTGCGTCATCTACAACGCCAAGGGCTCCGGCAAGAAGACCCCTCCGCAGTTGACCTCGCAGGTCCGCCTCTTCCACGACGGCAAGGAAATCTTCACCGGCCAGCCGCAGCCCGTTGACCTCGCGGGCCAGACGGACCTCGCGCGCGTCACCGTCGCGCGCCGCCTCCACCTCGGCTCCGTCCTCACCCCCGGCGACTACGTACTCCTCCTGACCGTCACGGACGAACTGGCCTCCGGCAACAAACGCACGTCGAGCCGCTGGATAGACTTCGAGGTAATTAACTAAAAACGGGTATCGGGTGTCAGGTGTCGGGTGCCGGGGAAAAGCAATCTGTCTTTACCGGCACCCGACACCTGACACCCGATACCCGTTTTTAGGCCGCCGCGCTCACCGCCGAGTCGGCGAGCACGGAGCGCATGCCGACGTGCTTGTGCAGCAACTCAAGGTAGCACGCGAAGCGGTGGAGGAAGAGGCGCTTCGACCGCCGGTCGCGCGCCCACGCGTACTCGCCGATGAACTTCTTGCAGGCGTCGCGGTCCTTCTCCATCAGGTGCTCGATGCTCTGGGACCGGAAGATGTCGAGCCGCTCGTCGAAGAGCGCGAACGACTCCTCCCGGCCGTGCCACTCGGCGTGGCGCGCGCTGCGTATCAGCGCGGCCAAATCCTCGTAGAGCCGGACCGAGTTGTCGCGCTTGGCGGCGATGCTCTCGAAGAGCGAGGCGCCGTCGAAGTCAGGGCGGAAGACGCGAGCGAGCGAAACCGTTGACTGCTCGAAGCAGTTGCGCAAAAGGTCGTGGGCCTCGCCGAGCGCCATCCGCTCGCCGTGCGGCTCCGCCGACCCGAGCCCGGCCGGCAGCACCCGCTCGAACGCGGTCCGCACCTCGTGCCGCACGGCGAAGCTCACGCGCTCGACCTCTTCCGAAAGCTCCTCGGGCAGAGTCCCGGCGGCGCACGCCGCGTCGAGGCAGGCGGCGGCGGCGAGCCCTTCGGCGCGCACAATCTCGAAGGCCATCAGCGCGGCCGGGGTCAGCGCGCCGTGGCTGACGATGGACTTCACGTTGTCTAGGTAGCCGAGGAGGCGTTGGAGGTCCGTGAAGACGCCGCCGACGAAATCCCTGACCTCCGGCTGCTCGATTCCGTGGACGATGGGGCGGAGTTGAGGCTGCAAGGCCGGCAACCCCCTTTCGGGAGGAAGATGAACAGGCTAAGACCCGCTGGCTCGCTCTTGACGCACGCTTGACCTTCGGGATTGGCGTGAAGGGCTCTGACGAGGAGTGCGGTCGGGATAGCCCGCTGCGGGGATGCCGCGCTTCCGGCGGCCGGGGCTGTAACTAACTTAACACCCGCGCGGTTACGCCTTCAAGCACTTTTTCCGGCGGGCCGTTTGACGCCCCCGGCGCCGCTGTCTAAAGTATCCCCAAAGCTCGCTGCCGGAGACACCCCCCGTGACTGACACCTTCGCCGACGACCTGAACGCCGTCTCGCGGATTCACGCCGTCCCGACCATCCTCGAAGTCGTCTGCCGCGTCACCGGCATGGGCTTCGCCGCCGTCGCCCGCGTGACCGAGAAACGCTGGATCGCCTGCGCCGTGCGCGACGAGATTGCGTTCGGCCTCCAACCGGGCAGCGAGCTGCAAGTCGACACCACCATCTGCGACGAGGTCCGCGACAGCCGCCAGCCCATCGTCATCGGGCACGTCGCCGAGGACCAGGACTTCTGCCAGCACCCGACGCCGAAGATGTACGGCTTCCAGAGCTACATCTCGGTCCCCATCTTCCGGCCCGACGGGCGCTTCTTCGGCACCCTCTGCGCCATCGACCCCGAGCCCGCCCCGCTGAACAAGCCCGAGACCGTCGGCATGTTCAAGCTCTTCGCCGACCTCATCGGCTTCCACCTCGACGCGCAGGAGCGCCTGCGGCTGAGCGAGACGGCGCTCCTCGACGAGCGGCAGACCTCGCAGCTCCGCGAGCAGTTCATCGGCGTCCTCGGCCACGACCTGCGCAACCCCCTGAACGCCATCCGCGTCGGCGCCGACATGCTCCAGATGCTCCCGCCCGGCGGCGAACAGGCCAATCAGGTCGTCACGCTCATTCAAAGAAGCGCCGCGCGCATGCTCGGCCTCATCGAGAACGTCATGGACTTCGCGCGCGGGCGCCTCGGCGGCGGGCTCTCGCTCGACCTCAAGGAAGACGAGGACCTCGCGGCGACGCTCGAACAGGTCATCGCCGAGGCGCGCACCGCCTGGCCCGGCCGCGACATCAGGAGCGAGCTGCGGCTCGAACGCCCCGTCAGGTGCGACCCGCCGCGCCTCGCCCAACTCCTCTCCAACCTGCTCGCCAACGCCCTCACGCACGGCGACCCGGAAGGCCCCGTCGGCGTCCGCGCCTGCCGCGGCGACGAAGGCTTCGAGCTGTCGGTCTCGAACCT
Source organism: Pyrinomonadaceae bacterium (assembly GCA_035941045.1). GTDB lineage: Bacteria > Acidobacteriota > Blastocatellia > Pyrinomonadales > Pyrinomonadaceae > QHXN01. The sequence continues at coordinate 35,843 of DASZEK010000082.1, read as the reverse complement.
CGGCGAGCCCATCCCGACCGAGACGATGGACCGTCTCTTCCAGCCCTTCTCGCGCGCCTCCGAAGGGCCGGGCCAGCAGGGACTCGGACTCGGCCTCTACATCGCCTCCGAAATCGCCCGCGCACACGGCGGCTCGCTCGACGTGACTTCGACCCCGGAAGAGACGCGCTTCACCTTCCGCATCCCCTCCACCGGGAACGGCGCGGTAGGAATCGGCGTCGGGAGACAGGAGGATTAAAGATGGCAAAGGGTGCGCTGTTCGTCGGCTGGGGGCCGCTGATACCGGGCCGCGAGGAGGCCGCGCGGAAGGTCTTGGGTGACGCGATGCAATACCTCCAGCGTCTCCAGCGGGAAGGAGAGATAGACGGCTTCGAGGCCGTGGCGCTTGAGCCGCACGGCGGCGATTTGAACGGCTTCGTTCTGGTCAAGGGCGAGAAGGAGGCGATATCGCGCCTGCGCGCCAGCGGCGAGTTCACGCGCGTCGCCGTGCGCGTGCAACTCGTGCACAGCCACGTCGGCGTCGTCGGCGCCTACACGGGCGCGGAGATGCAGTCGCTCTTCGAGACCTGGGATAGTGAGGAAGACGAACTGATTTGACGGCGTGAGGCGCCGCGGTTGACTTCAGGCGGCGCGCTTATCTTCGCGGATGACGAGCGCGAGGTCGCGGCCTAACACCTGTCCGGCCTCGGCGACGCGCGCCGGCTCGGGCGACAGCGTGCGGACGACTTCGCGCAGGCGGCGCGCGTCTTCTATGACGCCGCGCGCCCGCTCGTCGCCGCGTTGGTCGGCCAGCTCAATCATCACTTCGCCCGCCGTGGCTGCTATCTCGTCGGCCAACTCCTGCGGCAAGTGCTCTCCGTAACCCCTCGTCGAAACCTTCGAGCAGAGTTCTTCAAGCGTGTCGGACAGGCGCGCGAGCTTGGCCGTGTGCGTGGGGTGGTTCATGGTGGGCCGGATTCTACCACCGAACGAGGCCGGCGCGATAGACCCTCGCGGTGCGAAAATTTTACCCCTTTACAGCCCCGCCCGCCGCCGCTAGGATGGAATGGCCGCCTTCGTCGGGCGTGCCCGCCTCAGCCTCAAACAAAGCCCGCCCCGGCGATGAATCTCTGACAGCTTTTCTCTCAAATTGCTTGACACGTTTCACGTCAGGCTGACCGAAGAGGACTCCTGACACGTCGGCGCTTCTCACGAAACCGCGTTTTTCCCTTGGATTTGAAAGCCCGCGTCGCGGGCTCCCGTTGGCACCCGAATTGATTACGAGAAATCGGGGTCTCGCCTGCTCACTCGCCGCCTGAGCCTAACCATTCAACCAGCAGGGTCCAAGATTCATGAAAATGGAAATCGCAGAAGGACAGCGCTTCCCGCGGCAGTTCGTCCGCGCGCTCTACGCGCTCGGCGCCGTGGCCGTGCTCTTCACGCTCTTCCGCCTGCCCGTCTCCCACCTGAGCTTCCCGCTCTTCCTGCTGACGCTGCTCGGCGTCCACCTCTCCTCACGCTTCGACCGCCCGGAGCCGCGCGAGCGATTCCACTTCCCCGCGGCCGAGTGCGCCTTCTTCCTCGCCGCGCTGCTCTTCGACGGCGAGTCGGCCGTGCTCCTCGCGGCCTCCGTCGCCGTCTGCCGCGCGATGCTCGGCGGCAACGCGCTCCCGGTCGTCGGCTTCCGCGCCGCCGCGGCGACGTTCACCTCGTTCGCCGTCGTCTGGGCGCTCCGACTCGGCTACGGCGTCATCCCCGACCTCGTCGCCCACACCTTCACGGGCGCGACCCTGAACGCCGCGGGTTTCGGCCTGCTCACGCTCTCGATTCTTCAGGCGACGCTGACGGCCGTCGGCGGCGCCTACCGCATTGACCAGCCGGTCTGGCGCAACTGGGCCGTCAACTTCTTCTGGAAAACTACGGCCAACCTCTCGGCCGCCGCCGCCGCCCTCGTCGCCGCCCACGTCGTCGTCTTCGTCGGCCTCGGCCCGGCCATCACGTTCGGCACGCTGGCGGCCATCGCCGCGCCCGTGCTCTGGAGGCTCCTCGGCCGCCGCGGCGACGCCGCCCAGCAGCCTAACGCCGCCGACCCGCGCGAGAAGGCGGCCAGCGAGTCGGACCGCTTCCGCAGCGCCTTCGAGCACGCCGCCATCGGCATGGCGCTGGTCTCGACCGAAGGGCGCTGGCTTCAGGTCAACCGCTCGCTCTGCCAGATTCTCGGCTATCAGGAGAAGGAACTGCTCTCGACCGACTTCCTCTCCGTCACCCACCCCGAGGACCTCCCGGCCGCGATGTCGAACATCGGCCAACTCCTGAAGGGCAAGGCGCAGTCCTCGAAGATGGAGAAGCGTTACGTCCACAAGCTCGGCCACGAGGTCTGGGTCCACTGGAGCGTCTCGCTCGTCCGCGACCCTTACACCAAGTCGGTCCACCTCATCTTTCAGGTGCAGGACATCACCGACCGCAAGCTCGCCGAGCAGCAGCTTCACCACGACGCCTTCCACGACGCGCTGACGGGGCTGCCGAACCGCGCCCTCTTCATGGACCACCTGAAGCTCGCCATCGCGCGCTCGCGCCGCAACACGCAGAGCCTCTTCGCGGTCCTCTACCTCGACCTCGACCGCTTCAAGGTCATCAACGACTCTCTGGGCCACACCATCGGCGACCAGCTCCTCGTCGGCACGGCCGACCGCCTGAAGACGAACCTGCGGCCCGGCGACACGGTCGCGCGCCTCGGCGGCGACGAGTTCGTTATCCTCATCGAAGACATCGCCGACGAGAAGGAGGCCGTGCAGGTCGCCGAGCGCATCCAGAAGGAGCTGTTGCAGCCCTTCAACCTGAGCGGCCGCGAGGTCTTCACCACCGTCAGCCTCGGCATCGCGCCCAGCTCTACGGGCTACGAGCGCGCCGAAGACATCCTGCGCGACGCCGACACGGCCATGTACCGCGCCAAGTCTCTGGGCAAATCGCGGTACGAGATTTTCGACAAGGCGATGCACGCGCGCGCCATCAACCTCCTCCAGATGGAGACGGACCTGCGCCGCGCCTGCGAGCGCGAGGAGTTCCTCATCCACTACCAGCCCATCGTCGCCCTCGACGACTTCCGGCTCCGCGGCTTCGAGGCGCTGGTGCGCTGGAACCACCCGGAGCGCGGCTACATCTCGCCGCTCGACTTCATCCCCGTCGCCGAGGAGACGGGCCTCATCGCGCAGGTCGGCGAGTTCGTCTTGCGCGAGGCGTGCCGGCAGATGCAACGCTGGCAGGCGCAGTTCCCGCTCGACCGGCCGCTCTGGATTAGCATCAACCTCTCCAGCAAGCAGTTCAGCCAGACGGCGCTCATCACCAAGATCGCCACCATCCTGCGCGAGACGGGCGTCAACCCGCACTGCGTCAAGCTGGAAATCACCGAGTCGGTCGTCATGGAGAACATCGAGACGGCCACCGACATGCTCCGCCAGATGCGCGCCCTTGGCGTGCAGCTCGCCATCGACGACTTCGGCACCGGCTACTCCTCCTTGAGCTATTTGCACCGCTTCCCGATTGACACGCTCAAGATTGACCGCTCCTTCGTCACGCGCATGACGGAGAACAGCGAGAACGCCGAGATAGTCCGCACCATCGTCGTCCTCGCGCAGAACCTCGGCATGGACGTGGTCGCCGAGGGCGTCGAGACGAACGAGCAGTTGGTGCTCCTGCAAAAGCTCGGCTGCGAGAACGGGCAGGGCTACTACTTCTCGAAGCCGGTCAACAGCGACGGCGCCGAACGCATCATCGGCGAGACCTACGCCTCGCTCATCTCGCCCGCCGGCCCGCTCAATCAGGCGAACTCCGGCAAGCGCGTGTTTATCTCCTAGACCCTGGGGGCACGATGTCCGCACTCGAAGAGCAGATGACGGCGGAGGCCGAGAGGAGCGCGCCCGGCGGCCACCGCGCCCGCCGCATGCGCCCGCCCATGCACTGCACATGGGGGCCGACCGAGTCCTGCACGCGCAACGGCAAGATCACGAGCCTCGGCCCCGTCGGCTGCTTCGTCATGACGAAGGCCGAGGCCGGCGACAACCAGCCCCTCTTCGTCAACTGCTGGCTCCCGACCGAGCGGTGGCTCCTGCTCCGCGCCCGCGTCAACTACCGCCTCCCCAAGATCGGCCTCGGCCTCTGCTTCGTGGACCTCACCGACACCGAGCGCGAGATGCTCGCGACCCTTCTTGAGTTCTACGACGACGAGAAGGACCGGCCCGAGTCTTAAGATGTTTTAGCCTTTCGGGGTCCAAAAAAGGGCGCGGCCGGCTTGAATGCCGGCCGCGCCCCTTCTTCACTCGTAAACTTCTCGCGCCGCTTACTTCGACTCGGACATGGCGGCGATGTAGCAGCCGTTGGCCGTCGTCGTCAGCGGGTCTTTCGCCATCCTGACCTCGGCGATTTCGATGGGGAAGTCGCCGTCGGCGCGGAGCATCTGCTCGAACTTCTGGAGGAAGCCGGCGGGCCGGGCGGTGCCGCCCGCGAGCACGATCTTCAACGGCCGGTCGAGCTTCGGCAACTGGCTCGAATGCTTGAACTCGGCGCGCAGCCGGTCAATCAAGTTCTGCAACACGTCCTCGTAGAAGATGTGCAGCGCCCTCGTCATGTCGTCCTTCGGCTGGCGCGAGAGGTCGAGGTTCTCTTCCTTGTAGAGCCGGACGCGGGTGGAGTTGCGCTCGCCCAGGACTTCGGCCACGTTGCGGTCGATGTAGTCGCCGCTCTTGGGGACGCTGAAGGTGATCATCGGCATGGACATGAACGAGACGGAGACGTTGCACATGCCGCCGCCGAAAGAGATGCCGATGCCGGTGAAGTTCTCGTCCTGCAATTCGGAGAAGACGACGGCCTGGCCCTCGTTGACGGCCTTGGCCTTGTAGCCGAGCGACTGGACGAACTGCTTGAGGACGGCCTCGTGGTAGACGAGGTTGCCGTTGACGCCGTCGCCCTTGCCGGGGACGCTGAAGCACAAGACCTCGCCCTTGCGCGCGCGGGGGACGAGCATCTCGATGATGCGCTGAATCATCTGCTGGCTCATCTCCTCCTGCGGGTTGAGGAGGCCGGAGTGCATGGGGCGGCGCGAGTCGGTGTCGAGGAAGCTGGCGAAGAAGTCCGAGTCGTTGCCGTAGACGTAGATGGCCTTGCAGTTGCGCTCGTAGACCATGCCGCGCTGCCTGAGCACGTTCTCGGCCATCTCGGACGTGGGGACCGAGACGAAGGCGTTAAGCTGGGTGCGGGTTTCCTTGCCGGGGGTGCCGTCGGCGACGACGATGCGGCTGGTTCCGATGTCGAGGCCGACCGCGCCGGGCCGCTGCTGGGCCTGAATTTCGGGCTTCGGGGCTGACTGCTCTTTTCTCTCTTCCATGATCTCTCCTTAAGTGATGTTCGGGGGCGATGTGAAAAGCGACTCGCCCCTCTTTTCTTTGCGGGTGAATGGCGGGCGGCCCTCGCGCGACCGCGGGTGCGGTCCTCGGGCTCGAAACTTCCAAGTGCAAACCTCATGCCTTTGCTGACAACGTGTCAGGAGGCCGGGTTTTCAAGTTTTCCGCGGGGAGGCCGACGGGCGGGACTGACAAAATGTGCGACGCGGTGACAGTCTGTCAGCCGTCATTGTCAGCCGACTACTCTTCGCCCCCGGCGGCGTCGGGCGTTTCGGGCCGGCCGGCTTCGGCGACGCGGGCGCGGCGTTGCAGCTCCATCCGCTCGCGGTAAGACTCGCGCATCTTCTTCCTGAACTCTTCGGGCTCGGCGCCCGCCCGCTCGGCCGCGGCCCCGAAAGACTCTTCGGCCTTCGCGACGCCCGGCCAGAGCGCGCCGCCGAGTTTGCCGACCTCCTCCTCGTCGTAGGTGAAGCCGAACTCGGCGACGCTCGCGGGCGCGACCGCGTACTTGTCGGAGAGGCCGAAGGCTGCGAAGGGGAAGCCGCGCGCCCAGTCGTGGTGGAAGAGGATGCGCATGTTCGAGGGGTTGACGCTGACGAGGCCGTGCGTGACGCAGTAGGCGTCTTCAATCTGGTGGCGGCTGCGGAGGACTTGCGTGAGCAGGCGCCCCGCCACGAGTTGCGCCTCGGTCAGACGCTCCTCCGCCCCGGCGCTCATCGTCGTCTCGAAGCAGACGCCGAGGAAGCTCTCGTTGAGGCCGACGAAGGTGGCGCGGTCGTCCGACCAGACGGAGTTGCCGGCGTGGTTGGCGGCGTCCTCGTCGCGGACGATTTTGTAAATCTGGCCGAAGCGGTCGATGACGTAGTTGTACGACTTGTGGCGGCGGACGTATTCGAGCAGGCCGCGGCTGCGCGTCTCGATGGAGTCGCTGTTGTCGGGCGTGAACGGCAGCATGTCGTTCTCGGACGTGTGGTAGACGATGCCGACGGGCTCGCGCTTCAACTCGCCCGGCGCCTTCGCCTCGCCGCGCGCGTAGGCGTAGAAGCCGCGGCGGTGGTTCGCCGTCTCAAGGTCGGTCAGGACGCGCGCGCCGTTGCTGTAACGCTCGAACCCTTGGCCGCTCTCGACGAGCCAGACCTTCTCGGGCTGGTAGTCGGGCAGGTCCTTCAAGGTCTGCGCGTAGACGGTCGAAGGCGCGGGCGCCTGCGCGGCGGGCGCCGCCGGCTTCGAGGTGCCGTAGTAGTTGGCGAGGAGGTCGTTGGCACCGCGCGCGGCCCATGCGAGGCCGGTGTAGGCGCCGAAGAGCGAGGCGGCGAGGAGGATGACGAGGGGCGCGGCGAGGGCGTGGCGGAACCTGTAGCAGCCGAAGACGAGGCGGGAGCCGAGGGGGGCGCCGGTCTTGAAGTTGGCGATGAGGGCGCGGCGCTCGGAGCCTTTGGGGAGGAGCTTGCAAAGCTCCTGAAAGATGAGCTGGTAGGACCAGAGCTTGAGGAGTTGCCCGTAGACGGGCGTGTTCTTGAGGCGGGGGTGGCGGGCGAGGAAGGCGTCGGCGCGCTCGCGGCCGGCCGTCTGCTTGGCGAGCGTGTTGTGGAGGAAGCGCAGGCGCACCTCGGGCCGGTCGAAGAAGCGTGCATAACGCTCGACGACCTTCGAGTAATTGAGCGCCGCCGCGGCTGTCGCCCTCTCGCTCATCGCGCAAACAGTCTGACTGAGTCTCCGTCCGTAAAGCCTTCGGGTTAACTAACGCGCGAGTTCCGTGACCATGACCTGCGCGGCGGCGCCCTTCGCGCGAAGCTCGGCGGCGACGCGGGCGGCAGCCTCGCGCGTCGCGGAGCGGCCGGAGTAGACGCGGTGCCAGACGCCGCGGCCCGGAATCTCGGCGGGCGCCGACTCGGCGTCGAAGCCCGCGGCGCGCAGCGCGGAGACGCGCGCGTTCGCCTCGGAGGCGTCCTTGTAGGAGCCGACCTGGACGACGAAGTTGCCGGCCGCGGCGGGCTTCGAGACGGGGGCGGGGGCAGGAGCGACGGCGGGCTGGGGCTTCTCGGGCTCGGCGGCGGCCGGGGCGGCGGGCTGAGCCTGCGGGGCGGCGGGCTGGGGCGCGGGGCGTGCGGGCGGGGCGGGCTGGGGTGCGGTGTTGCTCGCTTCGTTCTTCTGAACGACGGGCGCGGGCTGGGCGGCGGAGGCCGTCACCTGCGGGACCGGCTGCGAGGCCCAGCTCAGCAGCAGGAGGATGGACAGGAATCCGACGCTGCTGAGCAGCAGCCAGACGGGCGCGATGCGCAGGACGCGCAGGCCGACTGCGTAGCCGTCGGGAGCGGGGCGGGCGGCGGGCGGCGGGACGATGGCGTCGAGGTCGGCGGGCGGTGGAGTCTGGGAGGAAGGCTGTCCGGAGTCCTCGACGACATCGGCGTTGGCGACTTCGAGCACTTCGGCGGAGGCGGCGAAGGGCTCGGCGGGCGGCTCGACTTCGAGGACGTTTTCGAGGACGGGGGCGGCGAGGACTTCCGTGTGCTCTTCGGGGAGCGAGAGCACGTCGTCGAGGCTCGTCTCGGCGGGCGCGAAGGCGGCGGCGGCGGGGCCCTCGTCTTCGACGAGCATGAGGGCGTCGGCCTCAAGGGGCTCGGCCGCGTGGTCGCCCATGCGCAGGGTGCCGAGCACGGCCTTGCACACGGCGCAGACCGTGCACGACAGGTCGGCGACCTCAATCACCTCCGGCCGCGTCTTCGACTTACAGTGGGGACAACTCACTTCCATCAGTTCCCTCCTCGTGGGGCGTGGGGCGGGTAGACTACCGGCGCTTACGGAAACAATCCGTATGCCAGCGCGGACTCGCGTCGCGCGGGCGCGCTCTGTCGCCTGTCGGGCGGCCCACGTTGACAAAGATTGTCACCGCGTTTGTGCCGTTTTTTGGTAGGAGGGCGGTTTCGTGTGGGTTCGGGCGGGCAATAATTACAGGGCTTCGCGGGCACGTCTCTTGCTGATGTTGGGGCGGGACTGCGTCCTCGTCGTTGACACCAGCATCTCCCCTTTTGACACGTGACAGGCACGCCACCTGTCCATCGCCGGGCCTTTCGCCTGCCCTCCGCTCTTCCAAACTCTCGACGGACAGTTTAAGGCCGCCGAAGCCCGACCGGCGCCACCGGGAACATTTATGCTGTTTGACCGACGGAGCCTTTCGCGACTCCTCTTCTGGCCCTGCGTCGCCGCGGGCTTTGCGGGACTCGCCCTCACGGCTTACAACTTCACGCCGGGCCGCGCCGACGCGCGCCTCCTCCTCTTCTCGCTCGTCGCGCTCTCGCTCGGCACGCGCGTCGTCGTCAAGGTCCCGCGCGCCCGCGCCTACGTCTCGCTCGCCGAGACCTTCTGCGTCCTCTCCCTCTTCGTCTTCGGCGCGGAGGGGCCGGTGCTGCTCGCCTCCTTCACGGCCGTCTGCGCCTCGCTCCGCCTGACGCGCGAGTGGAGGCGGCTGCTGCTCGACGGGGCGCTGGCGACCCTCTCGCTGCTCGCCGCAGGCTTCGCCGTCACCTCGTACGTCGGCGCGCCCGAAACCCTCGCGCGGCCCGAGACGGCCTACGCCTTCGGCCTCTCGCTCCTGCTCGTCGCATTCTTGCAGACCGCCTCCGGCGCCTTCGTCCTGCCGCCGCCCGCGCGGCCCGGCGCCCCGGCCGACGCGCCCTTCACCCCGGCGCGCTTCTTCTGGACCTTCTCCACCAAGCTCGCGCTTGCCTCCTTCGCGGGCCTCGGCGCGCTCGCCTGCTGGCGCTTCGGCCTCGACCCGTTCCTCTACGCCGTGACGGCCGCCGCGGTCCTCCACTTCGCCCACGCCGTCTATCAGCGGAAGGACCACGCCGACCGCACGGCCGCCGACCCGTCCGGCCCCGCTCCCTTCGTCGCGGCCGACGAGGGCACGCAACTCTTCATGGGCGCCTTCGAGCACGCGGCCATCGGCATGGCGCTCGTCTCGCCGAAGGGCGGGTGGCTGCGCGCCAACCGCTCGCTCTGCTACATGCTCGGCTACACGGAGCGCGAGCTTTTGGCAAAAGGCTTCGACGGCGTCGTCCACCCCGACGACCTCGGGCAAGCCCTCGCGCACGTCAAAGACCTGCTGCGCGGCTCGACGGCGACTTACCAGTCGGAGAAGCGTTTCATCAACAAGCACGGCGAGGACGTGTGGGTGCTCTGGAGCGTCGCCCCCATCCGCGACAGCGAGACCGAAGAGGTCCGACTCATCTTCCAGGCGCAGGACATCACCGACCGTAAGCTCTCCGAAGGCCGCCTGCTTCACAACGCCTTCCACGACGCGCTCACGGGCCTGCCGAACCGCGCCCTCTTCATCGACCACGTCAAGCTCACCATCGCCCGCTCGAAGCGGCGCGACGGCCACCTCTTCGCCGTCCTCTTCCTCGACCTCGACCGCTTCAAGGTCATCAACGACAGCTTGGGCCACATGGTCGGCGACCAGCTCCTCGTCGGCATCGCCAGAAGGTTGGAAGCCTGTCTGCGCGAGGGCGACACCGTGGCGCGCGTCGGCGGCGACGAGTTCACCATCCTGCTCGAAGACATCGAGGACGAGGACGAGGCCGTGCAGGTCGCCGAGCGCATCCAGAAGGAGCTGTCGCAGCCCTTCACGCTCGACGGCCGCGAGGTCTTCACCACCGCCTCCATCGGCATCGCCCCCAGCTCGACCGGCTACGAAGACCCCGAGGACATCCTGCGCGACGCCGACACCGCCATGTACCGCGCGAAGTCTGCGGGCAAGGCCCGCCACGAAGTCTTCGACCGCGCCATGCACGCCGTCGCCGTCAACCTCCTGCAACTTGAGACGGACTTGCGCAAGGCGCTCGAACGCCGCGAGCTGTACCTCGTCTATCAGCCTATCGTCGGCTTAGACGACTTCCGCCTCTGCGGCTTCGAGGCGCTGGTGCGCTGGAACCACCCCGAGCGCGGCCTCGTCTCGCCGCTCGACTTCATCCCCGTCGCCGAAGACACGGGCCAGATTATCGCCCTCGGCCAGTGGGCGCTCCTCGAAGCCTGTCGGCAGATGCGCCGCTGGCAGAGGTCGGTCGCCGCCGACGCGCACCTCTTCATGAGCGTCAACCTGTCGAGCAAGCAGTTCAACCAGCCCGACCTCATCGAGCAGGTCCGCTCCATCCTCACGCAGACGCGCCTCAGCCCGCGCAACCTCAAGCTTGAGATTACAGAGTCGGCCGTCATGGAGAACATCGAGACGGCGACGGAAATGCTCAAGCAGCTCCGCGCCCTCGGCGTGCAGCTCGCCATCGACGACTTCGGCACCGGCTACTCCTCGCTCTCTTACCTCCACCGCTTCCCGATTGACACCCTCAAGATTGACCGCTCCTTCGTCACACGGATGTCCGAGAACAACGAGAACACGGAGATAGTCCGCACCATCGTCGTGCTCGCGCAGAACCTCGGCATGGACGTGGTCGCCGAGGGCGTCGAGACGAAGGAGCAGTTGGCGCTGCTTAGGAGGCTGGGCTGCGAGAACGGGCAGGGGTATTATTTCTCGCGGCCGTCGAGCGAGGCCGACGCCGAGAAAATCATCGCCGAGACGTGCGCCCGCCCGAAGCCCGCCCCGAAGCAGGAGGTGCCCGCCGTCGTCATCATGGACGACAAGGTGAAGTCAGTCCGAATGATTGAAACGCCATGAGCACCACGACCGACGAGCGCAGAGGAGACGACCGCGTCCGCGCGAACTTGCAGGCCCGCTGGGAGGGCGTGCTTGAAAGTCACGGCGGGACGGTCGTGGACCTAAGCATCACCGGCTGTTTCATCCTGACCCCGGACGCCGTGCAGCCGAAGGAGCTGGTCCGTCTCGACATCCAGCTCCCCGCGGGCGGCGGCCTCATGCTCTGGGGCGAGGTCGTCTACGTCGTCGAAGACATGGGCTTCGCCCTGCGCTTCACGGGCATGGACGAGGGCGAGCGCAAGGTAATTGAGGCGCTGATGGAAACGCTCCGCACCGACTGAAGAACGAGCGATGAACGAAGCGATTGCCCCCACCACGTCAGGCCCGGCGCGGCCCCCCGTCCTCCCCGTCGGCGTCCGCTGGCGCGAGCGCACGGGCGAAGAGCGCCGCGAGTCGAGCCAACTCCTCAACGCCACGCCGCGCAGCGCCACGCTCACCCTCGAAGGCCAGCCCGAGCTGGGCCAACTCCTCTGCCTGACGCTGCCCGGCTCTCGCGCGGCCGGGGCGCCGCCGACGAGCCTCTGGGCGCTCGTCTGGGCGACGGCCGAGGCGACCGGCGTGGTCGCCGCCGGGCCGCGCCACAACGTCAGCGTCGTCTTCATCTCCGAGGAGGTGCCGCACGGCCGCGAGGGGCAGTCCGCGCCGCTCTTCGCGTACATGGCCGAGGACGACGGCCGCTTCCGCTTGCAGCGCATGATGGCCGACGCGCTCGGGCAGCAGGACAAGCGCCGCGAGTCGCGCGTCAGCATCCCCGTCGAGGTGACGCTCGAACTGCTCGGCGAGGACGGCGCGGCCGTCAACCGCGAGCTGACCGTGACGGAGAATTTGAGCCGGCGGGGCGCCGCCGTCTGGACCTCGCTGCCCGCGGCCGAGGGCCAGCGCGTCAGGCTTTCGAGCAACCTCCACGGCGTCACGCTCACGGCCCTCGTGCGGCGCTCGCGCGCCGGCCGCGACGGCATCACGCGCCTCCACCTCGAATTCGCGGACGGGCGTTGGCCGCTGGAACGGTTCAACTAAAAGCGGGTATCGGGCGACAGGCGTCGGGTGACGGGTAAGAGATTGTCTTTACCCGTCACCCGACGCCTGTCGCCCGATACCTTTTTGCCTTATCCCGTGAATTTGTAGCCGACGCGGTGGACGGTGATGATGTGGCGGGGGTCGCCGGGTACGTCCTCTATCTTCTGGCGGAGTTTGGCGATGTGCATGTCAACGGTGCGCGTGAGCGGGAGGCCCTCGTAGCCCCAGACGTGGTCGAGGAGTTGTTCGCGCGTGACGACCTCGCCGCGGCGCTCGGCGAAGTAGCGCATCATCTTGAACTCGCGCGGGCTCAGCTCGACGGGCCGGCCGCCCTTCGTCGCCACGAAGGAGCGGAAGTTCATCTCCACGTCGCCGAAGCTCACCGACTCGATTGATTCGCCCTCGTCGTGCGCGCGGGTCGCGCGCCTCAAGACCGCGTCCACGCGCGCCATCAGCTCAAGGAAGCTGAAGGGCTTCGTGACGTAATCGTCGGCGCCCGTCTTCAGGCCCAGGACCTTGTCAATCTCCTGCCCGCGCGCCGTGAGCATGATGATGGGCGTGTTGTTGCCCGCGCCCCGGAGCTGTCGGCACACGTCGAGGCCGCTGACGCGCGGCAGCATCACGTCGAGGATGACGAGGTCGAGGCCCTTCTCGCCCGCCAGCTTGAGCCCCGTCGCGCCGTCGCGCGCGACTTCGACGGAGTAGCCTTCGTAGGCGAAGCCGTCGCGCAGCGCCACGGCCATCGCCTGGTCGTCTTCGACAATGAGAACTTTGCGCATGTGAGTGGTCATGACTGTGTGCGTTACTGCCTGCTGTCCACTGTTTTCAGCACCGGCGCCGGCTTCTGCGTCTCGGGCGGGGCGGCGGCGTCGCCCTCGGCCGGCAGCGAGATGGTGAAAGTGCTGCCGCGGCCCGGCGCGCTCTCGACCTCGACGGTGCCGCGGTGCGCCTCGACGATGTGCTTGACGAGCGAGAGGCCGAGGCCGCTGCCCTTCACGTCGTGGACGAGCCCGGTCGAGACGCGGTAGAACTTCTCGAAAATCTTCTTCTGCTCGTCGGCCGGGATGCCGACGCCGTGGTCCGTCACCGAGACGCGCAGGTAGCCGCCCTTCTGCCCGACCCTCACCACCACCTCGCGCTCCTCGGCCCCGCCCGAATACTTCACCGCGTTGTCGAGCAGGTTAAGGAGCGCCTGCGAGATGGCCTCGCGGTCCACGCGCGCCTGCGGGAGCGGGCGCGGCGGCGGCTGGAAGTTGACGCGGAAGCCGCTCTGCCGGAGCCGGACCTCGCAGGTCTTCACGGCCTCGGCGACGACCTCCTCGACGGAGGCCCGCTCGAAGCGGTAGGTCTTGCGGCCCGACTCGATCTTCGAGAAGTCGAGGATGTTGTTGATGAGCTGCGTCAGGCGCCGGCTCTCCGTCTCGATGTGGTCGCCGTACTCGCGGATCTTGGACTGGTCGCTGACGCGGCCGAGCTTCATGAACTCGCCGAAGACGCGGATGGAGGAGAGCGGCGTGCGCAGCTCGTGCGAGACGTTCGAGACGAAGTCGGTCTTCATCTGCGACAGCCGCATCTCGCGCGACACCGTGCGGAGCGCGAGCACGATGCCGCCCAGCAGCGCCGCCGTCATCAGAAGCGTCAGCGTCAGCGTCACGCGGAAGTTCCACGTCGCCCACTGTTCGGGCGTCATGTGGCGGCTGCGGATGCTGACGCGGTACTGGTAGAAGTACGGGAGGTTGACCTTGATTTCGTCGGGCTGCCCCGGAGCCTCCTGCGTGCGGAGCACGACTTGTTCCTTCGGGTCGTAGGCGGCGACGACGACGCTGTCGTCCTTCCCGTCGGGGAAGAGCTTCTGCATCGTCTCCCTGATCTTCGCAGGCAGCAGGCTCTCGCGGAAGTACTGCTGGTCGAGAATCATCCCGGCGGCGCCGACCACCTTCGCGTCCTCGACGACGGGCCTGAAGAGGACGAGGTTGTCGGGGTCCTGGTCCTCGATCCACGTCATCGGCGAGACGACGGGCGAGCCCTCCTGCGCGAGCAGGCGCATCGGGGCCATCGAGAACTGCACGGCGCGCGCCTCGGCCGCCGGCACCTCCGCGACGCGCTCGGTCGTGTCGCGCGGGTCGAAGAAGAGGGTCTGCGACGAGCCCTCGGGGCCGAAGGCGGCGACGAAGACCCGCTTGGCGCCCTCGACCGTGCGCACGGGGAAGTGCTCGCGCGTGCGTTCGAGCTGCCCGCCCTTGAGCGTGTGCGGCGGGACGGCGAGCGCCTGCTCGGCGTTCGACTTGTAGAAGACCTTGATCTCGTTCTGCACGGCCCAGAGGTAATTCTTCATCCCGACCGTGCCCTCCGTGATGGAGGTCTGCTGGAGCTGCCTGAGCGAGCGGTATTGCAGGTAGACGATGCAGAAGAGCGGCAGGAGGACCGCGGCGAGCGCGACCAGCAAAAGGTGCTGACGGAAGAATGTGCGCAGCTTGGACATCGGCCCCCGAAGGCCCCGCACCGGGGCGAAAAATTCCGGCCCCTAAAATACACCGCCCCGCCCGCCCGCGTCGCCCGCCGGGCCATCCATTTTACGTTTCGTTGACAACTTTTTACGGCAATTTACCCGCGGGCGGCATCCGCTCAAGCGGCGTTTTCGGCGGGCGGGGCGGCGGGTTTGAGGTCAACGGCGCAGCGGTAGTTCTGAAACTTGTTGCGGCGGGTCCAGGTGAGGCAGTCGGGGCAGAAGTCGTGCTCGGACTCGGGGCGGACGACTTCGTGCGCCTCCCGCAGTTCGCTGCCGCAGGCGGCGGAGACGGGCGCGTGAGGCTTTATTAAATGCTCTTGCCCGAGGTCGTGGACGACGTGTACGTGCATAAACTTTAAGGTATGAGGACGATCTTGCCGTAGGCGCCGGGCTTGAGCACTTCTTCGTGGGCGCGCGCGGCGTCGGAGAGCGGCAGCTCGCGGCCGACGACGGGCCGGAGCGTGCCGGCTTCGAGCCCCGCGATGAGCGCCGCGTGGACTTCGACCAACTCTGCGGGCGGCGTGACGAGCAGCGACATGCCGAGGATGGCGGCGTCGCGCGTCATCGTCTTCCGCGGGTCTATCTCGACGCGGCCCCGCGAGCCGACGACGACGACGCGGCCGTTCCTCGCGAGCAAATCGAGGTCGCGGTCGAGATTCACGTTCGCCAGCATCTCAATGACGATGTCAACGCCGCGACCGCCCGTCAGGTCTTTCACTTCTTCGAGGTAGTCGGCCGCGCCGTGGTCGAGGACGTGGTGCGCGCCCTGCTCCGAGGCGAGGCGGCGGCCCTCTTCCGTCCCGCCCGTGCCGATGACGCGGAGGCCGGCGGCGCGCGCGAACTGCACGGCGGCCGTGCCGACGCCGCCGCTCGCGCCGTGCACGAGCACCGTCTCGCCCGCACGGGCCTGCGCCCTCTGGAAGAGCGCGCGGTAGGCGGTCGCGTAAGGCGTGTAGACGCCCGCACCCTGCGCGTGAGAGACGCGGTCGGGGAGCGGGTGCACCTGCGACTCGTCGCACAAGGCAAGCTCGGCGTACGTGCCGCTCAGGCTCCCGGCCGTGTAGACCCTCTGGCCCACACTCACGCCGGTCACGCCCTCGCCGACGGCCTCCACCTCGCCGGCCGCGTCGAGCCCCGGCGTGTAAGGGAGCGCGGGCTTGATGGCGTAGATGCCGGCGCGGATGTAGGTGTCGACCGGGTTGACGCCCGCCGCGCGCACGCGCACGACGACCTGCCCGGCCCCCGGTCGCGGCTCCGGCGCGTCTTCGTACCTCAGAACCTCCGGCCCGCCGAACTCATGAACCCGAATCGCCTTCACGTCTGCCTCCGCCGTTCGTCAATCAGAAAGTTCTGCCCGAGGGCGCGGCGCGGGGACGATTAAACCGTATGAAAATCCCCGCGCCGCTCCTCGCTTGCGGCAGTTATAAAACCTTACGCCTCGAAGGCCGCCACGTGGTCACGCGCGAACTCGTCGAAGGTGCGCGCCGGGCGGCCGGTGACGCGCGGCACGTCCTCGGAGACGGCGGCGGCGCGGCCGGAGGCGAACAGCTCGTTGAGCCTTTCGAGCGCGTCCAGCAGCCAGTCGGGCAAGCCCTGCGCGCGTGCGCCCTCGCGGAACTGCTCGGGCGTGAGCGGGACGTATTTAATCCCCCTGCCGAGCACGGCCGAGAGCCTTTCGGCCGCGTCGCGGTAGGAGAGGGCTTCGGGGCCGGTCAGGAGGTATGACTTGCCTGCGTGCCCTTCCTCGGTCAGCGCCCGCGCGGCGACCGCCGCGATGTCGCGCGTGTCAATCATGCTGGCGCGGCCGTCGCCGGTCGCCTGGTAGATGGCGCCGGAGGCCGTCATCTGTTGGGCCTGGCCCAGAAGGTTCTGCATGAAGAAGTTCGGCTGCAACATCGTCCAGTCGAGGCCGGAAGCCTTCAGGGTTTCCTCGGCCTGCCCGTGCCACCTGCCGAAGCCTTCGGGGCCGGACGCGTCGGCGCCGATGGCTGACAGCTTGACGACGTGGCGGACGCCCGCGCGCTTCGCCGCCTCGATGAAGCCGCGCTGCAACTCGAAGGTCCGCGGCGAGGGCGGCGTCAGTAGCAGCGCCCGCTCGACGCCCGCGAGCGCCGCGTCAAGCGTCTCCGGCCTCTCGAAATCTCCCTCGACCGTCTCGAAGCCCGCCTCGCGCACGAGCCCCGCCCGCGCCGCGTCGCGCACCATCACGCGCACCCGCCCAGCCCCGGCGTTTTTAAGTTCGTTCACGATGTCGCGCCCCGTTGTGCCCGTCGCGCCCGTTAAGAGAATCATCGCTACGCTCCTCTATTCGTTTTGCGGACTCCGAAAGTTCCCGCTTACGCCTTCGCACGAAAATCGTTGCAACGAGCAAGGCGCGAAAAAATTTTCAGCCCGCGCGCTCGCGCGCCGACTCCAGCAGGTCGCAGAGCTTCGAGAGTTGGCGCTCGCTCATGTGCTCGAAGAGCTTGCGGTCGAAGCGGTCGATCTCCGCGTCGAGTTCGGCGAGCAGGCCGAGCCCCTTCGGCGTGACGCGGACGGTGATGACGCGGCGGTCGCGCTCGTCGCGGGCGCGCGAGACGAGCCCGCGGTCCTCCATCCGGTCGAGCAGGCGCGTCACGTCCGGGTCCTTCGTGATCATGCGGTCGCCGATCTCGCGGCAGGCGTGGCCGCACTCGCCCGCGCCGCGCAGGATGCGCAGGACGTTGTACTGCGCGGGCGTCAGGCCCGCCGTCTTCAAAAGCTCGGAGAGGCTGCGCGAGAGGGTGTCGGCGGTCAGGAGGATGTTGATGAAGACCTCCTCCTGAAGACTCCGGAAGGGCTTCCCCTGCTTGATCTCTTTCTGTACCTTTCCGACCACGACCCGAATATAGTCGTTGCAACGACAGTTGTCAACAGGCGCGAAAAAGCCGCGGGATTGAAACGCTTCAACCCCGCGGCCCTTCCCGTTACCGAGTTATGAATCTACCCGACCAGGGGCTCGCCGTCGTAGACAACCGACCAGCCGTTGCGGCGGCTGGTGGCGAGGCTGCGGCGGAACCACTTCAAAGCCTCCTCGTCGCTCTCGTAGCGCTGCATCGAGGGGAGCGACTCGCGCGGGTCGAAGCGGACGATCTGGCCGCCGTCGTCCGAGGTCTTCAGAGAGAGCAGCGCCAGCATGTCGGCTTTGGTGAGGACGGCGGTGCGGACCACGGTCGAGCCGTCCTCGTCCATGTCGTCGTCTTCGTACCCGTCCTCGTCTTCGAAATACTCGGCCGACTCCGGCTCGGCCTCGTCGTCCACGTCTATCATCTCGTCGAAGAAGTTGTCGTAATCCTTCATCACTCTAATCCGTTCTCCCTAAATTCCTTCCCTAGTAAGTGAGACTTTAAGTGCGCGGGGTTGGCCGTACAGTTCTTAAAGCGGGGTGTATATTACACCGGCATGAGGACGCAAACAACCGGAGCGTGAGGAAGCATGACGCAGAGATTCGTGCTGGCGATTGACCAGGGTACGACGGGGACGACGGCCCTCGTCTTCGACCGCGAGGGGGCCGTCCGGGGCCGAGGCTACTCGGAGTTCACGCAGCATTACCCGCGGCCCGGCTGGGTCGAGCACGACGCGGAGGAAATCTGGCGCGTGAGCCTCGGCGCGGCGCGGCGTGCTCTTGAGGAGGCGGGCGCGGAGGCGCGCGAACTGGCGGCGGTGGGGCTGACGAACCAGCGCGAGACGGTCGTCCTGTGGGACCGCGCGACGGGCGAGCCGGTGGGCCGCGCCGTCGTCTGGCAGGACCGGCGGACGGCCGCCGCGTGCGAGGAGTTGAAGGCGCGCGGGCTCGAAGACAAGTTCAGGGCGAAGACGGGGCTCGTCCTCGACCCTTATTTTTCGGGGACGAAAATCCGCTGGCTCTTGGACAACACGCCGGGCTTGAGGCGGCGCGCGGAGCTTGGCGATGTCGCCTTCGGGACCGTTGACTCGTGGCTCGTCTGGGAGCTGACGGGCGGGCGCGTCCACGCCACCGACTGCTCGAACGCCTCGCGCACGCTGCTCTTCGACATCAACACGCTCGCGTGGGACGACGAACTGCTCGGCCTGCTGGAAGTGCCGCGCGCGATGCTGCCGGAGGTCAGGCCGTCGGCCTCGTCGTACGGGCTGACCGACCCCGACTCGTTCTTCGGCGCGAGCGTCCCGGTCGCGGGCGTGGCGGGCGACCAGCAGGCGGCGCTCTTCGGGCAGGCTTGTTACGAGGCCGGCTCGGTGAAGAACACTTACGGCACGGGCTCCTTCCTTCTGATGAACACGGGAGGGGCGCCCGTGCCGAGCCGCGAAGGCTTGCTGACGACGGTCGCGTGGCAGTCGGAAGGCGAGCCGGCCGTGTACGCGCTCGAAGGCTCCATCTTCGTGACGGGCGCGGCCGTGCAATGGTTGCGCGACGGTTTAGGTTTAATTGAAAGCGCGGCTGAGACGGAGGCGCTGGCGCGCTCGCTGCCGTCGAACGAGGGCGTCTACTTCGTCCCGGCCTTGGCGGGCCTCGGGGCGCCGCACTGGGACCCTTACGCGCGCGGCGCGCTGCTGGGCCTGACGCGCGGCACGACGCGGGCTCACCTAGCGCGGGCGGCTTTGGAGAGTATGTGCTACCAGACGCGCGACGTGGTCGGGGCGATGGAGCGCGACTCGGGGATACGGTTGCGCGAGGTGCGAGTGGACGGCGGGGCGGTCGGGAACTCGTTCCTGATGCAGTTCCAGGCCGACATCCTCGGCGCCGCCGTCGAAGTGCCCGAGGTGACGGAGACGACGGCGGCGGGCGCCGCCTACCTCGCGGGCCTCGCCGTCGGCTTCTGGCGCGACCGCGAAGAGATAGCCGCCCGCTGGCGCGTCGCCCGCCGCTACGAGCCGCGAATGGGCGACCAAGAAAGGCAGCGCCTCCACGCCCGCTGGCTCCGCGCCGTCGAGCGCGCGCGCGGGTGGGAGCGGGAGGACGAATGATTCGTCATTTCAGCGTCGTCCGCCATCGAGCGACGAGGGCGGTGGTGAGTGTGACAACGGAGTGAAGCGCGAAGCTGACGAGGAGCAGGAAGAAGGTGACGATGAAGTCGTAGCCGCCGATGCGGTTGAAGGCGATTTGGTCCGGCGCGGTGGGGGCGGAGACGATGGTGGCGACGAGCGAGGCCAGCAGGCAGAGCAGCAGCGCGAGGGCCGGCGAGAAGACGAGCGCCCACACCCCCGTTCTGCCCTGCGCGCCGAGCCTGCGCCCGACCCGCCAGCCGGCGTAGCCCGCGAAGAGGCTGAAGAGCGCGCCCAGAATTATCAGCGCCATCCAGAACGTGCCGGAGTTGTAGACCGTCCTCCCGTCGGTCTGCGCGGTGACGGCGAGCGAGTCGGCGGGCAGCGCGTCCCACGACGCGACGAGCGCGTCGCCCTCCCGCCGCATCTCCGGCGAAGAGGCGACGCGCCAGCCTGCGGGGAACAGCACCTTCGCGTCGAGGCCGCCGAAGCTCGCCCACTCGCGCGCGGGCGCGAGGACGTAGCCGAGCTGCCAGTAGACGGCGTCGGAGTTGATGTCGCAGTAGGCGCTGGGCCGCGCCTCGTAGCGCACGCGTATCTCGTGCTCGCCGGGCGCGAGACTCAGACGGAAGTTGATTGAAGCGCCCTCGCCCTCCGCCTTGTAAGGGAGCGGCCCGCCGCCGCGCTCGGCGAAGCCCGGCGTCTCGGGCGGCGTCTCCCAAGCCTTCGCGAAGACTTCGCCGGAAGACTCCGACGCCGGGACGGGACGCCCGTCGAGCCACACGCCGCTCTCGGCCTTGGATTCAACAGACGCTTCCCTCACCCAATCCCTTCGCCGCCAGACCCAGCCGCCCGCCTCGCCGCGCGGCGCGAGCCCGGCGGCGACGAAGACCAGCTCAACGTCGCGCGCCTCGCCGTCGTTGCGCACCCTGTAGGTCGCATCGACCAGAGCCGGCCGTCCCACGCGCAGGGGCCGCAGGTCAATCAGCAGCGCCTCCCTCAGAATGTGAACCCGGCTGAGCCCGCCGCCGTCCGGCTCGGCCACCCTCGCGCCGGGGCGCGAAGCGGGCTCGCGCAGCGCCATGTTGGCGCGGGCCGTCGGAGAGGTTGAGAGGAAGGCTGCGAAGAATAGGAGTGCGGCGGTTAAGAGTTTTGACGAATTGATTGGTTGAGCTTTTCCCATGATAAATTGCCTGCGGCCGTTCGAGGATAAGGTCTGGCGGCGGCGCGCTCAAGCCGAGGATGAGAAGAACCCTCAACGACATCTCGCGGCACCCCTTCGACCTCGTCGTCGTCGGGGCCGGCATCAACGGCGCGGGCGTCGCGCGCGACGCGGCCTCGCGAGGGCTGCGCGTCCTGCTCCTCGACAAAGGCGACATCGGCGGCGGCACGACGAGCTGGTCAACGCGGCTCATCCACGGCGGGCTCCGCTACCTCGAACACGGCGAGTGGTCGCTCGTGCGCGAGTCCCTGCGCGAGCGCGAGACGCTTTTGCGCCGCATCGCGCCGCACCTCGTCGCGCCGCTCGCCATGCTCATCCCCATCTACTCGGGGAGCCGACGCGGCTCCTTGACGGTGCGCGCGGGCATGGCCGCCTACGACCTGCTCTCGCGCGACAAGACGTTGCCGCGTCACCGGATGCTCGGCCCCGAGGCCGCCCGCGAGTACGCGCCCGGCCTCGACGCGTCGCGTTTGAAGGGCGCGGCCCTCTTCTTCGACGCGCAGGTCGAGTACGCGGAAAGGCTCGCCGTCGAGAACGCGCTGGCGGCGCGCTCTCGCGGCGCCGTCGTCGTCACGCACGCGCGCGTCGAGAGGTTGTTGACCGAAGGCGGCGAGGCGCGCGGCGTCGAGTTCGAGGACGTGCTCGGCGGCGGCTCACACGTCGCGCGGGCGCCGCTCGTGTTGAACGCGGCGGGGCCGTGGGTTGACGAGGTGTTGGAGGGCGTGGCGGCGGGCCGCGCGGGCGAGAAGCTGATAGGGGGCACGAAGGGCAGCCACGTCGTCGTCCGTCCGTTCGAGGGCGCGCCGCGCGTCGCCGTCTACGCGGAGGCGGGCGCGGACGGGCGGCCCTTCTTCATCATCCCGTGGGACGACAAGTTTTTAATCGGGACGACCGACGTGCGTTACGAAGGCGACCTCGACCGCGTCGTGGCCGACGAGGGAGAGATAGCCTACCTCCTGCGCGAGACGAACCGCGTGATGCCTCCGGCGCGGCTCGCGCGCGAGCACGTCCTCTACACCTACTCGGGCGTGCGCCCGCTGCCCTCCGTCGGCGCGGGCCCGGAGGCGGGCATCACGCGGCGCCACTTCGTCCGCGCCTCGCGCGTGCGCGGACTCTTCAGCGTCGTCGGCGGGAAGCTGACGACCTACAGGAGCCTCGCCGAAGAGGTGGTCGGCCTTCTCTTCAAACAGCTCGGCCGCGCGGCGCCGCCCTGCGTCACGGCGCGCGAGCCGCTGCCCGGCGCCGAGGTCGCGGATTACGCGGCCTTCAAAGACGAGTTCAAACGCACGAGCCCGCTCGCGCCGAAGAGCACCGAACGGCTCCTGAAAGTCTACGGCGCGCGAGCCGCCGACGTGCTGCGGCTCGTGCTGGAAGACGCGGAGCTGGCCCGGCCCGTCAGCGAGGAGACGGGGACGGTGGGCGCCGAGGTCGTCTTCGCCTTCCGCGAGGAGATGGCCGAGACGCTGACCGACTGCCTGATGCGGCGGACGATGGTCGGCCTCAACGGCCGCCTCGGCCTCGACGCCGCCGAGCCGGCCGCCCGCCTCGCGCAGAAACATCTCGGCTGGACGGACGGCCGCGCCGCCTCCGAGGTCGAAGCCTACGGGCGATACGTCGAGCGTTTCGTCCCTTAACTCCTCCCGCCCAACACATTGTCTTAAGGCGCACGATTAACTATAGTCGTCCACTACTTTGGCGGTGAGAGACGAGCGATGGAGTTGTCGCAGTTACGCACATTCCGCGAGGTCGCGGAGGCTTTGAGCTTCACGCGCGCGGCCGAGCGGCTGCACCTGACGCAGTCGGCCGTCAGCCACCAGATTAAGGCGCTGGAGCGCGAGCTGGGCGAGCCGCTGTTCATCCGCGCCAAGCAGGGCGTCAAGCTCTCGGAGGCCGGCCGCCTCGCGCTCGAATACGTCGAGCGCATTCTGGAAGAGTCCGACGCCCTGCGCGAAAGCATCTCGGGGCGCGACCGCGCGCCGCGGGGCCGCGTGCGCGCCGCCGCCGCCACGCAGGCTTTCGTCCACCTCTTCGCGGGCATCTTCGAGTCCTTCATGCGCGAGCACGAGGGCATCGAAGTCATCTTCCGCACGACCGTCAGCACCGAGCAGACCGTCGCCGACATCCACGGCGGCGCGGCCGACGTGGGCTTCGCGTCGCTGCCCGTCTACTCGCCCGCGCTACAGGTGACGGAGCTGTTCGAGGACGAGCTGGTGCTCGTCTTCGGCGCGCGCCACCGCTTCTCGGGCTCGCGCGAGACGGAAGCGAGCGAGCTCAGGCGCGAACGCTTCATCATCTTCGAGCACGGCGCGTCCATCAGGCGCGCGACCGACGCCTTCTTCGAGAGGGCGGCCTTGCGGCCCGAGCTGGCGATGGAGTCGAACGACACCTCGTTCGTCAAGCTGATGGTCGAGCACGGGCTCGGCATCTCGCTGCTGCCTTCGTGGGCCGTGAGGGACGAGATACGGGCGGGCCGCCTCGCGTGGGCGCGCATCAAGGGGCACAAACTGGCGCGCTCGGTCGCCCTCGTCGCCCTCGGCCGCTTCCAGCCTTCGTCCACGCGCGCCTTCATCGCCTACGTCCTCGCGCACAAGGAAGAGCTGCAAGAGACGGCGCGGCCCGTCTAGCTCTAATTCGGCGTCGGTCCGGCGGGCGGCGAGACGTAGTCGCGCATGGCGACGAGTTGGAGGCCGAGGCGGCGCGAGGAGATGCGGATGCGGCGACGCTCGCCGCCGTCCGTGAAGGGGCGGCCGGGCGCGTAGGTGACGACGTACTGCGCGCCGATGTCGCGGGCCACCTCGACGGCCACGCCCGCGGCCTCCTCCTCCGAGGACGGCAGCAGGAGCTTCCCGCCCATCTCGCGCACGAGCCCGGCCAGCCGCTCGTCGTTGCGCCGGGTGGCCTCGGCGTAACGCCTGCGCCAACGCTTCATCTCAAAATCCAAATCAAACAAACTGCTGTTGTGCCTCTTGACGGACCCGCGCGCGAGGGCGGAGTAGGTGACGACGTGGGTGGTGGCCTGCGTCGAGACGATGCGGCGGGCGGCCTCCTCGAACGCCTTCGGGTCGTCGCGCGCCTCGACGCCGTCGGTGAAGATGACGACGTGCGTGTTGCCGATGGGCTTCTCCTTCGCCTTCAAGGCCGCCGCCAGCAGGCACTCGGAGAGGCGCGAGCCTTTGCTTGAGAAGAACTGCGTCGTGATGGTGTGCGCGGCGCGGGCCGTGTCGGTCGTCCAGTCGGACAGCGTCTCGACGCGGCGGCTGTTCTGGATGACGGCCACCTGGTCGCCGGGCCGCAGGTCGTTGACGATTTTGAGCGCGGCGTCGCGCGGCGTGTAGGCCGCCATGTCCGTGACCTGCCCGCCCATGTCGAAGACGAGGACGACGTTGGCCGGCACCCTCCTCACGCTCCTCACGCGCTGCGGCGTGCCGTCTTCGAGCACGAGCACGTCGGCGGCTTCGAGCGAGGGGTCGAACCGGCCGCGGCTGTCGAAGGCGGCGACGGGCAACATCACCTCCTCCGTGTAAACCTTGACCGGCTCCTGCTCCTCCTTCTCCGCTGGCGTCGGCGTCGGCTGCTGCCCCGCGGCGGGCGCGGGCAGAAGCGCCGCCGCGAGGGCGAGGGCGAGAACGAGTCGGGCGTTTAATTCACTAAGCATGACGTGTTCACCTCATAGCTTGCCGAGGCACCTGAAGAGCGCGTGCCAGTCGCGCTTCTCTTCGGCGCTGTCGCGCACGACGGCGCGCTCCTCCGCGGTGGGCGTCGGCATCCGCAGCGCCTCGCCGGCCTTCACTATCAACTCTTCGACCGAGGAGCAGCGGACGCCGAAGTCCGTGTGATAACGTTCGTTCAAATCCTGCTCCAGCCCGACGACGACGCAGCCGGCGACGAGCGCCTCCTTCGGCGGGCGCGGCGAGCCCTCCCGCTCGTCGCCGCGCCAGACGAAGACCTTCGCGTCGCGCAGCGCCTCGGCCACCCGCGTCTCGTTCAGGTTAACAATCTCGAAGACCTTCTCGCCGTACGCGTCGCGCAGCAGCCGCGCCGTCTCGGGGTGCTTGTGCGGGCGCGTCATGTAGCAGATGAGGTCCTGCTTCGGCCGCCCGTCGTACTCGAAGACTGCGCGTTTGATGCTGGGCTCGATGAGCAGGGTTGTTGCGTCGGGCAGGTCGTCGGCGACCCAGTCGAGGATTGCGCGCGACTTGCAGACGACGAGGTCGGCGTGCGGCTCGACGCGCGCGCGCTTGCCGAGCGCGTAGCAGACGTGAGTCTTGCCGGGGAAGTGCGGCTGGTGAATCTCCGGGTAGACGAGCACGTCGGGGACGTACGAGTAGTCGTAGAGGCGGCAGCGGTGGGCGAACCAGTCGGCGAGGCGCGGCCCGCGGAAGGTCTTAATCGTGCAGCGCCCCAGCTCCGACAGCCACTCGCAGACGGCGTAGAGCGACTTCACGCCGCCCGCATGGAAGGGCGGCGCGAAGACGACCGAGTTGATTGGCTGTCCGGGTTCGCCCGACATTTCAGAAGAGGCCGAAGAACCAGCCGTAGAGCACGCGCCCGGCCGCGGGCCACAGGCAGAAGAGGACGAAGCTCGCGGCCGAGAGCGGCAGGTTTAGAGTCCTGTAGAGACTCCCGCCGTAATACGAAGAGACGATGCCGAAGGCGACGTAAGCCGAGACGAACCCGACGGCGTAGAGCGCGACCGCCGTCCAAAGCCCCGCGCCGTCGGCGGCGCCCCGCACCGTGAGCGCGGCGAAGGCCGACCAGCCCGCCTGTATGAAGCCGCTGGCGACGACGGCCGGCAGCGCGTAGGCGTCGAAGTTGTCATCCACGTCCACGCGGAAGACGCGCCTGTAGAGCGCGAGCAGCAGGATGGACGAGGCGAGGACCACCCAGAAGACGCCGTAACCCTTCGTCAGTTGCCACGCCAGCCCCGCGCGGCCGAGGGGCCAGAGCGCGAGCGCGGCCAGCCCGAGAAAGACCAGGGTCAGGGCGTCCGCGAAGAGCTGGTCGTACAGCTCCTTCTGCTCTTCGTCCAACAACCATCTGGCGAAGGCTCCCATCGCGCGGCACATCATACTAACAACAGGCTGATGCCGGAAGACTTTCGGGGGCGGAGTCCGCTTCGCCCACCTCCCCCGAAAATTTTCCCCCGACCCTCTCCAACCGTCGCGGCCTTCGACGGCATCACACGCGTACAACTAAAGGAGGGAACACACATGCTGAGGAGGACTTCCCCTGTCCTGCTGTGCCTCTCGGTCTGCCTGCTCGCCGCCCATCTTTCGCAGGCCGCATCGACGCTCCGCGTGGACGAGTCGCGCATCCGCCTGCTGCTCCGAGACAAAGAGGCCGGTGTCTCGCTCGAAGTCGAGAACGGCGCGGGCCGCGCCTTCAAGGCTCGGGCCACCGTCGAACTGCTCGACCCGCGCGACGCCGTGCGCGCCGCCGCCGAGACCGACATCGAAGTGAAAGACGGCAAGAGTCGCATCGTCGTCCCCTTCTCGCAAATCCCGCGGACGAGCGACGCGGGCTTCCCTTGGTATAGGCTGCGCTATCGCGTCGAGCCCTCCGACGGCTCCGCGTTGCCGGCCGCGGGCGTCGTCTCCCTCTCCGCAGCGGCGCCCGACCTTTTTGAGCTGAACGTCGTCACGCCCCGCCGCGCGCACGGCGGCTCGCCCCTGCGCGCCACCGCGCGCGCCACCAACCCCGTCACGCGCCGCCCGGCCGCGGGCGTCGCCGTCACCGCCGAGCTTGAGGTGGAGGTGGGCGAGGACGAGGAAGAGACGAAGCTCAGGGCCGCGGCCACGACCGGCGCCGACGGACTCGCCCTGCTCGACTTCGTCCTGCCGAGCGGGGCCACCGACGACGCCGACCTCAAGGTCACGGCGCGGCGCGGCGCCTTCGAGCAGACGGCCGCCGTCTACGTCTCGCTCGAAGAGGAGCCGCGCCTCCTGCTCACGACCGACAAGCCGCTCTACCAGCCCGGCCAGACGATGCACATGCGCGCCCTCCTGCTCGGCGCCGAGGGCCGCGCCGGGGCCGGCGAGAAAGTGACCTTCGAGGTCACGGACGAGGAAGGCTCGACCGCCTTCGAGGCCGAGGTCGTCACGTCGCGCTTCGGCGTCGCCAGCGCCGACTGGGCCGTGCCCGCCAGCGCGCGCCTCGGCGAATACCGAATCAAGCTCGAAGCCGACGACGACAAGTACGACGACGACCACGAGGCCCGGACGCGGGTGCGCGTCAGCCGCTACGAGCTGCCGAACTTCAGCGTCAACGCGAAGGCCGACCGCCCCTTCTACCTCGCCGGGCAGGACGCCGAAATCGAGGTGCGCGCCGACTACCTCTTCGGCCAGCCGGTCAAGCGCGGGCGCGTGCGCCTCGTGCGCGAGACGGAGCGGCACTGGAACTGGCGCGAGCAGAAGTACGACACCGAGGAGGCGGAGACTTACGAAGGCGTGCTCGACGAGCAAGGGCGCTTCGTCGCCCGCGTCCCGCTCGCGAAAGAGCACGAGGAGTTGGCCGACAGCGGTTGGCGCCGCTTCGACGACCTGACCTTCGCGGCCTACGTCACCGACCCGACGACGAACCGCACCGAGCAGCGCCGCCTCTCCGTCCGCCTCACCAAAGACCCCATCCACCTCTACGTCATCGAAGGGCGCTACCGGCAGTCGCCGGGCCTGCCGCTCGCCCTCTACGTCACGACCTTCTACGCCGACGGCACGCCCGCGACCTGCGACGTTGACGTGACCGAGGAGGGCCGCGCCGAAATCATCTCCCTGCCCGACGGCACGACGGGCGAGACGCGCGGCGCCGACCGCCCCGTCGCCCGCGTGCGCACGAACCGCTTCGGCGTGGCGAAGGTGACGGGGCCGGTCGTGCAGAAGGTGGAAGGGAGCAACAACATCCCGCTGCGCTTCCTCGCGCGCGACCGCGAGGGGCGCACGGGCCGACACGAGGAGAGCTTCTGGCTGCGCGGCGAGGGCGAAGACGAAGCGCCCGAGCTTCGCGTCGAGACGGAGAAGACGCTCTACCGCGCGGGCGAGTCGGTCGCCGTCAAAATTGAGTCCGGCCGCCCGCTCACGAGCGTCCTCGTTGACGCGGCCGGCGCGCGCGGCGTCGTCTTCTCGCGCGCCGTGAAGATGACGGGCGGGCGCGGCTCCGTCGTCATCCCCTACAGCGAAGAGTTCCGCAACGCCGTCCGCATCACGGCCGCGAGCGCCGAGACGTTCGGCGACGACGGCGACGAAGACGACTACGCCTTCGACGCGCGCACCGTCGTCTACCCGCGCAACCGCGAGCTGAAGCTCGACGCCGACTTCTCGCGGGAGAAATATCAGCCCGGCGACGAGGCCGAGGTGAAGTTCGCCGTGCGCTCGCCCGACGGCCGCCGGGCCGAGAGCGCGCTCGGCGTCGTCGTCTTCGACAAGGCGGTCGAGGAGCGAGCGCGCACCGACGCCGAGTTCTCGGGCGGCTTCGGCTTCTCCGACGGCCTCTACGACTTCTGGTACGGCCGCGGCCAAATCGGCGGCGTCACGCGCCGCGACATCGAACACCTCGACCTCTCGCGCCGCGTGCCCGAAGGCATGGACGCCGTCGCCGAGCTTTCCTACAACGACGAACGGCCCGAAGAAGCGCGCCGCATCTTCAGCCTGACCCGCTTCGAGCACGACCCGCGCAGACTCTTCCTCCCGCTCGTCGGCAAGCAACTGCTCCCCGTCACGAAGGCGCTCGAACAGAGCTACGCGGCGCGCTCCGTCTACCCTTCCGACGACGCGGCGCTCGCCCGCCTCCTCTCCGAGTCGGGCGTTGACTTCGGCGCGCTAGGCGACCCGTGGGGCCGGCCCTACCGGACTCGCTTCTACACCTCGGGCCAGAAAGACTATCTGGAAATCATCAGCTCCGGCGCCGACGAGCGCCCCGGCACCGAAGACGACTTCACGGCCGGCCAGCTCTCTTGGCCCTACTTCCGCCCGCACGGCGAACGCCTCGACCGCGCCGCCGCCGACTACCACGCGCGCACCGGCGGCTTCGTGCGCGACGCCGCGACGCTCCGCTCCGAGCTTCTGCGCCACGGCCTCGACCTCGACACGCTGCGCGACCCTTGGGGCCGGCCCTACGCCTTCGACTTCGACGTGCGCGAGTCCAACTACGTCATCACCGCGCGCAGCGGCGGCCCCGACAAGACGCTCCGGCCGAAGGGCGCGCACGCCTCCGACGACTTCGAGGTGTGGACGACCTCGGTCGATTACTTCGCCGAGAGCCGCGACGCCATCGACCGCGCGCTCCAAGACGTGGCGCGCGCCGGCTCCGCCTTCCCCGAGACGGAGAAGGCGCTGGCCGAGACTCTTTCCGAGGCGGGGATTGATTTCGGGAAGGTGCGCGACGGCTGGGGCCGCGCCGCCTACGCCACCTTCGCGCGGCAGACGCGAGACGGCGCGCGCCTCTCGTTAGAGACGCGGGCGAGTTTCGGGGGCGGCCCGCCGCAGCCCCACGCCGAGCTTCATCCCGTCCGCCAGACCATCTACTTCGTCCAGCTTCGCAGCGCGGGCGGCGACGGCCTCCCCAACACGGGCGACGACTTCGACCTCGGCCGCTTCGCCAGCATCACCGCCGAGCGGCCCGCCCGCGAAGCGGCGCGGAAGCAGGCTCTCGTTGCCGCCACCTTCACAGGCGCGACCGGGGCCATCTCCGGCACCGTCACCGACCCGATGGGCGCCGCCATCCCCAACGCGCCGGTGAAGGCCACGCACAAGCAGACCGGCGCCGTCTTCGAGGCCATCACCGACGACAGCGGGGTCTACCTCCTGCGCAACCTGCCCTCGGGCAACTACCGCGTCGAAGTCGCGGTGCCCGGCTTCAAGTCCTTCACGATGGAAGAGGTGCCCGTTCAGGCGTCGAACCTCACGCGCGTTGACGCCGTGCTCGAAGCGGGCGGCGTCACGGAGACGGTCACGGTCACGGGCAGCAGCGTGGAGTTGACCACCACCTCGGCTCAGATGTCCGCCGCCCCCGTCGTCGCGCGCCCCGCGCCCATCCGGCCGCCGCTCTCGACGCCGCGCCTGCGCGAGTTCTTCCCCGAGACTCTGGTCTGGCAGCCTTCGGTCGAGACCGACGCCGAGGGCCGCGCCTCGGTCCGCTTCAAGCTCGCCGACAACATCACGACGTGGAAGATGTCGGTCGTCGCCTCGACCGAGGACGGGCAAGTCGGCCTGCTTGAGAAGGAGATACTTTCCTTCCAACCCTTCTTCGCCGAGCACGACCCGCCGCGCGTCCTCACCGAAGGCGACGAAATCTCGCTCCCCGTCGTCGTCCGCAACTACCTCGAACGCGCGCAGCCCGTGCAGGTCGAGATGAAGCCCGAGGCGTGGTTCACGTTCAAAGGCCCCGCGCGCAAGCAGACGGAAGTCGCGGCCGGAGACGCCGCGCGCCCCACGTTCGACTTCCGCGCCACGTCCTCCGTC
The DNA here is from genome assembly GCA_035941045.1 of Pyrinomonadaceae bacterium. Taxonomy (GTDB): domain Bacteria; phylum Acidobacteriota; class Blastocatellia; order Pyrinomonadales; family Pyrinomonadaceae; genus QHXN01. The sequence goes on along the minus strand of DASZEK010000082.1, from coordinate 5,578 downwards.
GTTGACGGCAAGCAGCGTGTGACGGCCTTCAGCGCCGACTCAAGCGACGCCGTCGAGAAGCCCGTCACCGTCCACCCCGACGGCGAGGAGCGCGCCGCCTCGACCTCGACCGTCTTCGCCGGCTCGGCCTCGCTCGAACTGCAAATCCCCCCGGACGCCCTCGCCGGGTCGGCGCGCGGCGAGCTGAAGATTTACCCGAACCTGACCTCGCACCTGCTCGAAGGCGTCGAAGCCATCATGAAGCGCCCGTACGGCTGCGGCGAGCAGACCGTCTCGTCCACCTACCCGAGCGTCTACGTGCTCCGCTACTACCGCGAACTCGGCGGCGACCTCGAAGGCGACCTGCCGCCGCCCGTCCGCCTCGCCGCAGAGTACGCGCGACAGGGCTACGCGCGCCTGCTCGGCTACCGCGCCCCCGGCGGCGGCTTCACCTACTGGGGCCGCGGCGACGCCGACCTCGCCCTCTCGGCCTACGCACTCCGCCTCCTGAAAGACGCGTCCGAAGTCACAGAGGTTGACGCCGGTATCGTTACGGAGACGCGCGACTGGCTCTCACGCCAACAGCGTGCCGACGGGAGCTGGAGCGACGACAAGGACGCGCGCCGGACTGCCTTCACGACCGCCTTCGTCGCGCGCGTCCTCGCCGCCGTGCAGAAGCGCGAGCCCGCGAAGAAGGAAGAGAGCAAGACTGAAGGCGCTCCCGCCTCTTCACTCTCGCGCGCCCTGAAATACCTTTCCGCGCGCGTGGCCGAGACGGACGAGCCTTACCTCATCGCCTCCTACGCGCTGGCCGCGGCCGACGCGGGCGACGTTGAAGGAGCGGGCCGCGCCGCCGCCCGCCTCCGCGCGCTCGCGCAGGAAGAAGGCGGGGGCGCCTCCTGGAAGCTCGGCGGCAACACGCCCTTTTACGGCTGGGGCCGGGCCGGCGTCATCGAGACGACCGCGCTCGCCGTTCAGGCCCTCTCGCGCGCGGGCGGTGACAACCCGCTCGTCAGCCGCGGCCTCGTCTTCCTCCTGCGCAACAAGGACCGCCACGGCGTCTGGCTCTCGACGCAGGCGACCGTCAACGTCTTCGACGCGCTGCTCGCGCTCGTCGCGGGCGACTCGGCCGCGCGCGCCGCCGCCGCTCAAACGGGCGGCGACTCGGCCGAGGTCTTCGTCAACGGGCGGCGCGCGGGCGAGGTCACGCTCCCGCCGCCCGGACGCCTGACCGCGCCCGTCAACTTCGACATCTCGGCCTTCGTCTCGCCGGGGACGAACCGCGTCGAGGTGCGCCGCCGCAGTACGACCGCGCAGGCTCAGGCGCAACTCGTCATGAGCTACTACGTGCCGTGGCAGAACGTCGCGGCGTCTCCCGCGCGGGGCGCCGCCGCCCCGCCGCGCCTCGCCGTCTCCTTCGACCGCACGACGGCCGAAGCCGGGCAGGAGGTGACGTGCAGCGTCGAGGCCGCGCGCGCCGAAGGCTACGGCATGATGCTCGCCGAAGTCGGCCTGCCGCCGGGCGCCGACGTTGACCGCTCCTCGCTCGAACGCGCGGTCAAGGACTCGGACTACGCCGTCAACAGCTACGACGTGCGGCCCGACCGCGTCGTCCTCTACCTCTGGCCGTGGTACACGCGCGACCCCACGCGCCTCTCCTTCAAGTTCCGACCGCGCTACGGCCTCAACGCGCTCACGGCGCCCTCGCAAATCTACGACTACTACAACCCCGACTCGCGCTCCGTCCTCCCGCCGACGAGGTTCGTGGTACGATGAAAGGCAGTTAACGAATTCCTTCGAGGAGTGAGAGCGATGCGTCTGACCGAGATGGTTTCGTGCGCCGGTTGAGCGGCTAAGCTCGCGCCGAGCGAACTCGCCCAGGTCCTGGGCGGGCTGGACATCCCCGCTGACCCGAACCTGATTGTCGGCATCGAGACGGCCGACGACGCGGGGGTTTACCGTCTCTCCGACGACCTCGCGCTCGTCCAGACCGTTGACTTCTTCACGCCCATCGTTGACGACCCCTTCGACTACGGCCGCATCGCCGCCCTCAACTCCATCAACGACGTGTGGGCGATGGGCGGCACGCCGCGCACGGCGCTCGCCGTCACCTGCTTCCCGAAGAAGGGCGTTGACTTCTCGATTCTCGGCGACATCATGCGCGGGGGCTTGAGCGTGTTGAAGGAGAACGGCGTCGCGCTCCTCGGCGGCCACAGCGTTGACAACCAGCAAATCATGTTCGGCTACGCCGTGACCGGCACGATTGACCCGCGCCGCGTCGTCACCAACCGCGGCGCGCGCCCCGGCGACGCGCTCCTGCTCACGAAGCCCATCGGCACGGGCGTCGTCTCGACCGGCATCAAGTTCGGCAAGGCAGGTGAGGAGGTGACGCGGGCTTCGCTTGAGACGATGCTGCTGGCCGGGCGCGAGGCCGCGAGCCTGATGGTCGAGGCCGGCGCGCACTCGGCGACGGACGTGACCGGATTCGCCCTCATGGGCCACGCCTGGGAACTGGCGCGCGCCAGCAACGTCACCCTTGAGATTGACGCGGGCGGCGTGCCCCTCATCCCCGGCGCGTTGGAGCTTGCGGCGGCCGGCTGCCTGACGAGCGGCGACAAGTCGAACCGACGCTACGTCGGCGAAGACGTTTCAATCGCCGAGAGCGTCCCGTCCGAACTCGACTCGCTCCTCTTCGACCCGCAGACGGCCGGCGGCCTCCTCATCTCGCTCCCCGAGCCGCAAGCCCAAGCCCTGCTCGCCCGACTGCAAGAGATTTACCCCGACGCCCGCCGCATCGGCCGCGTCCGCGAGCGCGGACCGAAGCTCATCGTCGTCAACTAGACGCCTTCTTTATCTCCCGCGCACGGACACGAGGCCGCCGCCCATAATCATCTCGGGCGTGAGCTTCGAGGGCTTGCGGTCGGAGAGGAGCCCTTGGGCGATGAGCAGGCGGGCGAAGGTCCGCACCTCCTGCCGTTGGAAGCGCGCGGCGGCGGCGTTGGCGCGGTCGAAGTCGGCGCGCGCCAGCGCCGAAAGCTCGCGGCCGTACATCTCGAAGATGGAGTCCAGAGAGACCATGCCGGAGTGCATGACCAGCTCGCCGTGGCGGAATATCTCGGGGCCGGGCATGAAGCCGTCGAGCACGTCGGCCGCGGCGATCATCTCGTTGGCGCGCTCGATCACGTTCTCGATAATCTCGAAGGCGCGCGGCGGCTCGACGAGGGCGTAGGCGCGCGCCAGTTGCAGGTGGAGCTGGACCTGTTCGAGGTTGCGCGGCGTCTGCCCCGCGAGCGGCCGCGCTTCTTCCAAAAGCTGCTGCGCGACCTTCGTGTTGCCCTGCGTCGCCGCCAGCACGGCCAGCCCCGCCAGCATGGCCGCCCGCTTCTCCTTCGAGCGAATCTGCGAGACGACCCGGCGCGCGTCCTCGACCTTGCCCTCCCTCAAAGAATACTGGAGCGACATGGACTCGATGCTGTCGAGCAGTTGCGCGCGCTGCCCCGAGTCCTGAATGTGTTCGCCGATGATTTGCCGCGCGCGGTCGAAGTCGCCCGCGCCCGCGGCCTTCCACGCGGCGCCGGTGTAGAGGCCGTGGCGGATGTTCGCTGGGGCGTTCTCAGCCGCTTCGAGCAGGGGCTCGGGCGACTCCTGCTGCCAGAGCGGCGCGTAGCGGCTCCACTCGCGCTCCTCCGGCGACATCCTCTTGCGCCGCGCCGCGAGCTGTTCCTTCAGCAGCGCCGCGCGCTCCGGCCACTGCTTCTCGATCTCCTGCATGTCGGCGCCGACGACCGAGAGGACGTAGTCGTCAGAGCCGTCCTTGAGCGCCGCCGAGACGAGCACTTCGCGCAGGTCGCGCAAAGTCTGCGCGTCGAGGACGGGCGGCTTCGTCAGCCCCGGCGACGAGTCCGAGCCGCCAGCCGAGACGAGGGCGAGGCGCGTGGAGCGGTCGTTCGCGAGGTCGAGGAGCCGCGCGGCGACGAAGAGCGCCGTCTGGTTGCGCGAGAGGCTTTCCGAGCGGACCTTCTTGACCATCTCGGCCGCGAACTTCTGGCCCGCCTCGGCGTCGGCCGCCTGCAAGCGGCCCAGCAGCTCGACCGTCTCGAACGTGAGCCCGCGCGCCAGACCCTCCTCGGCGAGTTGCAGCGCGCGCTTCGGGTCGCGCGCCGACACCTGCGCGGCGAGCTTCGTTTCGAGGCCCAGCTCCATGTAACCGGGGCCGGGCTCGGTCGTCGGAGTCGCCTGCCGCGTGGCCCGCAGCAGTTCGAGCGCGAGGTTCGGGTCGCGCCGCGCGGCCGTCCTGATTAGCTCGTCGCGCAGCATGTAGACGGAGGCGCGCGCGCGGTCGCGCTTCTCCTCGTCGCCGGACTTGTTGGCGGCGCCGGCCTCGTTGACCGAGGCGGCCACGTCGCGGAAGAGCGCGCGCGCCCGCTTCTCGTCGCGCGGCCAGAGCAGGTCCGCCGACGACGTGAGGAGCCGCACGCGGTTCTCGGGGACGCGGAGCGAGCGCGCGTCGATGATCAAGCCGTCGAGCATCTCGACGGCCTTCTTCTCAAGCTCCTTGCGCGCGGCCTCCTTCTCCTCCGCGGTCTGCGAGGGCTGCGGCGTGGGCGTCGGATTCTGTGCGGAGACTGCTTGAGAGGCGCCAAGCGAAAGAAGGGCGAGGCCGAGGCACAAACTTTTCAGACCCATTTTGAGGCTCCAGCGTTAAAGCAGACGGGGCGGGCGGGAAGACGCCACCAACATAGCCCCTGCGGGCCGCCCCCGGCAAGCCGTCCGGCGTACTTTTCCGCCCGCGCGCACATCAAAACTGCTCCGCGCCGGGCGCCCGCGGCCACGCGCGTTTGACACGCCCAAAGGGCTACGGTAACTTAACGGGAGCCGTTTTTCCGGTTAAAAATTGCGTCCCGTTCGTCTAGTGGCCTAGGACACCGCCCTTTCACGGCGGCGACACGGGTTCGACTCCCGTACGGGACGCCACTCTTTCTGAAGGGTTTCGAGGGCCGGGAGGCGGCGGGCGTCAGCGACGCTCTCGCTTCGGGTGCAGATTCCACAGAGAGGCCGCCGACGCCGTGCCGTTGCCCGGACGCGCCGCGGCCTCTTCGGCTTTTTAGAAAAGGTTTGGAACCGATGTTGAGACGTTTCGCCGCTTTCGCCCTCGTCGCCCTCCTCGCTCTCCTCACGGGGGTCGCGACCTCGCCGCGCGCCGCCGCCGGGCCGCTTCGGCAGACGGGCTCGGACGTGGTGCTCATCCTGCCTTTCGAGAACACCTCGGCGCAGAAGGAGTTCAACTGGGTCGGCGAGAGTTTCGCGGACTCGCTCGCGGACCTGCTCTCCGCGCACGGCCTGAAGGTCGTCTCCTCGGACGCGCGCGAGCTTGTCTACCAGCGCCTCCGTTTGCCTCTTACCGTGCTGCCTTCGCGCGCGACCGCCATCAAGCTGGCGAAAGAGGCCGGCGCCTCGCTCGTCGTGCAGGGCACCTACGAGATTACGCCCGCGCCCGACGACAAGAGCATCGCCAAGCTCGTCGGCTCGGCCCGCATGGTGAGAGTCAACGAGGGGCGCATCGCCGGCAAGCCGATGGCCGACGGCCGCTGGGCCACGC
>DASZEK010000081.1:0-3366 GCA_035941045.1 Pyrinomonadaceae bacterium | reverse complement strand
TACCCCTTCAAGCGCGACGCGCCGGGCGTGATGGGCGAGCCGCCGAAGGACTGGACGACCTACGAGGAGCGCAACCCGGTCGGCTCCTACCGGCGAAGCTTCACGGTGCCGCAGACGTGGGCCGGGCGCGAGACGTTCCTCCTCCTGCGCGGCGTCAACTCGGCGTGCTACGTGTGGGTCAACGGGCAGCGGGTCGGCTACAGCGAGGACAGCCGCCTCCCGGCCGAGTTCGACGTGACGAAGTACGTGCGGCCCGGCGAGAACACCGTGGCCGTCGAGGTCTACCGCTTCTCGGACGGCAGCTACCTCGAAGACCAGGACTTCTGGCGACTCTCCGGCATCTTCCGCGACGTGGAGCTAATCTCGCGCGCGCCCGTCCACGTCCGCGACTTCCACGTGCGGACCCACCTGGACGCCGAGTATGCGGACGCGCGCGTTGACTTAAACGCGAAGGTGAGAAACGCGGGTGCGTCCGCCGAGAAGGTCAGGCTTCAGGCGGAGATTTACAACGCGCGCGGCCAGTTGGCCTACGCGCCGTTCAACGTGGAGGGCACGGCGCCTCCGGGCGGCGAAGTCTCGCTCGACCTGTCGGACAACGTGCCGAACCCCATGAAGTGGTCGGCCGAGGAGCCGAACCTCTACACGCTCCTGCTCACCCTCCGGGACTCGCGCGGGCGCGTGCTCGAAGTCATCCCGTGGCGGCTCGGCTTCCGCACCTCGGAGATTAAGGACGGCCGGATTCTCGTCAACGGCCGCCCCGTCATGATTAAGGGCGTCAACCGCCACGAGCACGACCCTGACCTCGGCCAAGTCACGACGCGCGAGATGATGGTCCGCGACATCCTTTTGATGAAGCGTCACAACATCAACGCCGTGCGGACGAGCCACTACCCGAACGACGAGCGTTGGTATCACCTGTGCGACGAGTACGGCCTCTACGTGCAGGACGAGGCCAACATCGAGTCGCACGGCTACGGGGCGAATGACAAGCAGCGCATCTCCGACGGCGAGGACTTCACCGAGGCGCACGTCGACCGCGTCCGCCGCATGATTGAGCGCGACAAGAACCACGCCTCCATCTTCCTCTTCTCACTCGGCAACGAGGCCGGCTGGGGCCGCAACTTCGAGGCGGCGCGCTCGTGGGTGAAGGCCAACCACCCGTGGGTCGTGCTCGTCTACGAGGCCGGAGCCAGCGTCCACAGCGACGCCTTCAACCCGATGTACACGAAGCCGCAGAACATCGTGAAATACTGGGAGCAGAAGGGCCAAGGAAAACCCTTCTACCTCGTCGAGTACGCGCACGCCTTGGGCAACAGCGTCGGGAACTTGCAGGAGTACTGGGACGTGCTCGAATCGCGGCGCGAGTTCCATGGCGGCTTCATCTGGGATTGGGTGGACCAGACCTTCCGCAAGAAGACGGCCGACGGCCGCGACCTCTGGGCCTACGGCGGCGACTACGGGGATAAGCCGAACGACGGCAACGGCGGCGACGGACTCGTCTTCGCCGACCGCCGCGTGCAGCCCGAGCTTGAAGAGGTGAAGAAGGTCTACCAGTTCGTCAAGGTCGAGCCCGTTGACCTTGCCTCGGGGCGCGTCCGCGTCCGCAACAAGCACCTGTTCGCAAACCTTTCTTACGCCGAAGGCTCCTGGGAGCTTACGGAGAACGGCGTGGTCGTCGGGCGCGGCCGGCTCCCGCGCCTGCGCACCCCGGCCGGGCAAACGGAAGAGGTCACGCTCCCGCTGCGCCGTCCACGGGTCAAGCCCGGCGCCGAGTATTTACTTAAAGTGACGTTCGCGCTCGCGGCCGACACCCCTTGGGCGAGGCGCGGCCACGTCCTCGCCTGGGACCAGTTCGCGATGCCTTACGGCGGGCGCGTCGTGCCGGCCGCGGACGCGGCCTCGGCGCCCGCGCTCTCGGTCGAGGAGACGGCCGACGGCGTGACGCTGCGCGGCCCGCGCTTCGCGGCGCGGGTGGGGAAGGCGAGCGGCGCGCTTGAGGCTTACGAGTACGACGGCCGCCCGCTCATCTCCGGCCCGCTCGCGCCGAACTACTGGCGCGCGCCCATCGACAACGACCGCGGCAACAAGATGGCGCAGCGGCTCGGCGTCTGGCGCACGGCGGCGGCCGAACGGAAGGTGACTAAGGTTGCGGTCGAGAGGCTCGGGCCGGGCTCGGCGCGCGTCACGGCCGAGGCTTCACTCCCGGCCGGAAGCTCGACGACGCGGACGACGTTCACCGTCTACGGCGACGGACGCGTCGAGGTCGAGAGCGCCTTCAGGCCGGGCGGCGAGGTGCCCGAGCTGCCGCGGGTCGGGATGCAGCTACTCATCCCCGGCGAGTTCCGCTCGGTCGAGTGGTACGGGCGCGGCCCGCACGAAACCTACTGGGACCGCCAGACGGGCGCGGCCGTCGGCCGCTACCGCTCGACCGTGGACGAGCTTTGGACGCCCTACGTCGAGCCGCAGGAGAACGGCAACCGGGTGGGCGTGCGCTGGGTGACGTTCACGAACGGCGCGGGCCGGGGGCTGCGCGCCGTCGGCCTCCCCCTGCTCTCCTTCAGCGCGTGGCCCTTCCGGATGTCCGAGCTTGAGCGCGCGAAGCACTCGGCCGAGATTCAGATGTCGAAGGAGATAACCGTCAACCTCGACCACCTACAGATGGGCGTCGGCGGCGACGACAGTTGGGGCGCGCAGCCGCACAAGGAATATCGCATCGCCCCGAAGCCCTACGACTACCGCTTCCGCCTTGAGCCCGTCGCGCCCCGCAGGTGATTCGGATGCCCGCACCACCCACCGGCCGGACCGCGTCAAGAGCGCGCCCGTCCGTCACATAGTTCAAACCCCGTGCGCGCCCCGCACGTTTTGGCTTACGTCCTCCCCGGACACGGACGGCAGACAAAACATACTTCCCCCGCAGGGGCTTGAAAGGAACACGGGATGAAAACACGGCTTCAAACTATCGCGATTGCCCTCGTAGTGTGCGCGCTGCTCGGCTCGACGGCCCTCGCCGGCGGCAAGAGCAGGAACGTGAACTTCGACGTTGACGTGACGGTCGGCGACACGCTCATCAAGAAGGGCGACTACGAACTGAGGTTCGACGACAAGTCGCAGGAACTCACCATCCGCCGCAACGGCAAGGTCATCGCGCAGACGGCCGCCAGCCTCGCCGAGTCGAAGGACGCGAGAAAGTACAGGGCGGCCTACACGACGCTGGTTGACGGGTCGGGCGCCCGCCTCCTGTCGAGCGTTGACATGGGCGGCAAGTACGCCGTCATCGCGGGCGAGAAGATCGCCGCCGCCCGCTCGGCCGCGAAGGACGGGCAGACCAACTAACCGACGAGACCCGACAGAGAGCGAGGCGGGGGG
>DASZEK010000080.1:0-6192 GCA_035941045.1 Pyrinomonadaceae bacterium | reverse complement strand
GTCGCGGCGGGCGCCGCCGCCGACGCGACGAAGCAGCAGGACGCGGTCGCCTCGGTCGCCTTCTACCTGCTCGCCTACGCCGTGATGAACCTGGGCGCCTTCGCCGTCGTCACGCTCATCGCGCGCGGCGGCGACCGGCGCACGGACGTGGAGGACTACCGCGGCATCGGCTTCCAGTCCCCCGCGCTCTCGCTCACGCTCTCGCTCTTCCTCCTGAGCCTGCTGGGGGTGCCGCTGACGGCCGGCTTCATGGGCAAGGTCGTGGTCTTCAGCGAGGCGCTGGGGCAGGGCTACCGCTGGCTGGTCGTCATCGGCGTGCTAAACACGGCGATTTCTGTATACTATTACCTGCGACTCGTCGTCGTGATGTTCTTCCGCGAGCGCACGACCGAGTGGCGGGCGCCGCGCATCCCGGCGAGCCTCGGGCTGGTGCTGGTGCTGACGACGGCGGGCGTCCTCTTCTTGGGACTTTTCCCCGGCCCCGTCATCGACGTTTTCCGCGCCGCGCAGTCGATTGCCGTGACGAGTCTGCGCTAGGCGAGTTTTTTTCGGGTTGCACGGCCTCGGGCCGTCGGGTGTCGGGGCCGACGCCCGCGGCCCCAGTTTTTTTCGGCGGTGAGGCGTGTGATGAAAGGCGCGGCCGGCGCACAGGCGGCATCCGACGCGGCCCCGCGGGGCGGGGCGGCCCGTGAAGCGCGCCCGGCCTCGCTCGACGCGCTGGTCTCTCAGGTCAGGGAGCGACTGGGCGCCGAGTGGCTGCCCGAAGTGTACCGCGAGCGCATCATGACGATGAGGACGCGCTCGCACCCGGTCCCCGTCGCGGCCGGCGCCGCGCCCGTCGAAGTGCTGCACACGCTGCTCGGCATCGAGTTGAAGGTCGGGCGGCGGCGAGTCTCCTGCCCGGACCTCGCGACGGCGCGTTACCTCTCGGTCTTCGCGCGGCTCGGGGTGGGGAGCGTCGCGGTGCCGTACGACATCACGAAGATTTCGCGCGCGGCCGACGAGCTTGAGTCCGCGTGGCAGCGGACGCTGCTGCTGGCCGACCACTTGACCGAGGGCCGCGCCGCACCTTTTCGCTCGCGCGTGCGCGCGGCCGTGAGGCGGGAGGTCAAGCGCGAGGTTGAGGAGGCGGGGGCCGGCGCGGCCATCCCGCAGTTTAACCAGAACACGCGGCAGCGACCCCGCCGCGCACCATCCAGCGAGTAGTGGGAGGGAAAGTAAAGACCGATGACGACGGAAGAGACCTTGCAACAGACGCCGCTCGACCAGCCCGAGCCGCTGCCCTTCCCCTACAGCCAGCGCACCTTCTGCCCTTACGAGCCCGTCGAGCAGCGCATCGAGAGCGTCCGCGTGCTCGTCGTCAACTGCCTCCTCCAAGACGGGCGCGACCTCTCGGACTACGCCCGCGACGACTGGGGTGCCTCGGCCGAGTCGAAGCTGGGCCGCGAGCGCCAGATTTCCTGCCTCGCCGTTGACAACATCGTCAACAACGTCAAGCGCCTCGTGCGCAAGCCCGAGACGCACGTCGTCCACCTCTCCGAGCTTGCCGACGCCGCGCGCGACTTCCGCCCGCAGGCCATCGTCCTAAGCGGCACGCTCACCGACTTCGACTACTACGACCCGCAACTGCTCTCGCGCTTCGCCCGCTTCGTCAGAAGCACGCGAATCCCCGTGCTCGGCATCTGCGGCGGCCACCAGCTCGTCGGCATCTGCTTCGGCGCCCGCTGCGTCACGCTCGACAACGCCGAGCCGCGCGAGCGCAAGGCGGGCCGCCTCTTCGAGTACCAGTACCGCTTCGTGCGCATCACGGGGCCGGACGACTCCATCTTCCGCGGCATCAACGACCGCGACTCCGGGCTCTGGCAGGACTACACTACCGAGGGGCGCATCCTCCGCGTCTGGCAGAACCACGGCCTCATGCTCGACCGCGTGCCCGGCGGCTTCCAATTGCTCGCGACCGCCTACCTCTGCCGCAACCAGATGATGGTCAAGCGCACCGGCGGCCAGCTCATCTACACGGTCCAGTTCCACCTCGAAAAATCCTTCCAGGATTTGACGAGCAACCTCTCGCGCATCAACCCGAACCTCCCGCCCGAGGAGCGCAAGCGCCTGCTCCGACAGGAGGCCAGCACCCGCACCAACTGGGCGCACCCCAACGAGTCGCGCGACGGCCGCGTCCTCTTCGAGAACTTCCTCCGCCTCGCCCTCGAACACGAGCCCGGCGAAGACGTGACGGAAGAAGACACGGCCGCGGATTTAAGCTTCACCATCGCGCAGCACCCGGTCGTGCCCTCGCAGGAGCGCAACGCGCCCGGCTCGCGGCACGAGACGGGGATGTGAAGTCTCAAGGCGTCTCGCCGGGCAGGACGAACCCATACTTCTTCATTACGGGCCGGCCTTCCGGCCCGTTGACGTAGGCGGCGAAGGCGCGCGCGTCCTGCTCGTTCCGGCCGCCTTTGACGACGGCGAGCGCCTGTTCGAGCGGCCGGTGCAACTCTTCCGGGACGAGCACCCAGCGGCCCTTGCCGCGCACGCTCAAAGAGAGCGCCACGACCGCCACGTCCACGTTCCCCGTCTCCGCGAACTGCTGCGCCGTCCTCACGTCCTCGCCGAAAACGCACTTGTCTTTCAGCCTCTCCCACAGGCCCAGCTTCTCAAGCGCCTCGCGCGCCGCGACGCCGTAGGGCGCGTGCTCAGGGTTCGCTATCGCGAACCGCTCGACCTCGGGCCGCGCCAAGTCTTCGAGCTTCGAGAAGGTGTGGCGAGAGTCGGCGGCCGTGTAGAGCGTGAGGCGGCCCCGCGCGTAGAGCGCCTTCGTGCCGGGGACGACGAAGCCCTTGCGCTCAAGCTCATCGACGAAGGAGACGTTGGCGGCGGCGAATAAATCAACCGGCGCCCCGTTCCCGATTTGCCTGGCGAGGTTGCCCGTCGAGCCGAAGCTGAAGCGGACGCGGACGCCCTTCTGCCGCTCGAACTCGCGCCCCAGCTCCTCGAACGCGGGCGTCAGGTCCGACGCAGCCATCACGATAATCTCCCGCGGCTCCGCCCTCCCCCCGCACGCCGCGACGAGCGCCAGCGCCGCGCAGACCATTATCAGAAGCTTCAAGACTACTCTTCCTTGCCTTCCGTTTTGCCGCCCCGGCCCGCGGGTGTTATCTTCCCCGCCGATGCCGGCCGTGGACCTTTTCCCCCTGTGGCTCTCGCTGCGCGTGGCGGCCCTCTCGACGCTCCTCGTCGTCGTCGCGGGCGGCGCGCTCGGCTGGCTGCTCGCGCGGCGCCGCTTCCTCGGGCGCGAGGCTTTGGACGCCCTCGTCACGCTGCCGCTCATCCTGCCCCCCACCGTGCTCGGCTACTACCTGCTCGTCCTGCTCGGCCGCAACGGACCCCTCGGCCGGGCTTACGAATTTCTGACGGGCTCGTCACTCGTCTTCACGTGGCGCGGCGCCGTCGTCGCGGCGTCGGTCGGGGCGCTGCCGCTGATGGTGAAGACGGCGCGGGCGGCGGTCGCCTCCGTGGACACGGAGTACGAGGACGCGGCGCGCACGCTGGGCAAGTCCGAGTGGCAGGTGTTCAGGCGCGTCACGCTGCCGCTCGCCTCGCGCGGGCTCGCGGCCGGGGGCGTGCTCGCCTTCGCGCGCGCACTCGGCGACTTCGGGGCGACGCTGATGGTGGCGGGCAACATCCCAGGCCGCACGCAGACCGCCGCCATCGCCATCTACGACGCGACGCAGGCCGGCCGCGACTCCGACGCCGTCGCGCTTGTCCTCATCCTCTCGGGCGTCGCCTTCGCCCTCCTCTACGCGACCAACCTCCTGTCAGATGCTCAACGTTAGGGTCAGAAAGCGGCTCGGCGGCGTGGACGACGGCGGGGGCTTCACGCTCGACGTAGCCTTCGACGCTCCGCCCGGCGTTACCGTCCTCTTCGGCGCCTCCGGCTCGGGAAAGACTTTGACCCTTAAAACCGTCGCCGGGCTCGTGCGGCCTGACTCGGGCCGCGTCGCCGCGAACGGCCGCGTGCTCTACGACTCGGAAGGGAACGTTGACTTGCCGCCTGCGCGGAGGCGCGTGGGCTACCTATTCCAGAACCTCGCGCTCTTCCCTCACATGACGGCGCTGGAAAACGTGGAGTTCGCGGCCGGCGGGCGCGCGCGGCACGAAAGGCGCGCGACGGCGATACGGCTGCTCGAAGGCTTGGGCGTGGCGCACGCGGCAGGCCGCAGGCCGCGCGCCATCTCGGGCGGCGAGGCGCAGCGCGTGGCACTCGCGCGCGCCCTCGCGGCGTCGCCCGAAGTCCTGCTGCTCGACGAGCCGCTGTCCGCACTCGACGAGCCCGTCAAGCTCCGCATCGTCTCGGACCTCAAGAGGCTGAACGAGGAGTTACGACTGCCCGTCCTCTACGTCACGCACAGCCGCGACGAGGCGCTCATGCTCGGGGGCCGCGCCCTCATCTATGAGCACGGCCGCATCGCCGCCGAAGGCCCGCCCGAAGAACTCTTCGCCGCCCCCGCGAGCGAGACGGTCGCGCGGCTCACCGGCGTCGAGAACATCTTCGAGGGGTCGGTCGTCGCGCGAGACGAGTCGGCGGGGACGATGACGGTGGGGCTACGGGGCGAAGGCGGCGAAGTCTCGCGCGTGGAAGTCCCGCTAGGGACTGCCTCCCCCGGCGCGCGCGTCCGAGTCGCCGTCCGCTCCGGCGACATCCTGCTCGCCGCCGCAGAGCCCCGCGGCCTCTCGGCGCGCAACGTCCTGCGCGGCCGCGTCACCTCCGTCGAAGAGCGCAGCGCCCACACCCTCGTCCGCGTCGAGAGCCGCGGCGTCACCTGGACCGCCAACATCACGCGCCACGCCCTCGAGGAGCTGGGCCTCGAAGCCGGCCGCGACGTGTGGCTCGCCTTCAAGACCTACTCCTGCCGGGTCTATGAATAAGGGCGTCGGGTGCCGGGTAAAAACAATCTGCATTTACCCGACACCCGACGCCCTTCTTTACTGCCACTGTTCGGGGACGTTTTCGACGGTGCGCTCCATGAGGAGGTCAACGACCGCTTCGAGGCTGTTGGTCTCGCGGAAGACTTGGAGCTGTTCGTCGGCGGAGGTGCCGCGCTCAAGGATGGTGTGGATGTGCTCGACCTCCTTGCGCGAGCCGAGTTCGTCCAAGACGGGGTCGACGAACTCCAGCAGTTCCCGTATGAGGTCGCGGACGGGCACCTCCTTCTGCTTGCCGAAGTCGATCATCTTGCCGTCGAGTCCGTAGCGGACGGCCCGCCACTTGTTCTCCTGCACGAGCATCCTTCGGTAGAGGCGGAAGCCGAGGTTCTTGTCGATGAGCTTGTCGAGGCGCGCGACGATGGCCTGGAAGAGCGCCGTGATGGCGACCGTGTCGTCAACGCGCGTCGGGATGTCGCAGATGCGGAACTCAAGCGTCGGGAAGGTCGGGTGCGGGCGCACGTCCCACCAGATTTTCTTCGGGTTGCTGATGGAGTTCGTGTCGAGCAGCAGCTTCACGTAACGCTGGAAAGAGGCGTAGGTGTCGAAGTGGTCGGGGATGTCCGTGCGCGGGAACTTCTTGAAGACTTCGGAGCGGTAGGACTTGAGCCCCGTGTTGATGCCGAGCCAGAAGGGCGAAGAGGTCGTGAGCGCGAGGACGTGCGGCAGGAAGTAGCGCGCCGCGTTCATGATGTGAATCTGCCGCTCGCGGTCGGGGATGCCGACGTGGACGTGGAGGCCGAAGATGAGCAGCGAGCGCGCGACCATCTGAAGCTCTTCGATGAGGAGCTTGTAGTGCGGGTCGTCGTAGATGTCCTGCGCCGTCCACTGCGAGATGGGGTGGGTCGAGGAGGCGACGATGCGCAGCCCCTGCTTGCGCGCGAGCGACGAGACGATGGAGCGCAGCCGCGTGATGTCGCGGCGCGCCTCCTCGATGTCGCGGCAGATGCCGGTGCCGACCTCGATCTGCGCCTGGATCATCTCGGGCTTCACCTGCTCGCCGAGGATCATGCGCCCCTCTTCGAGCATCTCCGAGACGTGCGAACAGAGCTCGCGCGTCTTCGGGTCTATGATCTGAAACTCCTCTTCGATGCCGAGGGTGTATTGATCCATGATGTACCTTCCGCGCTCCTTAAGTGCTGCCGAGCATAAGCGGCGCGCGCGGCGAACGCAAAGCCGGGCGCGGGCCGGGCGGCTCAGGCGGTGTCG
>DASZEK010000079.1:0-94780 GCA_035941045.1 Pyrinomonadaceae bacterium | reverse complement strand
GGGCAGGCTGCGTCTGAAGCGGCAGACGGACGCGGGCTGGGAGATGTTGGAGGCCGTGCCCCCGGTCGTCGTGACAGTGACGAACGACGAGCACAACGTCCCGCGCATCCCGAAGGTGCGCGACGTGATGATGTCTTACCGACAGCCTTTGACGAAGCTGACGCTCGCCGACCTCGGCCTCGCTGGGGAAGGGAATGCCTATTACGAAGTCGCGGAGCTTTTCATCCCGCAGAAGGAGGCGCGCTGCGAGTTCGTCGCGGGCGACACGCTCGAAGAGAAGGTGGAAGCATTCGCCCGCCGCGTCGTCGAAGTGACGCGCGCCCTTTAAAGCCATGAACGACGTTCTCATCTGTCTTTTCTCAAGCGCCGGATTCGACAAGGCGGCGCAGGGGCTCGCGGGCGCGGGACGGCGACTCGCCGACGAGCTTGGCGTGGGTCTTCACGCGGTCGTCGTAGGCGCCGACGCGGGCGCGCTCGCCGGAGAGCTTGCGCGCGTGGCGGACGCGGTGACAGTCGCCGACGAGCCGGAGCTTGAGGAGTATCAGCCGGAGACTTGCCTGACTGCGCTGGCGCGTCTGTGCGGTGAGTTGAAGCCGGGCGCGGTGCTGCTCGGCAACGACACGTATAGTCAGGAGCTGACGCCGCGGCTCGCGCACAGGCTGGGGGGGAGCGCGGCGGGCGACGGCGTGGAGCTTAAGGTCGAAGGCGGGCGAATCAGAGTCAGCCGACAGGTCTACGGCGGGAAGGCGCAGGCCGTGCTGGAATTGAAAAGGAGCCCGGCCGTCGTGTGGCTCCGCGCGCGCGCGTTCACGCCTGCCGCGCAGCGCGCCGCAGCGTGTGGGGTGAAGCGCGCCGCGCTCGACATCGAGCCGGACGGGCGGACGCGCGTCGTCGAGCGGGTGCGCGAAGCGTCGGGCGAGTCGAGGCTCGAAGAGGCGCGCGTCATCGTCTCGGGCGGGCGCGGCATCGGCGGGCCGGAAGGGTTCGAGACGGAATTGAGGCCGCTGGCGGAGCTGCTCGGCGCGCAGCTCGCCGCCTCGCGCGCGGCCTGCGACGCAGGCTGGGTGTCGCCCACGTGGCAGGTCGGGCAGACGGGTAAGAAGGTGACGCCGGAGCTTTACCTCGCCGTCGCCATCACCGGCGCGAGCCAGCACATGGCCGGCATCTCCGAGGCCCGCCACATCGCCGCCATCAACACCGACCCCGACGCGCCCATCTTCAAACACAGCCACTTCGGCATCATCGAAGACTACCGCAAGGTCGTCCCCGTGCTGCGGGAGAAGCTTAAGAAAGTGATGAGTGATGAGTGATGAATGATGGGTGAAAGCGGCCCGCCTTAGCTCAGCACTCATCACTTCTACCTTATGGAAGCCACGCGCCAGATTTACTGGAACGTTTCGCACGTCTGGCCGATGTATGCGCTGCTCGTGCCGACGCTGCTGGTCGCGGGCTACGGCGTTTACCGCCACGTCGCGCGCTGGCGTCGGGGGCAGGCGGCTGCGCGCTTCGACCGGCCAACGGAGCGCGTCAAGCTGCTCCTCAAGCACGCGGTCGCGCAGCGGCGGACGGCGCGCGAGCGTTACGCGGGGCTCTTTCACCTGTTCATCAGCTACGGCTTCGTCGTCCTCACCATCGCGACGACCGTCGTCGCCATCGACGCCGACTTCGGCACCGCCATCATGCGCGGGCGCTTCTACCTCTACTTTCAATCCTTCACGGTTGACGTGTTCGGCGCGCTCGTCATGCTCGGCGTCTTGATGGCCGCCGCGCGCCGTTACGGGAAGCGACCGCGTAAGCTCGTTCATACGGACGAGGCGGCGTGGATTCTGGCCGCCGTCTTCGTGATGTGCGCGCAGGGCTTTCTGGTCGAGGGCTGGCGCATCGCCGCGACAAACGACCCGTGGGGCGCGTGGTCGCCGTTCGGCAACCTCGTCGCGCTCGTCTCGCGGCGGGCGATGGGCGTCGAAGCAATGACGAAGGCCCACGCCTTCATGTGGTGGTTCCACCTCGTCGTCAGCCTCACCTTCATCGCGTGGCTGCCCTACACGAAGATGATTCACGTGCTGACGGCGCCGCTCAACATCTACGCGGCGAGCCTGCGGCCCCTCGGCGCCACGCTAAAGAATATAGACTTCGAGAAGACGGAAACTTTCGGCGTCAACTCGCTTGAGAAGTTCACCTGGAAAGACCTGCTCGACTTCGACGCCTGCACCGAGTGCGGGCGCTGCACGGCGGTCTGCCCCGCCAACACGGTGGGCAAGGAACTGTCGCCGCGCGACATCATCCTCCAACTCCGCGACCTCTCAAGCTCTCGAACTGTTAAAGGCGACGGCGCAATCATCGGGGCGGTGCCCGCGACTTCGCCCGTCCCGCTCTGGCAATGTACGACGTGCGCGGCGTGCGTAGAGGCGTGCCCGGTCTTCATCGAGCAGATGCCGAAGATAGTGGACATGCGCCGCTTCCTCGTGATGGAGGAGGCGGAGTTCCCGGACTCGATGCAGGAGGCCGTTATGTCGCTCGAACGCCGCGGCCATCCCTTCAGCGGCACGCAGGCGACGCGCATGGACTGGGCCGAGGGGCTGAACGTGCGGCAGGCCGCGGAGGCGAAGGACGCGGAGGTGCTGCTCTGGGTCGGCTGCGGCGGCGCCCTCGTCGAGCGCAACCAGCGCGTGACGCGGGCGACGGCGCAACTGTTAGAACAGGCGGGCGTCAGCTTCGCCGTCCTCGGCCGCGAGGAGAAATGTTCGGGCGACCCCGCGCGACGCATCGGCAACGAGTTTCTGTTCGAGCAGTTGGCGCAAGAGAACGTGGCGAACCTGAACAAGTACGGCGTTAAAAAAGTCGTCACCGCCTGCCCGCATTGCTTCAACACTTTTAAGAACGAGTATCCGCAGTACGGCGGCGCGTTCGAGGTCTATCACCACAGCGAGTTCCTCGCGCGCCTCGTCGAAGAAGGCAGGCTCCGCCCACTCGCCGAACAGGGACGGAAGATAACCTTTCACGACCCGTGTTATCTGGGTCGGCAGAACGGCGTTTACGACGCGCCGCGCCGGCTCGTGCAAATCTCTTCGCGCGCCGAGGCGGTCGAGATGGGGCGCACTCGCAACAACAGTTTTTGCTGCGGCGGGGGCGGCGGCATGAGCTTCGTTGACGAGCCGCCCGACAAGCGTGTCAATCAGGAGCGAGCGCGCGAGGCCGTCGAGACGGGCGCCGACGTGCTCGCCGTCGGCTGTCCCTTCTGCATGACGATGATGGAGGACGGCATCAACGCGCGAAAGGGCGCGCGCGACGTGAAGGTGATGGACGTTTCCGAGCTGCTTTGGGAAGCGTCGAAGCCGAAGGAGGCGTGAGGCGTGTCATGGACCTGAACCTGACTCCGGGTGAGAAAGAGTTCCGCGACGAGTTCCGCGCGTGGTTGAAGGAGAACGTGCCCGAGGAGTGGGCGGGCGGGACGACCGCGCCGGAGGAGCGCGCCGAGTACGTCGAGTACCTGCGCGACTGGCAGCGGAAACTCTTCGACGGCGGGTGGGCCGGCATTTCCTGGCCGAAGGAGTATGGCGGGCGCGGCGCGACGTTGATGGAGCAGGCCATCTTTCAGGAGGAGCTGGCGCGCGCGAACGCCCCGCAGCTCGTCGGCACCATCGGACTGTCTCTCGTCGGCCCGACCATCATCGCGATGGGGACCGAAGAGCAGAAGGCGCGCTACCTGCCGACCATCCTCTCGGGCGATGAAATCTGGTGTCAGGGCTTCTCGGAGCCGAACGCGGGCAGCGACCTCGCCGCGCTCGGCACGAAGGCCGCGCGCGACGGCGACGAGTTCGTCGTCAACGGCCAGAAAATCTGGACGAGCTTCGCGCAGATGGCCGACTGGTGCCTGCTGCTCGTGCGCACCGACGCGGAGGCGCCGAAGCACAAGGGCATCACCTGCCTGCTCGCCGACATGCGCGCCGAGGGCGTCTCGGTGCGCCCGCTGCGGCAGATGTCGGGCGACTCCGGCTTCAACGAGGTCTTCTTCTCGAACGTGCGCGTGCCGGCCGGTCAAGTCCTCGGCGAAGTCAACAAGGGGTGGACGACTGCCATCACGGCCCTCATGAACGAGCGCGCCAACCTCGGCACGGGCGTGCAGGTCGTCTTCAAGCGACAGCTCGAAGCCCTCATCGCCCGCTCACGCACCGTCGAACGCAACGGGCGCCGGGCGAGCGAAGACCCCATCGCCCGGCAGAAGCTCGCGCAGGCTTACCTTGAGCTTGAGATTCTGCGGCTCAACACCAACCGCGCCTTAACGTCACTGAGCAAGACCGGCATCCCCGGCGCCGAAGGCTCGATTCAAAAACTCTACTGGAGCGAGATGAACCAGCGCACCCAGCAGGCCGCGCAAGAGATACTCGGCCCCTACGGGCAGCTCAAAGAGTTCGACCAAGGCGCGTGGGAGTACGCCTACCTCCGCGCGCGCGGCAACACCATCGAGGCGGGCACCAGCGAAATCCAACGCAACATCATCGCCGAGCGCGTCCTCGGCCTGCCGAAGAGCTACTAATGGACTTTGACCTGAGCAAGCCGCAGAAGCTTTTGAAGGAGACGGCGCGGGCGCTCCTCGCGAGGGAGTGCGGGCCGGGGCGCGTGCGCGAGTTGATGGAGACGGAGACGGCGCACGACGAGGGGCTTTGGCGCGCGCTGGCCGAGCAGGGGTGGACGGGGCTGACGGTGCCGGAGGAGCAGGGCGGGCTCGGGCTCGGGCTGGTCGAGATGGCGGCCGTCGCGGAGGAGATGGGGCGGGCTTGTCTGCCGGGCGCGTTCCTCTCGACGCTTCTGGCGGCGGCGCTGTTCGAGCGCGCGGGCAGCGCCCAACAGCGGGCGAAGTTTTTAGAGCCCATCGCGGCCGGCGAGATGAAGGCGAGCGTCGCGCTGCTCGAAGAGGGCGCGAGTTGGGACGTTGACGCCGTGAAGCTCACGGCGACGCGCGGGGGCGGTCGCTTCAAGGTGACGGGCCGCAAGCTGTTCGTCGCGGACGCGGGCGTCGCGGACGTGCTCGTGTGCGTCGCGCGCGACGGCGAAGGGTTTGCGCTCCTGCCCTTCGAGCGCGGGGCCGAGGGCGTGAAGGTGCGCGCGACGCCTTCGATGGACGCGACGCGGAAGCTTTACGAAGTCAGTTTTGAGAACGCGAGCTTGGCAGAGGCGGACGCGCTCGGGGCGGACGGCGACGCGCGCGGGGCGTTGCGGGCCGCGTTGGAAGTGGCGACGGCGGTCCTGTGCGCGGAGATGGTCGGCGGGATGCAATGGGTGCTCGACACGACGGTCGAGTACGCGAAGACGCGCCAGCAGTTCGGCCGCCCCGTCGGCTCCTTTCAGGCCGTGCAGCACATGTGCGCCGACATGCTCCTGATGACCGAGAGCGCGCGCTCGGCCGCCTACTACGCTGCGTGGGCGCTCACGGAAAACGACCCTTCCGCGAGCACGGCCGTCTCGGTCGCCAAAGCCTATTGCTCGGACGCCTTCCGCGAAGTCGCCAACCGCGGCGTGCAGGTCCACGGCGGCATCGGCTTCACCTGGGAGCACGACTTGCAGCTTTACTACAAGCGCAGCAAGTCGTCCGAAACCCTCTTCGGCGACGCTACCTTCCACCGCGAGCGCATCGCGCGTTCCGTAGTTGACGGCGGGAGCACAATCGTTTGAAAGTGGAGACAGACATGAGCAAAGCAGAAGCGGGCAGGGAAGAGACTGCGTCGCCTTACGCGGCGCGGCCGTGGCTCGACCATTACGACTACTGGGTGCGACCGCACATGAACTACCCGCGGCGGCCGCTCCACGAGATTCTGCGCATCGCCGCCGTCGAAGCTCCCGACGCCACGGCGACCGCCTTCCTCGGCGCCCACCTGACCTTCGCCGAGTTGAAGGCGCAGGCCGACCGGCTCGCCGCCGCGCTCGCGCGTTTGGGCGTCGGGCGGCACGACCGCGTCGGGGTGATGCTTCCGAACTGCCCGCAGTACGTCGTCGCCACCTTCGCCGCGCTGCGCCTCGGCGCCGTCGTCGTCAACGTCAACCCGCTCTACACGCCGCGCGAAGTCCTCGTCGTCTCGGAGGACTCGGGGATGCGCGCGCTCCTGACGCTCGACGTGCTCGCGCCCGTCACGCAGGCCGTCCGCGGGCAGACGGGGATAGAACACCTCATCGTCACCTCGCTCGCGGAATACTCCGCGGCGGCTCAGGCGTGCCCGCAGGTCGAGGGCGCGTTGAGGCTCGCGGACCTCCTCGCGGACGTTGGCGAGATGGACCTGCCCTCCGTTGACATCAAGCCCGACGACGTGGCCGTGCTGCAATACACGGGCGGCACGACGGGCGTGCCGAAGGGCGCGATGCTGACGCACTACAACGTCTTCGCCAACGTCATCCAGACCCAAAGCTGGACGCACAGCGACGTGCGGCGCGGCGGCGACGACACCTACCTCGTCGTCATCCCCTACTTCCACATCTACGGCTTCACCGTCTGCATGATGGCCGGCGTCTGGCGCGGCGCGCGGCAAGTCCTGATTCCGAAGTACGACGTGGAGGCGCTGCTCACCGCCATCCGCGACTACACGCCGACCTACTTCCCGGCCGTGCCGACCATCTACATCTCGCTGCTCAACCACCCGAAGGCCAAGGAGTACGGGCTCGACAAGATTCGCAACTTCAACAGCGGCTCGGCCCCCCTGCCCGTCGAGGTCATCGAGCAGTTCGAGCGCCTGACGGGCGGCACGCTCAAAGAGGGTTACGGACTCTCCGAGGCATCGCCCGTCACGCACACCACCGCCGCGCTCTCGCTGCGCAAGCCCGGCAGCATCGGCCTCCCGCTGCCCGACACGGACATTAAAATCGTTGACCTTGAGACGGGCGAGCGCGAGGTGGCAGTCGGCGACGAGGGCGAGCTTTGCATCGCGGGCCCGCAGGTGATGAAGGGCTACTGGAACCGCCCCGACGAGACGGCCATCGCGCTCCGTCAGGACGCGGACGGGCGGACGTGGCTCTACACGGGCGACGTGGCGCGCATGGACGAGGACGGCTACACCTACATCGTCCAGCGCAAGAAGGACATGATTATCGTCAGCGGCTTCAACGTCTACCCGTCCGAGGTCGAGTCGGTCCTCTACTCCCACCCGGCCGTCATGGAGGCCGCCGTCATCGGCGTACCAGACGCCTATCGCGGCGAGTCCGTCAAGGCTTTCGTCGTCCTCAAACAAGACTCCGGGGCCACGCCCGAGGAGTTGATCGAGCATTGCAAGCGCGGCCTCGCCGAGTTCAAAGTCCCGACTCAAGTCGTCATCCGCGAGAGCCTGCCCAAGACGGCCGTCGGCAAAATCCTCCACCGCGTCTTACGTGAGGAAGGCGAATCGAAGGAAGAGATGAAATGACTGACCACGAAGCCGTCAAGTTCGACATCTGCTGCGCGGCGCGGCTGCTCTACAGGCAGGGCTTGAGCGTCGCGAACGCGGGCCACCTGAGCGTCGCCGTCGGGCCGGACGAGATGCTGGTGAACCACTTCGGGCCGTCGTTCGCGACGCTGCGCCCGGAGAACGTCGTCCGCGTCAACTTCGCCGGAAAAGTGCTTGAAGGCAACGCTTACGTCAACGACACGATTCGGCTGCACGGCATCATCCACCGCGAGAACCCGCAGGCCGTCGCCGTCGCGCACACGCACCCGCCCGCGGTCGTCACCCTGAGCGCGCTGCGCGTCGTGCCCGAGATTTACGACCAGGAGAGCTGCATCCTCGCCGACGACGTGGGGCTCGTGGAAGAAGAGTTCGCGGGGCTCGCCTCGGAGGAAGAAAGAGTTATGCCGATTGCGCGCGAGCTCGGCAGGAAGCACGCCGTCATCCTCCCGAACCACGGCGCCATCACGACCGGCGACAACGTCCAGATGGCCTTCGCCCGCATGATGCTCCTCGAAGGCATGGCCGCGCGACACCTCGCCGTGAACGGCGCGGCTCGCGTTCTGGGCCGCGAGCCGGTGGCGATTTCTTCGGAGGCCGCGCGGCGGGCGAAGGCCGAGATAGCGCGCATCCCCGTCTTCGCGCCGCTCTGGAAAGATTTCCTGACGCGGCTGCGCGCGACCGACCCCGACCTGTTCCAAGGATGAGAGAACTGATGAGCTACACGATTAAGCGAGTGGTGGTCATCGGCTCCGGCACGATGGGCGGCGGCATCGCCGCGCACGCCGCCAACGCTGGCCTGCCCGTCTACCTGCTCGACATCGCGCCCGCAGAGCTGACGCCCGAAGAGGAGAAGCGCGGCCTCAAGCTCGAAAGCCCGCAAGTTCGTAACCGAATAGTTAATGCCTCGCTCGAACGCCTGAAGAAGTCGCGGCCTGCGGCCTTCTTCACGCCGGAGGCGGCGGGGCTGGTGACGATTGGAAATCTCGAAGACAACTTCGAGTGGGTGGCGGAAGGCGACTGGATTGTCGAGGCCATCGTCGAACAACTCGGGCCGAAGCGCGAGTTGATGGCGCGCGTCGAGAAGACGAGGAAGCCGGGCAGCATCGTCTCATCCAACACGTCGGGCATCCCCATCTCCTCAATCGCCGCCGAGACTTCGGACGACTTCAAGGCGCACTTCCTCGGCACGCACTTCTTCAACCCGCCGCGCTACATGAAGCTCCTGGAAGTCATCCCGACGCCGGAGACGAAGCCCGACGTGGTCGAGTTCGTCACGGAGTTTGCCGAGCGCCGGCTGGGCAAAGGCGTCGTAATTTGTAAGGACACGCCGAACTTCATCGCCAACCGGCTCGGCTCCGTGCTCGGCGCCTCCACGCTCGGCTTCGTGCTTGAGCACAAGTACACGGTCGAGGAAGCAGACGCGATATTGAGCCCGCTCGTCGGCCGCCCCAAGACCGGCCTCTTCCGCCTTCAAGACCTCGTGGGCCTCGACGTTTCCAGCTCGGTCGGCGACAACCTCTACGGCCTCATCCCCGACGACGAGACGCGCGAAGTCCTTCGCAACCAGAACCTCGGCACGCTCAGGACGACGCAGATGGAGCGCGGCCGGCTGGGCGACAAGACCGGACAGGGCTTCTACAAGAAGCCGCCGAAGGGCGCGAAGGGCGACATCCTTTCCCTCGACCTTGAGACGTTCGAATACCGCGAGCGGCGCGAGCCCGACATCCCATCCGTCAAGGAGGCGATGAAGATAAAGGCGCTGCCCGAGCGCCTTCGCTTCGTGCTCGCGCAGGACGACAAGGCGGGGAGGCTGGCGCGGCACGTCGTCTACAACACGCTCGGTTACGCGTCGCGGCGCGTCCCCGAAATCACCGACCACCTCGTCAACGTGGACCGCGCGATGCGCTGGGGCTACTCGCACGAGCTGGGGCCGTTCGAGCTGTGGGACGCGCTCGGCGTGCGCGAGACGGCCGAGGCGATGGAGAAGGAAGGCGTCCGCGTGGCGGCGTGGGTGCGCGAGATGTTGGACGCCGGGCACGAAAGTTTTTACCGCTCCGAGGACGGCTTCGAGAGCTTCTACGACCCGGCGCGCAAGGCTTACGTCGCGGAGGCGCCGGACGAGAAGAAGCTTGAGCTGGCGCGACTGAAATCGTCGGGGCGCGTCGTGCGGGAGAATAAGGGGGCGAGCCTCGTGGACCTCGGCGACGGCGTGGCGTGTCTTGAGTTTCACACGAAGATGAACACGCTCGACGAGGACGTGAAGAACATGCTGCTCGAATCTGTCGCCGAGATTGAGGCGGGCGACTGGCGCGGGCTCGTCATCGGCAACGACGCCGCGGACTTCTCCGTCGGAGCGAACATCGCCGGAGGCTTCGGCAGTTTTGAAGCTCTGGCGGGCGCGGTGAAGGGGATGCAGGACGCGCTGACGGCCGTTCGCTTCTGCGCGAAGCCGGTCGTGACGGCCCCGGCGGGGCGCGCGCTCGGCGGCGGCTGCGAAGTCTCGATGGCGGGCGCGCGGGCGGCGGCGGCGGCGGAGACTTACATGGGGTTGGTCGAGGTGGGCGTCGGGCTGGTCCCGGCGGCGGGCGGGTGCAAGGAGCTTGTGCGCCGCCTCGTCTCTCCGCCGATGCGCGCGACGGGCAACGCCGACCCGGTCCCGTTCTTACAGCAGGCGCTTCAGACCATCGCCGCGGCCAAGGTTTCGACGAGCGCGGCCGAGGCTCGCGCGTTCGGGTATCTGACGGAGGGCGACCTCGTCGTCATGAACCGCGACCACCAGTTGGCCGAGGCGAAGCGGCTGGTGCTCGAACTCTCGGACGCGGGTTACGCGCCGCCCGCGCGCGGCAAGAACTGTTTCGCCGCCGGGCGCGACGCGCTCGCCGCCCTGCGCGCCGGGCTCTACATCATGCAGCAGGGCGCGTACATGAGCGAGTACGATTTGCACGTCAGCATGAAGGTGGCTTACGTCATCTGCGGCGGCTCAATCTCCTCGGCACAGTGGGTGGACGAGCAGTACTTTCTCGACCTTGAGCGCGAGGCGTTCCTTAGCTTGTGCGGCGAAGAGAAGACGCGGGAGCGCATCGCGCACATGCTCTCGACGGGCAAGCCTCTGAGGAATTGAGGGATGACGCGAGAGGCTTTGACGGGGCTCGAATACATGCGCCAGCTCATGACGGGCGAGCGCGGGCCTTCGGGGATGGCGCGGTTGATGAACATGCGGCTCGTCGAGGTCGAAGAGGGCCGCGCCGTCTTCAGCGTCGAGCCGGACGAGCGCCACTACAACGGCCTCGGCATCGCGCATGGCGGACTGGCGGCGACGCTGCTTGACTCGGCGCTGGGCTGCGCCATCAACACGATGTTACCGGCGGGGAAAGTCTTCACGACGCTTGAGATGAAGATTAACTACGTGCGGCCGATGCGGCGCGAGACGGGCGAGGTCAGGTGCGAGGGGCGGGTCCTGCACGTAGGGGGGCGCGTCGGCTCGGCCGAGGGCCGAATCGTAGATGCGCGAGGTAAACTGTACGCGCACGGCACGGCGACGTGCATGCTGTTCGGGGCGAGGTGAGCGCATGAAGGCCGGCGACGTGGTGGCGTGGGAGCGGACGTTCACGGAAGAGGACGTGCGTTTGTTCGCGCGCTTCTCGGGCGACGAGGGCGAGCACCACCTGCGGCCGGACGAGGCCGGGCGGCTGATGGTCCACGGGCTGCTGACGGCGACGATGCCGACGAAGGTCGGCGGCGACATCAACTTCATCGCGCGCCGCCTGACCTTCAACTTCCTCCGGCCCGTCTTCACCGGCGACACCGTGCGCTGCGAGGTTAAGATAGAAGAGCTTGAAGAGAGGGGGCAGTACACGCATCTAAAATCCTCCTGGGTCTGCCGCAACCAGCACGGCCGGGAGGTGATGACGGGCGACGCCGAAGGCGTCATCAGAATTTGAGATTGGGACTTTCAGATTTGAAATCAGGAGCTTTATGAAAGAAGCAGTAATCGTGGCCGGAGTGAGGACGGCCGTTGGCAAGGCGCCGCGGGGAACTCTGCGGACGACGCGGCCGGACGACATGGCGGCGGCCGTCATCGAGGACTTGTTGAGGCGCGTGCCGGGGCTGCGGCCCGAGACGATTGACGACGTGATAATGGGCTGCGCGACGCCGGAGGGCGAGTCGGGGACCAACGTCGCGCGCATCGCGGCGCTGCGCGCGGGGTTGCCGCACGCGGTGCCTGCCGTGACGGTCAACCGCTTCTGCTCGTCGGGCTCGCAGACGATTGCGATGGCGGCCGAACGCATCATGGCGGGCATGGCCGAGTGCATCATCGCGGGCGGCACCGAGTCGATGTCGATGCTTCGCGGCAACACGAAGTTTCGGCCGAACCCGTACCTCGTCGAGAACCGGCCCGGCGTCTACCTGAGCATGGGCCTGACGGCCGAGAACGTGTCGCGGCAGTACAGCGTCACGCGCGAGGAGGCCGACGCCTTCTCCTACCGCAGCCACCGCCGCGCGCTCGCCGCGATTGAAGAGGGGAAGCTGAAGGACGACGGCATCGTCCCGCTCGAAGTCGAGATTAACGGCGTCGGCGAGGACGGCCGCGCGAGCCGTAAGACTTTGACGTTCGACACGGACGAGGGGCCGCGGCCGGACACGACGCCGGAGGGGTTGGCGAAACTCAAGCCCGTCTTCCACGTGAAGGGGACGGTCACGGCGGGCAACTCCAGTCAGACTTCGGACGGCGCGGCGGGCGTCGTCGTCATGTCGCGCGAGAGGGCGGAGGAGTTGGGCCTGAAGCCGCTGATGCGTTTCGTCTCGTACGCGGTGGGCGGCGTGCCGCCCGAGATTATGGGGATGGGGCCGGTGGCGGCCGTGCCGAAGGCCTTGAAGCTGGCGGGGCTGAAAATTGATGACGTTGACCTGATAGAGCTGAACGAGGCTTTCGCGTGTCAGGCCATCGCCGTCATGCGCGAGTTGGGGATGGACGACGAGCGGACGAACGTCAACGGCGGCGCCGTCGCGTTGGGCCACCCGCTCGGGGCGTCGGGCGCGAAGCTGACCGTGCAAATCATGGGCGAGATGCGGCGGCGCCGCAGCCGCTACGGTCTGGTGACGATGTGCGTCGGCGGCGGTCAGGGCGCGGCGACGATTTTCGAGAACCTTCAGAGATGAGCAGCGAAGACCCTTACGTCGGCCTTCAAGTCTCGCCGCGCGCGAAGGAGATTTACGGGCGGGTGCGCGCCTTCATGGACGAGCACGTCTACCCGAACGAGCGGAAGTTTTACGAGCAGATAAATCAGGGCGACCGCTGGCGGCCGGTGCCGCTGATGGAGGAGCTGAAGGCGAAGGCGAAGGACGAGGGGCTTTGGAATCTGTTCCTGCCGGAGAGCAAGTACGGCGCGGGGCTCTCGAATCTTGAGTACGCGCCGATGGCCGAGCTGATGGGGCGGTCGGTCGCGTTCGCGCCGGAGGTCTTCAATTGCAGCGCGCCGGACACGGGCAACATGGAAGTGCTCGTCCGCTACGGCTCGGAGGAGCAGAAACGCCGTTGGCTGCGTCCGCTGCTGGCGGGCGAGATTCGTTCGTGCTTCGCGATGACGGAGCCGGAGGTCGCGTCGTCGGACGCGACGAACATCCAGTCGAGCATCACGCGCGACGGCGACGAGTACGTCATCCGCGGACGCAAGTGGTGGACGAGCGGCGCGGGCGACCCGCGTTGCAAGGTCGCCATCTTCATGGGCAAGACCGACCCGGAGGCGCCGAAGTACCGGCAGCAGTCGATGGTCCTCGTGCCGATGGACGCAGAAGGCGTGCGCGTCCGCAGGATGCTCACGGTCTACGGCTACGACCACGCGCCGCACGGGCACGCGGAAGTCACCTTCGACGGCGTGCGCGTCCCCGCCTCGAACATCTTGCTCGGCGAGGGGCGCGGCTTCGAGATAGCTCAGGGCCGCCTTGGGCCGGGGCGCATACATCATTGCATGCGCCTCGTCGGGATGGCCGAGCGGGCGCTGGAAGCCATGTGTCGGCGCGTCACGGCGCGCGTCGCCTTCGGCAAGCCTCTCGCCGCGCAGGGGACGATTCGCGCCGACATCGCGCGTTCGAGGATGGAGATCGAGCAGGCGCGGCTGCTGACATTGAGAGCCGCGCTGATGATGGACACGGCAGGCAACAAGGGGGCGCGCGCCGAGATTGCGATGATAAAAGTGGTGGCGCCGAACGTCGCGCTCGCCGTCCTCGACCGCGCCGTGCAGGCGCACGGAGGCGCGGGAGTGTCGGACGACTTCCCGCTCGCCTCGATGTGGGCCAACGCGCGCACGCTGCGCCTCGCCGACGGCCCCGACGAGGTCCACGCCGAAACGGTCGCGCGCCTTGAGCTGGAGAAGTACGGCGACTGAGATGCCTCTGACCGAAATCGAGAGCGTGACGGGGCTGGCCGGGCTCGTCGGCCGGGAGGTGGCCGTGAGCGACTGGGTGGAAGTCTCGCAGGGGCGGATTGAACAGTTCGCGGAGGCGACCGGCGACCACCAGTGGATTCACACAGACCCCGAGCGCGCGGCGCGCGAGTCGCCGTTCGGCGCGGCGGTCGCGCACGGCTTCCTGACTCTCTCGCTCCTGAGCGAGCTGGCGCGGACGGCGCTCGCGGCGGGCGGGGTGAGGTTAGCAGTCAACTACGGGCTCAACCGCGTACGCTTCGTCGCGCCAGTCACGTCGGGCTCGCGCATCCGCGGGCGCTTCAGGCTGGCGGCGTTTAAAGAGGTGGGGGGCGGCGTGCAGGCCGCGTGGAGGGTGACGGTCGAGCGCGAGGGCGACGAGAGGATTTGTTGCGTGGCCGAGTGGCTGGTGCGTTACTACGTCTGAAATTTTTAGAAGCTATGAGCGCAGAAAAAGAAGGTACGCGCACGCGCACCGTGAGTTGGGAAGACCCGCGCGCGTTGGCCGAGGCGGCGCGCGGCGTGTCGGGTCTGGAGTTCCTGCAAAGGGTGGCGTCGGGCGAGCTGCCGGGGCCGCCCATCAGCGCGCTGATGAACTTCGGGCTGGCGGAGCTGGGCGAGGGCTGGGCCGTCTTCAGGGTCGAGCCGGCCGAGTATCACTACAACCCCATCGGCGTCGTGCACGGCGGGTTGGCGGCGACGCTGTTGGACTCGGCGATGGGGTGCGCGGTCCATTCGACGTTGCCGGCGGGCGCGGGCTACACGACGCTTGAGTTCAAGGTCAACTTCCTGCGTCCGCTGACGGCCGAGACGGGCGAGGTGCGTTGCGAGGCGCGCGTCATACACGTCGGCGGGCGGACGGCGACGGCCGAGGGCAAGGTCGTTGACTCCGAGGGCAGGCTCTACGCGCACGCCACGACGACCTGCATCATCTTCCGACCCTGAACACGAGGATGGCCGACGCTCCGGACACGAGGCCCGTGCGCGCGAGCGAGCAGCTCGACTGGGCTGCGCTCGACGGCTACCTGCGCGAGACGCTGCCGGGCGTCGCGGGCGTTGAGCTTGAAGGCTCGGCTTCTTTGACGGTCGAGCAGTTTCCGGGCGGCCACTCGAATCTGACTTACCTGTTGCGCTTCGGCGGGCGCGAGTTCGTCCTGCGCCGGCCGCCGTTCGGCCCCGTCGCGCCGAAGGCGCACGACATGGCGCGCGAGTTCCGCATCCTCCAATCCCTGCACCCGGTCTTCCCGCTCGCGCCGCGGCCTTACCTGTTGTGCGAAGACGCGCAGATAGTCGGCGCGACCTTTTACGTGATGGAGCGGCGGCGCGGGCTCGTCGTGCGGAGCGAGGAGCCAGCGGAGTTGGCCGGGAAGGCGGCCGAGAGGCGTCGGGCGAGTGCGGCGCTGGTTGACGCGCTCGCCGCGCTGCACGCCGTTGACATCATGGCGCACGGGCTCGACGCGCTCGGCAAGTCGGCCGGGTTCGTCGAGCGGCAGGTGCGCGGGTGGGCCGAGCGTTGGCACAGGTCGCAGACGGAGGAGTTGGCGGAGATGGACGCGCTCGCCGCTTGGCTGGTCGGGCGTCTGCCGCCGGACCCCGTGTGGCCGACGCTCGTTCACGGCGACTACAAGCTAGACAACGTGATGCTCGACGCGGGCGACGTGGGACGCGTCGTCGGCGTCTTCGATTGGGAGATGAGCGCGGTGGGCGACCCTTTGGTTGACGTGGGGATTCTGCTCGGCTACTGGGTGCACACGGCGAAGGGCTTGCAGCGCGACAGCGTGTCGGCCGTGACGAACCGGGAGGGCTGGTTCACGCGCGAGGAAGTGATTGAACGCTACGGGTCGCGGACGGGATTCGATTTGTCGCGGCTCGGCTTCTACGAGGTCTTCGCCGTCTTCAAGCTGGCCGTCGTCCTGCAACAGATTTTCTTCCGCTACCGGCGCGGCCAGACCGACGACCCGCGCTTCGCTGCCCTCGGCGAACGCGTCTCGTGGCTGGCGCGCGTCGCGTCGGAACTCGCCGGGAAGGCTTAAAGGGAAGCATCTTCCGATGAACATCAAGGCGGCCATTTTGTGGGAGCAGGGCGCGGCGCTCTCGGTCGAGGAGGCGGAACTGGGAGGGCCGCGCGCGGGGGAAGTTTTAGTTGAAGTGAAGGCGGCGGGCGTGTGTCACAGCGATTTGCACCCGGCGCGGGGCGAGTGGCCGGTGCGCGTGCCGCTCGTGTTGGGTCACGAGGGCGCGGGCGTCGTGAGGGAAGTCGGCGAGGGCGTGAGGCGAGTGAGTGAGGGCGACCACGTCGTCTTCTGTTGGGCGCCGCCGTGCGGCGAGTGCCCGCCGTGCAGGGAGGGTCGGCCCGTGCTGTGCGACCGTCTTGAGAAGACGACTTACAGGAACCGCCTTCCGGCGGGCGACACGCTGTTGCGGGCGCGCGGGCAGAAGGTGAGTCATTACAACGGGACGGCGTGCTTCGCGGACTTCGCCGTGGTGGCGGAGGAGGGCGCGATAGTCGTGCCGCGGGAGGTGCCTTTCGAGGCGCTCGCGACGCTGGGGTGCGCGGTCGTGACGGGCGTCGGCGCGGTGCTGAACGCGGCGCGGCCCGAAGAGGGCGCGAAGGTGGTCGTCATCGGCGTCGGGGGCGTCGGGCTGAACGTGGTGCAGGGCGCGCGGCTGGCGGGCTGCGAGAGAATCGTCGCGCTCGACACGCGGAGCAAGCCGCTCGACATCGCGCGCGAGTTCGGCGCGACGGACGCGGTCGAGGCGGCGGGCGAGGCGGTCGCGGAGCGCGTGAAGGAGTTGACCGGCGGGCGCGGAGCGGATTACGTCTTCGACACCGTCGGGTCGCCAGCCACGCTGTCGCAGGCTTTGACGCTCACGCGCAAAGGCGGCACCGTCGTCCTCACGGGCCTGTCGCGATTGGACGCGCTCGCGACGTTCCCGCTCTTCCCGTTCGTGATGCAGGAGAAGCGGCTGCTGGGCTCGCTCTACGGCTCGGGGCGACCCTTCCGCGACGTGCCGCGCCTCGTCTCGCTGTATCAGGAAGGAAGGCTCAAGCTCGACGAACTCGCCACGCGCACTTACCGGCTCGAAGAGATTAACAACGCCTTGGCCGCACTCTCCGGCGGCGAGGGCGCGCGGGGAATCGTCCGCTGGTAGCGGCGTCAGCTCACGAGTAACACTTTGCCGCTGCGGCCGGGGCGCTCGGAGTGTTCGGCGGCGGCGAGGACTTCGGCGAGCGGGTACTCGGCCTCGACGGGCGGGACGATTTCGCTCGACGCCATCGAGCGCAGCAGCTCGGAGGTGACGGCCTGCTGGCGGTCGGGCGGGGTGGTGCGCATCCAGTCGCCGAGCCAGAAGCCGCGCATCGTCGTCGTAGTGAAAATCATGCGCCCTCCGTCAACCGGCGTCGGCTCGCCCGACAAAAGGCCGTAGACCAGCATCACGCCGCCCCGCCCGAGTGAGCGCATGACGGCCGCGCCCGTCTCGCCTCCCACCGCGTCAATCGCCTTCGTCAAACTGCCGCCCGTTATCTCTCGGACGCGCTCGGTGATGTCCTCCTCATCCGTGACGATACATTCGTCGGCGCCGAGGGTCTTCAACTCCTCGGCCTGCTCGCGCCGCCTGACGACGTTGACGGTCTTGAAGCCGCGCATCCGTGCTATCTGCAAGACGACCCGGCCGAGCGTCGAGCCGGCCGAGGTTTGCAGGAGCCACTCGCCGGGCTCAAGCGCCAACTCATCGACCGTCATGATCCACGCCGTCAGCGGGTTGACGACGAACTGCGCGGCCGTCTGGTCGCTGACGCCGTCGGGCACGGGGAGGAGTTGGGCGGCCGGGGCCAGAACGTATTCCTGCCAGGTGCCCGAGACGCCGAGCGGGATGACGCGCTGACCGGCCCGCAGGAGGCCGACGCCTTCGCCGACGGCGGCGACCTCGCCCATGCCTTCGAGTCCGGGCGAGGCGGGGAGGCTCGGCAGAGCGCCGTAGAGGCCGCGCACCGTGAGAAGGTCGGAAGGGTTGATGGGGCGCGCGCGCATCTTAACGAGGACTTGCCCGGCGGTTGGCTCGGGCGTCGGCACATCTTCCACGCGCAGAACCTCGGCCGGGTTGCCGAACTCGTAGAACCTGACGCTTTGCATGGACTGTCTCCTGTAGAAAAAAGGATATGAAAAACGTTAAGGAGAGCCACGGCGCGCGGCCGGAGCCCTCCTTATCTTTTTAGCACGTCACGGCCCGCGTTTCAGAAGTTGAAGCGGAGGCCGAACTGAAGTTGGCGCGGGTTGGCGGCCGAGGTGAAGCCGAGCGGGTCGGTCGGGGCGGCGTTGCGGTTGCCGCGCGCGCGCGTGGAGGCGAGCACGCGGAGCTGGTCGGCCGTGAGGCCGCCGACCACGTTGTTAATGCCGGCGAGGTTCGTCCGGTTGAAGAGGTTGAAGCCTTCGAGAGTCAGCTCAAGGAACATCGTCTCCTTGAAGGGGAAGCGGCGCGCGAGGCGCGCGTCGAAGCTGTAGAAGGGCTCGCCGAGGCCCGTGTTGCGGCCGACCTGGAAGGGGCGGTCGGATTGGGAGCGGCCGTCGTTGTTGGCGTCGAAGCCGAGGAGGAGGTTGAAGGGGCGGCCCGAGCCCGCGATGAAGATGGGCGAGAAGACCCAGTCGGAGAGCAGCTTGTCGGCGAAGGAGTCGCCGCGCGCGGGGCTGGCGAAGACGCCGCTGAAGACGGCGCGGTGGCGCTGGTCGAAGGCCGAGACGGCGCGGTCGGCCCGCACGTTCAGGGGGTTCTCGGCCGACCAGTCGCTGTTGAAGTCCGTCACCTCGTCGATGGACTTCGAGAGCGTGTAGTGGGCGTTGAGGCTGAAGTTGTTGGCGAAGCGGCGCTGCACGGAGATGGTGCCCGCGTGGTAGAAGGAGTTGGCCGACGACTCGTAGATGTTGTCCTGAAGCCGCAGCGGGTTGAGGAAGTCGGACGACGTGGCGGTGCCGGTGCAGGTCGCGGGGTTCGCGCCGAGGCGGAAGAAGCAGGGCTCGTTTGTGCCGGCGACGACGAGCGATGACTTGTATTGGTTGATGTCGCGGTTGCGCGTCAGGTGGAGGCCGCGCGTGAAGAGGTAGCTGGTCTCGACCGAGATGCCGCGGCCGATGTCCTGCTGCCAGCCGGCGCTGGCTTGGTAGGTGGTCGGCGTCTCGTAGTGCGGCTCGACGCGGAAGCGGACTTCGAGCGGCGCGTTCGGGCGCGGCGTGATGCCGAGCGGCGCGAGGTCTGAGGCGCGGATGGTGCGCGAGCCGATGACGCCCGCGCCGAGGAGCGTCTGGTAGACGGCGAAGGACGAGGGCACGCCCAATGGGGCCGAGGTGGCGGTCGAGAGGACGATGTTGATGGGGTCGCCGGGGATGCCGCTCAAGGTTTTGGTGACGTTGGCGACCGAGTAGATGGTGTAGCCGGTGAAGATGCCGGCGCCTGCGCGGATGACGGTCTTGCCGTCCGCGAAGGGCGACCACGAGAAGCCGGCGCGCGGCTGGAAGTCGTCGGTGTCGAGCGGCATGTAGAAGGGCTCGTCGCTGATGGAGTAGCGCAACCCGTAGGTGAGCGTCAGGTTGGGCTTAATCTTCCACGTGTCCTGCCCGAAGAGTGCGTAGCGGTAGGTGAACGAGTTGACCTCGGACGCGCCGAAGCCCTGCTGGTAGACGATGGGCAGGTTGAGGTTGAAGGCTTGCAGGGCGTTGATGGGCGCGTCGAGCGAGTCGGCGAGGCCGTTGCCGTTGGCGTCGGCGCCGAGCGCGCCGCCCGAGGCGCGGATGAACTGGTTCAAAGGGTGGGCGACGCGCGTCGCCAGTGCCACGTCGGCGGGCGTGGTGGCGGGCAGCGGGATGGCGATGTTGACGAGCGGGATGTTGGGTCCGAAGTTGAAGCGACCGCCGAAGAAGGTCTCGTTGTTGGAGGACACGTCAGAGGCGAGGAACGAGCCGCCGAACTTGACGGTGTGGTTGCCGCGGACGTGCGAGACGTTGTTGAGGATGTCGTAGTCGCGCTGGAGCGTGGCCGAGGGGAGGAAGATGTCGCGGCCGAAGAAGCCGAAGCCCTCGATGTTGAACTCGGGGCCGACGGCGTCGTTCGGGATTACGTCGAAGTCGAGGTAGCGGTACTGGGCCTTGAACTCGTTGACGGTGGTGTTGCTGAACTGGTGGTTCTCCGAGAGGAGGACGCCGCCGTTGAAGGTGTCAATCAGTCGGCCGCGCGAGACGGCGGTGAGTGCGCCCGCGGCCTGGTTCTCGAAGGAGGAGTCGTTGAGGCTGAAGCGGAGGTAGGCGCTGTCGCGCTCGCTGAAGACGTGGTCGAGTCGCGCGCCGAAGGTGGTCTGGCTCGACTCGAAGGGGAACTGCCCCGAGGCGCCGGTGAACAAATTGACGGTGCGCGGGTAACGGGCGGCCGTCGTGGTGAGCGCGGCGCGCAGGCCGGCGGCGGCGGCGGCGAAGGGGGGCGCGGCGGCGAGGAAGTTG
Source organism: Pyrinomonadaceae bacterium (assembly GCA_035941045.1). GTDB lineage: Bacteria > Acidobacteriota > Blastocatellia > Pyrinomonadales > Pyrinomonadaceae > QHXN01. The sequence continues at coordinate 74,461 of DASZEK010000079.1, read as the reverse complement.
AAGAGGGCGTTCTGCGAGGCCGTCGGGTTGAAGATGTTCGAGTTGTTGAGGAGGTTGACGAAGGTCGTCTCGTCCTGCGTGAACCGCTCGACGGAGGTGAAGAAGAAGGTCTTGTCCTGCTTGACCGGGCCGCCCAGTGAGCCGCCGAACTGCTGGCGGCTGAAGGGCGACTTGCTCGTCGGGTTGAAGTCGAAGGGGTTGCGGGCGTCGAAACGCTCGTCGCGGAAGAGGCCGAAGACGCTGCCGCTCCAGCGGTTCGAGCCCGACTTCGAGACGATGTTGACGATGCCGCCGGACGAGCCGCCGAACTCGGCGTTGTAGCTGTTGCGCAGGACTTGGAACTCCTGCACGCCCTCCTGATTGATGGTCGTCTCGACGCCGCCCGAGACGGTGTTGGTGCTGCCGCCGTCAACGGCGACGAGGTTGCCGCGGCCGTTGTTGCCGCCGAAGGAGAGGCCGGAGTTGGGCGTCTGCGCGACGCGGAAGTCGGAGGCGTCGGCGATGTTGTCGGCGTCGGAGACTCCGGGCGTCAGGAGCGCGTAGTCGAGGTAGTTGCGGCGGCTGATGGGGAGGTTCGTTATCTGGTTGACGCCGATGACGGACGACTGCTGCGTGCGGTCGGTGTCCACCACTTCGCCGCCCGCGACCACCTCGACCGACTCCTTGAGGCCGCTCGCGCTCAACTGCACGGGGAGGTTGGCCTGCTGGCCGACCGTCAGCTCGACGCGCGTCGAGCCGGGCGCGAAGCCGCCGCCGGCCGACACCTTCAGCTCGTAGGAGCTGGGCAGGAGGTTGAGGAAGACGTAGTTGCCTTCGGCGTCGGTGTTGGTGGTGCGGCTGGTGCCCTTGTTGGTGTCGGTGATGGTGACGGTGGCGTTGGGGACGGCCGCCCCGTTCGCGTCCGTGACCTGACCGCGCAGCTCGGCGGTCGAGCTCGACGCCTGCGAGAAGGCTGGGGGGACTCCGGCGGCGCACAGGAAGGCGGCCGCCAACAAGAAACGAGTCAGGCTTCTCATTGCAGTTAATCTCCTTGGTTAGCAGCGAAGTGGTGACGGTCGGGGCAGCCAGGGCTCCGGGCGCTCGGCGTCGGCGAGGTCCGCGGCGAAATCTTTAAGAGACCTGTAGGGAAGTGGGCTACGGCCCGTGGACCGAGCGTGTGGCTACCGAACGGTCGGTAACGTAACACCGGGTCTTTTAAACGTCAAGCTTTTGTTGCCCGCCGGAACTTACGCCGCCGATAGACAAACGGGGTCGCGGTTGTATAATGCCCCCGTCCCCGACGCCGCCGCCCCCTTAATCTCTCTTCTATCTCCCGACGATGGAATTCTCCGCCCATGCCCCGACAGCCCCCGCAAGGAACTCCGCCTGATAGGAAGAAAGACAGCGGCTCGCTCGCGCCGATGATGACGGGCGAGATGGCACAGAGGTGGTTGGCCGCCATCATCGAGTCGGCCGACGACGCCATCATCAGCAAGACGCTCGACGGCATCATCACGAGTTGGAACAGCGGCGCGCAGCGCATCTTCGGCTACACGCCCGACGAAGTCATCGGCAAGCCCATCACCATCCTCATCCCGCCCGACCACGAGAACGAGGAGCCGGCCATCCTCGCACGCATCCGCGCGGGCGACCGCGTCGAGCACTACGAGACGATACGCGTGCGCAAGGACGGCACGCTGCTCGACATCTCGCTGACCATCTCTCCGATATACGGCCCCGGCGGGAACATCGTCGGCGCCTCGAAGATCGCGCGCGACATCACGGAGCGGCGGCGGGCTCGGCGCGCGCTCGACGAGGCGGCGGCGCGGCTGGGGCTGGCGATGTCGGCGGCCCGCCTCGGCGACTGGAGCTGGGACCCGTCGAACGACGTGGTCACGATGTCCGACGAGGCGGCGAACATCTTCGGCATCCCGCCGGGGCCGTACATGACGTGGACGAAGATGCGCGGGATGCTCCACGGGGAGGACGGCGAGCGGGCGCGCGTCGCCGTCGAGCGGTCGCTCGAAGAGAGAGCCGACTACGACATCGAGTACCGGGTGATAACGCCGAGTGGGGCGCTGCGCTGGGTGTCGGCCCGCGGCCGGGGGATTTACGACGAGGAGGGGCGCGTCCTCGGCATGCGCGGCGTCGTGCAGGACATCACCGAGCGGAAGCGGACCGAGGATGCCCTGCGCGAGCAGACGGAGGCGCTGCGCATGCTCAACCAGCTCGGCCGGGTGGTCTCGGCCGAACTGGACCTGCACAAGATAGTGCAGGCCGTGACCGACGCCGCGACCGAGCTGACGGGCGCGCGCTTCGGCGCATTCTTCTACAACGTGCTCGACGAGCGCGGCGCCTCTTACATGCTCTACACGATGTCGGGCGTGCCGCGCGAAGCGTTCGAGCACTTCCCGATGCCGCGCGCCACGGACCTCTTCGGCCCCACCTTCCGCGGCGAGGGCGTGCTGAGAATCGACGACGTGAAGAAGGACGCGCGCTACGGGAAGTGGTCGCCTTATTACGGGATGCCCGAGGGCCACCTGCCCGTGACGAGCTATCTGGCCGTGCCCGTCGTCTCGCGCTCGGGCGACGTTCTCGGCGGGCTCTTCTTCGGCCACCCGGAGGCGGGCGTCTTCACGGCGCGGCACGAGCAGCTCGTGGTCGGGATGGCGGCGCAGGCTTCGGTCGCGATGGACAACGCGCGTCTCTACGAGGCGACGCAGCGCGCCCGCGCCGAGGCCGAGGCGGCGGCGGCCGAGAACGAAAGGCTCTACAGGGAGGCGCGCGAGTCGAGCCGCCTGAAGGACGAATTCCTTGCCACCGTCTCGCACGAGCTGCGCACGCCGCTGACGGCCATCCTCGGCTGGGCCCACATGCTGCGCTCAGACCGTTTCGACGCGGCCTCGGCCCGCAAGGCTTTCGAGACCATCGAGCGCAACGCGCGCGCTCAGGCGCAGCTCATCGACGACCTGCTCGACGTGTCGCGCATCATCACAGGGAAGCTCCGCATCGACGTGCGGCCCGTTGACCCGAACTCCTTCATCGAGGCTTCGGTCGAGGCAGTGCGGCCCGCGGCCGAGGCCAAGGGCATCCGGCTGCAAAAGGTGATGGACACGGGCGTCGTCTCCGTCTCGGGCGACCCCGTCCGACTCCAGCAGATAGTCTGGAACCTTCTATCGAACGCCATCAAGTTCACGCCGCGCGGCGGTCGCGTGCAGGTCCGGCTTGAGCGCGTGAACTCGCACGTCGAAATCTGTGTCACCGACACCGGGGCGGGCATCGCGCCGGAGTTTTTGCCGCACGTCTTCGACCGCTTCCGGCAGGCCGACCAGCGCACGACGCGCCGGCACGGCGGCCTCGGCCTCGGCTTAGCCATCGTCCGGCACTTAGTTGAATTGCACGGCGGGACGGTCCGCGCCGAGAGCGAGGGCGAGGGCCGCGGCTCGACCTTCAGGGTGTTGCTGCCGGTGGCGCCGGTCTATCAGGCGGAGGGGTCGGGCGCGCGCGTCCACCCGGCGGCGAGGGAGACGCTGCCCTCTTACGAATGCCCCGAAAGGCTCGACGGCGTGAGGGTGCTCGTCGTTGACGACGAGCAGGATACGCGCGAGCTTTTGCGCGTCGGGCTCAGCCGCTGCGGCGCGGAGGTGACGCTCGGCGGGTCGGCCGACGAAGCCCTTGAGGCGATGCGCGCGGCGCCGCCCGACCTCATCATCAGCGACATCGGCATGCCGGGCGTGGACGGCTACGAGTTGATGAAGCGCATCCGCGCCCTGCCGGCCGAGGGCGGTGGGAGGGTGCCGGCCGTGGCGCTGACGGCTTACGCGAGGACGGAGGACCGGATGCAGGCGCTCCGCTCCGGCTACCAGATGCACGTCCCCAAGCCGGTCGAGCTGGCCGAGTTGGTCGCCGTCGCCGCCAGCCTCATCCGGCGCGGCGCGTGAGCCCATGACTCCTCCCGGCACAGACGGGGCGGTGACGAGGGTCGTGGCCCTGGCGGGCGCGACGGGCCTCGTCGGGCGGGCCGTCCTCGAAGGCTTGCTCGCCAACGAGTCGGTCGCGGCCGTCCACGTGCTCGGCCGTCGCGCGCCCGGCTTCTCTCACCCCAAGCTCGTCCCGCACGTGGTGAACTTCGCCGCGCTGCCTCCGCTGCCTCCGCTCGACGAGGTCTATCTGGCACTCGGCACCACCATCAAGGCGGCCGGAAGCCAGTCGGCCTTCCGCGCCGTGGACTTCGACGCCAACCTCTCGGCCGCCCGCGCCGCGCTCGCCGCGGGCGCACGGCGCGCGGGGCTCGTCAGCGCGATGGGCGCGGACGCGAAGTCGAGAATCTTCTACAACCGAGTGAAGGGCGAGACGGAGGAGGCGCTGGCCGGGCTCCCGTTCGAGGGGCTGGTCATCGCCCGCCCGTCTCTGCTCGTGGGAGACCGCGAGGCGCTCGGACAACCCCGCCGCCCGGCCGAGAGGGTGGCGACTGTCGTGAGCAAACTCCTCGGGCCGCTCATCCCGGCGAACTACCGGCCCGTCGCCGCGGCCGACGTTGCACGGGCGCTGCTCGCGCGCGTACCTACGACCCAAGGGCGCCGGGTGCTCCTCTCCGGCGAGATGCAGGCCGAGTAGCCGCCGAGAGGGCGGACCGGCGGCGGGCGCCCGCCAGCCTTCTTCACCGCAGGTGTTTGTTGAACCATTCGAGGGTGCGCGCCCAAGCCAGCTTGGCGGACGCCTCGTCGTAACGCGGCGTCGTGTCGTTGTGGAAGCCGTGCTGCTTGCCCTCGTACATGTGTGAGATGAACGTCTTCTTGTTGGCCTTGAGCGCCGCCTCGTAAGGGGCGATTCCGGCGTTGACGCGCTCGTCGTTGCCCGCGTAATTGAACAGGAGCGGCGCGGAAATCTTCGGCACGTCGTCCACGCCCGCCTGCCTGCCGTAGAAGGCAACCCCGGCGTTGAGGTCGGCGCCGAGCCGCACGGCGAGTTGATTCACCATCCCGCCGCCGAAGCAGAAGCCGACCGCGCCCAGCTTGCCGGTCGAGTCCTTACGCGCCTTGAGCCACTTGGCCGCCGCGACGAAGTCTTCGGTCATCTTCTTCCCGTCCACGTCGCGGAAGAGGGCGGCGCCCTTCTCGTCGCTGCCCGGATAGCCGCCGACCGAAGTCAGCCCGTCGGGCGCGAAGGCGACGAAGTTGGCGAGCGCGAGGCGGCGCGCAACGTCTTCGATGTAAGGGTTCAGCCCGCGGTTCTCGTGGATGACGAGCACGGCGGGAAGCCGTCCGTTCTTGGCCGGGCGGGCGAGGTAGCCTTTGATTGAGCCGTTACCGGCGGGGGACGGTACGGTTTCATAACCGACCTTGATGCGCTTGTCGTCGGCCGGCACCTGTTGCGCCCAGGCGTAGTTGGGGCGCAGGCTCTCGAAGATGGCGGCGACGGTCAGGCCGCCGACGGCGAACTTGCCGGCGCGGTCGAGGAAGGTCCGGCGGTCGATGTCGCCGTGCTGGTATTCGTGGAAGAGGTCTAACAACTCCTGCGGATAATCCGATGCAACTTTGCGTTCCATTCTTTCTCCTCGGCGGCGAAGCAAGATATAGATAATTAGGAGAGCCCCTGCATTCTATCCGAGGTGTGGCGGGGGTGGTAGGCTTGAGCGCAGGGTCATGTCGTTCACATGAAGCGAAGAGAGAGCGCCCCGTTTTTCGTGTCCGTGATTGTGCCCGCGTGGGACGACGCCGCGCGGCTCGGCGCGCACCTCGCCGTCGCAGCTCTACTCTAAGATGGTGTGAACCGCGGGCGGGCTTCACGACCTGAGACGCATCAAGGGGCGCTCGTACCTTGAGTTTGACCCCTCCGTCAACTGTCGGATGGAGTCCGGCGACATGTAGGCGGGGTAGAAGGCCACGACGCAGAGCAGGAAGCCCGCGGCGCACGCGAGATAGCCGACGGGCTTCCATGTCTTATGGCGTGAAGGCGGCAGGTTGATAAAGCTTGCGGCAAAGCGGGGGCACGATAGTCCGCGCGCCGCGCGCTTGTCAACGTGGTGCCCCTTCGGGCTTTGCGAACAGGCCCTCAATAGTTGCGCGGCCAGTCGCGCTCGGGCGCGGGCGGCGGCGGGAAGTAGATGGCGGGCGTGGCCTCCAGGTAAGGCTCGGTGTTCTTCGAGAGCACGAGATGAAACTGGGGCGTCGCGGTCGGGATGGCCGTCTGGACGTACTTGACCGGCTGGCGCGGGTCGGTGCTGCCCTCGTTCGACGCCTTCATCAGCCCCGGCTCAAGGCGGCACCAGCCGTCGGCCGGCGCCGAGCGACTGTCGGTCCAGGGGAAGAGGATGGTGAGCGTCTGGTCCGAGGCCCTGTAGGTGGCGCCGTAGGTGTTGGCCGAGAACCAGTTCGTGTTCGTTTCCATCAAAGAGGCACGCCAGCCCGGCCAGCCGAGGATGCGAAACGTCGTCGAGGTCCTGACGTTGGCGAGCCAAGGGAGGAAGCCGGCGGCGTTCGTCCCGCTGTCGCGCAGCGTGTTGAGGGCCGTCCGGTCGTCGGAGTTCAGCGCGTAAAGGTTTTCGGCGAGGGCGGGCCAGCGCGGTTGGAGGTAGTCGAGCAGGTCGCGTTGCGGTGGGTTCTCGTCCGTCCTGCCGGGCGTGTACTGGATGGCGCGGTCGAGCAGGGGCGGGCGCGAGTCGCCGGCCCAGTGGGCGATGTTGGTGCGGGCGCCGGCCAGCGCGATGAGGTGGCCGCTGTAGCGGTAATCGAGGGTCGGCCTGAGCAGCATCCACGGGTTGTAATGCGTGTCGGCGGGGACGGGGTCGGAGGGCGAAGAGGTGGGGATGCGGCCCGGCACCTCGAACATGCGGCCCGGCCCCGACCCGGCCGCCATCCCGTAGATTGCCCACGTCGCGCGCAAGTACCTGCGCGCCAGACCTTCAATCCGGTTGGCGGCGGCGGCGACTTCCGCGTTGGCGCTCGTCTTGTTCTTCTGCGCCCAGTAGCGCACGGCGACGACGCTCGCCACGACCGGCCCGTCGTAGGTGGCCGAGAAAGCCTCCGTTCCCCTCATGAACCTGAGGCGCGGCTGGACGGGCGGCGAGTCGCCGAGCTGCGACTCGAAGAAGCTGAACCACCACTGGGTATACTTGACAGTGCTGGTGGTCGTGTCCTCCCGGTCGCGCATGAGGGCCGTGGGGTGGCGGAAGAGGCCGACGGCCGCAGCGATGGTCGGCAAGTTCTGGCTCCCGCCGCCGCCGTTCTCGGGCAGCCGCCAGGGGTTGAAGTACGGCTCAAGGCACTTGGGCCACCACGTATATTTGTAAGCGCCGGTCGGGGTCTGAACGGCGACTAAAAGCTCTCCGAGCAGTTGGCCCGGCTGCTGGCCGCCGCAGTCGGCGTGAGCGGCGGGCGTTGCCGCGGCGGCCGTCAACAGCACGGCCGCGACGGCGACGAGGTGTCTGGCTCGACGCAGTCTGTCTCTCATAAACGCACTCCTCCCTCCGCGCCCCCGGCGCGGCTCGTACGGCTAAAGATTTCTTCGGGTTGAAAGGTGGTTGAAGGCGGCGGGCGCGGCTCTGGCCCTGACCCTTTGCCGCCCCCGCCTTCGGCCGACTCGCGTCAGCCGATGTCGATGATGCTTGACCTCACTTCGTCGTCGGGTGGGGGCGGCTGCTCGGACGCGGCCGGCGCGCCCGTGTCAATGATGGTGGCCCGAGTTTCGTCGGCGCCGCCCGTGTTCGCGCCCGCTGTGCCGGCCGCTAGTGCGGCGGTCAGGAGTAGGGATAGTAAGTCCATTCGCGAAGCTCTCCTTGTGAAGTCGTTCGGGGAGAAACGTGGGGAGACGGACGAGGCGTGTTCGGCAACGTTCGTGCCGGCGTCGGACGGGCGGAAGGCTGTCTTGATTTTAGAGACTTTACGCGGGCGGTTGCGGTGAAGGAACGAAAATTCGGACCAAGCGATGTTATCGCCTTATGAAAATATGATTCGGCTGATGATGATTCCCGACGGCCGGCGGCTTTGCGATGCCTTATTCATCGCGCGGCGCCCTTACGGTTCGTTGAGCGAGTCTCACGCCTCGTGCTTTCAATCAAACGCCTCGTGACATTTTCGTTCCCCGCCGAGGGCCGGTGTCCTACTCTTCGGGGCGGTCGCAGACAACGGGAAAAGGACTTGGCGTCAGGATGAAAATGGTGAGGGTCGTCGGCCTGTGTGCGTTGCAGCTCTTAATCTTCGTTTCAGCCCACTTCGCGCAGGGGCCGTCCGGCCCGGCGTGGGATTCTAACCGGCGGGCCGCGCGGGTGCTCGAAGCGGGCATCAACGCGCTCGGCGGCATGGAGAACGTCCGCCGCGCCGACAAGGTCGCCGTCAACTACAAGGGGGTCAATCATCCCCTCGGGCAGAACGCGGCCTTCGACGCCCCGCCGGCAGACTTCCAGCGCGTCGGGGCGAAGACGTTGATTGACTACGCGGGCGGGCGCTACGTGACCGAGGGGCAATCGAACTCGGCGGGCGGTTATCAATTCAACTTCCGCTACGTCGTCGCCCCGCGGCGCTCCTTCAGCCTCGACGTGCTCCGCAACCGGCGCGGCGCGGAGGTGCGGAACATGGACGAGCGCACGAAGAGTCAATTCAAGGTCGGGATGCTGACGGAAGTCCCGCACCTGCTGCTGCTCTACGCGTCGCAGCGACCCGAGACGCTCCGCTGGGTGGGCGAGGCGGAGGAGAGAGGGCGGAAGTTTCGCGTCGTCAGTTTCGCCGCCGAGCACGGCGTCGAGATGAGCCTTTACTTCGACGCGCAAACCAACCTGCTCGCGCGGACGGAACAACTCGACGCCCACCCGCTTTTGGGCGACGTGAGGTACGCGCAGGACTTCTCCGATTACCGAACCGTCGGCGGCGTCAAAATCCCCGGCAGGCGGCTCGCCTTCGCCAACCAACTCATGACGGCCGAGAACGAATACGCTGAAGTAAGGCTCGACTTCGCCGAAGGCGAGAGGCTGCTCGAAGTCCCGGCCGGCTTCGTCGAGCCCGCGCCGCCGCGGGCCGCGCCCGAGGTGATGCGGAAGCTGGGAGACGGCGTTTACCTGATTGAAAGAGTCGGGCAAGCCTACCGCGTGATGTTCGTCGAGTTTGACGATTACGTGATGGTGCTCGAAGCCCCCACGGACGCGAATGCTTCAAAGGCCGTCATCAAACTGGTCCGGCAGACCGCGCCGGGAAAGCCCATCAGGTACGTCAGCTTCTCTCACTTCCACTTCGACCACACGGGCGGCCTGCGCGAATACGTCGCCGAGGGCGCGACCGTCGTCGTCCCCCCCGGCAACAGGTCGTTCGTCGAACAAATCGCCAGGTCGAAGCACACGCTGAAGCCCGACGCCCTCGCCGCGAGCCCGCGCCCGCCCCTCGTCGAGACGTTCGAGAAGAAGCGCGTCTTCGCGGACGGGAAGCGCACCGTCGAGCTTCACAGCATCGGCCCCACGTCGCACGTCCGCGACATGGTGATGTTCTACTTCCCGAAGGAGAAGGTGCTGTTCCAGGGCGACATGTTCTCGCCGCTGGACGCGGGCGGCATCCCGCCCGTCATCGAGATTAACCACGAGCTTGTGAAGAAGGTCGGGGAGCTGAAGCTCGATGTCAAAACGCTCGTCGCCGTTCACTCCGGCGCGGTCGCGTGGGAAGATTTCCGGCGGGCTGAAGCCTCGGCCGCGCGGCCCGGCGCGGCGGGCGTGCTCGCGGTCGCTTACATGAACGAGGCGCGGCTCGCGCTGGTCGAAGGCGAAACTTTTCAAACTCTCGCGACGCTGGAGACGGGAAAGAACCCGCACGAGGTCCGGGTCTCGCCCGACGGGCGCGACGCCTACGTGGCCGCCGGGAAGTTCGTCAGCGCGGTTGACCTTCGGGGCCGCAGGCTCCGCGCCACTTTCGACCTCGGGACTTACTCGGCGCACGACATCCGTGTGAGCCGCGACGGCCGCCGACTGTGGGCCGCCTGCGCGGGCGCGCAGACCGTGCTCGAACTCGATTCGGAGACGGGCAGGACGCTCAAGGCGTTCAAGACGGAGCAGCAGGGCTCGTGGTTTGTCGAGGTCACGCCCGACGAGAAAAAACTCTACACGCCGAACCTCGAAGGCAAGAGCGTGAGCGTGATTGACCGCGCCACCGGGCGGGTCAAAGTCATCGGCTTCGATTACCCCGTCTACGGCATCGACATCACGCCCGACGGGAAACAGGTCTGGGTCAGCGGACGCGACCTCGCCGTCATCGACACCGCGACCGACGAGGTGGTCGCGACCGTTAATACCTCCGAGGCCGAGGCGGGCCGTCTCAGGTTGACCTCCGACGGCAAGAAGGTCGTCGTCGCCCTGTCAAAAAAACTCGCGGTCTTCGACGCGCAGACGCGGCGCCTGCTCAGTGAGACGGAACTCAGCGCGAGCCCGAAGGTTCTAACGCTCTCGGGCGACGACCGCCGGGCCTTTTTGACCAACCCGGACGACGACTCGGTGAGCGTCGTGGACATCGTCGAAGGGAAATTGCTTTCGACTTTTAAGACCGGGAGAAAGCCCGACGGCATCGGCTGGGCGAACTAACTGAAGCCTCCTTCCCATATAATGTCGGGGCGTGAGTCGAGGAGCTGAAAGGGCGTGGATGGGGTGGCCGGCGCGGAGGGCGTGGCGCGTGGCGCTGCTCATCCTCGCCGCGCACACCGTGCTGTTCGTCATCCAGATTCCTCAGGTCTACCTCTACAACGCGAACAACCAGAACCCGGTCGAGTGGTGGATTCCCGTCGCCAAACTGGCGTGGGGCGTTTACCTCTGGGCGTTCGTCACGCCGGCCATCCTGTGGCTCGGCGCGCGCCTGCCCGTCACGCGCAGGCACCTCTGGCGCAACCTGTCGCTGCACCTCGCCCTCGGCGTCGTCTTCGGGCTCTTTCAGCACTACGGCTATCACACGGGCCTCGGCCTGCTCGGGCTGTTCACGGCGAAGGCGGCGTGGGACAGTCTGGTCAACCTGAGCCTGCTGTTCAACTTCGTCTCCGCGGCGGTCGTCCGCTACGCGACCGTCATCGCCATCCAGCAAGCCTACCTCTACTTCCGCGAGTCGCAGGAGCGAGCCCTCAGCCTGCAACGGGCCGAGCTGCAAGTGCTGAAGATGCAGCTCCACCCGCATTTCTTCTTCAACACCCTGAACGCGCTGTCGGCGCTCATCTACCGCTCGCCCGAGGACGCCGACCGAATGATTACGCAGCTCGGCGACCTCTTCCGCGCCGCGCTCCGAAAGGACAAGGCGCAGGAAGTCCCGCTGGCCGAGGAGCTTGAGTTTCTGAAAGCCTTCTTGCAGATTCACCAGACGTTGATGGGGAAGCGACTGAGGGTCGAGTGGAAGGTCGACCCGGAGACGCTGCCGGCGCTGGTGCCCAACCTGATTCTGCAACCGCTCGTCGAGAATTCAATCCGGCACGGGCTGGCGCCGCTTGAGCAGGGCGGGAGCATCGAAATCCGCGCGCGCCGTAGCGACGGCCGACTCGTCTTGCAGGTGCAGGACAGCGGGCTTGAGCTGGCGGCGCCGCCGGAGCCGGTCGGCGTCGGCGTCGGCCTAGCGAACACGCGCGCGCGACTGAAAAATCTCTACGGCGCGGCGCACCGCTTCGACATCGCCGCCCAGCCGGGGGTGGGGACGGTCGTCAGCATCGAGCTTCCATTTCAGGGTTAGACGGCGGGGCGGCGAATGAACATCAGGGCGATTATCGTTGACGACGTGGAGCTGGCTCGCGAGCGCATCAAGATTCTGCTCGACGCCCCGGAGGTCGAAGTCGTCGCCGAGTGCGCCAACGGCCGCGAGGCGGTCAAGGCCATCAACGGCCTGAAGCCGGACCTCGTCTTTCTCGACGTGCAGATGCCCAAAGTCGGCGGCTTCGAGGTGGTTGAAGCTGTTGGCGTTGAAGAGATGCCGGCCGTCATCTTCGTCACCGCCTACGACGAATACGCCGTCCGCGCCTTCGAGATAAACGCGATTGACTACCTCCTCAAACCTTTCGACCGCGACCGACTGAACAAGGCCGTCGCGCGGGCCAAACGTTTGATTGAGCGCCGCACCCCGACCGGCGAGATTGAAGAGCGACTGAGGCGTCTGCTGCAAGAGGTCAGGCCCGAGCCTAAATACCTCAAGCGCATCCCTGTGAAGTCGGCGCGCGACACGACCCTGATTCTGGCCGAGACGATTGACTGGGTGAATTCCGCGGGACACTACCTCGAACTCCACGTCGGCGGCGAGACGCACCTCATCCGCGAGCAACTGTCGCGGCTCGAAGCCAGGCTCGACCCCGAAAAATTCGTCCGCATACACCGCTCCGTCATCGTCAACCTCGACCGCGTGAAATCACTCCGCCCCCTCTTCAACGGCGACCACATCGTCGTCTTAAAGAACGGGCAGGAGTTGAACCTGAGCCGCACCTACCACGAAAAATTGATGGAGCTACTGGCGCGCTGAAGGCGAGTAAGCCGCGGCACCCGTAGTCCGATAACGAATCTTACGTTGACTCGGCACCTACAAATAGGCGGTTGCCTATAAAAAGTAAGGTCTGCCTATAAATTAAGATGGTTGCACAAAAATAGAGATGCACGGGCGGCCAACTGTGAGGCGATGTTCGGCCGCCCGCCCGGCTTCGCTCAACTTGGAAGTAAAGCGATGGGGCGGGCCCCTAAAGAGGCCCGCCCCAATTTATTCCGACCGACGCGGTGGATGTGAGCTACGCCCCGTCTGGCAGCCGTCTTCGTCCCCTTCGCCTCTTGCGCGCCGCCGCCACACCGGCCAGACCAGTGCCGAGCAGAAGCATGGTCGCCGGCTCGGGGACGGGATTCGCTTGGCTCGGGGCCGTCGTCAGCGTGAGTTGGGCCGTAACTAATAACGAAAAGTCCCCCCCGCATAAGAGCGCGCCGTTGCTACAGATTGTCACGATGAACGAGCCGTCGTTGAACTGCGCCAGTTCGGACGCGCCGAAGGTGTAGCTGAAGGAGCCGCTGCCGACATCCGTCCCCGCGGGAACGCCCCCCACAATTACTCGGGTGCTGTCGATGAAGTAGCCGACCTGGCGCCCGCCGGGGGAGACGAAGTCGAGGAATGCAGTGTAAGTACCGCTCAGCGTCGCGCCGACGACAGTGTGCCCCGCCGGCACGGTGAAATTAACGACGTAACCGTTAAAGCGGTGACTGGCGTCGAGGATTATCGTGTCGGCGAACGCCGGCACGGAACAGACTAGAAGCAGCGCGGCCAGGAGCGCCACCTTTCGCACACTCCACATATGTTGACCTCCCTGTCGTGAGTGAACAGCGTTGGAAGATGTTTGCCTTTGCATCCTCAGAAGTAGCTGCACCGAGCATAGGGGACCCCGTCCTTCAAAAATACTTAATCCCTCCCGACTTCCAACGAACTCCGGTCTATTCCTCCCGGCCTTCTGACAGGTTGACGTTGAAGCTGAGTGACCGCCTCTCGCCCCGGCCGTAGAAGGGGTAGACGAGGTGCTGGAGCCACGCCGGGAAGATGTAGAGGTCGCCGACGACGGGGAGGACGGTGCGGTTGCCGTTGAAGTCAAACGTCTCGGGCTTGCTCCGGCCGTAGACGAACTCAAGGCAGCCCTCGGGAAAGTTGCGGCGGTTAATCTGGCGCGGGACTTTGAGGTAGACGATGCCGGACAACTGGCCGCCGTGGCGGTGGACGGGGTTGAAATCCTTCTCCCTCTGGCTGACGACCCACGCGTCCACGAACGACAGCTCGAAGGGCTCCGGCCTGCACTTGCCGAGACGGCGCTGCGACTCGACGTAGTCCGCCGACAAATCCAGCACCGACCGGCGGAACCGCGCCGGGAGTTCGGCCGGCTCAACCTCGACCTGCGCGCCCCGCTCGATGTGCCCCGCCAGATGTTCGGAGTAGTCCGCCGAGTCTCTATCCTTCAGGCGGCGGTCCGCGAGGGCGTTCAAATCTCCGACCAGCTTGGGCGGCAGGCGCGCGTAGAGTGGCGCCACCAAAAACTGCGGGCGATAAGTCCACTTAATTTTTGAGCGCCCGCTCGCCTTCCCGCCCTCGGTTTTATTGCCGTCAGCTCTCAAATTAAACCCCCGGCCGGCGTTACGTTTCACCGTGCGAAGTCACACACGAACAAGGGCGGGCCTCCGCCCGATTCCTCGCCCCGGCAGCCCGACCACCTTCATGGCCGGGGCCGCCTCGCTTTAACGTTTAAGGAGAAAAGCCATGAGGAAGACGCTCAAACTGTCATGCTTCGCGCTCGTCTTTGCGCTCGCCGGTGCGGCCGATTTTATCCCTTCCAACAGGGCCGGGGCGGTCGGCGAAGAATGTCAGACGAGAATGGCCGAGGAGACATCCCGCTTCATCCGAGAGCAGAACATACCGTTAAAGGGCGCCGCGTACGAGTTCTACGGCAGCAAGTCGGAACAGGTCTTCCTGCTCGGCTCCGAGGAGAAGCTGAAGCCGGAGGCCGCGAGGGGCTTCCGCAACACCGTCGCCGTGATTAATCACAAGGACGCCGCCGGGGGCGGAGGCTTCTACGTCGTCGAGCAGGAGATAAGGCCGGGCGAAGTCACCTTCACACTCAAGAAAGATTCCAAAGTCATCCAATCGCTGCCGGTGAGACTCAATCCCTCGGGCCGGGTTCGCGCCGCACAGATAGGGCCGGGAGTCGGGTGCAAACCGAGTGACTGCGACGCTATTAACGGCGCGGAGGTCAACTTCGACGCGCAGATGGTCGCGATGGCGAATCAGACTTGCAAGAGAGTGTCTTACTGCGTTCAGCACTGTGAGTGTTTCGCCGGCACGATGGGCATCTCGTACGTCCTGAAGTACGTTGACCCGACGGCGAAGTCTTGTTGGTACGCCAACGCGGATTATAAATCTCTGTCGGCAAACCTCTGGCTGAAGGTGGCCGAAGGCCCCCTGCTGGAGACGGCGCTCGACGCGGCGATTAAAAAGGAGGTCAAACTCTACAACTTCTAAAAGGGCCGGAGGTCGCGGCGAGGCCCCGGCGGATTCTCGAACCCGCCGGGGCCTCGCCGCGTGTACCCGTCGGCTCAGACTTTGGGCTGCGGGATTTCGAGGTGGTAGCCGGGGTCGAGGGGCGGCTTGAGGAACTTCTTGACACGCTTGTCGGCCGTGACGGCTTTCTCGAAGGCGGCCTTCTTCTCGATGGAGGAGGGCGCCACGTCGAAGACGCAGAGGACGTTGGGGTCGGCGGCGTGGTGCGAGACTTTGGTCGGGCCGATGGCGATGATCTTGGCCTCCATCGCGGCCTTGATTTCGATGGGCGTCTTCTTGGCGGCCTTGGCCTTCACGTACTCGTCGATTACGGCGTCGCCGGCCG
Organism: Pyrinomonadaceae bacterium; assembly: GCA_035941045.1. Classification (GTDB taxonomy): domain Bacteria; phylum Acidobacteriota; class Blastocatellia; order Pyrinomonadales; family Pyrinomonadaceae; genus QHXN01. The sequence continues at coordinate 59,146 of DASZEK010000079.1, read as the reverse complement.
CCGCGTAGAGCTTCTTCTGGGCCGCGACGCCCTGCGACACGATGTTGTCGAACATGACCCGTGCCTGGTCGGCCGGCGTGCGGGCCGTGGAGGAGATGGTGGCGGTGTTGAGCCCCGCGGCCTGCAAAATGTCTTCGAGGACTTTGAGCGAGAAGTTGGTGACGTTCTCCTTCTTCGCGTTGGGGCCGAATTTAATCTCGACGGGCATGTGGTGCGTGTCCTTTCGGGTAATTGCGGGACGAGCGTCGGGCGAGGAATATATGTGCGCCCGGCGGGGGTGTCAACAGTCTTGACGCCGCCGGGGCTAAAATATGCGGGCCGGTAAACCGGGGGCCTTATCGGACTCGGGGGCGGGGACGGCCGCCCCGCGCCGCTCTCCGGGTGACGAGAGGGCGCGCGCCGGGACATAATTCGCGCGTATCGTCAGACGTGTTTCGAGGAGAGGGGTTGTCGGAAGATGAGACGGATAGTTGTGTGTCTTTTGTTGGTCCTGACGGCGTGGGGCGCGGCCGGCGCGGCGGCGCAGGACGAGTCGCCCGAGGCGCTCTACAAGGCCGTCGAGGGTTATCCGGCCGAGCAGCGCGCCGAGATGCGCGCGCAGGGCAAGATACCCACCCGCGACGACATGGAGAACATCGAGCGCGGGCAGAAGGAACTGGCCTCGCGCAGCGCCGCCAAGCTGGCCTCGCGCACCGGCCTCAAGGGGCTCGACCTCTTCTACCTCGGCGCGCTCTACAACTACGCCGAGAAGAAGAAGGAGGCGCTGGAAGCCATGCGCCTCTTCCTCGCAGACAAGGAGGCGGCCAAGGGGACGGCCGCGCAGCTCGCGCGCAACGTCGTCGTCGTCTACGGCGCGCAGAACAAGATGCTCGAAGAGGCGGAGGCCGCGCGCCTCGCCTACCTCGCCAACGAGCCGAAGACGCCGGGCCAGCTCCTCCGCAACGAGTACGAGCTGGGGCTGGGTTATCTGAAGGCGAAGCAGTTCGACCGCGCCGCCGAGCGCGCGGCGGAGGCTTTCAAGCTGGCGAAGGAGCTGGGGCGGCGCGAGCCCCGGCGCGAGCAGATGATTTTCAACGCGGGCGCGCTGCTGGCCGAAGCCTATTCGGGCCTGAAGAAGAAGGATGAGTCGCTGGCGACGGTCGTCGAACTCTTCCAGCTCGCGCTCGAAATGCCTTCGGCCAGCCTCTACCGGATGACCGTCAGCCGCTTCCGCGACAAGGCCGACGAAGCCGAGCGCGCCATCGTCGCCCGCGCCTCGGAGCGCCGGGCCTCGCCGCCCGAGCTGACGGCCGCCGACTGGCTCGGCGACGACCCCCTGACGCTCGAAGACCTGCGCGGCAAAGTCGTCCTCATAGACTTCTGGTACGAGTGGTGCGGTCCGTGCCTGCGCGCCTTCCCGACGCTGCGCGACCTGCAAAGGAGGTACGGCGAGAAGGGCTTCACCGTCATCGGCCTCACCGACTTGAATGGGACGCTCGGCGGCAGCGGCAAGTCGCGCGAGGAGAAGCTGGAGTTCCTGCGCCGCTTCCGGGCGGGCAACAAGCTGTCCTACCCCATCGCCGTCGCCGAGTCGGGCGCCGACAACCTCTCGAAGTACGGCGTCTCGGCCTTCCCGACGGCCGTCCTCATCGACCGCCGCGGGGCCGTCCGCTTCATCAGCGTCGGCGTCAGCGAGGCCGAGGCGATGCGACTCACCGAGATGGTAGAGAAGCTGGTCAAGGAGCCGGCGCAGTAAGAGCTTCCGAGTCGGCCGGGCCGCCCGTCAAAGACTTGACGTGGCTGCCACACCTCTCCATCACCGCCCGCGTGTTCAGAAGGCTCTGGCGCCCGTCGCCGCCGTCGTTCGGGATGAGCCAGCGCCCGTCCCGGCCTTCGACGAGGTGGGCCAGCTCGTGCAACAGCACGACGACGCGCATCTGCCTCACGTCCGACTTTAGAAGCACGGGGTCGCCCCGGCCGCGCGGCGCGCGGAAGCGGGTCCGGTCGTAGAAGATGCCGCGCGAGTTGAGCGTCATGTTCCCGAAGAGGCGGAACTGAGCGCCCGTCCGCGTGTCCTTGTAGTACGTGACCTCGCCCGACATCCTCATGCCGACGCCGGCCTCTTCGAGCGCCTCCTTCCTGACGGCGCCGACCATCCTGTTCAGCACCGCCAGCGACGCGGCTGCGCCCCCGTAGAAGGCGCTGCAAGGGTTCTCGCCCCTCAGGATGCGGTAGGCGTCGAGGTAAGCGCCGCGCAGGGCTTCGTCCTCCGGCAGCGGCGCGAGCGGCGGCGGGGTGAAGGCTTCGGCCTCGGCCGCCGAGAGGCCCCGGCTCGTCGCGGGGCGCGGCGGCGAGAGCACGACGAGGAGCAGCAAGAGGAGCCCGAGCCGTGGACGCATGGCGTAACCTCCGTCCGCGCGGTCGTCGAAATGCGACCGGCGCGCGACGGAGGATGCGCCCCCTCGGCTTCACGAATCTTTAAGGCGGCTTCAATTCTTCTCAGGGGCTCGGGGCGGCGTTGAGAAATTCTAAAAACAATTGATGAGTTCTAAAGATTTCACTGTTTCTCCGGTGAAACTATGCACGGGCGGTCGTCGTAATTTCTTTCGCACCATCAACCGAGACCTCGGCCGACTATGAGCACCCCTCCGAAGGACTTTTACGAGTTCGACTCCTTCCGCCTCGACGTTCAGCGCCGGCTCCTCCTTCACGACGGCTCGAACGTCCGCCTGACGCCCAAAGCCTTCGAGACGCTGCTCGCGCTCGTCCGCAGCGGCGGCCGACTCGTCAGCAAGGACGAGTTGATGTCGGAGATTTGGCCCGACAGCTTCGTCGAGGAGAGCAACCTCGCGCAGAACGTCTTCCTGCTGCGCCGCGCGCTCGGCGAGTGCAAGAGCGAGCACCGCTACATCCTGACCATCCCCGGCGCCGGCTACCGCTTCGTGCCCCGCGTCAAAGAAGTCGAGTCCCACTCGAACGGCGGCGGCGCGCACCCGCGCGAAGAGGACGAGCCCGCCATCGGCTGCGTCGCCGTCCTCCCCTTCCGGCCGCTCGCGGGCGGCGAGCCGGAGACGTTCCTCGGCCTCGGCCTCGCCGACTCGCTCATCACGCGCCTGAGCGGGCTGCGCGGCGTCAAGGTGCTCCCGACCTCGGCCGTGCTGCGCTCGGGCGAGACTTCGCACGACCCCCTGCGCGCCGGGCGCGAACTCGGCACCGACGCCCTGCTCTCCGGGCTCTATCAGCGGGACGGCGAGAAGCTGCGCGTGTCGGTCCAGCTCGTTCGCGTGCGCGACGGTGTCACGCTCTGGGCCGAGAAGTTCGACGAGCAGTTCACCAACCTCTTCGCCCTGCAGGACTCCATCTCCGAGCAGGTGGCCAAGGCGCTCGCCCTCAAGCTCACGCGCGAGGAGCGGCGCTGCCTCCGCCAGCGCCACACCCAGAGCCCCGAGGCGTTGCAGCTCTACATCCGCAGCCGTTACTTCTGGAACAGGCGCACGCCCGACGGCCTGCGCAAAGGCGTCGCCTACGCGCAGCAGGCCATCGAGGTGGACCCGACCTACGCCCTCGCCTACGTCAGCCTCGCCGACGGCTTCAGCCTGCTCGGCGCGCGCCACGGCTCTCTGCCGCCGCGGGAAGTCTTCCCCAAGGCGCGGGCCGCCGCCCTGCGCGCGCTGGAGTTAGACGAACATCTCGCGGAGGCTCACGCCTCGCTGGCCTTCGTCAACTACAGTTTCGAGTGGGACGACGAGACGGCCGAGCGCAACTTCCTGAAGGCCATCGAGCTGAAGCCGAACTACGCGACGGCGCACCACTGGTACGGCGAATTCCTTGCGCGCGCCGGCAGGCCCAAGGAGTCAATCACCGCCCTCGCCCGCGCGATGGAGCTGGACCCGCTTTCGAGCGCCATCAGCACCGACCTCGCGGTGGCCTACTACTGCGCCGGCGACCTCGCGCGCGCCGACAAGCACATCCAGATGACGCTCGAACTCGACCCCGGCTTCGTCTGCGCGCAGACCGCCGCCGCCTTCATCCGGATGGGGCTCGGCGACCTCGAAGGGTCGGCCGCGCAACTGAGCAAGGCTCTCGAAAAGTTTGAGGGCGACCCCTTCATCCTCTCCGCGCTGGCCCACACGCACGCCGTCTCCGGCCGGACCCGCGAGGCCCGCGAACTCCTCCGCGACCTGCTTGAGTTATCCGCGCGGCGCTACGTCCCCTCCTCGCGCGTCGCCCTCGTCCACGTCGGCCTCGGCGAGATGCGCGAGGCCATCGGCCGACTCTCGGCAGCGGTCGCCGAGCGCGACGTGAATCTCACATGGCTCGGCGTCGAGCCCCGCTTCGACCCGCTCCGCGCCGACCCCGACTTTAAAGAACTTTTCACGCGCATCCGCCCCGGCGCCTGACCCCGACACGGGCTCAGTGGCCCGCGAACTTCTCGCCGGCTTCGACGCGGAGCGGGAGCTTGTTCTGCTCGGGCGGGAGCGGGCAGGTGGCGAAGCTCGTGAAGGCGCAGGGCGGGCTGTAAGCCTTGTTGAAATCGACGACGACTTTGCCTGACGCGTCGGGCGGGTCGGCGTAGAGGTAGCGGCCGGCGCCGTAGGTCTCGCGGCCGCTGGTGGCGTCGGCGAAGATGATGAAGAGGCGGGGCTCGCCGGGCTCCGAGATGGCGTCGAGCCTGTAGGTCTTGCCGCCCGCCTCGAAGACGACGGCGCCGGGCGAGGGCGTGTCCTCCTCCCAGCCGAGGACGTTGGTGATGGGGAGCGACCTCGGCGGGTCGAACCGCTCGAAGCGCGCCTCGAAGCGCCAGCGCGCGTCGGCCGGGAAGTTGTCGAGCCCGCGGAAATTCTTCAGGGCCTCGCTCTCGCGGTCCTTCACGCGCAGGCCGAGCTTGCCGCCGCGCTCGATGACCTGAAGGCTGAGCGAGCCGAGCTTAAGGATTGTCGGCGCCTCGCCCCCGGCGTCGGATTTGAGTCGGAGCGAGTTGACGGGCGTGCCGTCGTGCGTCAGGCCGGAGCCTTCGCGCGCCTCGACGCGCACCTCCTTGCCGCTCACGAAGAGCGAGCCCGCGCGGGCGGGCGCCTTGCCCGCGGGCAGGACAAGGTCGTTCGCCTCGTCGGCCCCGAATCTGTTCTCGCCCTCCTTGAGCCAGTAGAGCCCGACCAGCGTCAGCCACCCGTCCTCGCTCTTCAAACTCGCGAGCCTCTGCGCGCGCCACTCCTCGACCTCGCGCGCGTGCGCGCCCGCGGAAGCGGTTTCGGCCTTCTGCCCACACCCGACGAGAAACATGAGAGCGCCGCCTAAAACAATGATGAAGTTCGTTCTGTTGAGCATGAATTGATTCTACCGCGACTTCCCCCAAATGTTATCCTGCGTGGATGCTGAAGAAGAGCGAGGCGGGCGCGCGGCGCGACAGTTTCGGCTTCGATCCCGAGGAGGCCGTGCGCCACATCTCGAAGGCCGACCCGACGATGGCCCGGCTCGTCGCCCGCGCCGGCCCCTTCACGTTGCAACTCCGCAAGCTGAGCGACCCCTTCGAGGCGCTGGCGCGCAACATCATCTACCAACAGCTTCACGGCACGGCCGCCGCCGCCATCCACGCCCGCGTGCTCGCGCTCGGAGGCGGCAAGCTCCGCCCCGCAGACGTGCCCGCGTTGTCGGACGAGGAACTGCGAGGGGCCGGGCTCTCAAGTTCAAAGCTGGCGGCGCTGCGCGACCTCGCCGCCAAAACGATTGACGGGACCGTGCCGACGCTCGCGCGCCTCAAGCGGACGCCGGACGAAGAGATAGTCGAGCGCCTGACGCAAGTTCGCGGCATCGGCCGCTGGACGGTCGAGATGCTTTTAATCTTCAACCTCGGCCGCGCGGACGTGCTGCCCGTCGGCGACTTCGCCGTGCGCAAAGGCTTCGCGCTCGCCTACGGGCTGCCGGAGATGCCGAAGCCGAAGGAGCTGACGGCGCACGGCGAGCGTTGGCGGCCTTACAGGTCCGTGGCGAGCTGGTATCTGTGGCGCGCGGCGGAACTCCTACCCGGCTCCGCGCTTTAAATCGAAGACGATGACGAACTCTTCCGAAGCCGCCCCGCGTGATGCCGTCTTGAATCGCCGCGAAGGCGTGTTGCTCGTCGCCGCCTGCTTCGCCGCTTTGAAGCTACTCGTTCATCTCCTCACGAACAACGCCTACGGATTCTTCCGCGACGAGCTTTACTTCATCGCCTGCGGCGAGCACCTCGACTGGGGTTACGTGGACCACGCGCCGATGGTCGGCTTCGCGGCGTGGCTGGCGCGGCGCGTCTTCGGCGACTCGCTGGCGGGGCTGCGCTTCCTGCCGGCGCTGGCCGGGGCCTTGAAGGTTCTGTTGACGGGGCTGCTGGTGAGGGAGTTCGGCGGCGGTCGCTTCGCGTGCGCGCTGGCCTGCCTGTGCGTCGTCGTCGCGCCGGTCTACCTCGTCTCCGACACGCTCTTCTCGATGAACGCCTTCGAGCCGGTCTTCTGGATGACGTGCGCGCTGGCCGTCGTCCTCGCCGTCGGCCGCGGCGAGCCGCGCTGGTGGTTGTTGTTCGGTTTGTCGGCGGGGCTCGGCTTACAGAACAAGCACTCGACGCTCTTCTTCGGCTTCGCCCTCTTCGTCGGCATCCTTTCGACCGGCGCGCGCCGCGCACTCCTCTCGAAATGGTTCTGGGCCGGGGGCGCGCTCGCGCTGCTCATCTTCCTGCCGAACGTGTGGTGGGAGTACAGGCACGACTGGGCGACGCTGGAGCTTCTGTCGAACGTGGCGAAGACGGGGAAGAACGTGGCGGTCGGGCCTCTGGAGTTCGTCGCGCAGCAAATTCAGATGATGCACCCGCTCGCGCTTCCCGTCTGGGCGGCGGGACTCTGGTTCCTGCTCTTCGACCGCGAGGGGCGGCGCTTCCGCCTGCTCGGCGTCGCCTACCTCGTGCTCATCGCGCTGATGATGGCGCTCAAGGGGAAGAATTATTACACGCAAGCCGTCTACCCGATGCTCTTCGCGGGCGGCGGCGTGCTCTTCGAAAGGCTCACGCGCAGGCGCGCGGTCGGCTGGCTCAAATATGCGTACCCGCTCGTGCTTGTGGCGACAGGCGCGCTGCTCGCCCCGCTCGCGCTGCCCGTCCTGCCCGTCGAATCTTTCATCCGTTATCAGGAAAGGCTCGGCTTCAAGCCGCCGAAGACGGAGGTCGGTCACGCCGGCCCGCTCCCGCAGCACTTCGGCGACATGTTCGGCTGGCCCGAGACAGTCGAGGAGGTCGCGCGCGTCTACAACTCCCTTCCCCCCGAGGAGCGCGCCAAGGCCGCCGTCTTCGCCAACAACTACGGCGAGGCCGGCGCCGTAGACTTCTTCGGCCCACGCCACGGCCTTCCCAAAGCCGTCAGCTCACACCAGAACTATTACCTCTGGGGGCCGCGCGACTACACGGGCGAAGTCCTCATCCTCCTCCAATCCAAACGCGCGGACGCCGAGCGCCATTGCCGGAGCGTCGAAGAGGCGGGCCGCGTCGGCCACCCCTACGCGATGGCCGAAGAGCACTACACCATCTACGTCTGCCGCGGCCTCGACCGCCCCCTCAAAGACCTCTGGCCCGCCCTCAAACACTGGAACTGAGCCGGGCCTCTCCGCATGAAATTAGAGTTAAGAGGCGGGCGTCTGCTCTTCGTCGCCGCCTTCCGGGGTGTCGGCCCAACGTCTGGAAACCTCGCCGCTGTAGAGGTCGCGCTTGACGGCGATGCGTTGGACGTAGACGCGGGTGGTGGAGCGGTTCTGGTGGTCGAGCGCGTTCTGCGTGGCGGTGATGTCGCCGGAGACTTCGGAGACGATGCGGGCGAAGGTGTGGCGCGTGCGGTGGAGGTGGAAGCCTTCGACGCCGGCCTCGCGCGCGTACTTCTTGAGGTTCTTGACGAAGCAGTGAGAGGTCAGGGCCTCGCCCGGTCGGCCCCCGCGGTCGTGGCGCGTCCAGACGGGCGCGTCGGTCTTTAAAACGTGCATCCGGCCCGCGGACGAGAGGTAGTCGAGCAGCGCCTCCCTGACCTGCGGCTCGCGCACTTCCCTGCTCCGGTAGTCGCCGCCCTTGGCCTTGTAGGCGATGACGAGAGTGTCGCCTACCTGCACGTCCCTCCCGCTGAGCGAGATGGCCTCGCTGCGGCGGAGCCCCGTCGCGAGGAAGAGCAGCAGCAGCGCGTAGTCGCGTTTGGCGACGACGGGGCCCTCGTTCGCCCGCCTGCGCACCGCCGCGACGAGTGCCGCCACCTCCTCGTCCGAGAGCGCCTTGACGCTCTCGTTCTGGTAAGGCTTCGGCGCGCGCGGCCGGGCGAGCCTCGCGGGGTTGCGGCGGACGTAGTGGCCGACCTCCGGGTCCTTCATCGCCCACGAGTAGAAGGACGAAAGCAGGCACGCGTGCTGGTAACACGTCGCCTGGCTCACGCCCTTCCCCTCCAGTTCGCGCAGCCAGTTCTGCACGTCCGACGGCTCGACTTCGGACGGCAGTTTATTCGTGTGCCGGAAGAAGGAGAGCACGATGCGCTGCTTGTCGCGCAGGAGGTCCGAGCGGCGCCCGCTCTCGGAGGTCGTGGCCGAAGCCCAGAGCGAGACGGCGCCCCGCAGCGCGACGCGAACGTCGGGCTCGGCCGGGATTAGAGACGTGTCAGGTGCTTTCTCTCCCATTGATTCACTCTTCGGCGAGGCCCGCCCTCGACTGCTTTGACTTGCGGCGACGGCCGCCATAAACTCCGCGGACGATGGAGATTTTATGGGATGAGTTAACCTCCGGGCTGCCTAACACGAGGCAGTTGGTGCACGTCCTCATCAGGCTGACGGCCGCGACGCTGCTCGGCGCCGTCGTCGGCTTCCAAAGGGAGAGGGCGGGCAAGCCCGCCGGCCTGCGGACACACATGCTCGTCACGCTGGGCACGGCCGTCTTCGTGCTCTCCTGCTCGTTCGCGGGCATGAACTCCGACGGCCTCTCGCGCGTCATCCAGGGCATCGTCACCGGCATCGGCTTCATCGGCGCCGGCTCAATCCTCAAGCTAGACCGGGAGCGCAACATACAGGGCTTGACGACCGCCGCCGGGGTCTGGATGACGGCCGCCATCGGCGTCGCCGTCGGGCTCGGCAGCCTCGGCGTGGCCCTGCTCAGTACCCTTTTCACCCTCATCATCCTCTCGTTCGCGAAACGCTTCGAGCGCCGCATCGACGAAAAACGGGCGGCCGACGTGGAAGCCAAAAACAATTAACCCGAACTCCTCGAAGCGCCGCCCGCGCCTTCGACGTTCCAAATCCGCCCGCTCCAAGTGTACACTACTGACCCCTTTGTGTTCCCTTCCCGACCGGCTAAAACGCTTCCGCCCATCTCATGGCCCTTTCGTTTCGTTCAACGCGTTTCACGCCTTCCCCGCCTCCGATTCGCCCTGACCGGACTCCGGCGTTTCTGTCCTCTCGCCCGCGTCCGCGCGCAGCTTCGGGTGGCGACAACGGGCGACGCCTTTGTCGAAGCCCTCCGGGTAGTACATGCCTGTGCCGAAGCAGTCGGGGCAGCCTGAGGCTTCCGGCTCGGGCGAAGGGGCGCGCGGCGGGGCGTCGGAGACGGACGCGTCCGACTGCCCTTCCCCGCCGGCTTTGGACCTGCGCTTCCAGAGACGGCGGCGGAGGTGCTCGGCGAGGAAGGCCGGGACGGAAGAGACTGAGGTGCGCCCCGCCGCCATCTTCAGCTCCGTGACGAGCACTTCCGCCAACTCCCCCCACTTCTCCGACTCGGTAGGCGAAAGCCCCTTGCCGGTCAACTCGCGCGTCGCTTTTGCGACGACCGAGACGAAGCGCGCCAGCGCCTCATCATCATCAGTATTTGTATTTGTCTTAGTATAAGTCTTGTCATCCGGCGAAGTGGCTTTAAAATCAGCAGTTTGACTATACCCACCACTCCCCAGAAATTGGGTATACCCACTACCCAAAAATTGGGGGGTGGTGGATACTGGGGAGTGGTGGGGAGTGGTGGGGAGTGGTGGTAACTCCTCCGGAAGCCTCACTTCATACTCCGAACCCTCGTTTGAACCCAACTCCCAATGGCGCACGATCAGCCCGGCACTCATCAGAAGGCGGAGGTTATTGTCCACCGTCTTGAGGTTCCTGATGTCGGTCCAGTCCAGAAAGTCGCGCCTCGACGCCCGGACGCGCTGACGAGGGGGGTTGGCGCCCCGCGTCCGCAGGTAGAGCGCGTCGTAGATTTTTTTACTCGCGCCGGGAAAGAACCCTTGCGGCAGCGCCTCTCGCTCAAGGCTGTTGGCGCGGCGGTTAAAGTCGCGCGCGGGTGCGGGCGACGGGCGCGCTTCTTCAATCGCAGGAGGCTTCTCCTGGGGAGTGGTGGGGAGTGGTGGTAACTCGTGGGGAGTGGTGGTGACTGGTGGTGGCTGGTCCTGGGGAGTGGTGGGGAGTGGTGGTGAGTCGTTTTTTGCCTGTCTTTTTCGCTCCTGTAAGTCGTACAGGGCCGCGAAGCCCTTCTTACTCGATTGATTCACGTACCACCTCCGCGGTAATCAGCGCTTCCTCCATCATCCCGCCGATTGCCAAAGCGTTCATACAAACCTTAATCACCTCGCGCGGCACCCCCTTCGACCTCTCGTAAATAAACTCGTGCGCGTCGGGCGTAAAAAGCGGCTCGTGCCGGCCGGCGACCGTCAGGCGGAAGGCAATCATGTCGGCCGTCTCCTCGGGCGTGAGCGGGTCGAGAGTGGCGACGGCCGCGGCGCGCGAAAGCAGGGCGCGTTTGAGCTTGAGCTTGTTTCGCAGGTTGTTCTGGCCGGCCAGGACGATTTGCACGAGCTTGTTGTCGTCCGACTCGAAATTCGTAATCTGCCGAATCAGCTCGAACTGCTCGCCCCGCATCATCTGCGCCTCGTCAATCAGCACGAGGACGTTCTTGTCCTCGCTGAAACGCTCGACCAGATAGCTTTCAAGCTCCTGCATTTGGTCGAGTTTGGACGGGCGCCGTGGGAGGCCGAACTCGTCCGTCAGCCTCTTCAGAAGTTGCAGGGCGGTCGGGTAATCGGGGTTGGTGATGAGGACGCTCTCGTAGGCGTCCTGGCCCCTGTAAATGCCGAAAAGCCGCCGGATGAGCGTGCTCTTGCCGTGGCCGATGTCGCCGTAGAGGACGGCGAAGCCCTGCCTGCGCTCCATCACGTAGCGGAGCTTGGCGAGCGCCGCCTTGTGCTGGTTGGTCAGGTAGAGGAAGCGCGGGTCGGGCGAGAGCGAGAACGGGTCCTCGGCCAGTCCGTACTGCGCAAGGACAGAGTCGGCGATGGTTGCTGTCCCGGTCATGCCGGGCGGTATATCACATTTGAGGGGTAAATTACAACGGAAAAGCCCCTATAGCCCTGAAACGAACCGAGAAGGGAATTAAAATGGCGACACAACGAGTCGGAAGAGATTGATTAAAAGGCCGCGAGTTTTTCCGAAGTGCCGCCCGGAGGGGCCGAGATGTTTTTGTTGACAGAGTCGGGAAGGCGAGAGTATAACTCCGGCCGTCATAATTGTTGCTCACAGCCCGCGGTGCTCATATTAGTCTTTCATGTGAGGCAGGCCGCGACATAATAGTTTCTGATTCGAGGCTTCTTCACATGCTCAGTCATCTCCGTCGGTACGCCCCAATCTCACTCGCTTTAGGTCCCAACTCAGCCCCGCACATCAACAACGGCTAGAGGGCCACCTCCCTTTTGAAATAGGCGGGGGAAGACCCTCCGTGTCGGCGTGTCGCAAAGGATGCGGCCGGCGGCCCGTCTCGCTTATCGACCGTCCTCGCTCGAAGGCGTGCGCGCGCCCCGGCGTCACGACGCCTTAAACCGCTACTGCTTCGGCAGCTAAACTCTTCCACCCGATAAGGAGTTTGACTGACGATGGTCTCGCTGAACATCAGCCTCTTCGGAAAGCTCTCCGTACGCCGCGACGACAGACAACTACCGGGCATCGACGCCTGCAAGGTTCAGGAACTTCTCAGCTACCTGCTCATCCACCGCGACCGCGCGCACTCGCGCGAGGCGCTGGCCGGACTCCTTTGGGGCGACACTTCGACCGAGAAGTCGAGGAAGTATCTGCGGCAGGCTTTGTGGCAGCTCCAGACGGCGCTCGGCGACGGGGAAGGGGGCGGTGCGGTGCTCACGGTCGAGCACGACTGGGTGCAGCTTAACTCTCAGGAGGGCGTGTGGCTCGACGTGGCGGCCTTCGAGCAGGCGTTCACCTCCGCCGAGGGGAGCGGCGGCGACTTCAGCGACCGCGCCACAGAGCTGATACAGGACGCCGTGCGCCTCTACCGCGGCGACCTGCTTGAAGGGTGGTATCAGGACTGGTGCCTGTACGAGCGCGAGCGCCTACAGAACATTTACCTGCTGATGCTCGACAAGCTGATGAACCACTGTGAGGCACGGCGCAAGTTCGAGCTGGGCCTCCTGTACGGCTCGCTCATCCTGCGCCACGACCGCGCGCGCGAGCGGACGCACCGGCAGATGATGGTTCTTCAGTATCACTCGGGCGACCGGACGGCCGCGCTCAGGCAGTACGAGCGTTGCGCCGCCGCGCTCCAGGAGGAGTTGGGCGTGAAGCCCGACGGGCGGACCGCCTCGCTCTACCAGCAGATACGCGACGGGAAAATCGAGGAGGCGCGGGCCGAAGGCGCGTCGGCGTCGCTTTCGGAATTGCTCGGCCAGCTCCGGCAGATACAGACGCTCCTCGCCGACGTGCAGCAGCGGGTCCGCAAAGACATCAAGGACGTAGAGTTCGCCATAGACAAGGGGCGGTAAGCGCTCCTCCCGCCTTTAAGAAAAAAACTTTTTCACCGCGAAATAACTGGCGACGACGGCGCCCCGAGACGCCTCCGCAGACGTTCGGGAGACGCGGCGTCGTCGTGCCCGTTGTTATCGTCCCGCATCTTCTGGACCGGCGCGTCCGTGCGCCGCGCCCTTCGCCAGCACGGAGGCAAATTATGGCCGAGTCCGACGTGCACTCGTTCATCGTCAAGGTGTGGGTTGAAAAGGCGGCGCGAAGGTTCAGGCCCGCGCGCCTGCACGGCTACGTCACACACGTGCCGAGCGGCGAGCGGCGCTACCTCAAGGACCTGAACGGCATCAGGGAGTTCATCCTCCCGTACTTGCGCGAGATGGGCGCGGACGACCCGCTCCGCCTGCGCGCGGCGCTCTGGCTGAGGCGCAAGGCCGCGCGCCTGCGCCGCTGAAGACGGCAAGTTAGACAAACTCGGACTTAGTGAGGCTCGAAGGCTTTGGCGACCTACCGCGGCATCGGGGCTGTTGGGCAGACCATCCTCGGCCTGCTCAAAGACGCGAGCGCCGACACGGAGTTCGCCGGCCAGCGTTTCGAGCTGTTCCAGGCGTCAGACTTCAGCGGCCCGAACCCGATTCAGGAGGGCATCAGCCTCTACCTGTTCCGCGTCGCCGTCAACACCTCGCGGCGCAACATGCCGCCGGGCGTCGGCCCCGACGGGCAGCGTTTCAAGCCGCCCATCCCCGTGGACCTCTACTACCTCCTGACGCCGTGGGCGAAGAACGCCGTCAAGCAGCACCGCCTGCTCGGCTGGGCCATCCGCGAGATGCAGAACGTCCCCGTGCTGCCGTCCTCGCTGCTGAACTTCTACGCGCCCGAGCGCGACACCTTCCGCCCTTCCGAGACGGTCGAACTGGTCTTCGACATCATGACGCCGCAGGACATGGAGAACATCCTCAACCCCGTCAAGATGACGCAGCCGCTCTCGGTCTGCTACGTCGTGCGGACCGTGTTCCTCGAATCCACCGTGCCGTACGGCGAGGGCGCTCCCGTCCAGACGCGCGTGTTCGATTACGGGGAGGTCGTCGAAGGGTGAGCACAGCCTTCCGCCCACTTGAGACTCAGAGCATGCTCGCGCCGCTCGGCGTGCGCTTCCGCGACGCCGTGACGGGCGCCCTCGTCGAGTCGGGCCTGCGCGTGACGGTCTACCCGACGGCGAACCCTTCCCGCGTCTCCCAGGCCCTGCCGAACCGCTCGGGCACCTACGTCGTCCACAGGGCCGCCGGGCTCCACCAAGTCACGCGCGGCGCGGGCGACGACAACTTCTGGCGGAGCCTGCCGCCGGGCCAGCAGTTCACGGCCGAGGTCTTTGACGAGCGCGGCGATTACCTCCCGCTCACCTTCCAGCTCAGGCTCCCGGTGCGCGGCCTCTTCACGTGGATTTGGCCGCTCTACGATTCGACGGCGACGCCGCAGCCCGCCGAGGTTGGAAAGTCCTTCGGCGACGACTTCGACAACCCGGCGCCCTCGCCCGAACGCTGGAAGAAAGGCACGCTGAGCACGCCCCTGCCGGGCAGCATGGACGACTCGATGGAAGTGGTCGAGAGGAACGGCCGGCTCGAAATCGTGACCAAGAGCACGAACGGCCGCCACTACTACGGCTACCTCTCCACCGTCACCTGGAACATGACGAACGCGCGCGCCGCGGTCAAGGCCGCGCAGGTGTCGCCGCTCGCCCCCAATCTCGCCGAGGCCGTCTTCACCATCTCCGCCGACATCGGCAACTGGTACCGCTTCATCTCACGCGCGGGCAAGCTCGCCTTCCAGCGCAGGATCGGCGGGGTCGATGACCAGACGGAGGTTGACTACGCCGTCGGCCAGCACCTCTTCTGGCGCTTCCGCCACGACCGGCCGCGCGACGAGATGGTCTTCGAGACGAGGGGCGAGAATACCGGGTGGACGCGGCAGCGCGCCGTGCGCCGGCAGATTCCCATCACGGCCATGACCGTCGAGCTGGGCGCCGGCACGAGAGACAACACGGCCGCCCAGACCATCGCCTTCGACGACTTCCTGACGGAGTCGAACCCCATCCCGAGCGTGCCGCTCTTCGCCTCGCCGACGCGCGCGCCGCAGTCGGGGATTGCCGTCGTCCGCACGACGCTCTGGAATCCGTTGACCAACACGCCCGCCTCGTTCGCCGTCTTCGAGGCGCGCGTGCCCGGCGGCCAGACCGTCCGCGCCGTGGCCGACCGCGAGGGGCGCGTCGCGCTTCATTTCCCTTACCCCGAGCCCGTCGTCCTCACGGACCCGCAGGCGAAGCCGATACCTTTGACGAATCAGGAGTGGTCGCTCGACGTGCGCGCCTACTACAAGCCGCCCAGCCCCTTGCCCGCGGTGCCGGACCTCGCGACGACGCTCGCGCAGCCGCGCGCCACGCTCTGGTCCGACGAAGGGCGCCAACTCCAGTTGACGCGCGTGCCGAACCTGAACGGGCAGGGGGCCCTGCGCTACGGCCAGCCGCTCGTCCTGCGGACCCAGAGAATCAACTCGAACGCGCCGCTTGAGCCGACGCCCCTCGCGGTCATGTTTGTAACACCGGCCTGAGTCACGGCCGCCACAGCGAAGGAGAAGTCATGCCCGAATACCTTGCTCCAGGAGTTTACGTCGAAGAAGTCTCTTTCCGCTCGAAGTCCGTCGAGGGCGTCAGCACGACCACGACCGGCTTCGTCGGCCCGACGCGCTTCGGCCCCATCGACCTCGAACCCGAAGTCCTGACGAGCCTGGCCGAGTTCGAGCGCATCTACGGCGACCGCCAGAAGCTCAACTTCCGCGGCACGGTGCTGCACAACTACATGTGGCACGCCGCCCGCGCCTTCTTCGAGGAGGGCGGCAAGCGGCTCTACGTCGCGCGCGTCTTCTCGCCGCTCGCGGGCACCTACCCGCCGGCCGACCTCGACGCCGCGAGCCCGCCCGTTGACGGCGGCGGCCCCAACTATCAGGACGGCCACGCACGCGCCGTCCTCCGCGACGCCGCGAGCCCTCCCGCGACCACGCTCCGCATCCGCTCGCGCTTCCCCGGCGCGGCCGGCAACATGCGCGTCCGCCTCACGCTCCGCCTCGGCCAGAGCGTGCTCGGCGGCACGACGGCGAGCCCGACCGTCGGCGCCCTGCGCCACCGCGACGTGGTCTTCATCACGGACACCACGAGCCCCGTCAGCATCGGCAGCCCGCCGGGCACGGGCACCTTCTTCCTCGCCGACTCATTCTTCGACTCGGGCGCCGGCCGCCAGAACTGGCGCTTCCTCGGCCCGACGCTCGACGTAGCGAGCGCCCTCCGGCTCGACCAGCTCACGCCGAACGCCGACCCCGCGCTCGGCGATCAGGTGCGCGTCGTGACGATGGACGTGACCGTCACCTCGGGCGACGGCGGCAGCCTCCCCTCGGTCTGGTCCGGCCTCGCGCTCGACCCGGCGCACGAGATTGACGGCTCGCCCGACTCGCTGACCTCGAAGTTCGCGCCGCGCCCGACGAGCCTCTCGCTGGCGCGCACGCTCCCCATCGTCATCACGCGGGCCGCCAGCGTCACCAACGGCCTGCACGTCATCGCCGCCCTCACGGCCGCCGACACGGGGCTCGCCACCGCGCTCGCCAACCCGCTTTCGAGCGACGCCGACCGCTCCATCGACATCCTCCTCGTGGGCGGCAACGACGGCGTCCGCCCCGGCGCCGGAGACTACGAGGGTAGGTCCGACGACGCGGCCAAGACGAAGACCGGCCTTCAGGCGTTCGAAGACGTGGAGGACATCTCCATCGTCGCCGCGCCCGGCTCGACCTACGGACTTGAGAACGGCTACCGCGCCGACGCGACGACCGTCGTCAACCACCTCATCTCGCACGCCACCCGCATGCGCTACCGCATCGCCGTCATCGACAGCGGCGACGGGCAGGCCATCTCCGAAGTCCGCGCCATGCGCGCCAAGATTGATTCCAGCTACGCGGCGCTCTACTACCCTTGGGTCCGCGTGCTCGACCCCGTCACGCGCACGGAAATCAACTTGCCGCCCTCCGGCTTCGTCGCCGGCATCTACGCGCGCAACGACGTGAACCGCGCCGTCTACAAGGCGCCCGCCAACGAGGTCGTTAACCTCGCCATCGGCTTCGAGACGTTCCTCAACAAAGGGCAGCAGGACGTTTTGAACCCCGAAGGCATCAACTGCTTCCGCTACTTCGAGGGGCGCGGGCATCGCCTGTGGGGCGCGCGCACCGCTTCGAGCGACCCCGAGTGGAAGTACGTCAACCTCCGACGCTACTTCGCCTACCTCGAACGCTCCATCGACAAGAGCACCCAATGGGCGGTCTTCGAGCCGAACGGGCCTGCGCTCTGGGGCAACGTCCGCCGCATGATTGAGGACTTCCTCTTGAACGAGTGGCAGATGGGCGCGCTCTTGGGCGACAAGCCGGAGAAGGCTTACTTCGTCCGCTGCGACCGCTCGACCATGACGCAGAACGACCTCGACAACGGGCGTCTCGTCTGCCTCGTCGGCGTCGCGCCGCTCAGGCCCGCCGAGTTCGTCGTCTTCCGCATCGGCCAGTGGACCGCCGACCGGAGGGCTTAGCCCGTCACATAAAGGAGAAACGAGATGGCAGTCTTACGCGACCGCCCGTACGTGCAGTTCAACTTCCTGGTTGACCTCGGGACGGGCACGACCGAGGGGCCGGAGGCGGGCTTTCAGGAGTGCAGCAACATCGGCATGGAAGTCACCGTCGCCGAGTACCGCAACGGCAACGAGAAGGAGAACTCCGTCCGCAAGATTACGGGCCTGAACAAGTCAACGGACGTGACCTTGAAGCGCGGCGTCATCGGCTCGCTGAACCTCTACAACTGGCTCAACCAGATTCGCAACGGCGACCAGAACGCGCACCGCACCGTCACCATCCAGCTTCAGAACGAGGACCACACCGAAGTCGTCCAGACGTGGAAGCTCTTCCGCGCCCGCATCATCAAGCACGTCAGCGGCCCGATGAACGCCAAGGGCACCGACGTGGCGATGGAAGAGCTGACGCTCGCCTACGAGCGCCTTGAGATGGAGTAAAGGCGAGGGAAGAGTCGTGGCAGCCACGCTCACAACCAGACGCCTGCCTGGCATCCGCTTCGAGGCGCAGCCGCCCGCGCTCGCCGAGTCGCTGCCGCGCATGGACGTGGCCGTCTTCGTCGGCTTCGCCGCGTCGGGGCCGCTCGACACGCCGGTCGTCGTCGAAGACGCCGCGCAGTTCGAGTCGGTCTTCGGCGGCGAGGTGGCGCTCGCCTGGGACCGCGAGCGCGGCGAGAGAGTCACGGCCCACCTCTCGACGACCGTCCGCGCCTTCTTCCGCAACGGCGGACGGCGCTGCTGGGTCGTGCGCATCGCGGGCCGCAAGGCGCGCACCAACCTGCTGCCCGTCCCCGGCCTCGTCCGCGTGCGCGCGGGCGGCTCTGCGGCGCCGGCCTACGCCTGCGCGCGCTCGGTCGGCAGTTGGTCCGACGCGCTCGAAACTTCGGCCGCGCTCCTCGCGCGCTCCGTCGTCGTGACCCGCTTCGGCTCGCCCTTCGACTTCGACCTCGAAGCCGCCGCGCAGGACGAAGTCAGGGAAGGCGACCTGCTCCGCCTCACCTTCGGCGAGAGCTACGTCGTGCTCGTCGTCGTGCGCAAGGTCGTGCCGCTCGCGCCGCAAGGCAGCGCGGGCGGCCCGCCCGGCTCGCAAGGTCGGCCGCGCGTGCGCGTCGTCGGCGGGTTCGCTCAATGGTTCCGCGTGCCGCACAAGCAGCCCGTGCCGCAGAACGGCCGGGCGCGCGTGCTGACGGTCACGGGGCGCCGCGCCTCGGCCGAAGTCGAAGCGCCCGACGACTGGCGCGAAGGCCGCACCGTCCGCCTGCTCCTCTCGTTGGGCGCGTCGGACGCTCCGGTCGTCGGCTCTTTCGTCCACGCACGGTTCGGCCGTCGTCAGCTCTGGCTGCGCGCCGAACGTGTGCGCGCGCTCGGCCGCGACGAGGAGACGGGCGAGGAGCGCGTCGAAGTCACGGGCGAGGCGCTCTGGTGGCAGCGCCGCGCGCCCAAAGACCCTTGGGGCGAATCGTCGCCGCCGCCCGGCCGCCTGCCCGTCGGCGAAAGGCTCCTCTTCGAGCTTTTCGTGCGGCGCGGCGACGGCCCGCCCGCGCGGCTCTCGGGCCTCGCCTTCAGCAGCTTGCACGAACGCTTCTGGGGCGCGCTCCCTTCGGACGAAGAGCTGTACGAAGAGTCGCGGCCCGGCGCCGACTCGTCGCGCGAAGAGTTGCGACGCGCCGCCGCCAACCCTCGCTTCCCGCTCGCGGGCCGGGGCCGAGGGCGCACGAACAGCGTCTTCCTTCCCGTCGTCATGTCGCCCATCGCCGAAGACTTCCTCGGCCCGTGGATGCGCGCGGGCGACTCGCTCGTGCGCGACGGCTTAGACGGTTTCAACTCCGGCCTCTTCCTCGACGCCGACCTCGCGGAGACCGGCACGGAAGACCTTCTGACGCGCGCCGACTTCCTGCGCTTCCAGAGCCCGCGACCGCGTTCCTTGCGCGGCATCCACGCCGCGCTCTCCGTCGAAGAGGCGACCATCGTCGCCGTCCCCGACGCCGTCCACCGCGGCTGGCAACAGACGACCGACGAAGACCTCAGGCCGCCCGAGCCCTCGAAGCCACTCCCGCATCCCGAGTGGTGGGAATATCTCGACTGCAACCCCCGCCCCGAGATTGACCCCGAAGCCGAGCCCGAGCGCGGCCACTTCCTCGACTGCCGCCTCCGCGAGATTGCACGGCCGAAGCTCGAAGCGAACGAGCCCGACTCTCACGGCAGCTTCACGCTCACGTGGTCGTCCGCGATTGACCGGCGAGCCTTCACGCTCGAAGAGTCCGCGAGCCCCGACTGGCGTGGCGCCGTCGAAGTTTATGAAGGAGCAGAGGCGCGCGCCGTGCTCCGAGGCCGCGACCCGAAGCGGAAACTCTTCCATCGCGTGCGTGCCGAAGTCGCGGGCGTCTTGAGCGACTGGGTCGAGCTCGAAGGACACTTTGAAGAGTCGGGCGACCTCACGTTTACATGGGAGACGCCGCTCCCGGCCGCCTACGTCCTCGAAGAGTCGAGCGCGCCCGACTGGTCGAACGCGCAGGCCATCTACCGCGGACTCGGCAACAGCCTGCCAGTCTTCGGCCGCGGCGTCGGGAGTTATTACTACCGCGTGCGCGCCGAAGTCGGGCCGCTGACGAGCGACTGGTCGGACGGGGCGGCGGCGCACGTCGCGCCCGGCTCCGGCTGGCTCGTCAATCGTGAAGAGAAGTACCGCCCCGAGCCGCTGCTCGAAGTTCAGTGCGCGCTCCTGCGCGTCTGCTCCGCGCGCGGCGACCTCTTCGCCGTGCTCTCTCTGCCCGAGCACTACCGCGAAGAGAAGGCCATGCGCCACGCCGCCTCCGTCCGGCCGCCCTCGACGCTCACGCAGGCGAACGACACGCCCGGCGGCCCCATCGCGCCCATCCGCTACGGCGAGACGCGCGCCCTCAGCTTCGGCGCGCTCTACCACCCGTGGCTCGTCAGCCGCGAAGACGAGCGGGCGCGCACGCTCGCGCGCCAACCGCCCGACGGAGCCGCCGCGGGCGTGCTCGCGCGCCGTGCGCTCGGCCGCGGCGCATGGGTCGCGCCCGCGAACGAACCCTTAAACGGAGTCGTCGCGCTCGCCCCGCCGCTCCCCGAGACGGCCCGCGCAGACTTGCAGGAGGCTCAGGTCAACCTCTTCCGACAGGAGCCGCGCGGCTTCCTGTCCTTGAGCGCCGACACGCTGAGCACGGACGAAGACTTGAGGCCCATAGGCGTCCGCCGCCTCCTCATGCTGCTGCGAAGGCTCGCGCTCCGGCTCGGCTCGACTTACGTCTTCGAGCCCAACGGCGACGCCTTCCGCCGCCTCGTCAGGCGGGGCTTCGAGGGCATGCTCGGCGACATGTTCTCGCGCGGCGCCTTCGCCGGCTCGACGCCGGAGACTTCCTTCCGCGTCGTCACCAACAGCGAGCTGAACACGCCGCGGCTCGCCGACCAGGGGCGCTTCATCGTCGAGATAAAGGTCGCGCCCTCGCTGCCGCTGACTGTCCTGACGCTGCGGCTCGTGCAGGCGGGCGACCGCGGACTGACCGCGGAGGAGCGATAACGAATGGCGCATCCGGCCGACGAAACCGTCCTCTACCCCTTCACCGCCTTCAACTTCGCGGTGGAGATAAACGTCCCCGGCGTCTCGAATCAGGTCTGCAACGCCTCGTTCTCCGAGTGCGACGGCCTTGAGATGACGACCGACGTGAAGACCATCCGCGAGGGCGGCAACAACGGCCGACAGATTCGACTCGCCGGCCCCGCGGCCTTCGGCCAACTCACCTTGAAGCGCGGCATGACGGCCAACTTCGAGCTGTGGGACTGGGTCTACGCCTTTCAGGCTAACCCGCAGTTGCGCGCCGACGCCGAGGTCGTCCTCTTCGACGCCGACGGCGAGACGGTCCGCTGTAGCTTCCAGCTCTCGCGCTGCATCCCCGTCAAGGTGAAGGCGCCGGCCCTCAACGCGAAGGACGGCATGGTCGCCGTCGAAGAGCTACAGCTTGCTTACGAATCCCTGAAGCTCAAGAAGCCGGAGGCTTGAGATGGCCGAAGAGAAGATAGCGCGGGCCGAGCTGCGCGAGCTGAAGCCGGGCGGCAGGGGCGAGGAGGGCAGGCACCGCGTCACCGTGCAGTTCAACCCCGAGACGCTGAAGGTGACTTACGCCAACCAGGTCATCCCGCCGCAGAATCAGGGCGCGCAGGAGCAGCGCGGCACCGACGGCATCCAGTTCGTAGGCCGCGGCACGACGAAGCTCGCCGTCCAGCTCTGGTTCGACATCTCGGCGCTCACCCCCGGCACGGGCGACAAGAACGTGAACGACGTGCGCGAGCTGACGAAGGACGTGATTTTCTTCATCACGCCGCAGCCGAAAGAGGGCGACCAGACGAAGTTCATACCGCCCGGCATCCGCTTCCTCTGGGGCTCGTTTCAGTTCGACGGTATCGTCGAATCGATGGAGGAGTCTTTGGAATACTTCTCGTCGGACGGCCGCCCCTTGCGCGCGAGCATCTCGATGGGCCTGACGCAGCAGGAGATAGGCGCGCTGCGCAACGAGAACTTTCAGCCCAACGCGGCCGGCGGGCAGCCGGCGACTCCGGGGACGCGCCCGCTCGCGCAGGCCGCGTCGGGCTCGACGATTCAGGGCATGGCCTCGGGCCGCGGCATGGGCGCCAACTGGCAGGACATCGCCGCCGCCAACGGCATCGAGAACCCGCGCATGCTCCAGCCCGGCAAGTTCATCGACCTGAACGCCGCGAAGCCGAAGTTTTAAGAAAGGCGAAAGATGGCCGTCGTCATCAACGATTTTGAAGTCGTCGTCGAGCCGCCGCCCGCCCCGCCCGACTCGGGCGAGCAGCCCGCGCTAGTCCCGGCGCCGACGCCGCAGGAGATAGAGCAGGTCGTCCGCCGACAGATGGAGCGCCTTGCGCGCGTGCGGGCGGACTAAACGAACAGGTCTATGCCGGAACCGCAACTAGTCAGAACAGCGAGGCCCACCATCGTCGTCGGCGGCGCGGAGAACGCGCCGCTCGCCGAGCGGCTGTTGAGCCTCCTCATCGTTGAGGACACGGGCGGCCTCTACCGCTGCGAGGCGAGCGTCGGCAACTGGGGCGACACGGGCGGCGGCCTCGGCTACCTCTACCTCGACCGCCGCACGCTCGACTTCGGCAAGACCTTTCAAATCAAGCTCGGCGCCGACACGCTCTTCGACGGGCGCATCACCGGCCTCGAAGCACAGTTCCCCGACCACCGCTCGCCCGTCCTCGTCATCCTCGCCGAAGACCGCTTTCAGGATTTGCGCATGACGCGCCGCACGCGCGCCTTCGCGGACGTGAGCGACGCGGACATCTTCAACCGCGTCGCCAACGACCACGGCCTCACGCCGAGCGTCAGCGTGCAGGGGCCGACCTACAAGGTGCTCTCGCAGGTCAACCAGAGCGACCTCGCCTTCCTGCGTGAACGCGCGCGCCTCATTGACGCCGAAATCTGGATGGACGGCAGCACGCTCAACGCCAAGTCGCACGCCTCGCGGGGCGGCACGCCGCTGCGCCTGACTTACGGCGGCAGCCTTCAGGAGTTCTCCGTCCTCGCCGACCTCGCGCACCAGCGGACGAGCGTGGCCGTGAGCGGCTGGGACGTGGCAGGCAAGTCGGCCGTCAAGTTCGAGGCGGGCGAGTCGTCCGTGCAGGGCGAACTGGGGAACGACGTGAGCGGCGCCAGCGTCCTCACGCAAAGCTTCGGCGAGCGCAAGGAAGTCCTCGCGCACACCGTCCCCTTCAGCACGCAGGAGGCGCAGTCGCACGCCGAAAGCTACTTCCGCAAGCACGCGCGCCGCTTCGTCACGGGGCGCGGCGCGACGCAGACGAGCGCGCAGGTGCGGGCCGGGGCCTTCGTCGAATTAAGCAACCTCGGCCCCATCTTCAACGGCAAGTATTACCTGACGGAAGTCCGTCACACCTTCGACATGGCGCACGGGCTGCGCACGTCGTTCACGGCGGAGCGCCCCGGCCTCGGCCGGCCCTGAAGCGAAAGGGAAGTGAAGTGCTTGAGCAGACGATAACGGGGATGACCGCGGAGGCGCGCGTGCCTGCGGGCCTGGGCGGGCGCTGGTACGGCGTCTACCCGGCGCTCGTCAGCGACATTAAAGACCCCGACGGGCAGGGGCGCGTGAAGTTGACGCTGCCGTGGTCGCCCGACACCGGCGGCGAGCGTTACGAGGCGTGGGCGCGCGTGGCGACCTTGATGGGCGGCAACAACCGCGGGAGCTGGTTCATCCCGGACGTGAACGACGAAGTGCTCGTCGTCTTCGAGGGCGGCGACCCGCGTCGGCCCTACGTCATCGGCGGCCTCTGGAACGGCTCGGACTCGCCGCCCGAGACGATGGACGGCGCAGGCCGGAACGACAAGAAGGTCATCCGCTCGCGCAACGGCGTGAAGGTCACGCTCGACGACACGACGGGTCAGGAGAAGCTGATACTGGAGACGCCCGGCGGGCAGAAGGTGACTTTGAAGGACGGCCCCGGCTCGGTCTTCGTCGAAGACAGCAACGGCAACTCCCTGAAGCTTGAGGCGAGCGGCGTGACCGTCACGGCCTCGTCGAAGGTGACGGTGTCGGCGAGTCTGGTCGAAGTCTCGGCGAGCATGGTGACGGTCAACTCCGGGATGTCGAAGTTCAGCGGCGTCGTCCAGTGCGACACGCTGATGTCGAACACGGTCATCAGCGCGGCCTACACGCCGGGCGCCGGCAACATCTGGTGAGGGAGGCGATGCGGCACACGATTCAATGGATGGCGCCGTCGCCGCTCTGGGCGGAGGCCGCGGTCGCGCCCGAGGGCGGCGCCGTCCGCAAGGCCCTGCGCCAGCCTGCACTCCTCCGCTTCTCCACCGACACTTTCATGGAGGACTTCGCCGCCACGCTCGAACACCAGCCCGCCCGCCTCGCCGACTTCCTCGCGCTGCCCGAGACGTGGCGCGAGCCCTCGGACGAGCCCGACCCTTTGGAGCGTGCGCCCGAGTTTTTACGCAAGCTCGGCCGCGCCCGCGAGGCCGTCAACCGCACGCTCGAAGCCGCCAACCGCACCTCGACGCAGACGGCCGCGCGCGGCGCCGCGCAGGTCCTCGGCCGCGCCCCCGTCTCCTCGAAACTCCCGGCGGCCAACAAGCTCGCCCTCGCGAAGACGGCCGCCGCCGCCAAGCCCTTGAAGCTCTACCAGCCCGCCCACCAACGTTTCTACCTCGTCACGGCCGCCCTCGTCTGCCGCGTCGCGGGCCTGCCCGACTACGCGTTAGACACGGCGCGCGACGAGCGCGTCGGCTACGTCGTCCGCCGCCTCGTCCAGCCCGAGCCGCCGAAGAACGGCCCGGCACCGCCTGTCGAAGAACACGCCTTCGTCGTCTCGGCCTCGGGGCAGGGCTGGCAGAAGGTGACGGGCGCGGCCGAGGAGTTGGTTGAAGACGAAGAGCTGCTCCCGCTCTTCCCCTTCAACTTCGGCGACACGGACGGGCGCCGCCGCCGTCTGTTCGGCGCCATGATTCCCGTCGGCCGCCGCGAGGCTTACATGGGCGCCGGCCCCTACACGCCGCCCGCGGGCAATGGAGCGCCCGCGCAAGGCACGACGCGCAAGACCGCCCGCAAGATTCACTTCAGGATGATTGTGGCCGAGCCCTGGAAGAACCTCCTGCGGACGGCGCAGGACGTGACCGACATCCTGAACGACAAGGATAAGAAGCCGACCACCGACGAGTCGAAAACTCTCATCAAGGAGTCGCGCGAGCAGTCGCAGATGATTTCCTGGTACCTGCTGCTCGACTTCGCGAAGTACCTCAAGCAATACCTGCCCGATGTCTGGTCGGCGGTCGCGGCCGGCAGCAAAGACGGACTCAACCTCGCCCCGGCTTCCGTCATCCTCTACGACGAGTTGGCGAGGCTGTCCGTCAAGCCGGACCTCAAGACGAAGCTGACCGACGGGACGAAATACAAGGACACGCACGTCCCCGCCTCGCTCCGCGAAGCCTTGCAGCTCGTCGGCAACCCGGCCAAAGACTACGAGACGAAGCTCGAAAGCAACACCGACCCTTACAACCGCAACTCGGCGGTGGGCGACAACGGCTGGCCCGACTTCATCTTCCCGCTCGCCGACCCCGAGCTGCCCGACCGCGTGCCGCTGCCTTCCGCCAACATCGCCGAAGCCCAGCCGGGCGACGAGTCGAAGGAAGAAGTCACGTTGAGCACCGAGGGGGTCAAGCAGGCGCTGGTTGACCGCCAGAAGTTGATTGACAACCTCGTCGCGCTCGTCGTCCGCGCGCTGCCGGCCGACTCGCGGGAGAAGGCGCCGCGCCCGCCCGTCGCCTCGCAACCCGTCCTCGACACGCGGGAAGGCAACTTCGTCATCCGCTGCGTCTTCGAGCGCCCCTTCTGCGGCCCGCTCGACCCGCCCGTCGTCAGCCAGCCCTCGGCCGTCTTCCAGCTCGCGGGCTTCTTCGACTCCGACGCGCCGGCCCGCCCCATCCGCATCGCGCTGCCGATTGACACGTCGCCCGCCGGCCTCCGCAAGTTCGACAAGAACACGGCCTTCATGATTTCCGACGTGCTCTGCGGGCAGATGCAACGGCTGAAAGGCATCACGTTCGGCGACCTCGTGCTGTCGGTCCTGCCGTGGCCGTTCCACAAAGACCTCTCGGTGAAGGCGCCCCAGCTCGGCCCGTGCAAGAGCGGGAGCAACAGCCTCGGCATGATCTGCACCTTCTCGCTGCCGATTATCACCATCTGCGCGATGATCCTTTTGATGATCATCGTGCTGCTGTTCGACTTCATCTTCCGCTGGATTCCATTCTTCATCATGTGTTTCCCGCTGCCAAAGTTTAAGGGGAAGAGATGAGCACTGAGAGCGGTCGAATGTTCGGGCGCGGGCTCGCGTTCCCGCCGCGCGTCGGCGGCGACGGCCGCGTCGCGTGGTCCGAGGGCGAGTTGAACGTGAGAGAGTCAATCCAGGTCATTCTGTTGACCGAGCGGCGCGAGCGCCTGATGCTGCCCGAGTTCGGCGGCGGCCTCTCGGGCTACCTCTTCGAGCCGAACACGGTGACGACGCGCCGCTTGATAAAGGACCGCATCCAGCGCGCGCTCGAACAGTGGGAGCCGCGCATCTCGGTCGAGAGCGTCGAGGTCGAGGCCGACCCCGTCGACTCGCAGGCCGCGGTCGCCACCATCACCTACCAGCTCGTCGCCACGCAGACGCGCGAGCGCGTCCGCCTCGGCGTGACGCTCGCCGGCTGAGAGGAGGAGCGAGAAGCGAGATGCCCCTGACCGTACCCGTCATCAGCGACCGCAAGTACCAAGACCTCTTGGACGAGGCGCTGGCCCGCATCCCCGTCCACAACCCCGAGTGGACCAACTTCAACCGCAGCGACCCCGGCGTCACCCTCGTCGAGCTGTTCGCGTTCCTCACCGAGAATTTGCTCTACCGCAGCAACCTCATCCCGGAGCGCAACCGCCTCAAGTTCCTCACGCTGCTCGGCGTGCCCTTGCAGCCCGCAAGCTCCGCCCGCGGCCTCGTCCAGTTCACGAACGAGCGCGGCCCCTTGCAGACCTTCACCCTGAACTCCGGCCTCGAAGTCCGCGCCGGCCAGGTGCCCTTCAGGCTCGAACAGGGCTTGGACGTGCTGCCCGTCGAGGCGCAGGTCTTCTACAAACGAAAACTCGACGCGACGACCGAGCCCGTCCGCGAATACTACCGACAGCTCTACGCCTCCTTCGACGCGCAGCAGTCAGGACAGGTCAGCCTTCAGCTCTACCAGACGACGCCGCTCACCTCGCGCGAGGGCGACATGGTTGACCTCGGGAGCGACGCCGTTGACGGCTCGCTCTGGATAGCCCTCATGCTCCGCGCGGGCGACGTGCCTTACGCGGCGAGAATCGAAGACGCGCGCGAGTCCATAGCCGGGAAGACCTTGAGTTTGGGAGTCGTGCCCGCGCTCGTTGACGCCTCGCGCCGGCTGACGCCGGGGGGCCGCGCCGACACGGAGGCCGAGACGCACCTGCAATACTGGCTGCCGAAGCTCCCGCCCGGCGGCGAACTCGAAAAGGACGCGACCGGCGCCCCGCGCCCTCGTTATCAACGCCTCATCGCCGCCTCGTCCGTTGACGTGCTCACCGAGCCGGGCGTCGTCCAACTGACTCTCCCGGCGGCCTCCGAGCTAAGACTCTGGAACAACCTCGAACCGCTCGAAGCAGGCGTCGGCGACTTGCCGCCCGCGCTCGAAGACACGGATTTGCAGGAGCGTCTCGTCACGTGGATTCGCCTCCGCGCCGGAACTCGCGCGCAGGCGCGGCTCCTCTGGGTCGGCGTCAACACGAGCACCGTCACGCAGCGCGCACACGTCACAAATGAGCTGCTGCCCACCGGCACGGGCGAGCCCGACCAGACGGTCACGCTCGCCAACACGCCCGTCATCCCCGGCTCGGTCCGCGTCACCGTGCAGGGGAAGCCGGACCCCTGGAAGGAGACGGACGACCTCCTGAGCGCAGGCCCCGAGGTGCCCGCGCCCGACCCGCGCGAGTCGCCGAGCGCGCGGCCCGCGCCCGCCGGACCGACCGACGTTTTCGCCCTCGACCCCGAATCCGGCGAGCTGCGCTTCGGCGACGGCACGCGCGGACGCCGCCCGCCGCAGGGCGCGACCATCCGCGCCGAGTACGACTACGGCATGGGCGCCGCCGGCAACGTCGGCGCGGGCTCCATCAACACGGGCGCGGCTCTGCCTGCCGGCTTGAGAGTGACAAACCCCGTGCGGACGTGGGGCGGCTCGCGCGCCGAGACGGCGTCCGAAGGCGAGAGGCTGATTCCGCGCTACCTGCAACACCGCGACCGGCTGGTGAGCGCCGCCGACTTCGAGGCCGTCACGCTCAGAACGCCCGGCGTCGAGATCGGGCGCGTCGAAGTCATCCCAGCTTTTAACCCCGACCTCGTGCCCAACGTCTCGGGCGACGCGCCCGGCGCCGTCACGCTGCTCGTCATCCCGCGCTTCGACCCCGCGCAGCCCGACGCGCCCTCGCCCGACCGCCTCTTCATCAACGCCATCAGCCGCCACCTCGAACCGCGCCGCCTCGTCACCACCGAGGTCATCCTCCGCGGCCCCGTCTACAAAGGCATCTGGGTTTCGATTGGCTTGAACGTCGTCGCGGGCGTCGGCGTCGCGCAGGTGCGCGAGGAGGTGCGCGCCGCCGTCATGCGCTTCCTCTCGCCGCTCCCGGCCGACCCTTCGACCGTCCTCGAACGGCCCGACGAGACGACGCCGCAATACGCCCTGCGCCGCCGCGGCTGGCCGCTTGAGACGGCCGTCACCGACCGCGAGCTGATGGCCGAAGCGAACCGCGTCCGCGGCGTGCTCTCCGTCAACGACGTGTTGGTCGCCGAAGGCGCGAAGGCGGCCGAGCCGCAGATAAGGATGAACGGCCTTGAGCTTCCGCGCGTGCTCGGCCTCTCGATAACGGTGGGCGACCCGATGAATCTGGACGAGCTGCGCGGCATCGCCTCGGGCGCGGCAGGCGGCGGGACGGGGACGGACGGCGGCGGCGACACGTTCCTGCCCGTGCCCGTCATCCCGGAGGAGTGTTAAGGAGTTGGACGCCAACGGAACACGCTATCAACTCCTGCTCGGCAAGGAGGACTGGTGGAGGCGCTGCACGGACGCGGGCGGCACGCCCCTCGACCGCGTCGGCGAAGACGAGCTTGCCGCCGCCTCTCTCGCGTCAATCGCGGGCGGCGGCGGGCGCGAGCTTTTGTGGGACGCCGAACGCTCGGAGCTGACGCTGCACCCGCGCGTCTTCCAGTTCATCGCCTCGGCCAAGGATTTGCCGCCGCCCGTCGAGCGCAGGCGCGGCTCGGCCCGCGACCGCTTCGGAAACTGGTACACGATTGACGAGACGGAGCTGAGAATCCTCGCCCGCTCCGAAGGCTCGCGCCGCGTCTCGACCTTCTGGCCGCCCGAGAACGCGAAGCAGGTCTGCGACGCCGCGCCCGGCGACTTCCGCCCGCGCGAACAGTCGCAGCCCGCACAGCTTCGCTTCCGCGGCCTCGCCGTGACCGAAGACCACTTCCTCGTCGTCGGTGTCGTCGAGCCGGCCGGCATCATCTTCTTCGACCTCCATGCGGGCGGCGCTCCCCAACAAATCGTCTGGCCCGCGGAGTCGCCTTTCACGCCCTTCGACATGACGGCCGCGCCCGGCGGCGGCGTCCACATCCTCGACCGCGAGCGCCGCGCCTTCTGGTCCTTGGACCGCCGCTTCGACGTGCTGCTGGAAGGCGAGCAGGAGTTGATTGAGCTTCGCCGCGGGGGCCGCGACGACTTCCAGCCGCGCGGCGGCGGACCCGAGCGACGCACCGCGCCGCGCGTCTTTCCCAAACGGCCGCACCGGCTCGAAGCCTCAGACCCCGTCGCCATCGAGACGATGCCGGACGGCTCCGTCCTCATCCTCGACCGCAACCCTTCGGAAGACTTCTGCCGCGTCTACCGCTACGCGCGCGGACGCAAGCTCGGCCCCCCGGCATCGACCGACGAGCTGCCCGAGCTTATCGAGAGCACGTCCGCCATCACCCTTCGCGGCTACGACTTCGCCTTCATCCCGGCGAAAGACGAGGGCGGAGGGCTCGGCCGCGTCTACGTCGTCTCGGAGGGCGGCAACCAGAGCTTCGCCTTCGCCGCCACCGAAGAGGACGATGCGCATGCGAGCCCGCCCGGCTCGAAGCGTCTGAGCCTGCGCCCGCTGCCCGACTACCTGCCGATGCGACTCTTCGGCGCGCGGGGACTGGTCGCGGCGGGCGGCGAACTCTTCTACGACTACGGCGACGGCTGGATTCCGCTCGTCGAGCAGAAGCGTCCGCGCTACACGCCCGCGGGCACGCTGCTGTCGCCCGTCTTCGACGGCCGCGAGCCCGGCTGCGTCTGGCACCGCCTCATGCTCGACGCCTGCATCCCGCCCGAGACGCAGGTGCGCGTCTTCACGCGCGCCGCGGATGAAGACGCCACACTCGAACTCGCCGACTGGCAAGCAGAGCCGCGCCTCTACCTGCGCGGCGACGGCTCCGAGCTTCCCTTCGTCTCGAACCCTGCGGGCAAGGACCGTGGCACGTGGGAACTGCTTTTCCAGAACGCGCGCGGACGCTTCATACAACTCCGCCTCGAACTCTCCGGCAACGGCCGGACGACGCCGCGCCTGCGCGCCCTTCGCGCCTACTACCCGCGCTTCTCTTACCTGGAACGCTACCTCCCGGCCGTCTACCGCGAGGACAAGTCGTCGGCCTCCTTCCTCGACCGCTTCCTCGCCAACGTCGAAGGCATCTACACCACGGTCGAAGACCGCATCGCCGCCGCGCAGCTTCTCTTCGACGTGAGGAGCGCGCCCGCCGACGCCCTCGAATGGCTCGCCGGCTGGCTCGGCGCCACGCTCGACCCGACATGGGACGACCGCCGCCGCCGCCTCTTCATCAAGCACGCCGCGCACTTCTTCCACACGCGCGGCACCGTGCGCGGCCTGCGCTCCGCGCTCCGCCTCGCGCTCGACGCCTGCCCCGACGATTCAATCTTCGACGACGACAACGAGCCGCGCGGCTACGAGCGCAACGGCGTCCGCATCGTCGAGAGGTTCGGCACTCGGAAAACGCCGGCCGTCATGCTCGGCGACCCGACCGAAGGACTCGGCGACGGGACGGCCGCCGCCGGGCGAGGGCGCTGGGCGCCGGCGCAGGGCACTGACGTGCTGCATAAGCGTTACCGCGAGCACATGCTCAGGACGTTCGGCCCGTACCGCGTCGGACCCTTCCCCGTCCGCCACCCCGGCAGGCGGCGCCTCCACTTCTGGCGGGGCTTCGCTCAGGACGTGCTCGGCTTCGTCCCCGCCTCGGCCGACGCCGAGCGACGCCGCTGGCAGAACTTCCTCTGCTGCCGCTACAAGTCGGTCGCGGACCTGAACAAAGCCCACGGCACCGCGTGGCGCCGCTTCGTCCGCGCGCCCCTGCCCGCGGACGTGACGGCCGGCTCGACGCTCGCGAAGGATTGGCAGGATTACCTCGACGCCTCTAAGCAGGAGGAGCGCGGCTGGTGGCAGGACTACCTCGCGCGCCGCTACCACAACGTCGCCGCGCTCAACCTCGCGCACGGCACACGCTGGCCTTCGTTCGGCGTCGTCTCGCTGTTCGACGAATTGCCGACGCAGGCCGCGCGGCTCCACGACTGGTATCAGTTTGAGGCCCTCGTGCTGCCGATGCGGCGCGCGGCCCACCGCTTCACCGTCTTGCTTCCGATGCCCGCCGCGGAGAGTTTGGACAGCGAAAAGCAGCGGCGGCGGCTCGACCTCGCGCGAAGAATCGTCAACCTTGAGAAGCCCGCCCACACCGTCTTCGACGTGAAGTTCTACTGGGCGATGTTCCGCGTCGGCGAGGCGCGCGTCGGCTCCGACACGCTGCTCCACGTGGGCAGCCGCGCGCCGCAGTTGATGCCTCCGATGGTGCTCGGGCGCGAGCACCTGGCGGCGAGTTACATCTCGCCCACGCACCCGCAGGACGTTCCAGACCGTCAGTCGCTCGGCTTCGTGCGGCTCGGAGCATGAAGACCCTTTTACGGAGATGAAAGGTCATGTCTAGTTTCTCAGCGCGCGTGGCGGGCTCGTCCGTCACCCGACCCGACCCGGCCAAGCACGTCAACTACTCGCTCGGCATGGTGCTCGGCGTGGACGACTTCACGCAGGAGTTCGCATACCTCTCGGGGCGCGACCAGTGGCTCGGCCGCGACCTCGTCGGCTACGGCACCGTCTCGGGCCTCGCCGTCTCGGTCGCCTACGACGCCGACGCGCGCGCCGAGGTCGTCATCACGCCGGGCGCGGCCCTGAGCCCGCGGGGCCAGCTCATCCGCGTCACGCCGACTCAGTGCGCGGACCTCGGCGATTGGCTCTCGCAGGAGCGCAACCGCGCGCGGCTCGACCTGCTGCCTTCGGGGGCGACGGCGCTGCCGGTCTACGTCGTCTTGAGTTACCGCGAGTGTGCGACCGACGAGGTGCCGATACCGGGCGAGCCCTGCCGCAGCGAGGAAGACTCGATGGAGGCTTCGCGCCTCGCCGACAACTTCCGCCTTGAGCTGAGCTTCGACCCGCCCGACCAACGCGAGGACGACGCGCTCCGAGACTTCGTCCGGTGGCTCTCGCAATGGGTCGTCGCGGGCGACGAGAGCACGGGGACGTTCGCCGACATCAAGCAGTTCGAGCGAGCCGTCCGCGGCGCCGCCGAGATTCCTTCGCCGCCCACCTCCCCGCCCGACTTCATGTACGGCTCGCCGCCCGCGGCGCTGCGCGTCCGCGCCTCCGACGCCTGCGAGTTCCTGCGCGCGGCCTTGCGCATCTGGGTGACGGAGCTTCGCCCGCTCTGGGGCGGCGCCGGACAGACCGCGGGCCTGCCGCCGAACGAGGAAGGCGTCCTGCTCGCGGAGCTGACCGTCCCCGTCCGCAGGACCGCGGCCGGAGACCGCTGGGAGCTGGAACACCCCGGCCTCGCCAAAGCGGCCGTCAACGAAGGGCGGCGCCCCTTCGTGCTTCACCTGCGGATGCTTCAGGAGTGGGTCGAGTGCGGCAGCCGCCCGCCGACGCCCGCCGACACCGTCGAGGAGGAGAGGGCGTTCGGCCTGCCCGCCTCCTCCGGCGCGTCGAAGTCTTTCAGCCGCGCCGACCACACGCACGGCACGCCCGACCTCGTCGGCGACGCCTACATCGGCGGCGACGGCCGCACCGTCGTCGGAAGCGTCAACGGCATCCCCGTCGCGCCCTCCGCCACCGCGCCGCCCGTTGACGGACAGGTGCTCCTCTACGCGAGCAACCGCTGGGTCGGCGCCGACGCCCCGCCCCTGCCGCTCGCGGGCGACGTGACCGGCTCCTCCAACGACAACGAGCTGAGCGCGCTCAAAGGCGTCCCCTTCGTCTACAACGAAGCGACCGCGCGGCAGGGCCAGATGCTCACCTACATGCTCGTCGAGACGGGCGAGGAGGGCGGCGGCGGGGAAGGCGGCGCGGGGGAATCTTCCCCGGCACTCAGTCCCATCTGGGTTCACGCCGACCTCACGCTCCAAGGCGCGACCATCGCCCCGCCCGACCCCTCGACCCCACTCGCCGACGGGCAGGTGCTCACCTTCGTGCAGTCTTCGAGTCCCCCCACCGAAGGGCACTGGCAGGCCGCGCCGCTGCCCGACATCACGCTCGACGGCGACGTGACCGGCGAAGTCGCCGACACCTCCGTCAACAGGATTCAGGGCGAGCCCGTCGCCAACTTCCGCGAAGTCAGACCGCAGAACGGCGAGCTGCTGACCTACTCGATTCCCGACGGCCAGACGCAGGGCTCCTGGACCTCGCAGCCGCCCGGCAACCTCGCGGGCGATGTCGTCGGCCCCCGCGCGGAGACTTCCGTCCGGCGCCTCTTCGGCACGGACCTCGTTGACCTCTCGGCCGAAGCCAACCGCCCGCAGGACGGACAGGTCTTGACGTGGACCGTCCCCGACGAGGCGACGCCCGGCCGCTGGCAGGCGCGCACGCCCGAGTCGCCCGACATCGCGCTCGACGGCGACGTGACCGGCGCGCGCGACGCGACGACCGTCGTCGGCCTGCGCGGCACCGCCATCGCGGACTTCTCCGAGGAGGGCGAAGGCCCTTCGGACGGCGACGTGCTCGTCTTCTCCGGCGTCGATTCGCCGCCGCTGCCCGCGCCCCGCTGGCGCGCGCTCGCGCCGGGCGGAGACGTGACGGGGCCGCTCAACGCTTCGACCGTGAGCGCAATCAAGAACGTCCCCGTCGGCTCGCGCCCCGCCGCGGCGCCCTACAACGACGGCGACGTGCTCGTCTTCCGCGGCGGGACGTGGACGCCCGAGGCGCTGCCGCAGCCTCCGCGCGACGACACGGGCGGCGACACGACCACTTCCACCAGCGGCTCCTTCGTCGGGCGCCCCGCGGGCCAGCCCGCCTATTCAATCGTCGCCGCCGGCATCATCCCGAAGCGCGCGCCCGTCTACGGCGGCCTGCGCGTGGCGGGCATCGCCGACGGCTCGCTCACCGTCACCTTCGACGGCTACACGCTGCCCGAGAAGTTCCAATACGTCGTCATGGCGATGCCGGTCGTCGCGCAGAAGCTCGACAACCTTTACGGCACGGTCATCACCTTCGCCGAGTTCAACGAGAAGGGCTTCGTCCTGCGCGTCATCAATCAGGGGCGGTTCGTGAGCGCGGCGGAGATGGAACAGCTTGAGTTCATGATTGAGGTCAGCCGCTTCGAGGCCGGCCGGTAAAGCACGGGACGGAGTGTGAGCGCATGAGCTACACCGAACTGCTGGAACCGATACTGAGGGGCG
Organism: Pyrinomonadaceae bacterium; assembly: GCA_035941045.1. Lineage (GTDB taxonomy): Bacteria > Acidobacteriota > Blastocatellia > Pyrinomonadales > Pyrinomonadaceae > QHXN01. The sequence continues at coordinate 24,394 of DASZEK010000079.1, read as the reverse complement.
GCATCCGCTCGGTCAACTTCTTCAACGGCCGACTGCTCTCGGCCGAGGACTTGAAGCAGGAGCAGGACGCGAACCGCGAGGGGCGCGCCCGTCTCGGCCAAGCCGTCGGCCACGGCGTCGCCTACGGCCTCGAAGTCGTGCTCTCGGCCGCCAACACGGCGCAGACGCCAGTCGTCACCGTCGGCTCGGGCCTCGCCGTCAACCGCGAGGGCCGCACGCTTAAGCTGACGGCCGCCGCCGACCTCGCCCTCGTCCAGCAGCCTTCGGACGAAGGCGCCCCGGCGGGCCAGACCTTCAAGGACTGCCGGACGACGCAGGGCGGCGTCTACCTCTCCGGCGCGGGCGTCTACCTCCTGACGGTCGCCCCGGCCGAAGGCAGCGAGGGGCGCGCGCCCTTCAGCGGCCTCGGCGAGACGGTCGTCACCTGCAACACGCGCTACCGCGTCGAGGGCGTGCGCTTCCGCCTCGTCAGGCTGCTCACCTCCGACCAGCTCGGCACCAACCTCGGCACGCTCCGCAGCCGCGTCGCCTACGAATGCCTCGGCGCCGCGCCCTTGCGCGACTTCGAGAGGAACCCGCTCGCCCAGCCGCTCAACTCCTACGGCCTGCTCGACTCGAAGCGCCCCGCGCAGCTCGCCGACGACGAGGTGCCGCTCGCCGTCGTCTACTGGGCGACGACCGGCGTCGGCTTCGTTGATAACTGGTCGGTGCGCCGCCCCGTCACGCATCACTCGCCTTCGGAACGCTTCGAGCCGCTGACCGGCGAACGCCGCGGGGGCGAATCGCTGGCCGCCTTCCTCCACTTTCAGGAACACCTCGCCGCCATCCAGTCAGACCTCTCGATAACCGACACGGCGAGCCTCAAGGCCGACGACCACCTCGCCTTCCTCCCGCCCGTCGGGCTGCTCCCGACGACGGCGACGCGCGGCTTCAACTGGCGTCAGTTCCTCGGGCCGCACGCGCCCGCGCGCGAAACGCAGGTTGACGAAGGGCTCCTGCGCGCGGTATTTGAAAACGCGCTCCCGCTCTCGCCCGTGAAGCTGAACGCCTTCGCGTCGGCTTCGAGCTTCGGCGCGTCGCCGCCCGCGCCCTACGCCGTCTACCGCGTGCCCGGCGGCGGCGACTTCGCCCTCTTCGCGCGCTCGCCCCGAGGCCGACTCCGCGTCTTCGTCACGCCGCCGTCGGCGCCCGTCAGGGCCGGTCAGGTCTACGCCGAGGACGCCGAGCGCACCAGCCTCCGCCTCTTCGCGCACGTCGAAGAGGGCAGCGGCCTCTACCCGGTCGGCAACCTCGAAGCCGGCAGCTACACGGTCAGAATCAACGCGCCCGGCGTCTTCATCTCTGACCCGCAAACAATCGCCGTCGTCGGGGGGCGCACGACCGACGTGCTCTTCACCGTCAACACGCCGGGGAGCCTGCTCTTGACCATCCAAGACGCCGAGAAGCACGAATCAATCGGGGGCAGAGTCAAGACCGTGACGCTCACGCGCGAGGGCGGCGGCGGCTCGCCGCTCCAAGGCTCGCCCACGGCCGAAGGCAAGTGGATTGTCAACAACGTCCCGCCCGGCACCTACACCGTCCGCGTCACGGCCGACGAGTACGTGACCGGCGAGAAGCGGGGCGTCGAAATCATCGTCGCCACCAACGTCGAGGCGACCATCGAGCTGCAACCCGTGCCCGTCACGACCGGCCTCGTCAAGCTGGAGATTCACGACCAGCTCTCGCAGGCCCGCATCGACAACGTCGCCGACGACGTGAAGGCGGCCAGCAAGCAGAACGGCGCCGTCGTCACCGCCGTCAAGGTCGAAGGCATCTGGACCTTCAAGGACATCGAGGCCGGCGCCCACACCGTCACGGTCAAGGGGCCGAACTACAAACCGAAGACCTTCGATGTCACGGTCGCGGCCAAGCAGGTCTTGACCATCCCCGTCACGCTGGAGCCCGTCAACGGCAAGCTCGTCGTCACGCTCACTGACAAGAACACGGGCGCCCCCATCACCAGCGCCGAAGTGAAGGCCCTCGGCGGCTCGGTCTTCACCACCGGCACGAAGGTCGGCAACAACGTCTGGGAGATAGGCGTCCCGCCCGGCGCGTACACCATCGTAGTAACCGCGGCGAACTACAACGGGACCAGTCAGGGCGGCCTGCTGGTCGCGCCCGGCGGCTCCACCCCCGTCACCATCCAGCTCGACCCGGTGAAGGGCACCGTGCGGCTCTCGCTGACGTGGCCGAGCGGCTTCAAGCTCGGCGCCTTCGAGGCCATCGTCACCCCCGCCAACCAGGCGTCGCTGCCCGCCGTCACCTTCGACGCGAACGACACCGCCACGGTCGGCAACGTCCCGGCCGGGACCGTCAGCGTCAGGATTCGCCCGAAGACCTCGGGCGGCCCCGCCTCTTACCCCGACACCAACTTCAACCTGACGGTCGCGCCCGGCCAGACGGCGCAGAGGACGGTCGGCCTGCCCTCCGAGGGCATCTCCTACTCTCTCGGGGAGGACAGGCCGCAGCGCAAGCCGCGCTCGCACTATAGCTGGACCGTCAACGGCAGCTTCGTCGAGGCGGCCGTGAGCAGCCCCTACTCCGGGATGACGCCCGCGCAGCCGGCCCGCATGGACGTGAAGAGCTGGCTGGCGTCGTGGCGCGACTGGCTGATATTGACCCGGCCCGACCTCGGGCTCGACCCGACGGCGCCGCCCAAGGAAGTCTCGCGCAGCGAGGGACAGCAAACTCCACTCCGGCAGAAGCAGGTGGGCCGCGTCATCTTCTTCCGCCCCGGCGGCAGCACGGTCGGCATGGGTCTGAGCATTGTCACCACATGGGAGATTGTGACCGATGAGTGGGAGAAGTAAGGACGGCGGCGGAGCTTTCTGATGCTCGTCGGGTCGGGCAAAACCCACATCCGCAGATTGCGCGCCCGCTCGCACGAGCGCGACGCGCTGGCGCTGCGCCTCCGTCTCAACGCCGCGCTCTCCGCGATGGACTTGCACCCGCCGGGCGTGCCCGCCTCAGCCATCGTCTGCGTGCGCGGGCTGCGGACGACTCGGCCGCACGCGTCCTCGCGCGACCCTTCCGGCGCCGCGCGCTCGTGGGAGCGGTCGGTGACTTCGGCCCTCTCGGCCCTCGCGGCGCGGGCGGCGCGTCCGGCTCGCGGCCCCGTCTCGGAAGCGGCGGAGGCCGTGCTGTTCGCCGACCGCGCGGAGCTCATGGCCTGCCTCGCGACGGACTGGCTGGCAGGCGCGGCGTCGGCCGGGCGCTGGTGGTGGCGAAGTCTTCTGAGCGCGCGCGCCGGGACGCGCGCCCTCGTCCTCGGCGTCTGGATGGAGGCGCCCGAGCACGTCCCGGCCGCGCTCGAACACATGGCGCACGCGGGGACGGCCGAAGACTTCGCGCGCTCTTTGAATGACTCGGAGGCCGCGTTGCTGCTCGCCCGCGTCGCGCACGCCTTCGGCGTCTTCGGGCTGCGAAAGGCGTTCGAGCCTCACGCCCACTCCGAGGCGCAAACGCCCGGCCTTCATGCGGAGGCCCGCGGCGCGGGCGAAGAGGAAGCGCGCGCGCCGTGGCACGGACGAGTTGAAGAAGCACGCGCGCACGGGCTCGGCCGCGAGCAGCAAAGCCTTCTCGGCTTCGGCCTGACGCTCGCCCGCGCGCCCCACGTCGCCCGCGCGCCCGCCTTCGCGCTCGAAGTTATCGCATGGCTTGCGAAGCACGAGACCAACGTGCGCCGCGATGCGAGCCCGAAGCGCGACGGCGATTTCAAACAGCACGGCCTTCATGAAACTCCGAACGAGCGCGAAGGAGTCAATCAATCCGCGCCGGGCTCTAACGCGGAAGAGCACGGACGAGAAGTCGCGGAGGCGTCGGGGCAAACGCGTCGTCCTGAGACGGCGAAGCGGGGCGGGGATGAAGGCGCGCAGGAGTCAACGGTCGAAGCAGGGCCGCGGGGCGTGCGTGAGGATGAGGGGCGTGGAGAAGCACGACCGGAATCGGCCGAGAATCTTGAGAGGGAGGCTGTCGGAAATAGTCGGGCGTGGGCGGCCGAGTCGAACGAGTCTGTTGAGGAAGAGAATGACGATGCGCCTCCGCCCCGGCTGCTCGAAGCGAGCGTGGCGACGCGCCTCGGCGGGCTCTTTTATCTCGTCAACGTCGGGCTGTTCCTCGAACTCTACGGCGACTTCACGACGCCTTTGAAGCCGGGCCTCGCGCTGCCGGTTTGGGACTTCGTCGCGCTCGTCGGCCGCGAGTTGTACGGCGAGACGGTTTGCGAGGACCCCGTCTGGTCGTTGCTCGCGCGGCTCGCGGGGCGCGACGCTGACGAGGAGCCGGGCAAAGATTTTACTCCCCCCGCCGGACAGAGTTTGGGGGAGTGGGTCGGTTGGTTGACGGGAACGGTGAGCGAGCGTTTGCGGCTCGCGCTCGGGGTCGGCGACGGGCGGGAGCTGGCGCGGCTGCTTTGCGAGCAGGAGGCGCGCGTCGTCGTGACGGCGTCGCACGTTGACGTGCACTTCCGCCTGTCGGGGCTGCCGATAGAGATTCGGCTGGCGGGGCTCGACCGCGACCCCGGATGGGTGCCGGCGGCGGGGCGCTTCGTCGCCTTCCATTACGAGTAGGGCCGGAGGTATCGAGACGATGAGGGACGACCTTTTCGAGAACGTCGCGCGCGCGCCGGGCCAGCACTTCAGGCTCTACTTCTACGCGGCCGTGCTGCACCTCATCGAGCACCTCATCTACTCCTTCGACTCGTGGGAGGAGGTCGCCAAGCAGTTTCCGTTTCTCGAAGGCTACTATCAGGAGCTTGCGCTGCACGGCGCCGGGGGGATGACGCTCGAAGACGCGCTGGCGTCGTGGCGCGCGTCGCTGCTCGCGTACGAAGACGAGGCGACGGGACACCTGCCGCTGGCGGCGCTGGGCGACGCGGCGGGCCTCGGTTACGACGCGCTGGTGCTCCTGCTGACGGCCAACATGGTCGAGGAGGACGTGCGCTTCGGCGCCGTCTTCGACGCGCTCCAGCCGGGCGCGCATCGTCAGGGTCCGTCGCTCGGCCTGCTCTACACGTGGCGCACGCGGGAAGAGGAAGGGGGAAGCGCGCGGCGACTGCTGCGGCGACTTCAGGAGCTTGGGCTTTTGAACGTGGCGAACGGGGACGCGCCGCGCTCAGAGCACGTGCTGCACGTCCACCCGCTCGTCTGGGACGCGATACAGGGCGAGGCGGGCGACCGCGCGCTCGCGCCTTGGGTGCGGCAGCGCGAGGCCGTGCATCTCGCGGAAGCGGACGCGCTCATCGTGCCCGAGGCGTTGCGGGCGAAGACGGCGGCGCTGCCCGCGCTGCTCGCGTCGGGCGAGGCGCAGGCGCTCGTCGTGCGCGGGCCGCAGCACAACGGGAGGAGGACGCTGGCCGGCGCGGTGGCGCGCGCTTTGGGGCGCGGCGTTCTGGAAGCGGGCGGGCTCGGCGGGGCGGAGGACGCGCGCTGGCGGCTGCTCGGCGCGCTGGCGACGCTGACGGGCTCGATGCCGCTCGTCGTTTTGGACCTCGGGCCGGGCGAGGCGGCGGAGATACCCGCGCTCGGTTGTTACACGGGGCCGCTCGCCGTCGTGCTCGGCAGGCAGGGCGGCCTGCGCGGCGAGGGCGTCGAGCGCGCCATCACGGTCACGCTTGAGATGCCGGAGGCGTCGGCGCGGCTTGAGCACTGGCGGAGCGCGCTCGGCGAGAGAGACGGCGCAGGGGAAGTCGAAGAGATTGCGGCGCGCTTCCGCATGACGGGCGGCAACATCCGGCGGGCGGCGGGGCTTGCGCGCGCCTACGCCTCGCTCGAAGGCAGGAGCGACGTGACGGCCGACGACGTGCAGCGCGCGAGCCGCGACTTGAACCGGCAGGCGCTCGACACCTTGGCCGTCCGCGTCGAGACTTCGGGCAGTTGGGAATCGCTCGCCGTCAAGCCGGAGACGCTGCGCGAGCTTGAAAGCCTTGAGCGCCGCTGCCGCTCGCGCGAGCGTCTGCGTGAGGCGGTGGGCGAAGACTTCGGGCGCCAGTTGAACGCGGGCGTCCGCGCCCTCTTCTGCGGCCCGAGCGGGACGGGCAAGACGCTGGCCGCGCGCCTCCTCGCCTCGGTCCTCAAGATGGACCTCTACCGGCTCGACCTCTCCTCGGTCGTCAACAAGTACATCGGCGAGACGGAGAAGAGTCTCAACCAAATCTTCGCCCGCGCCGAGGAGTTGGACGTGGTCCTGCTGCTCGACGAAGGCGACTCGCTCCTGACGCAGCGCACCAACGTCCAAAGCTCAAACGACCGCTACGCCAACCTCGAAACCAACTACCTGCTCCAGCGGCTCGAAAGCTTCGAAGGCATTCTTCTCATCACGACCAACGCCGCCGACCGCATCGACTCGGCCTTCCAGCGCCGCATGGACGTGATAGTCGAGTTCCGCGCGCCCGAGCCCGCCGAGATGCTCGCCATCTGGGGCCTGCACCTGCCGCAGAAGCACGCCGTCGGACAGAACTTGCTGGGCGAGGTGTCGCGCCGCTGCTCGCTGAGCGGCGGGCAGATTCGCAACGCCGTGCTGCACGCCTCGCTGCTCGCGCTCTCGAACGGTGGGACCATCACGTCCGAGCACCTTGAGGCGGCCGTGCGGCGCGAGTACAGCAAGGAAGGCGCCGTCTGCCCCCTGCGTTCGGCTTACGCCGAAGCCTTCAACCCGAACTGAGCGCGAGCGAGAGATGCCGAACCCCCCGACACGAACGACGAGGACGACGGCGCCGCCGACGCCGTCGGCCGCGCCCTCGCGGCCCGCCCGACCCTCGCCCGCGCGCGCGCCCGCGCCCTCGCCCGTCGCGCGCCGCGCGGCGCCCCCGGCCGTCAGACTCCCGCCGACAGGCGGCGCCTCCGAAGCCGTCCACGTCCACCCCGAAGGGGCCGCGGCCGAGCACGCCATCCGGCCCACGGGGCTCGCCGATTTCGCCGGCACGGCCGGGCCGGGCGAGCCGCTGCCGCAGGCCGTCCGGCCCCAGCTCGAAGAAACCTTCGGCGTCTCGCTCGAAGGCGTCCGCGTCCACACGGACGCGCGCTCGGCCGACGTGGCCTCAAGCCTCAGCGCCCGCGCCTTCACCTACGGCACGCACATCTTCCTCGGCCCGCGCGAACGGCCCACGGACATGCGCCTCATCGCGCACGAAACCGCGCACGTCGTCCAGCAGCAGGGCGGCACGCCGACGCCGCAACCTTTATCCGAAGGGGTAAACAACGCGTACGAGCGCGAGGCCGAGCGGGCTTCGGCGGCGGCCGTCGGCGGCGAGCGGTTCACGGTGCAGGAGCGGACCCCGAGCCCGCGCGTGCAGCGGCTCGGCCTGAGCGACATCCTCGACGGGCTGGCGGACTTGGCCGCCAACGTCCCCGGCTTCACGCTGCTGACCGTCATCATCGGGCGCAACCCCATCAACATGCGCGCCGTCGAGCGCAACTTCACCAACCTCCTGCGCGGCTTCATGGGCCTCATCCCCGGCGGCGAACTGCTCTTCCAGATTCTTAACCGCTACGGCGTCGTCGAGCGCATCGGCCGCTGGGTCAGCGACGAGGTCGCCTCGCTCGGCCTGACTTTCGACTACCTGCGCCGCCGCTTCACCGACTTCACGGGCTCGCTCGGCTGGAGAGACATCTTCAGCCCCGGCGACGTGTGGCGGCGCGCGCGCAACATCTTCACCGAGCCCGTCAACCGCATCACCGCCTTCGTCTCGCGTCTCATCAGTCAGGCCATCACCTGGCTGAAAGAGACCTTCATGCAGCCGCTCAGCGACTTCGCCCGCCGCATCCCCGGCTACACGCTCGTGACGGTCTTGCTCGGCCGCGACCCCTTCACGGGCGCGCCCGTTGACCGCTCGCCGCTCAACCTCGTCCGCGCCTTCGCCGAGTTCATCCCCGGCGGCGCCGAGAAGGTCAACCAGCTCGTCGAGTCGCGCGCGCTCCAACGCGCCTACGACTGGTTCATACAGGAGACGCGCGCGCGCAACCTGACGTGGGACCGCGTCACCGGCACCTTCGCTCAAGCGTGGAACTCGCTGCGGCTCGAAGACGTGCTGCACCCCATCGACACCATCGCGCGCATCGCCGACATCTTCCGCCCGCTGATGGGCGACCTCGTCGGCTTCGCGGGCGCCGCGCTGATGAAGCTGCTTGAGTTGATTTTCGAGGCGGCGATGGGCGCGGGCGGCGCGCGCGTGCTCGCCATCCTCAAGCGCGCACAGGCCACCTTCAACCTCATCATCCGCGACCCCGTCGGCTTCCTCCGCAACCTGCTCGGCGCCGTCGGGCAGGGCGTCAGGCAGTTCATGACGAACATCCTGCGGCACCTCCAGCAAGGCGTCATCGCGTGGCTCACGGGGCCGGTGGCGCGCGCCGGGGTTCAGATGCCGGAGCGTTGGGACATGCGCGGCATCGTCTGGTTCGTGATGCAAATATTGGGGCTCACGTGGGATCGCGTCCGGCAGAAGCTCGTACGCGTGCTCGGGGAGCGGACGGTGGCGATGCTCGAATCGGGCTTCCAGCTCATTCAGGACATCCGCCAGCGCGGACTCGTCGAGGCTCTGCGCGAGCGCGTCACCGAGTTCTTCGGCCAACTGCAAGAGGCGGCGCTCGGCGGCATCCGCTCCTTCATCCAGCGCCAGCTCGTGAGGGCCGGCATCATGCAACTGCTCTCGCTCCTGAACCCGGTCGGCGCCGTCATCCAGGCCATCGTCAAGACCTACACCACCATCCAGTTCTTTATCCAGCGCATCAACCAGATACTCGACCTCGTCGAGTCCGTCCTCAACTCCATCGCCGCCATCGCCGCCGGCTCCGTCTCCGCGGCGGCCGGCCTCGTCGAGCGGACGATGGCCCGCACCATCCCCGTCATCCTCGACTTCCTCGCCCGCTTCATCGGCCTCGGCGACGTGGGCGCCCACGTCCAGCGCACCATCCAGAGCCTTCAGGAGCGCGTTGACCAGATGCTCGACCGCGCCGTCGCCTGGATAAGCACGATGGCGCAGCGGGTCGGGACGGCCGCGGCCGGCGCGGCGCGCGCCGTGGTCAGCAGGCTCGTGGACTGGCTCGGCCTGAGGAAAGCCTTCCAGACCGATGACGGCGAAAGCCACTCCCTCTACGTCGAGAACCCGGAGCAGCCGACGCTGATGCTGGCGACCCGGCCGCAGGCGTTCGAGGCGTACCTGCGGGCGCTGGTCGTGCCTTCTTCGGACCGGCCGCGGACGCAGGCCAAGCAGAGGGCCATCCGCAGTCACCAACAGATAAACACCAAGCTCACGGAACTGAAGAATCTGGAGAGGACGTTCGGCGCGGGCCCGACCTCGGCCCAGCGCGGGCAGCTCAGCGCCAAGCAGGCCGAGATCAGGCAGCTCTATGATACGCTCACCGACCAGGTCAAAATCCTCGGCGTCGGCGGCACGAGGCCCGAGACGGTCGTCACCCGCATTGACCCGGCGGCGGGCAGCAAGCTCGGGCGCATCGAGGCCAAGCCCCTCACGGCCCTGCGGGGCAACACCGTCGGCAACCCGGCCGCCAACTCCGTGGCGGGCGTGCCCGGCTGGGCTTTCTTAGACAGAATCAACATCGCCCGCGGGCCATCAGGCCCGTCGGTCTACAACGACTGGGTGAGGTGGCACCTCATCCACAGCGGCCTGCACGGGCCGGCCGCCGTCTTCAACCTCGTGGCCGCGCCGCGCACGCTCAACACCCGACACGAAGCCCTCGTCGAGCGGCAAGTCCTGCGGCGGGTTCTCGAACCGGGCACCATGTTGTATATGAAGGTGGACATCGAATACGGCAACGCGAGGGCGCCCCTCAGCGACTTCCCGACGGCCATGACCTACACGTGGGGCACGATGAGGATGAACAACAGGAATCAGCCCGTCGAAGACCGCCAGCTCGGCCGCCAACCCTATTCCGGCTTCCCGCGCCCCTCGATGCCCGGCCGCGGCGGCGGGCCGCTCGTCATCATCTTCAAGAACATCGGGCGGCCCTTCATGCAGAGGACGCTGGGCATCCCGCAGGACGCCGCGCGCAGAATCGCCGCGGCCATCACCGAATACCCGAACGTCAGCGTCCGCACCGCCATGAGGAGGTACTACAACGACCCGACCTCGCTGTTCAGGGATACTTACCCCTACTCGAATTACCTCGCCAACGACTGGCGGGAAATCCTCGACGCCCAGACCCGACACAGCGGCACGTACACTTTCGACCTCTCCTGACTTTTATGGGAAAGAAAAACTACTTCCAAACGCTGACGAAGGTCGTCGAAGACCTTAAGGGGTCGCCGGACGTGGAGCTGGTGCGCGGCGAACTGGCCGAGGGGACCGACTCCGACTACATCAACGGCTTCCTGAGAAACCGCGGGCTCAAAGCCTCGAAAGATTACGTCGAGTTCTACTCCGAGGTGGACTACGTAGAAGTCGAGTGGGTGGTGCGGCCGAAGTCCGTCAAGCGGCTCTCTCTCGACGCGAGCATGAGCGCGTCGGGGAGGATTTATATCCCCTCCTTCGAGACGATACTGATGGAACTTGAGGACGAAGGCTTCTGGTTCAACCTCGCGTGGCGCGAGTACGCCGACGTTAACAATCTGTCCGAGCCGCGGCCGGGCATCCCTTTCGATTACTGCGACCCGAACGCTTCCGGCTGCGCGCTCGTCAGCTCGACCGACACCGCCGTCGGCAAAGACCTCGTCTATTTCGACCACGGGACCGGCACCGTGCCTCTCGGCCTCACCATCAAGGACTACGTCGGGCATTTATCCGAGACGAGGGGGGTTTACGGGTGGCAGAAGGCGCTGGCGTGGAAGAAGACGAAATACTCCGCGGACGTTAAAGACGCCCTGTCGAAACTCTTCCCCAAGCAGAAGTGAGTGAGGAGTCCTACATGAAGTTCTTAAAGAGAGTCGTCCCGGCGCTCTTCGGGTTGGCGCTTCTATCCGCGGCCTGCATCGCCGGGTACTTCGCGCTCAAGTCTCTAGCGGGGGTTCTGGGCGCGGCGGAAATTCAGGCCCACGCGACGACCCTCCTCCTCCCCGCCGCTCTGCTCCTCGCCGCTCACATCGTCGGGCGCAGCGTCCGCGCCGCGTCAAGGCCGGGCGAGGCGAGTCAACTCTGCGCGCAGAGGGCCGCGACATATCAACTCTCCGTCGGCCTGTGGGAAGATTTGCTTCAGGGCCGGGCCGAGCCGGGCGAAGACCTACAGGCCGTGGACCGGCTGCTGGCTCTTTACGGCAGCCCCCGCGTGATTAAGGCGCACACCACCCTTCGGGCGGCGGGCCGGGCGCGCAAGCCCGAGGCGAAGGCCCTGTTCGCGGCGGCCGTGATGGAGATGCGTAAAGACCTCGGCTCCGAGACGCAAGGGCTCTCGGCGGAGGAGTTGTCAACACTTCTCCTCGCCGCCCGCGAAGCGGCCGACGCCCCCGTCGGCGCGGCCGCCTATCAGGACCTCCGCCCCCGCGTCTCGTTGGCCCCGAACCTGTAACGGGACTCGGCATCATGCGAGACGTTCTCATAGGAGTTCACGCCTGCGAAGATCCGATGGCCTTGCGCGCGACGCTTGAGAGCCTGCGCGCGGATTCGGAGTCGGGCGCGCGCCTGCTCCTGCTCGGCGACGGGCCGGACGCGCCGACCGCGCAACTGCTCGCGCACCTCTCACACCTGCCGCAGTCGAACACCCCGGACGCCCGCGGCGCCGCCGCCTGCTTCAACCGCCTCGTCGCTTCGACCGAAGCCGACGTTTACGTCCTGCTTGAGAGCGGCGCCGTCGTCGGCCCCGGCTGGCTCGGACTCCTGCTCGCCGCGCTCGCGGCCGACCGGCGGAACGGCCTCGCCGGGCCTTCGACCAACCGGAGTTGGAACGAGCAAGGCTTGGCGGGCACGGGCGGCCTCGGCTCGCCGCTTGAAGTCGCGGAGGCCGCGCGCCGTGTCGCCGCGCGCTTCGGCACGGAGGCGCGCACGCTCGCGCCGCTCTACAGCCTCGCGGACTTCTGCTACGCCGTAAGGCGCGAAGTGGTCAAGAGCTTAGGCGCAGCCGACGAGGGTTACGGGCTCGGCCCCTGCTGGGAGATGGACTACAACGCGCGGGCCGAGCGCGCGGGCTTCCGCGGCGTCTGGGCCTGCGGCGCCTACGTCTGGCGCGCGCCCGTCGGCGCCCGGCGCAGGCGCGAGGAGGCGAGCCGCTTCGACGCGAGCAAGCGTCGCTATCAGGACAAGTTCTGCGGCGCGCGACTTCGCGGCGAGAAGACTTCCTACAGGCAACACTGTCGCGGCGACGAGTGCCCGAACTTCGCCCCGCCCGCGCTGATTGAGATACGCCGCCCGCCCGCGCGCGAAGAGGACGAGGGGCAGGCTGTGCGGACTCCTTCTCCCGCCGTCGAGGGTCCGGCGCCGGTCGTCGAGACTTCGACTCCGGCCGGCCTTCCTCTCGTCACCTGCATCATGCCCACCGCGGACCGCCGCGCCTTCGTCCCGCAGGCCCTCGACTACTTCGGCCGACAGGACTACCCGAACCTCGAACTCCTCATCCTCGACGACGGCGCCGACCCCGTCTCCGACCTCGTCCCCGAAGACACGCGCGTACGCTACGTCCGCCTCGGCGAGAAGATGACCATCGGCGCCAAGCGCAACGTCGCCTGCCGCGAGGCGCGCGGCGAGCTGATAGCCCACTGGGACGACGACGACTGGTACGCGCCCGACCGCATAAGCCGTCAGGTCGCGGCGCTGCTCGACTCAGGCGCCGAAGTCTGCGGCACGAGCACGCTCCTCTTCTACGACGCCGCGAACCGGCGCGCGTGGGAATACGCTTACGCCGGCCGCCCGACGTGGGTCGCCGGCAGCTCGCTCCTCTACCGCAAGAGCTTCTGGGCGCGGCACAACTTCCCCGCCATCCGCCTCGGCGAAGACACGCGCTTCGTCTGGGACGCGCCCGTCAACGCCGTTCACGACATGCACGACGCGGGCCTCTGCGTCGCCCTCATTCACGGCGCGAACACCGGCCGCAAAGACACGTCAGGTTTCTACTGGCGCGAGGAGTCCTGCGACCGGGTTCACGCGCTACTCGGCGGCGACCTGCCTTTTTACGAGAGGGAGACGGCGCGCATCCTCCCCCTCGTCTCCTGCGTGATGCCGACCTACAACCGCCGGCCCTTCATCCCGCTCGCCCTCGCCTCCTTCGCGCGACAGAGCTACGCGAATGCGGAGCTGCTCGTCGTTGACGACGGCGAAGACTCCGTCTCCGACCTCTGCGAAGGCGTGCCGCGCGTGCGTTACTTCCGCATGCGCAGGCGCGCGACAATCGGCGCCAAGCGCAACTTCGCGCTCCGCGAGGCGCGCGGCGAAGTCGTCGCCCACTGGGACGACGACGACTGGTACGCGCCCGACCGCCTCCGCTATCAGGTCGCGCCGATACTCGCCGGCGAGGCCGACTTGACGGGCCTGATAGGAGACGTGGTCATGGAGCTTCCCGGCTGCCGGTTCTGGTCCGTGCTGCCGGGCCTGCATGCCTCGATGTTCGTCGGCGACGTGCACGGCGGCACGCTCGCCTTCGGCCGCACGCTCGTCGAGCGCGGCATCCGTTACCCGGAAGCCAACCTCGCCGAAGACGCCGCCCTCCTGCGCCAAGCCCTCGCGCGCGGGCTGCGCCTCTCGCGCCTCGCCAACGACGGCCGCTTCGTCTACGTCCGCCACACGCGCAACGCCTGGGGCGAGTTCGTCCCCGGCAACTTCCTCGACCCCGCGGGCTGGCGCCGCATCGAGCCGCCCCGCGAAGTCTCCCGCGAAACCCTCGAAGCCTACAGAGCCGCCGCCGCTCACCTCGCCTGAAGCTCTCTGGTAAGATGCCCCGATGCGAGCGACCTTTTCACACACGACGAAGGCGGCGGCCCTCCTCGCGCTGATTCTTTTGACGGGAGCGCGGCCCCTCGCGCAGACGCCGCGCGAGCTTTTCTCCGAGTGGAAGCGGCAGCGCGTGACGACGCTCGACCCCGCGCTCGTCAAACACGCAGAGCTTAAAAAGTATCTGGAAGAACTGCGCGGCTACGGCGTGCCTTTCAAGGAAGTCGGCCGCTCGCTGGCCGGGCGCGAAATCTACCAGATGGAGTTCGGGCGCGGCCCCGTCAAGGTCTTCATGTGGTCGCAGATGCACGGCGACGAGCCGACGGCCACCAGCGCCCTCGTTGACCTCTTCGCCTACCTCTACCGCAACCGCTCGGTCGCCTGGGTCAAGTCGGTCGAAGAGCGCATCACGCTGCGCGCCGTGCCCATGCTCAACCCCGACGGCGCCGAACTCTGGCGCCGCCGCAACCTCCAGTCCATCGACATCAACCGCGACGCCCGCTCGCTCGTCACGCCCGAAGGCCGCCTCCTCAAACGACTCCGCGACGACTGGCGGCCCGACATCGGCTTCAACCTCCACAACCAGAGCCCGCGCACCTCGGTCGGCACGACGGGCAGGCAGGCGACCATCTCGCTGCTCGCCGTCGTCTCAGACTCGACGGGCGCCGACACGCCCGGCCGCGTCCGCAACAAGAAGCTCTGCGCGCTGATGGCCGAAGCCCTCGGCCCCTTCATTTACGGCCACGTCGGCCGCTACGACGACAGCTTCAACCCCCGCGCCTTCGGCGACCTCATCAGCCAGTGGGGCACGCCCGTCATCCTCATCGAGACCGGCGCGCTCAAAGGCATGAGCGGCCACGACCTCGCCGGCCTCAACTTCGTCGCCCTCGTCACAGCCCTCAAAGCACTAGCCGACGGCTCCGTCGAAGACGCCAACCCCGCCGTCTACGATGCACTCCGCTTTAACGAAGGCGGGTTGATATACGACCTCCTCGTGCGCGGCGCGACCGTCGTCACGCACTCGTCTGAAGGTGCGGCGCGCTTCGTGCCTTACGTCGCCGACCTCGCCCTCAACGTCGAGCGCGGACGCGGCGACGCGGCCCGGCCCACGCGCGCCTCCGTTCAGGACGTGGGCGACCTCGCCGACTTCCGCGGCCTCGACGAAGTGGACGCGCGCGACTACTACGTCGTCAACCCCAACGGCGAGATTCGCACCGGCGTCGAGGCCACGCTCCTTTTTTATCTGAAGAGTCGGGCCGACAAAATCAACTGGGACGCCCCCGACCTCGAAACCCGATTCCCGCCCGACGCCGTCTTCCGCGCCGGCAACTGGACGCAGCGCGGCACGCTCCCCATCAAGTGACCCCCGTCGCCTTCGTGCTCCAGAAGACGGGCGCCGAAGGCCGCACGCTCCTCTCGACGGCGAGGGCGACGAAGCCCATCGTGTAGCGCGCGTTGACTTCGAGCAGAGGGTGGAGCCCGCCCGCGTGTTCGAGCGCGTCCACGCCGGCCGGGCCCCTATAGCCTTCCTCGTAAAGTCTTCCGCCGACCAGCCTCGCCACGCGTTCCAACTCGACCAACCTCTCGGGCGCGGGCGGGCGGCCGAGGACGTAACCCGTCCCCGTGCCCGCCCCGTTAGTCTGCAAGTCGCTCACGCCGAGAACCTCGACGCGCCCTTCCTCATTCACCTCAAGCACGACGCCGTACTCGCGCACGACTTCGAGCCACGGCTGAAAAATCAACGTCTCGCCCCGCCCCAAGCGCCGCCGCGCCCACTTCGCCTGCGGCTCCTCGATGAAAGGGCCGCGGCCCAAAACGCGCTCGCGCGCCGCGAACCCGAAAGGGCTTTTAATGACCCACTTGTCGCCCGCCCCCGGACACGCCCGCGCGACCGCCCCGGCCAACTCTTCAAACGTGGATGCGAGCGCCGCCCCCGGAAGCGCCACGCCGAGCTCCCCCTCCAGCGCGTGGCTCCAAAGCTTCGAGTTGACGCGCGCGACCGTCTCGAACGGGACCGCCCGCACGACAGCCCCGGCCCGCTCGCCCGCCGCGACCGCCGTCGGCGTCCAACCCCACGGCGTAAAGACGCGCCCGCCCTGCCCGCCCGCCGCCTTCGTCGAGACCAACTCCACGCCGCGCCGCCCGGCCTCCTCGCGCAATTCAACGGGCCACGGCTCATCGAGAAGCAGCCCGTCGCCCTCGCGCGCCAACCAGAGCAGGTGCGGGGCCAGCCGGCGGTTCAAAGCCTCGAAGGCTTGCGTGCGCCGGTAGCGCCCGGCCGGCGCCGCCAGCTCCGTCTCGAAGTCCGCGTTCATGTGCCACAGCCTTGCCGTCATCAGGAGCATCTTTACCACGAAGAAAATAATTTGCCAAAACGAACGTTCGTGCTATATTACCAACCGATGTCCACGGAAGCGAAACAGAACGTCAGGCCGTCAGCCAAGGCCCGCCGCGCTCACGGCGAGCGCACGCGCCAGGCCATCCTTGAGCGTGCCGTGGACATCGCCTCCGAGGAGGGCCTTGAGGGCTTAACCATCGGCCGCCTCTCGTCCGAGCTTTCGATGAGCAAGAGCGGGCTGTTCGCACACTTCGGCTCGAAGGAGGAGTTGCAGCTCGCCACGGTCGAGGCGGCCCGCGCCATCTTCATCCGCGAAGTCGTCCGCCCGGCGTTCGAGGCCCCCAAGGGGTTGCCGCGACTCTGGAGGCTGTGCGACGACTGGCTCGCCTACGTCCGCGGCGAGGTCTTCCGCGGCGGCTGCTTCTTCGCGGCGGCGGCGGCCGAGTTCGACGGCCGTCCCGGCCCCGTGCGCGACCGCGTCGCGGAGATCATGAAGGAGTGGCTGAACGTGCTCCGCCGCTCCGTCGAGGAGGCGCAGGGCGAGGGGCAGCTCAGGCAGACGGCCGACCCCGCGCAGCTCGCCTTCGAGCTTAACGCGCTTGAGATGGGAGCCAACTGGGCCTTCCAGCTCCACGGCGACCGGCAGGCTTTCGCGCGCGCGCGCGCCGGGATGCTCGCGCGTCTCCGCTTGGACGCCACGCCCGCCGGCCTTCCGCTCTTACCCTCGCACAAACAGGGGGCGACGCGCCGCCGCCCCGCCAAGGGGAAGTAAGGAACATGAGCAACTCGGACGTTCATTCATCGTCGCCCGTCGTCTCGAAGCGGGGCGCAAGTTGGGGGCCGGTCCGCGTCGAGCACTGTCGCTTCCGCGCGGGCGAGCTGCCTGAGCACCATCACTCTGAACACCTCGTCCTCAACTCCCTCGGCCGTTGCAGCGGCGAGCTACGCGCGGCCGGCGGCTTCCGCACGCGCGCGCAGGTCCGCGGCGGCGTCTGCGTCGTCCCCTCGGGCCAGCCCTTCGAGGCGCGGATGGGCGGCGACACCGAATGCCTCGCCATCTACCTCGACCCCTCGCTCGTCGCGCGCGCGGCGTCGGAGGCGAACGCCTCGGGCCGCTTCGAGGTCGTCGCGCGCAGCAACCCGCGCGACCCCGTAGTGACCCACGTCGGGCTGGCGCTCTTGGCCGAGATGGAGTCTGACGCGCCGGGCGTGCGGCTCTACGCCGAGTCGTTGGCGAACGTGCTCGCGGTCCACCTGCTCCGTCACTACACGAACCTCGGCGCCGAGCCGCGGCGCTTCGCGGGCGGGCTGTCGGGCGGTAGGCTGCGGCGCGTGCTCTCCTTCATCGCCGAGAATCATGAGCGTGATTTGAGCCTCGACGACTTAGCAAGCGAGGCGGCGATGAGCACCTTCCACTTCGCGCGCGAGTTCAAGCGCGCGACGGGGACGACGCCGCACCAGCACCTTATCAAGTTCCGCGTCGAGCGCGCCAAGGCCCTTCTTACGGAGAGTCAACTTCCGCTCGCCGAAGTCGGACTGCGCACCGGCTTCAGCCACCAGAGCCACTTCACGCGCCTCTTCCGCCGCCTGACGGGCACGACGCCGCAGACTTACCGCGCCCTGTCGCGCGCCTGACGACGAATAGCAAGTTTCGTCAAGCGCCGGCAATAACGTGAAAGACCCGCCGCCGCGCTTCCCGTTAAGCTCACCACCGTCGGACACCTTACGACAGGAGGAATTGAGCGATGACGGAGAGGCTGAAAGAAGTCCTGATGGCGGCGCTGTTATTGTTGACCATCGGCATGGGGGCGGCGGCAGCGCAGGAGGCGCGCGGCGACGCGCAGGAGTTAATCGCGCGCGGCAACGAGCGTTACGCGCGCGCCCAGTACGAGGCGGCCATCTCCTTGTACGCGCGCGTGCCCGCTTCGGCGGGCGAGACTTACGCGCAGGCGCTCTACAACATCGGCGTCTGCCGCTTCGAGCTGTGGCAGACGGAGGAGGCCGCCCGAGACTACGAGCGCGCGGTCAGGGCGCGCGGCGGTCGCTACCCGAAAGCCTCTTACGCGCTCGGCGTCGCGCTCGAAGAGTTGAAGCGGCTGCCCGAAGCGAAGGCGGCTTACGAGCGCGCGCTCGCCGACTCTTCGGGCAAGTTCGCGCCGGCCCACTACAAGCTCGGGATGCTGGCGGCCTCGGGCGGCGACACGGAGCGCGCGGCCGAGCACTTCCGCGAGGCAATCAAACGCTCGGGCGACAGGTTCCCGGCCGGGCACAACAACCTCGGCGTGATGCTCGCGCGCGCCGGGCGGCTCTCGGAGGCCGAGCGCGAGTTTGAAGCCGCCCTGCGCACGGCGGACGCGCCCTTCGAGGAGGCCGCGCACAACCTTGAGCTGTGCCGCAGGCTCCTCGCCGGGCGCGCGGGCGAAGGCGCTTCGGGCCTGAAGGTGGCGAAGGGCGCGGACGCTTTCAGCAGGTAAGACGAAGGAGGTGACGCGCGTGGAGACGAAGCCTTTAGACGTGATGGCGATTCTCAAGCTTTACGAGATACGCGGCGAGGCCCGGATGCGCGAGGCGCGGACGTGGTTCTTCAACGAGTTCGCGCCGCGCTCGGGCAAGGACATCGTCCGGCTGTTGACGAGCGGCGAGCGGCAGAGCGCCTCCTACCGCATGGTGGCCTCGCACTGGGAGGTGGCCGCCTCGTTCGTCAACAACGGCGGGATTGACGAACGGCTCTTCCTCGAAGGCAACACCGAGCACGTCGTCGTCTACGCCAAGCTCCAACCCTTCCTCGCGGAAGTCCGCGAGGCCATCGGCGAGCCCGACTACATGGCGCACCTCGAACGCCTCGTCATGAAAACGCCCGACGTGGAGAAGAAGCTTGAGAACCGCCGCCGCCTCCTCGAACGCTGGCAGCAAGCCCACGCGGCCGGGCAGCAAGGCCAGCCTTCATAAAATTAGCGGCGCGTGCGCAGGTCCGGCGAAGGAAGGTGGGGCACGGAGTTGAAGGACAAGAGGAGTAATTCTTCGCCGCGGAGTTGCAGCAGGGTGTAGGAGGTGTTTTCGAGGACTCCGGCGAGGCGCCGGATGCGGCCGTCGGAAATCCCGAGCGCCTTGCTGGCCCAGACGGCCGCCGGGGTGGCCGAGGTGAAGACGATGACGTTCGGGCGCGGCGCCCCGCCTCCGTCCTGAAGTCGGCAGGCCGAGACGCGCCCGACGAACTGCTCCCACGACTCGCCGCCGTAAGGGTAGCGGCCGGCGGCCCAAGCCTCGACCACCTTCGTGTCCGAAGCACGCCAACGCCTGTGGACTTCCGCCTCGTGCGCGCTCGCCGCGACCTGCTCGCGCAGGGCCTCGTGCTCGCTGCGAAACTCGGGGTCGTCCTCGCAGATGAGGGGCGCCAGCTCTTCGTAGACGTGGTGGAAGTCGAACTCGTCCCAACCCGTCTCGATTGAAAGCTCGGGGAAGGCGCGTCCGGCTTCGCGGTAGGCGGCCGAGACTTCGGCGGCCGTTTGCTGCTGGCGCCGGAGATTGCCCGCGTAGGCGGCGGCGAACTCGACCGGCTGCGAGACGAAGTAACGCCCTAACATTCGCGCCTGCCTGCGTCCCAACTCCGAGAGCGAGTCGTAGGCGTCGCGCGTGCCGGCCTGCCCGTGGCGTATGAAGTAGACGTTCGTCACGCGCCGCCTCCCGCGCCGCGACGCTCGGGCGTCATGCGCATGCCGTGGCGGGGCCGCAGCGTGACGACGGGCTGAGGCTCGACGGGGCGGCCGGGCTCAAGGCGCAGCCGCCATTCCCGCGCCAGCGTCGCGATGACGAGGACGCCCTCCATCCACGCGAAGCCTTCGCCGATGCAGCGGCGCGGGCCGCCGCCGAAGGGGAAGTAGGCGAACTGCGGGCGCGCGGCCCTCGCCTCGGGCGTGAAGCGTTCGGGGTCGAAGCGTTCGGGCTCGGGGAAGTAGCGCGGGTCGCGGTGCGTGACGTACTGACTGAGGATGACGAGCGAGCCCGCCGGCACTTTGTATCCCCCGACTTCACAATCCACCAACGCGCGGCGGCCGAGAATCCACGCGGGCGGGTAGAGCCGCATCACCTCGGCCAGCACCATCTCCGTGTAGGCGAGCCGCGGCAGGTCTTCGGCCGTCGGCGGCCTTCCCGACAACACTTCGTCCAACTCGGCGTGAAGCCGCTTCTCGGCCTCCGGGTTCTGGGAGAGCAGGTAGAACGTCCACGCCAGCGCGTTGGCCGTCGTCTCGTGGCCGGCGAGGAAGATGGTCATCGCCTCGTCGCGCAACTGCTCGTCGCTCATCCCGCCGCCGTCGCCTTCCTCGTCCTGAGCCTTCAGGAGCATCGAGAGCAAGTCGCCGCGGTCCTCGCCGCCCGCGCGCCGCTCTTCGATGATGCGGTAGATGATGCGGTCGAGCTGTGCGCGGGCGCGTCGGAAGCGGCGCATCGAAGGCAGCGGCAGCCGTTCGAGCACTTCGGCGAACGGCAGCATGAAGCGGCCGAAGGAGACCATCGAGGCCGACAGGGCTTCGCGCACCTCCTCGGCCTCGTCCTCCGTCTCCGTGCCGAAGAGCGCCTTGCCGACGATTGCCAACGTCAGGTGCATCATCTCCTGCGCCACGTCGAGCGCGCGCCCCTCACGCCAACGCTCGCGCTGGAGCCGCAGCGCGTAGTCCACCATCAACGAAGCGTAAGCGTTGATTCGCTGCTTGTGAAAGGCCGGCTGCGCGAGGCGGCGCTGGCGGCGGTGGAGCGGCGGCTCGCTCGTCAAGAGCCCTTCGCCGAGCAGCCGCTTCGCGCGCTGGAGCCCGCGACCCTTCATGAAGTTCGAGTTGTGCGTGACGAGCACGTCTTTGATGAGGTCGGGGTGGTTGACGAAGAAGAAACGCTCGGCCACGCCGCCGAAGTACGTAACGTCGCCGTGCGTGCGCGCGATGCTCGTCAGGAAGCCGAGCGGGTCGCGGGTGAAGGACAAGAATTGAAGGCCGGGCACGGCGGCCTTCGGCCCCGGCGGGTGTGTGCGCGTTGCCATACAGGGATTCTACAGCGGGTAGCGCCCGGCGCGAACTACCGCGTCCGAGATGCGCCGCCGCGCCGCGACCGCGTTGAAGGGCGCGTGGCGCGCGAGCCTCCGCACGCCTTCGACGAGCCTTTCGGCCTCCGCGCCTTCGGCGAGCGCGGCCACGACCTGACTACCCGAGTGCGCGAGCCGGCCGGCCGCGTCCGAGGCGTAGACGCGCGCGATGTCGAGCGCCGCGGCCGACGCCTGCTCGCCGCGCGACGCGACCATCTTCTCCGTGCGCAGCAGCGCACTCTCAAGCGCGTAGACTTCAGACGTGATGTCCGCGACGTGGCCGAGCACTTCCTGCTCCTCCGCGAGCGAGTCGCCGTGAGTCTCTTTCGCGAGGGCGAGCGCGAAGACGGCGAGCCTCTTGGCGCGTGCGAGCAAGTTTCTCTCCGCGGAGAGCGCGGAGACGGGCGAAGAAGCCTGCCCTTCGTCATCTTCGAGCGCGCGCCTGGCCGCGCCGCCGTCGAAGAGGTGGGCGGCGCTCTTCAAAAGGCGAGTGGGAATGATGAGGCGGTTGATTTCGTTCGTGCCCTCGTAGATGCGCGTGATGCGCGCGTCGCGGTAGGCGCGCTCGGCCGGGTACTCCTTCGAGTAGCCGTAGCCGCCGTAGGTTTGCAACGCCTCGTCCACGACGAAGGCCAGCGCCTCGCTCGTCCAGACCTTGTTGACGGAGCACTCGACGGCGAAGCTCTCGATGACTTTCAGCACGCTCCCCGCGTCCTCGGGCGGGACCGCTTCGAGCGCGCGGTCCACGTCGCCGAGCGTGCGGTAGACCATCGCGTCGCCGACGTAGCAGCGCACGGCCATCTCGCCCAACTTCTGGCGAATCATCCCGAACTCCGCGATGGCACGCCCGAACTGCCGGCGCTCGACCGCGTACTGCGCCGCGCGCGTCAAAGCCTGCTTCGCGCCGCCGATGTTGCGCGTGCCGAGCTTGAGGCGGCCGAGGTTCAGGATGTTGAAGGCGACCTTGTGCCCCTCGCCGACGCGGCCCAGCACGTTCCCGACGGGCACGCGGACGTTTTCGAGAATGAGGGCCGTCGTCGAAGAGCCGTCGAGGCCGAGCTTCGGCTCCTCGCGCCCGCTCCGGATGCCCATCCCGCGCTCGACGACGAAGGCCGTGAACTTATCGCCGCCGACCTGCGCGAAGATGGTGAAGAGGTCCGCGAAGCCGCCGTTCGTAATCCACATCTTCTGGCCGTTGAGGACGTAAGTGCTGCCGTCGTCGGACAGCACGGCCTTCGTCCGCGCCGCGCGGGCGTCGGAGCCGGAGCCGGGCTCGGTCAGGGCGTAGGCCGCGACCCACTCGCCGCTCGCGAGCCGCGGCAGGTAGTGCGCCTTCAGCTCCTCCGTGCCGAAGTAGACGAGGGGTAGCGTCCCTATCCCCGTGTGCGCGCCGAGCGAGCCGGCGAAGGAGGGGACGACGCCTATCTTCTCGCCCACGTACGCGGAACTGACCTTGTCGAGCCCGAGGCCGCCGTAAGCCTCGGGGATGTCAACGCGCAAAAGGTCAAGCTCGGCGGCCTTCAACAGCAGCTCTCGCGTCAAAGCCCAGTCTTTCGCGTGAATCTCGGCGTCGCGCGGCAGGACTTCGGCGCGCATGAAGTCCTCGGCTATCTGGCCGAACATCTTCTGCGCGGGCGAGAGGTCCTCGCGCGTGAAGACCTCTTCGGGCGCGGGCGAAGTCGAGAGGAAGGCGGCGCCGCGCGGGGCTCCGGACACGTCCGTCCGTGTTGACATGGGGCGTCCTCCCGTAGTGTTGACGCTGGGCTTGGTTCGGGGTTATAACTACCGACCGGACGGTCGGTAACATAACACCGCGGCCCTCCGCAGACAAGCTCTTTCCCGGCCACCGCGCACCTTCAAGGTCGTTCATGAAAGCACAGAAAAAATCTTCCCCGAAGTCTGCCCCGGCGAACGAGCGGGTGGCAGAAATCTACCGCGCCGCCGCCCAAATCATCCTCCGCAAAGGCTACGACGCGACCTCGGTCAACGACATCGCCAACGCCCTGGGGATGACGAAGGCGGGCCTCTACCACTACATCAACGGCAAGAAGGAGCTGCTCTTCGACATCATGAACTTCGGCCTCGGCGAGCTGGACGAGGAGGTGGCCGAGCCGGCGAAGGCAATAGAAGACCCGGCCGCGCGCCTGCGCTTCATCGTCGCGGCCCACGCCCGCCTCGTCACCCGAGGGCAGGGGGCGATTACGATTCTGGTGGACGAGATAACCGCGCTCACGCCGCCGCAGCAGAGGAAGATTACGCAGCGCAAGCGCGCCTACTTCGACTTCCTGCGCGGCACGCTCGACGAGTTGAAGAAGGCGGGCAAGCTGCAAGACGTTGACACGACGGCCGCCGCCTTCAGCCTGCTCGGCATAATCAACTGGCTCTCGCGCTGGTTCCGCCAGGGCGGCGCGCTCACCGACGAGCAGGCCGCGGACCAGATTGTCAAAATCGCCTTCCACGGCCTGCTGCGACCGGAGGCGGGGAAGCTGAAAGCAGTCGTCAGTCGTCAGTAATCATTCACAAGCATGAACATCCTCGTCTGTCTCAAACAAATCCTCGACCCGGAGGTGCCTGCGCGCGACTTCCGAGTGGACCCCGTGAGGCGGGAGGCGGAGCAGGGCTCGGCCAACCTCGTCACGAACATCTTCTGCGAGAACGCGCTGGAGACGGCCTTGCAGTTACGCGAGCGCGCGGGCGCGGGGAAGATAACCGTGCTCTCCTACGGGCGGCCGACCGCCGAGGACTCTTTGCGCAAGGCACTGGCGATGAAGGCCGACGCCGCCGCGCTCGTCATCAACGAAGGCGACGGGGCGGCGCCCGACCCGCTCGCGGTCGCGCGCGTGCTGGCGGCGGCGGCGCGCAAGCTCGGCCCGTTCGACCTCATCATGACGGGGCGCGAGGCCGGCGATTGGGGCGCGGGGCAGACGGGCGGCCTCGTCGCGGAGGAGTTGGGCCTGCCGTGCGTCTCCTTCGTTGACCGGATAGAGTCGGCCGGGGGCAGGCTGCGTCTGAAGCGGCAGACGGACGCGGGCTGGGAGATGTTGGAGGCCGTGCCCCCGGTCGTCGTGACAGTGACGAACGACGAGCACAACGTCCCGCGCATCCCGAAGGTGCGCGACGTGATGATGTCTTACCG
>DASZEK010000078.1:0-12423 GCA_035941045.1 Pyrinomonadaceae bacterium | reverse complement strand
CTGTTCCGAGCCCGAGTCCGCGGGGTCTTTGACGACGAGGATGTCCGAGCCGTGGACCTGCCAGCAGGCCGCGAGCCGCCAGCCTCCGCCGAGGGCCGAGAGCAGGCGGCGTCGGTTCTCAAGGATGTTCTCGCGCGAGTCCTGGTCGAAGCCGGCGAGGTTGAGCGCGCCTTGGGGGAAAGGGCTGGTGCCGCCCGCGCGCGTCGGGAAGGCGTTGGCGAAGCCTTCGCGCTCCAGCGCCTCGCAGACGAGCAGGCGCACGCCGCCCTCGCCCTCGCGCCGGGCGAAATCGCTTTCAACTGTGATCGTCTCCATCGGAATAGACATTATCGAAATCGGCCGCGTGCGTGAAGTGCTGGCGCGCACGCCGCGCTTCCGCGACCGCGTCTTCACCGAGCGTGAGCGCGCCTACTGCGACTCGCGCGGGCCGGCGGCCGCGCAGCACTACGCCGCGCGCTTCGCCGCCAAGGAGGCCGCATTCAAGGCGCTCGGCACGGGCTGGCGCGACGGCATCGGCTGGCACGACGCCGAGGTCGTCTCTCAAGAGTCGGGCGCGCCATCGCTCGTCCTCGGCGGACACGCCCTCACCGTCTTCAACCAACTCGGCGCCACCCGCGCACACCTCTCCCTCTCGCACACGTCCGAGCACGCCGTCGCGCAAGTCATCTTCGAGAGATAAAGGTAAAGGTTTAAAGGCGAAGGTCGGAGGGAGCTATTCCTGCCATGCTCCGCGCGCGCGTTCGCCGGTGACGCGGGGCTCGTTGGTGAGCGTGCGGCGGCCGTCGCGCCCGACGACGACTTGAGTGGGTCGGCTGTCGCCTTCTTCCACGAACTCGGCGGCCGGCTGCGCGGCGTAGGCGGGCCGCGGCGCCTCGGCCGTCAAAGTCTGCGCGGGCGCCGTCGTTTCGAGCGAGGCGAAGACGTTGTAGAAGCCGCCGTGCAGCGTGCACTCGTGGCCGGGCGCGAAGGCCGGGGTGACGGCGACGCGCTCGCGCTGCGGGCACGCGGCCGTGGCGAGGGCGCCCGTCTCCGGGTCAATCTCGACGGCCGTCACCGAGTCGGGCCGGTCGAAGTGTTCGCCGCCCAGCTCGGGCCGAAGCTCCACGGCGCGGCGGACGAACTCGGTCCAGACCGGGAGCGCCGAGTCGGCGCCCGTCAGCCCCAACTCCTCGCCGTCGTCGAAGCCCACCCACACGACGCAGACCATGTTCGGCGTGTAGCCCGCGAACCACCCGTCGCGCGCCGTCCCCGTCTTGCCCGCGACCGCCAAACCCTTGAACGCGCCGCGCGCGGCCCGCGCCGTCCCGCGGTCGATGACGGCGGCCAGCGCGTCCGTCAGCATGTAGGCCGTCGAGGGCTTCAAGACCTGCTCGGCCTCTTCGGCGAGCCCTTCGTCGAAAGGCGCGGGGCGGCGCCCGCCGTCGACGGCGACGACCGGCGTGGGCCTGACGACGCGGCCGCCGTTGGCGAACGCGGCGTAGGCCGTGGCGACTTCGAGCGGCGTCGCCTCCGTCGTCCCCAGCGCGAGCGAAGGGTAAGGCTCCGGCTTCGGCAGGCCGAGCCGGCCGGCGAGCGTCGAGACCCTCGTCAGCCCGGCCCTCATCGCCGCGTCAACCGTGACGACGTTGAGCGAGCGCACGAGCGCGGTGCGGAGCGTGACCTCGCGCATCGAGTAGCCGCCGCCGTAGTTGGCCGGGCGGTAGTGCGCGCGGTGTCCGTAGGTGAAGTCCTGCGGGGCGTCCATCGCGGTCGTCAGGGGCGAGACGCCGCCCTCCATCGCCGCCGCGAAGACGACCGGCTTGAAGACCGAGCCGGGCTGCCGGCGCGCGTCGGTCGCGCGGTTGAGCTGCGACTCGGCGTAGGAGCTGCCGCCCACCATCGCGAGGACGTGGCCGGTCTGCGGGTCGAGCGCGACGAGCGCCGCCTGCGGTCGCTTGCCGTTCTTGAAGACTTTCCCGAGCCGCTCAAGCTGACGCCCGACGGCCTCCTCGGCGAGCTGCTGCAATTCGAGGTCAATCGTCGTGTAGACGCGGAGGTTCTGCGCGTCCGCTTCCGTCTGCCCGAGGCGCGACTCGACGGCGCGCTCGGCGTAGTCGATGAAGTAAGGCGCGGTCGCGTCGGTCTGCTCGGCGGCGGCGACGCGCACGGGCTCGATTGATGCGGCGCGCGCCTCCTCCTGCGTAATCCGTTTGTCGCGCAGCATCGCGGCGAGCACGGTGTTGCGGCGCACCTGCGCGGCGTCGGCGTGGCGGTCGGGCGCGTAGCGGCCGGGGCTCTGAATCATGCCGGCGATGGTCGCCGACTCGGCGAGCGTCAGGTCTTTCAACTCCTTGCCGAAGAAGACGCGCGCCGCCTGCCCGACGCCGCGCACGGCGATGGAGCCGCGCTGGCCGAGGTAAATCTCGTTGCAGTAGAGCGCGAGGATGTCCCGCTTGCTGATGCGGCGCTCGATGACGGAGGCGAGCGCGGCCTCGTGGAACTTGCGCCTGAGCGTGCGCTCGGGGCCGAGGTAGGTGTTCTTGACGAGCTGCTGCGTGATGGTCGAGCCGCCCTGCTTGAAGTCCTGCTCCTCGGCGCCCCACGAGAGCGCCGCGCGCGCGATGCCCCACAGGTCGAGCGGGCCGTGCTCGAAGAAGCGCCGGTCTTCGATGGAGAGAATCGCGTTGACGAGTTGCGGCGGCAGGTCTTCGTAAGAGAGCGTCTTGCGGTCGCCCGTCTTGACGGAGGCGTCGTCGGTCAAAGCCTCGGGGTCGAGCGCGTAGTAATCAAGCTCGGCGCCGTCGGCGCGGAGGGCGTCAATCTGCCCCTTGCGGTTGAACTCGACGCGCACGGCGCGGAAGCCCTGCGCGGCAGCCACGGGGCTCGCCTTCCCCGGAAGAATCTCGACGCCGCGCTCGTCCGCGCTAAAGCTCCCGCTCCAGACTTTCCCCGCCTCGCCGTCCACGTAGCCCGCGCGGCGCAGCACGCCCGACAGCCTCTCCTTCGTCAAACGCTGTCCGGGCCGCAGCACGCGCGGCGCGGCGTAGAGCCCCGCGCGGCTCGTCAGGTAGCCGGAGGCCAGACGCTCGTCAACGACTTTCGAGTAGTGCGTGTAGAGGTATGCGAAGGCGGCTGTCGTGGCGAGTGTGGAGACGATGAGGACGGCGGCCGTGATGCGCAGCGCGAGCTTCAAATGGCGCGCGCGGTCCTCGCGGACGAAGAGCAGCGTGCGCCCCCCGGCCCCGCGGCGGCGCCAGGCGGCGCGGACGAAGCGCGGCGGGCGGCCCGTGCTCGAAGTGTCTTTGTAGTCAGCCATCGTATCGGACCGCCCGCGGGCCGCACCTCTCCCCGCCGGGGCGCGCATGCGGCCCCGCCCGAGGGGCTCGGACTCCTTCCGTATGCCGTTAGTAAATACTTAATCGGCACTTTATTTTTGGGAGAGACTTGTCGAATTCTTCAGAACATCTGGCCCAGTGCCGCCGACGAGACGGCGAGGGTGATCATGATCATGATGATCGCCAAGAGCTGTAAGAAGCCGTCGGCCATATCCTTCATCTTCAAGCGTCCCCCTTACGGTTAAAGCTTCAGTCCGCTGCCGTATAAAGCAACGACCATGCCGACCCGAATCAGCGAGGATTTGACGAGGACCGGGCCGGGCGCGCCATCTTTCCGTACAGCACGGGCGGTCGCCAGCTCTCGGCGCGCGTTCTGAAACGATTCAAAGGGGGCGTGGCGTCAGCGGCGGGCGGGTTCTTTGTCTCTGCGGCGGCGGAAGGGCGACCAGCCCGAAGGCTCTTGGGGGGCGGGCTCCAACAGTTCCTTGATGGCGGGGATGGCGGCGCGGGCGGCCTCCTCGCCGGCCTTGACGAACTCGGGGCCGCGCGTCATCTCGTCCCAGCGGATGTGGCCGACGCGGGGGCTGATGCAAACGTCGGCGAGGTTGCGCTGGTGGGCGACGGCCGTGCGCTGGACGAGGATGAAGGACTGCAAGAGGACGCCGACGACCGAGGTCGGCGGGCCGAGGAAGCCCGCGCCCTCGTGGTTCACGTCAACGGCGATGACGACTTCGGCGCCGAGCGAGCGGACGACCGCGACGGGCAGGTTGGCGACGAGTCCGCCGTCCACGAGTTGGCGCCCGTCCTCGTCCGTCACCGGCACGTACCAGCCGGGCACGGCGCAACTGGCGCGGATGGCGAAGGCGAGGTCGCCCTCGTCGCGCATGACGACGGCGCCGCCCGTGCGCAGGTCGGTGGCGACGGCCGCGAAGGGCACGGCCAAGTCCTCGAAGCGCGTGACGGGGAAGTTGGCGCGGACGTACTCGCCGAGGCGCTCGTTCGACTGGACGCCGAGGCGCGAGAGCGTCATCTTCCCGAAGTCGCGCCAGCGAAGCGCCAGCCCAAACTCTTCGAGCTTCGCGACCGGCATCCCCGCCGCGTACGCGCCGCCGACGAGCGCGCCCGCCGACGTGCCCGCCACGCAGTCCACCTCGACGCCGTGCTCCTCCAAGACCTTCAGCACGCCGACGTGCGCCACGCCGCGCGCCGCCCCGCCCGACAGGGCCAGCCCCACCCTCGGCCTGCTGCGTTGTGCGGCACTACTCCTCGTCATCTAGCCTTTGTCCTTCAGCGTCTCGTCGAGGACGGTTATCTCTGCGGCGGCGCGGGCCTCCTCCAAAAATTCGTCGGTGTCGGACTCCACTTTGTTTTCCGTCAGCTCGCCCTGAATCTCTTTGAAGGCGTCTTCGAGCTTGGGGACGACGACGCCGGGCCGCTGGCGGCGGTGGCGCGGGACGTAAACGTCGCGGTAGTACTCTTCGACCTCCTGCGGCGTGACGACGGTAAAGGAGCGGAAGCGGAAGTCCAGATACTTCTGGATGCGGACGCGGTCCTGAACTATCTCGCGCAACTGCGTCGAGTCTTCGCCGAGGCCGACGCGGGCGAGGCGGGCGTA
The DNA here is from genome assembly GCA_035941045.1 of Pyrinomonadaceae bacterium. GTDB lineage: Bacteria > Acidobacteriota > Blastocatellia > Pyrinomonadales > Pyrinomonadaceae > QHXN01. Next base: position 7,494 of record DASZEK010000078.1, on the reverse strand, counting down.
GAAGGCCGACTGCGAGGAGCCGAAGTGGGTCTTGATGAGGTGGTTGATTTCGTTGCTTATCTCCTCGTTGGTCGGGGCGACCGACGGCAGCTTCTCGGCCTCCTGCGAGATGAGGCGCTGGTCAACGACGAGGTCGAGGGCGCGCTTGAGGTCTTCGAGGCGCGGCTGTTCGAGCGGCGCGTCGGGCTGGAGCGCGAGCTGCCAGAGCAGGTCCGTGTAAGTAATCAGCTCGCGGCCGTTGACGACGGCCACCATCCTGTCAACGACTTCCGTCGAGCCCGCCCGCGCCGGGGCCTGCGCGCGCGCGGCGCCGCACGGGACGAGCAGAAGAAAGAGAGCAGCGAGCAGCGACCTCTTCATAAACCACCCCTGAGCCTTGAGAACGATTTTATACCCTGCGCGGCGCCGTAGACAGCGAACGCGGCGAACGCGAAAAGGAAATAATGAATGGCGAGCACGTAGCGGTACTCCGTGTGCAGAGCCGACTGCACGCACACGTAGTAGGCAGGCACGACGACGAGCAGCGCGAGGGCGCGCCGTCGGCCCGCTTCGCGGAAGGCGAGCACGAGTCCGGCGAGCATGAGGGGGAGCATGACGGCCGTGATGAATGCCTTCTGCGCGAATGAGACTACGAGGCGCGGGTAGTGCGTCCAGAGCGGCGGCGCGGCGGGCGAGACCCTGCGGGCGCGTTCGAGCCTGAGCATCGAGGCGGCGCGTCGCGCCATGACGGAGAAGAACCAGAAGGGGTTTCGCAGGATGGTGCCGAGTCCGCGCGAGAGGCGTGCGCGGTCGCGCGCGATGGCGTCGGGGCCGAAGAGGGTGAGGGCGTAGTCGGCTCGGCCCGTGGCCTCGGCCTCTTGATGCTGGATGCCGACATCGGTGTCGGGTATCCCGAAGCGGCCTTCGCGGTCGTAGTCGGCGACGCCTTCGAGGAGCGTCTGGCCCGCGCCCAGAGAGACGGGGATGAAGGCGCCGAAGACGACGGCGTTCCTCAAGGTCAAAGGCGCGACGACGAGCACGGCTCCGGCCAGCACGAGTAAGCCCCGCCGCGCGCCTTCCCCGCCCCGCCCTTCGAGGAGGAAGACGGCCGCCGCGAGGAAGGGCGCGAGCAGCAGCGCGTTCGCCCTCAGCCAGCAGGAGAGGCCGACGAGCGCGCCCGCCGCGACGTAAAGAATCAAGCGCGGGCCGCGCGAGGCTCGCACGAGGCAGTAGACGGCGGCGAGCAGCGGGAGGACGGCCAGCGTGTCCGGCAGCAGCAGCACGGAGTTCCACGCGAACTGCGGCGCGAGCGCGACAAGCATCCCCGCCAGCAGGGCCGCGCCGCGCGGCAACAGTTCCGCCGCGATGAGCACGACGAGGACGGCGGCCAGCGCGTCGGCGGTGATTTGCAGGAGGCGGGCTCGGCGGTCGTCCACGCCGACGAGCGCGAGAAGAATTGGATAGCCGGGCGGGTGGCCGAGCGTGTCGGGGTCGGCCATCATGGAGGCGCGGCTGTAGAAGCCAGCGGCGCCTTCTTCGGCGAGGAGCCGCGCAAAGTGTTTGTAGTTCGCCGTCACGGCCCACTGGACTCGGTCGGCCTCGGCGAGCGAGTCCTGCAACATGAGCGCGCGCACGCCGAGGGCGACGAGGAAGACGAGGAAGACGCCGCCGAAAAATCGCGGGCTTAAGAATTTCAAATTTGAAACTTCAAATTTCAAATCCTTAGAACGTCTGGCCGAAGCGGAAGTGAATCTTGCTGTTGCTCAGGCGGTGGATGGCGGTGCCGCCGCCGAACTGCGGGACGACGAACTCGGGCGGGTTGAGCAGGTAGCCGTAGTCCACGCCGACCGAGCCGAAGGGCGTCTTGAGCCTGAGGCCGAGGCCGACGGTGTGCGTCCAGTGCTGGCGCGTGTTCGGGTCGCGGCCCGGCTCCGAGTCCTTGCCGAAGAGGTCGCCGACGCGCTCGAAGACGTTGCCGCCGTCGTAGAAGGGCACGACCTGAATGTCGCGCGTCAGGCCGACGCGCGCTTCGAAGTTGACGACGGCCATCGCGTTGCCGCCGATGGGGACCGTGAAGGGGTTGACCGTGACGGGCTCGCCCTTCTCGTTGCGGAACGCGCCGCAGGGGGTCAGGAAGGCGGGCGGCGGGTTCGTGTTCGGCACGGGCGCGGGCTGCGGGCCGAAGGTGCAGAAGGGGGCGGCGACTCGGGGACCCGCCTCCTCGAAGTTGAAGCCGCGCAGGGTCGTGGCGCCGCCCGAGAAGAAACGCTCGCTGATGGGGAGGCGCCGGTCGGGCGCGTCGATGACGCCGTTGCCGTTGCGGTCCGCCGGGCTGAGCACGTTGGCGAGCCCGAACTGGAAGCTGCCGGCCAGCGTCGTGTCGCGCAGGCGGTTCTTGACGGTGTAGTAGCGCTGGTAGCTGGCGATTAATTTGTTGAAGGAGAGGTTGCCGCCGAGCGCCTTCAAGGCGATGGCGTAGTCAACGCGGAGTTCGTCGCCGCGCGTCGGGTCGAACTGCCGGTCGCGCGTGTTGCGCGAGAACGAGGCGCCGAAGCGCGAGAGCCTGACCGTCTTGTCGGCCGCCAGCACGGGCGAGATGAGCAGGCTCTCGGTGTTGAGCAGGCGCACGTCCTCGTAGTTGTAGCGGAGGACCAGCGTCGAGCGTTTGCGCTGCGCGCCCGAGGGGCTCAGCTCCAGCTCAAGGTCGCGGCTGGTCTCCAGGTTGACCGTGAAGCGGTTGATGGAGGGCTCGCCGACCTTTTGGCCGAACTCGTTGACGATGTTGCCCTCTTCGTCGAACCGCTGGACGATGCCGTTGGTGCCGCGGTCGATGGTCGAGCGGAAGAAGCGCGTGACGCTGGTGTCGCGCTGGTACTGGACGGAGGCGGCGAGCGGGGCGAACGAGCGTTCGCCGTAGCGGCGGAAGCGCGGGTCGAAGTACTCCAGACGGACGAGCTGCTGGAGGCGGCTGAAGCGCGAGCGGAAGGCGCCCTGCCGCAGCTCGCCGAAGAGGTTCGAGTGGCGGGCCTCGAAGCCGAAGAGCGGGCCCTGGTCGGTCGAGAAGCCGACGATGTAGTCGGTCGTGATGTTCTTGCGCTCCTCCACGTCGATTATCACGTCGCGCCGCTCGAAGCCGCCGCGCGTCTCGCCCGCGGGCTCGGTGCGGATGACGACCTGCCGGAAGGCGTCGGTCGTGTTCAGGAGGATGCGCTCGCTCTCGGCCAGCTCGTCGCCCTTGAGGACTTCGCCCTCGCGCAGCGGGATGGCGCGCAGGACCGCCTCCTTGTTCGTGTGGACCACGCCCATCACGAGGATGCGGTTGACGAAGACCTTCTGCGCCTCCGAGACGTTGTAGACGAGGCGCACGCGCTCGTCGCCGTCGGCGGCGGCCGGCAGCTCGACCAAGGACTGCGTGACCTCGGCGGCAATGTAGCCGTTGCGGACGTAGTGGCCGCGGATGCGCTCGCCGTCGGCGCTGGCCTGCGAGCGCGAGTAGGCGCCGCCTTCGACTAAGCAAGACTCGTCGGGCAGGGGGTCGGCGGGGCAGCGCGCGCGGCCCAACTGCTGGGCCGTGTAAATCTGGTTGCCGCGCGTCTCGATGCCGGCGACGCGCGTCAGCGGCCCCTCGGCGACGGCGAAGGTGATGATGAGATTTTCGCCTTCGAGCGTGACGCCGCGCCTCACCTCGACGCTCGCGCGGCGGTAGCCGAGGTCGCGCATGCGCGCCTCGACGGTGCGGCGGTCGCGCTCCAGCGCCTCCTCGCTCGTGTAGCCGCGGCCGTAAGGCAGGAGCGGGATGAAGCCGAGCAGGTTCGCCGTGCGGCTCCGCAACTGGTCTTCGACCTCTTCAAAGAGGAGACGGTCGGTGCCCTCGATGCGGATGTCGGTGAGCTTGAAGCGTCGGCCGCGGGCCACGTCGTAAGTTATCGTGACCTGACTGTTCGCTAGCTCGTCGGGGTTGAGAAGTTCGCAGGTGCTGGGCTCGGCCCAGCCGGCGGGGAGCGGCGTGGTGGGCGGGGGGGGCGGCGCGAGCGGCGGCGCGACGGCGCAGGTGGCCGTGACCTGCGCGAAGAAGTAGCCCTGCTCCTGTAGGCGGTTGCGGAGGCGGCGCTCGCCCTCGACGATGGCCGACGGCTCGATGGTGCCCTCGCGGCGAACGGGCAGGAGTTGGCGCTGCGTCTTCTCGTCAATCTCGGCGCCCGTGACGGCGACTTTGACGACGGGGCCGACGCTGCCCGCGAGGCTGACGGTGATGCGGTTGGCGGCCGAGTTGAGGCGCACGTCCGGCTCGTCGATGCGGGGGGCGAGGTGGTCCGTCTCGATGACGGCCTGCCGGATGCGCGTGAGGTCGGCGCCCAGCGCCTCGCGCGTGAAGACGGAGCCGGGCTGGAGGGCGAGCGAGGGGCGGACCTTGGCGGGGTCGAAGCCTTTAATCCGGATGTCGAAGGTTTCGACGCGCGTGGCCTCGCCGGGCGTGACGCGGAAGACGACCGTCGCGCGGGTGCGCGTCGGGTCGAGTCGGCGCTCGTAGACCACGTCGGCGCGGTAGAAGCCGCGGTCGCGCATGTAGACCTGAACGGCGTCGGCGTTCTGGCGGAGCGCCTGCTCGGTGAGGCGGACGCCCGGCTGGAGCAGGTTGATGCGGGCGCGCAGCTCGTCCTCGGTGATGCCGGTCCCCTCGGTGGCGCCAACCTCGAACTCGACGGCCGCGACGAGGACTTGCGGGCGGACGAAGAAGCGGAGGGCGACGCGGGGCCGGCCGTCGGGGTCGGGCGTGCCGGTAAGCTCGGTGGCCTCTACGCGCGCGTCGGCGACGCGGCCCGTCTCGAAGAGGGCTTGCAGCGACTCGCGCACGAGCACGGCCGAGAACTTCTGGCCGGGCGCAATCTTCACGCGCGCGCGCAGCTCGGCGAGCGCCGCCTCTTCGGCCGCGGCCTCCTCCATCAAAAGCTCGACCGTCTCGACCGTCCGCCCCTCGTAGCGCGACAGGTCCGGCGCGTGGCGCGGCCCGGCCCACGCGCCCGCGGGCACCATGAGCAGGACGAAGATGAGAAGAAACCCCTTGAAATTCACGGTCAGGTAGCCAGTGGTCAGAGCATGTTTCGGAAAGCCCCGAAGGGGCGTCATGCAATAGCCTGGGGCAGCGCCCCAGGTCCGCGTTGAATAAAATCTGTGGAGCCCTGAAGGGGCGGGATAGCATTATTTCGCCCTTTCAGGGCTCCGCGTATTTCCCGCCGATTTCCTGGGGCGGCGCTCAGGCTGCGCCTTCGCTCTGCCCCAGGCTTTTGCATCTCGCCCCTTCGGGGCTTTCTAAACAGCATCCGACACTCTCTTAGTATCTCTTCCTGAAGCGCAGCTCGAAGTTGAAGTTGTTGCTGCGGGCGCGCAGGGTGTCGGTCGGGCCCTGCTGGTAGTTGGCGACGAAGGAGAGCCGGTCGGAGACGCGGTACTCAAGGGCGATGACTTGATTCGGCTCGCCCGTCACGTTGGTCGAGAACGTGATGGCGAGGTCGCGGTTGATTTGGCGGCCGACCGTCAGGCGGGCCGTCGGGCTCTGGCCGGCGCGGCCCGCGATGACGGGGTCGAACTCGAAGCGGTTAAGGCCGAAGAGCTTGTCGGTGGCGCGGCGGACGGGCGCGCTAATCAGGCTCTCGGTCAAAAGGCTCGTCGCCGTACCGAGCCCGGTCTGCACTAGCGTCGAGCCGCCTTCGCCGCCGGACGAGAGGTTGCCGGTGGTGATGAGCGAGACCACGTCGGCCTGCGGCAGCGCGGGGTCGGAGCTGAGGCTCGTGACGGGCTGCGAGATCGGGCCGGTGATGCCGACGCGGATGCGGTAGCCGCGGATGTCGGACGTGGCCTGAATGTTCAGATTGGGGTCGGCGCCGCGGCGCGGCGGCAGGTCGATGATGGCGCGCTCTATCTCGAAGCGGTCGTTGCGGAAGGCGAGCGTGCCGCGCGTGGCCGTGACGCGGCCCGAGATGACGGGGTCGTCCACGGGGCCGCGCACGCGCACGTCTAAAGAGCCGACGATGTCGGCGAGGTTGTTGCGCACGACCAGCGCGTCGCGGCCCGAGATGGCGAGGTCGAGCGTGAGCGCGCCGGCCGCGAGGAAGCCGCCGCCGTCGCCGCCCGAGCCCTCGGTGAGCGACGCCTGCTGTCGCCGGTCGATGAGGTCGGCGAGGTCGATGTCTTCGGTGTACTCGGCGCGGCGGACGTTGACGGTGCCGGAGACGTTCTGGCGGTCGAGACGCCCGCTGAGGATGAGTTCGGCGTCGGCCGTCGTGCGGAACTGGTCGGGGAACGGGACGGTGACGTTCTCGCCGCGCGCGACGAAGCGGAACTGAGTGGGCCGGAAGCCCGCCAGCAGCGTGCCGCCCGTCACGGAGAAGCGCCCGCCGCCGAGCCGGCCCGTCAAAGTCTCGACGCTCGCCTGATTCTCGTTGAAGCGGACGGTGCCGTTTATCTCGGTCGCCGTCAAACGCTCGTCCGTGACGAGCAGGGCGAGCGAGCCGTTGACGACCGAGGCCGCGCCCGTGATGCGCGGCTCCTCGAAGGTGCCGCGGACCTGCACGCCGACGTTGGCGGTGCCGCCGAGGAAGAAGTTCTGGCGCGGGTCGCTCATGACGCGCAGGTTCAGGTCGCCTTTGACTTCGAGGTTCTGCGTGCCGCCCGCGCCGATGGCGGCCGTGCCGCCGAAGCTCAGGTTGGTGCCGGGGCCGGTGAAGCGCGTGCGCTCGAACGTGACCTGACTCGGCGTGAAGAGGATGACGAGCGGGTTCTCGGCCGAGAGCGGCACGTCCAACACGTTGACGGTCAGCTCGGAGAACTCCGCGCGGCCCCGAAGGCCCGCGGCCGTGAAGCCGCCCTCGTCGTCGAGGATGGGGCCGGACAGTCGGATGGAGCCGGTGGCGCGGCCCGTGACGCGCACGTCCGGGTTGTTGAGCAGGGCGGCGAAGAGCGGCGTCAGGTCGGCGCCCGTCAGCGTCGTCTCGGCGGCGAGGGTGATGCCCTCCTCGGCCGCGAGGTCGAAGGTCGCGCGCAAGACCTGCGGGCGCCCGAGCAGCCCCGACGTTAGCTCGACGACGAACTTCTGGTCCTCGGTCATGCGGCCCGTCAAGGTCAACTCGCCGGCCGGCTGGCCGTTGACGGCCACGTCGCGGCCCGTCGCGCTCAGGTTCAGGCGGAGCGTGAGCGGGTTGAGCAGGTCGCCCGAGGCTTCGGCCGTGAAGTCCGCCAGCCCTGAGAGCGCGGGCAGGCCGCGCCCGCCTCCCGCGAGGTCCGTGAAGAGGCCGAGCGGCACGTCCGCGCCCTGAACGCGCAAGCCTTCCGCGAGCACTTTGGGCAGGCCGCGCCCCTCGGCGCCCTTCAATTCGAGCGCGCCAGCGGCCGTGATGCGCCCCTGAGTGAGCCGCACCTCCGCCGTCTCAAGCTGGACACGCGTGCCGCTGAACGTCGCCCGCGCGACGATGCTTTCGTAAGGCTGCGTGCCGATGCGGCCCGGCGCCACGCGCAGGT
>DASZEK010000077.1:0-12489 GCA_035941045.1 Pyrinomonadaceae bacterium | reverse complement strand
CGTGCCGACGCAGCGGTTGTAGACCATGTCGTTCAGGCCCTCGGCCGAGTGGACGGTGGCGTGGACGGGGCAGACCGGCTCGCACGGCGCGTTCTCGCAGTGCATGCAGGGGACGGGCATGAAGTAGACGCCGTCGGGGCTATCGACGGCCCCGCGGAAGTAGGCGTCAACCCTCAGCCAGTGCATCTCGCGCGAGCGGGCGACCTGCTCCTTGCCGACGACGGGGATGTTGTTCTCGGCGACGCAGGCGATGACGCAGGCGTTGCAGCCGACGCACGAGGAGAGGTCAATCGCCATCCCCCACTTGTAGCGGCGCAGGCCCTTGTCGGGCTGGTCCGAGTAGTCGTAGTTCGGGTACATCGTCTCGCCGCCCATCGGCGCGCGGTTCTCGCCGGCCGGCTGCGGCGGGACCGTGTGCTCGCGCGGCGGCGAGAGGTGCGGGTCCTTCTGCCACTGCTCGAAGGTGCCGGCGCGGACAATCTCGCGCCCCTCCATGCGGAAGTGAATCTGCGTGGACGCGAGCTGGTAAGTCTCGCCCGCGGCCACCTCGACCGAGAGCCCAGGGCTTTGCCAGAGCGCGTCCGAGGTGCGCAGCTCATAGGCGTTGAAGCCGACCTTCTGGTCGCGGCTGCCGCCGACCCTGCCTGCGCGCCAGCGGCCGTAGCCGAGGTGGACGGTGACCACGTCGTCGGGCTGTCCGGGCAGGATGAAGACGGGCGCCGTCACCTCCTTGCCCTTGAAGCGGAGGCGCAGCACGTCGGCCTCTATCTCGCCGCCCTTCTTCGTCAGGCGGTTGACGCGCGGCGGCGCGGGGTCAACCAGCGCCCCGTCGGGCGCCTCGCCGACGTTGAGCTTGACGGCCGTCGCCGGGCTGATGATGGCGGCGTTGTCCCACGTCAGTTTCGTCAGCGGCTTCGGCAACTCCTGGAGCCAGCCGTTGTTGGCGAAGCGCCCGTCGTAGACGGTCGGGTCGGTGCGGAAGACTATCTCGAAGCCTGACGCGCCGCCCGTCGCCGCCGGGTCGGGCGCCGGGAGGCCGCCGCCGGCCGCGACCGTGCGGGGCCTGCGCGCCGTGTTCGGGATGACGCCGTCGTGGACCCACTTGCGCCAGTTCTTCTCGAAGTCGCCCGACGGGGTCGGCGCGGGCGCGGGCGCGACCGCCACGGGCGAGGCGCCCGCAGGCTGCTGCGGCTGCTGCGCGGGAGTGGCCGAGGGTTGCGCGGTCGGGGCTTGCGCCTGCCCGCCGCCCCCGCCGCCCGACATCATGGCGCGGCCCTGGGTCATCCAGAATTCGCGGACGATGTCGAGGCTCGTGCGCTCGGGGCGGTCGGAGAAGGCGGCGAGGAATTCGTGCGGGCTCTTGCCGTTGTAGAGCGGCGTGATGAGCGGCTGCAAGAGCGAGACGGTGCCGTCGAAGGCGCGCGCGTCGCCCCACGCTTCGAGGTAGTGCGTCTCGGGGATGTGCCAGTGGCAAAGCTCCGAGGTCTCGTCCTCGTAAAGTGAAAGATGGACGGCGAGCTTGACCTTCTTCATCCGCTCGTCGCTGAGCTTGAGGTCGGCCGGCGTCGAGTAGACGGGGTTGCCGCCGAGGATGACGAGCATCTCGACGGCGCCCGAGTCGATATCCGTGATGAGCGAGCGCAGGTCTTGGAGCTGGTCGGTCGGCTGCTCCTCGACGGGCTCGACGAAGTTGACGGTCTTGCCGACGTTGCCGAGCGCCTGGTTCATTGCGTGGGCCAGCGCGTGCAGGGCCGGCGACTGCTCGTCGCCCGCGATGACGACGGAGGCGCCTGCGTGGGCCTTGAGGTCGGCGACGACGGCGTCAACGAACTGCGCGTGCGGGCCGGTGACGGAGGCCGTCGAGCCCGCGCCGCCCGCGCCGACGCCGATGGCGATGGCGCGCGCGACCGCGTCGAGCTGGCTCGGGCGGACGGCGAGGCGGTGGTCGGCGAAGACGCCCGTGTTGGTCGGCGTCGTCTCGACGGCGTAGAGGCGGACGGGCTCGCGCGCCTCGCCGTCGCGGACGCGGCGGCGGCCGATGAAGTCGCGCGCGTAGCGCAGAGAGCCGGGGCCGCATTCGAGGAAGTTCGAGTCGAGCGAGAGCACACGGTCGGCGGCGGCGAAGTTGTAGACGGGCGTGGCGAAGTCGCCGAAGGCGAGGCGCGCGCCCACCGAGGCCCCGTTCTGACCCGCGGGCTCCCACTGATACCAGCGGGCGCCGGGGAAGCGCCGGAGGATGTCGCGCATCTGCGCGGCGAGCGTCGGCGAAGTGACGGTCTCGGTCAGGAAGCGCAAGCCCGCGCCGGCCTTCGGGCGCTGCCCTTCGAGGGCGGTCGCCATCTCGCCGAGGAAGGCCGTGTAGCTGCGGACCTCGCCGCGGTTGTTGATGGTCTCGGAGCGGTCCGGGTCGTAGAGGGAGAGAATCGAGCCTTGGGCGAACACGTCCGCCGAGGCGACGCGCTGGCCGTCGGGGCGCTCGGGCGTCCCCGAGGCCGGGTGCAGCTCGTTGCCTTCAATCTTGGTGGGGCGCCCCATGTTGCTTCGGACGAGCAGGCCCGTCGCGCCGCCCGAGAAGGGCATGGCGGTGGCGAAGAAGAGCGGCTTGCCGGGGATTATCTCCTCGGGCTGGCGCACGTAAGGGACGATGGACTCGGGCGGCTGGTAGGAGCACCCCGTCAGCCCGGCCAGCGCCAGCGACGCGCCCATCAGCTTGATGAAGGTGCGGCGGTCGGTGCCCTCGTCCCACTCCGAGGCGTGGCGCGGGAACTCGCGGTGCAGCAGCTCCTCGAACTCCTCGGTCGAGGCCAGTTCTTCCAAACTCTGCCAGAACTCGCGCCCGCGCTTGTCCTGAAGGGCGGCGCGCGCGCCCTCGATGGAGACGGGGCGCGGCCGGCGAATCTGGTAGAGCTCGGGGAAAGTGTCTTTGATGTGCATCTACTTCACCGTCTCTATCTGTGGCAGGTCGAACAGCTCGTGATGATGCGCGGGCTGCGGACCCCGTGCTTCTTCAGCAGTTCCTTCGCCTGCGCCTTGCGCGAGGGCGCGAGGTTCTCGGCGAGGTAGTTGTTCGGGGCGGCGGTGACGCCTTCCGCGGGGTCGGCGGCGATGTTGTAGGCCATGTCGAAGACCTTGTCCTTGGGCCGGATGAACCGCTCGGGCTCGCGGTGGCAGGCCAGGCACCACTCCATCTGGAGCGACGAAGCCTGGTAGACGGCCGCCATCTGGTCAACGCGGCCGTGGCAGGAGGCGCAGCCTATCCCTTTGTTGACGTGGATGGAGTGGTTGAAGTAGACGAAGTCGGGCAGGTCGTGCACGCGCGTCCACTCGATGGGCTTGTTGTCGCGGTAGCTGGCGCGGACGATCTCCAGGTAGGGCGACTCGGACCAGATCTGCGAGTGGCAGTTCATGCAGGTCTTGGTCGGCGGCATGCCGGCCGAGTTCGACACCTCGACCGACGTGTGGCAGTAGCGGCAGTCGATGCCGTCGTCGCCGACGTGGTGCTTGTGCGAGAACTGGACGGGCTGCTGGCGCTCGATGTACTGCCCCGTGTTGTAGGAGGAGCGGTTGATCTCTGCCAACGCCCAGACGCCGGCGAGCAGGATGAACAGGCCGCCGAAGATGGAGAGCTTGGCGAGCGTGTTGGTGCTGTGGTGAAAGATCTGCATGGCGCTGTACGGGACCGACCTAGTGACTCTACCTGCCCGGCGGGCGGCGCGGGGAGAAGCGGTTGCCCGCGCCCGCCCCTGTGGTCAAAGCCGCGGGAAGAGACACGGTCGTGGCCCCGCGCGTGCAAGGGGCCGGCCCCGCCCTCGCTGCTCGCGGCGCGCTCCCGCCCGAGAGGAGAAAGCACGACGGGGCCGTGACTCTTCGGCTACGTCACCAATCTGAAGAACTGCTTGGGTGCCTAAAGTGATACTACTTTTTTCACGCGGGGGCAAGCGCCACACACAAATTTCTCTTATGAATAATGCACGCCCCCGCGCATTAACTATTCTTATTTAAAGGGCACCGCTTTCTCACCGGTCGCCGAAGACGAGGATGAGCGTGACGACGAGCGCGACGAGGGCGAGGGCGAAGAGGAAGATTTTCCAGAAGCTGTAGGGGCGCTCGCCCTGGACCTCGCCGGTGCGGCCGTTGACGACGACCTGAAAGACGCGGTCGCGGAAGCGGTAGGCGCCGACGTAGACGGGCAGCAGGAGGTGCTTGAAGGTGATGGCCGAGTAGTGGGTCTGGATGTCTGAGACGCGCTGCTCGTCGCCGCCGATTCGGCGGCGCACGTCCTCGTGGATGACGGGGGCGGCGGCCTGCTTCGCCAGCTCGAAGCCTTCGCGGAGGTCAATCTGGTAACGCTGCGCCTTGTAGCCGGAGAGGTATTCGGGCTCGTAGGAGACGAGCTCGGCCATGTCCCAGGGTTCGAGCGCCGAGAGCTTTTGGGGCGGGAGCGATTTGGTGGCGGGCACGAGCACGTCGTCGAACCAGCGCGAGACGGTGCCGGAGGCCGGGTGCCAGCGCGTGTGGCGCACCTGCCGGGTCTTCGTGACGGAGCGCCCCTGCGGGTCGGTCTCGGTGTAGTGCTCGGTCGTGTAATAGTGCTCGCCGCGCTCGCCCGTGTAGCGGCTCGTAGTGTGCGCGTCGTAGGTCCAGAAGGGGAGGTAGACGCCGCCGACGCCCTCGTGCGCGGCGAGACGCTTGAGCGCGCTCGGCGCGAACCAGAGCGAGCCGAGCCAGCGGCGGATGGAGTCGGTCGCCTGCTCGCCCGTGACGCGGAAGGGCAGGACGCCTTCGGGGGCGACGAGGGGGTCGGCCGAGCGGGGTTGGGCGACGAGCGGGCTGCCGCAGAAGTCGCACTCGCCCGCGACCAGCGGCGGGACGAACGAGACGGTCGCGCCGCACGTCTGGCACTGGACCTGGAGCGCGCCCTCGGCCAACTGTCCCAGACGCTCTTCGCGCGGCGTCAGGTATTCTTCGTACGAACGCTCGGAGGGGCGCTCGCCCGTCGTCTCAATCCGCTCGGTGCGCCCGCAGTAGGGGCACGTCAGGCTGCCGCCCTGCGGGTCGAACTGCAAGTCGGCGCCGCAGCCGGGGCAGCGGAAGCGGCGAATCTTCGCGGGGGTTTCAGTCTGCATGAGTTCGGAGGTTATCGACCATCCCCGGATTACTCCGGCGCCGCCAGATGAAGCCGTCGAGGACGTAGTGCGTCGCCTGCGGCAAGGCGAGCAGGGGCACGAGGAGGACTTTGAGTTGGCCGGGGTCGAACGAGGCGCCGAAGAGCCACGCGCGCTCGTGCCAGACGCCGCGGTCCCAGAGCAGCTCCTCGGCGTAGGCCAGCAGCCAGAGCGCGGCGAGGAAGAAGACGGGGCGGCTGACGAACGCGCGGAAGACGCGGCCCGCCTGCGGCGCCCGCCGCCGCGCGTGCCACCAGACGAGCGCCATGTAGGGAATGCCGTGGATGACGACGTTCGTCACCGTGAAGGCGTAGTCCGAGTTGTAGGCCACTATCCCCGCGTACCAGCAGACGGCCGTCGTCATGACGACCACGTCCTTGCCCGGATTCCCTTCCCCGCGCACGAGCCACGCGTAACCCGAGCGCACCGCGTAGGCGCCCAGCGCCGCGCAGTAGAGCGGCCACGCCGCGCGCTCCACCCACAGAGGCGCCTGCGCGAAGTCGCCCGCGAGGAACCACCAGAAGTTCCGCGGCAGGTTCGCGTGCCAGTAGGCGAGCGGGTAAAGCGTCGCCATGTAGACCGCGCCCGCGTCAATCCAAAATCCCAAACGCCCGCGCTCGCCCAAGCGCGCGCGGTAGAGCGCCACCCATCCGTACTGCTGGCGCACGAAGTGGAAGACGGCGAGGTAGGCGAGCGAGCGCCAGAACAGCGCCTCGCCCTCCGAATAGAGCGCGACGCCCAAGGCTAACGCGATTGCCGGGGCGAGTCCGTAAAGCCACGGCCGCCGCCTCAACTCCTCCCGGTCGAAGTAGACTCGAAAGCCCGTCGCCCAGACGTGCGCCACGTCCACCAGCAGCACCGCGGGCACCCACGTCCAGTCCGGCGAGTCGCCGTCGGCCACGCCCGCGCGCACGCCCACCCACAACAGCAGGAGCGCGACGGCCGCGCTCCCCGCGAAGACACACAGGTCGAGGCGCGGCGAGAAGAGCCACCACGACCCGCGCGGGCTCGCGGCGCGCTCTCGCGTCTCGAAGACTTCGACCGGGATTTGTTCGGCGGACATATGACGGCGGCGGACGCCCGAGTTTATACTCTGTCGCGCTCTTCCAGAAAGTGCTTTCTGCACGGGGCCCCTTCATGCTCATCGGCCACTTCGCCGCCGCGTTCGCGTCAAAGAAAGCCTCGCCCGGCCTCTCGCTCGGGACGCTGTTCGCCGCCACGCAGTTCCTCGACCTGCTGTGGCCCGTGCTCGTGCTGGCGGGCGCCGAGCGCGTGCGCGTCGTGCCCGGCATCACGGCCGTCACGCCCCTCGACTTCATCAGCTACCCCTACTCGCACAGCCTCCTGCTGGCCGCCGCCTGGGCGACGCTCTTCGCGCTGCCCGTCTACTTTATAAGGAGCACGGTTCGCGGCGCGCTCGTCGTCTGGGCGCTCGTCGTGAGCCACTGGGTGCTCGACTGGATAGCGCACCGCCCGGACCTGCCGCTCGTGCCCGCCGAGGGCGCGGCGCGTTACGGCCTCGGCCTCTGGCACTCCGTCGCCCGGACGCTCACGGTCGAGGGCCTGCTCTTCGCCTTCGGCCTCTGGCTCTACCTGCGCGTGACGCGCGCCCGCGACCGCGTCGGCGTCTACGCCCTCTGGTCGCTCGTCGTCGTCATGTCGGTCGTCTACGTCGCCAGCCTCATGACCACCCCGCCCGACGACTCGCGCGCCCTCGCGCTCTCGGGTCTCCTGCAATGGGTCTTCGTCGCCTGGGCCTTCTGGGCGGACCGACACAGGGAGCCGCTTGCCGCATGAAGACTTCAGGGACCACTGACGGCGCCGGGGCGGGGCGCGGCTGGAGTGAGCGGGCGAGGCTGCGTCGAGCCCGACGCGCGCTCGAACGCCAGCTCGACTACCAACAACGGAAGGCCGAGAAGGCGCGCGGGCGCGAGGCCGACATCGTCGCCGCCATGCGCCGCCACTCGTCGCGCGTGCGCGAGCGGCTCGAAGAGGTCAGGCCCATCGACTCGGCGGCCCGCGTGCTCGAAGTCGGCAGCGGCGCGCACGGCCTCATCTTCTACTTCGGCGCCGAGCGCGGCGTCGGGCTCGACCCGCTGGCGGCCGACTACGCCGCGCTCTTCCCCGCCTGGCAGAATCTCGCGCACACCGTCGCCGCGCGCGGCGAAGAGCTTCCCTTCGCCGACGCCTCCTTCGACCTCGTCCTCTGCGACAACGTCGTGGACCACGCCGAGAGCCCCCGCCGCATCGTCTCTGAGCTGGCGCGCGTGCTCGCGCCCGGCGGCCTCCTCTACTTTACCGTCAACTTTCACCACCCCGTCTACGCCGCCGCCGCCGCCGCCCACTCCGCTTGGAACGCCGCCGGCCTGCCACTGGAGATAGGACCCTTCGCCGACCACACCGTCCACCTAACCCTCGGCGCCGCCCGCGCCCTCTTCGACGGCCTCCCCCTGCGCCCCCTCGCCGAACGCCACGACATCGAAGAGGCCCGCGCCCACGCCCGCCGCCGCCCCCCCCGCCACGTCGGCGACCGCCTCAAACGCCTCTTCTTCAAAAACGCCCTCTACGAACTCATCGCCGAGCGCGGGCCGTAGACTGCGCGGAGGACGAGCATGCCGAAGACGGATGAATACTGGGGCAGGGCACGCCCGCCGGACGAAGAAGAGAATAAGAAGCTTAAATCTCTGCGCAAGAGAATATTCCTGGGCGGCCTCGGGTGGATGGTCTTCGCTACGGCTGGCGGCTACCTGTTCGAGCGCACCCGGCTCACGCCGTTTCTCAATCTCATAATAATTATCTGGTGGTTTGTCGTGGCGTGGCTGGTCATTAAATACACGGTCTTATTTTTCAAAGGCAAGCCGAAGAAAAAGTCCTAGTCTCGACACTCACCTCAACTTCTCGGAACCCGTGCCTCGGAGCGCGAGGATTTCTTCGGCGGCGCGGAGGCCGTGGTCGAAGGCTTCTTCGAAGAGGGGGATGCCGGAGAGGTCCGTGTTGGCGAAGTGGATGCGGCGGTGGGGCGTTTGGGCCTTGCGGCGGGCGCCGCCCCAGATGAAGTCGGGGCGGGGACGAATCATGGCGTGGCCCCAGCGCATCACGTCGAGGCGGGCGGTCAGGTGGCGGATGTCGCGGTGGGCGCGCGCGAGGTCGGAGAGGGCGACTTCGGCCCAGTCGTCGCGGCCCGCGGAGAGGAGGCGCGTGCGGGCGGCGCGCGGGTCGGCGTCTGTGAGCGGGTAGTAGTAGGTGAAGACGGTGGGGCCGCGGTCGAGGCCGCGCTGGTGCGTGGCGACGACGTAGCCGAGCGAAGGGCTCTCGTAGAGCACGTTGTCCCACGCGAGCGGGAAGCTGCCGTAAGACAAGGCCGGGCGGTCCTTCAGGAAGAGGTTGGCGACCATCCACGCTCCGTACTCGAACTCGGCGGCGTGCGCGGGCGGCTGTTCGCGGTAGGGCCGTATCAGGTGCTTCGCTAAAAACTGCGGCGCGGCGAAGACGACGTGCGAGGCGCGGAAGCCCTTCGCCTGACGGCCGTCGCGCGAGACGGCGACCACTTCGACGCCTTCGCCTTCGGCCGGCCTCACGTCCGCGACGGCGAGTCCGAGGCGGACGCGCGGGCGGGCCTTCTCGTACAAATGGCGGACGAGGCGGCCGTTGCCCTCGGGCCACGTGATGAGCGACTGCGCCTCGGCGCCGGGCCGCTTCATGCGCGAGGCGAAGTAGAAGAGGCCCGCCCACGCGCTCGTCTGCTCGGTGCGCAGGCCGTAGTCATCGCGGCAGGCGTAGTCAACGAGCCAGCGCAGGCGCGGCGACGTTAACCCGCGCGCGTCCATCCACTCGGCCATCGTGAGGCGGTCGAGCGCCGTCACCTCGGCGTCGTCCGAGCACGTCGAGACGGGGATGTTGAAGGCCCTCCGGCCGCGCGCGTCGCGCCAGCCCGCCCACGCGTCAACCTCCTTGTTGAAGACTTGAAGCTGGCGCGCGTCCTCTTCCGACTGCCCGGCGTGCAGGTAGAGCCCTTCGTACCAGCGTCCGCGGTAGAAGACGCGCTCCTCGGGGTCGCGGCAGAGGAACTGCTCGGCGACGACGGGCTCGCCTTCCTCGTCCGCGCCCTCGACGACGCCCATCTCTTCTAAGAGCGAGACGAGCGCGCGGTTCTCGCGCGTCGGCGCCGGCAGGTAGTGCGCGCCCCACGGGTAAGGGACGACGCCGTGCTCGTCGCCGGAGCGCGCCGTCCCGCCCGGCGCCTCTTCGAGTTCGAGCAGCACGAAGTCCTCGAAGCCGGCCTTCAAAAACCTCCACGCCGCCGCCAAGCCCGCCGCGCCGCCGCCCACTATCACGACGCCCGCCCGCTCCCAAGCCTCGGCCGCCGGCTCCGGCCGCAGCCCGTCGCGCAGCATGTGGCCGAGGCGGTCGGAGGCGCCGACCAACTCGCCCTCGGGCAGCGGCGGCGCCTCCGGCGTCCGGCAGGCGGCGAGCGCGAAGGGCAGGCCGAGGAAGGCGGCGAGGATTTCGCGGCGAGAGGGCATAAGAACTACTGTTTACCGTCTACTTCCTTCCCGCAATGCGGGCAGACGGCCGCTTCCCTGCGCCGCCTCCTCTGCAACTCCTCGGAGAAGCCGGAGGCGAGGATGCCGGTCGGGAGCGCGAAGAGGCCGACGCCGAGGATGGCGATGCCGGCGCCGAGGAAGCGCCCGGCCGTCGTCACCGGGTACACGTCGCCGTAGCCGACGGTCGTCAAGGTCGCCACGCCCCACCACATCGAGGCCGGGATGCTGGAGAACTGTTCGGGCTGCGCCTCGTGCTCGACGTAGTACATCGCGCTCGACGCGAAGACCAGCAGCACCAGCACGACGAAGAGCGTCACCAGCAGCTCCTCGCGCCGCGAGCGCAGGACGAGCCCGAGCGTGCGCATCGAGTCCGCGTAGCGCGCCAGCTTGAAGATGCGAAAGAGGCGGAAGAGCCGGAGCGCGCGCACCATGCGCAGGTCGACGGCGGCGAACTCAAGATAGAAGGGCGCCACCGCCAGCAGGTCGACCATCGGCAGCGCCCGCGTCGCGTAGCGCAGCCGCCCCCGCACGGGCTCGGCGTAGCGCGCGTCCGCCGTGCAGGACCAGAGCCGCAGCACGTACTCGGCGGTGAAGACGGCGACGGAGAAGAGCTCGAAGGCGGCGAAGAAGGGGTGATAAGGCTCGTCTATCCAGGTGACAGTCTCCAGCATGACGGCGAGGACGTTGAAGACGATGAGCAGCGTGATGGCGAGGTCCACGGCGTAGTCGAGCCGCGTCTCGCCGAGCTCGCGTTCGAGCAGCTCCCACGTCCGACGCTTCGTCCCCTCGTAAGTCATCCGAAGCGCCTCACTCGTAGCGGCGCCACTCGCCCTCGTAGTAGCGGACGAGAGATTGGTTGTCGAGGCGGTTGATTTCGACGGGCACGGGGCCGAGGTCGGCCGAGAGCATGAACATGGCGGGCAGGCTGTCGGAGTCTAAGAACCTGAGTTCGAGGCCGGGCGCGAGCGCCAGGTCACGCCCCAAGTCGAAGGGCTCGCGGCGCGCGAGCGCGAAGCCCCAGACGCCGAAGGAGGGGACGGCCGTGTAGTAGGGCTTGACGGAGAAGCCCGCGGCTTCGAGCGTGCGGATGATGCACCAGTAGGAGACGCGCGCGAACAGGGGCGACGTTGACTGCACGCTGAGGGCGGCGCCGGGCGCGAGCCGCGACTTGAGGAGTCGGTAAAAGCGGGTCGTGTAGAGCTTGCCGAGGGCGAAGGTGTTCGGGTCGGGGAAGTCCACGAGCGCGGCGTCGAAGGCCGGCCCGTCGCGTTCGAGCCAGATCATCGCGTCCTCGTTGACGACGCGCACGCGCGGGTCGTCGAACGCCTTTCGGTTCAAAGCCGAGAGCGGCGGGAAGCGGCGCGACAGCTCCGTCATGTCGGGGTCCAAATCGACGAGCGTCACCTCCTCGACCGACGGGTACTTTAAGACTTCGCGCAGCGCGAGCCCGTCGCCGCCGCCGAGGATGAGCACGCGACGCACCCCGCGCCCGCCCGCGGAGGCGAGCGCCATCGGCGGGTGCGCCAGCGCCTCGTGGTAGCGGTACTCGTCGGCCGAGGAGAATTGCAGGTTGCCGTTCAGGAAGAGCTGGAAGCCGGCGCGGTTTCGGGTGACGACGATGCGCTGGTAGTGGGTCGTCTTCGAGTAGACGATGTCGTCGGCGAACATCGCGTCCTCGGCCAGAGAGGTCAGCGCGTCGGCCTTGATGAAGGCGACCAGCAGAATCGCCATCACCACGACGGCGCGCGCCCGCAGCGGCTCCACGCGCCCCTTGATGAGAGGCCGCATCAGCCACGTCGCCCACAGCCCAACGCCCGCGTTCAGGAGCCCGAACAGCAGCCCCGTCCTCACCAGCCCCAGCTTCGGCACCAGAAAGATGGGGAACAGCAGCGAGGCGACGAGCGCGCCGACGTAGTCGAAGGCCAGCACGCGCGCGACGAGCTCCTTGAAGTCGAGGTGGTCTTTGAGTATCCGCATCAGCAGCGGTATCTCAAGCCCGACCATCGCGCCGATGAGGAAGACGGTCCCGTAGAGGACGACCTGAAAGTAGGTGAGGTGCGCGAACGACAGAAACAGCAGCGGCGCCGACGCCCCGCCCAGCATCGCCACCCCCAGCTCCACGTCCACGAACCGCCGCGCCAGCTCCCGGTCGAAGAACTTCGAGAGCCACGCCCCCGCCCCCATCGCCGACAGGTAGATGCCGATGATGAGCGAGAACTGCGTCACCGAGTCGCCCAGCACGTACGACGCCAGCGTCCCCGCCAGCAGCTCGTAGACGAGCCCACACGTCGCGATGACGATGACGTTCAGGAAGAGGATGGGGGTTCGGTTCATAACGCAACGGGTGTCGGGTGCCGGGTGTCGGGTGTCGGGTAAGAAGATGGTCTTAACCCGACACCTGACACCCGGCACCCGGCACCGGCCGTCTCACCCCTGTATCGCCGCCGAGATGATGAGGGCGATGCCGATGATGACGGCGCCGATGACGACGCCGAGGGCGACGTTCTGGTCCTCCTCAATCTCCTTGCGGATGGAGAAGGGCGAAGCCTTGGCGATGACGGCGAAGGCGATGGCGAAGACCAGCAGGCCGAAGAGCGTGAAGATGGCGGTCGTCACCAGCACCCCGGCCAGGTCGTCCAGTTTCACGACGAGCGCGAGCGGCGCGGCCGTGAGAGAGAGGGCGTGTGCGGTCGGTTCGATGGGCATCATTTTCCTCCACGGTAGCCGGAATGCCAGAAGTGGAACGAGCGGTAGCCGCCGGGCGAGTTGCGCACGTCGGC
>DASZEK010000076.1:0-26998 GCA_035941045.1 Pyrinomonadaceae bacterium | reverse complement strand
CGCCGAACAGCAGGAAGACGATCAGCAGGATGATGATCAACTCTTGGGGGCCGAAGGCGAAGGCCAGCGTGGCTGCGTTCATGTGCGATCACTTCTTTCCAGTTGGGCCGCCGGCTTCACTCTCCCGCCGCGCTGCCGGATTCAAAAAAAAGATACTTGCGCCACGTCACGTCCGCCCGCCCCAGGTAGCGCATGATCTGGCGGTTGACGTGCAGCGAGAAGCCGCGCGGGCGGCGCAAGAGGTGCATCCCCGCCTCTTCGGGCGTCCGGTTGCCCTTGCGGTGGTTGCAGCGCTTGCAGCAGGCCACCAGGTTGTCCCACGTCGAGTCGCCGCCGCGCGAGCGCGGGTGGACGTGGTCGAGCGTCAGGTCGGAGGGCGTGAACTGGCGGCCGCAGTACTGGCACGTCGAGTGGTCGCGCAGGAGGATGTTCTTCCGGGAGAGCGAGCGGCTCTTGTAGGGGATGTGGATGTACTCGACGAGGCGGATGACGGAGGGCGCGTGCATCGTGATGCGCGCCGAGTGGAGCATGTGGCCGTTGTGCTCCTCCATGCGGGCGATGCCCTTGAAAATCATCACGACGGCCCGCCGCTCGGTGCAGACGTTCACCGGCTCGTACGAGGCATTCAGGACTAAAACGCGTCCAGTCATATTGCTTCCGGATTGTACGGGACGGAAAGTACGCGAGTCAAAAACATTCGCCGCGAGGGCCGGGGACGCCTAGCTCAGCTCACGGAAGCGGTCCGTGGCCCCGACGAGCGCGCCGACGATGCCGGGCTCGGTGGCGGAGTGGCCGGCGTCGGGGATGACTTGGAAGTCGGCCTCGGGCCACGCGCGGTGCAGCTCCCACGCGCTCATCATGGGGCAGACCACGTCGTAGCGGCCCTGGACTATGACGGCGGGGATGTGGCGGATTTTGCCGACGTTCTCGATCAGGTAGTCGTCCGTGGGGAAGAAGGCGTTGTTCATGAAGTAGTGGCACTCGATGCGCGCGAAGGCGAGGGCGAACTCCGGCTCGGCGAACTTCTCAATCATCGCGTAGTCGAAGATGAGCTTCGACGTGCTGCCCTCCCAGACGCTCCACGCGCGCGCCGCCTCAAGCCGGACGCCGGGGTCGTCGCTCGTCAGTCGCTTGTAGTAGGCGCCGACGAAGTCGCCCCGCTCCTCCTCGGGGATGACCTTCACGTACTCCTCCCACACGTCGGGGAAGAGCCAGCCGGCGCCCTCCTGGTAGAACCACCGAATCTCCTTCGGCCGGCAGAGGAAGATGCCGCGCAGCGTTAGAGACATCACGCGCGCGGGGTGCGTCTCGGCGTAGGCGAGCGAGAGCGTGCTGCCCCACGAGCCGCCGAAGACGTGCCAACGCTCGACGCCCAAGTGCTCGCGGAGCTTCTCGATGTCTTCGACGAGGTGCCAGGTCGTGTTCTCTTCCAGCTCGGCGTGCGGCGTGGAGCGGCCCGAGCCGCGCTGGTCGAAGAGGACGATGCGGTAGGCGGCGGGGTCGAAGTAGCGGCGGTAGTCGGCGACGATGCCGCCGCCGGGGCCGCCGTGCAGGAAGACGACGGGCCGGCCGGCGGGGTTGCCGCATTGCTCGTAATAGATGGTGTGGACGGGCGAGACCGGCAGCATCCCTGTCTCGTAAGGCTCAACCGGCGGGTAGAGTTCTCTCATGCCGGACATCATACACTAGAGCGCGCGGGCGGCGGTGAGGAGCAAGACCTCCGCGGCCCCCGCCGCGCGCAAGGCCCGCGCGCAGGCCGAGGCCGTCGCCCCGGTCGTGAACACGTCGTCCACGAGCAGCACGCGCTCCTTCATAATCAGCCGCGGGCGGGCGACGCGGAAGGCGCCCTCGACCGTCTCGCGCCGCGCCCGCGCGTCCATCCCCGCGCGGTGGCGCTCGACGTGAACCTCGCGCACCAGACTCGACTCGTCCACCGGTAGGCGCACGCCCTTCGCCACGACCCGCGCCAACAGAGTCGCCTGATTAAAGCCGCGCTCCCCCTCCCGCTCCGCGTGCAGCGGCACGGGCACCACCAGCGTCGCCGACGACAGCGGAGCCCGCCTCGCCGCCTCCACCAGCAGCCCCGCCAGCCTCGCCCCCACGAACGGCTCCCGCTTCATCCTCAGCACCGACGCCCGCAACGCGCCCTCATAAATTCCGCAAGCCCGCGCCGCCCCGAACTCCTCCTCCCCGCACCTGCGGCAACGCACCTCCTCCCACTTCTCCCGCCCCACCTCGCCGCCCGCCGGCCTCCCGCACTTCCAGCACAACGTCTCCCCGCCCCCGAACACCCGCGTCCCGCGCCAGCAACCCTCGCACGCCGGCACGTCCGCGCGCCTCTCCACCGGCGCCGCCCCGCACGCCTCACACGCCTCCGGATAAACGAGCGCCAGCGCCGCGTCGCAGAAGCCACTCAGTAATTTTGAGAGAATCACGGCCGTCACCTCGGTCAAGCCCCGTGGGCGGCCGGGGACGGCTTAGGAAAGATGGCCGGGAGGTTATCACAAATGAGAAGCCCCGCGGGACGGATTAGCGTCCCGCGGGGCCGTGTCGTTCGGGGGCGGCGGCGGCCGGGCTTAGTCCTCGTCCGTGTTGAGGAGGCCGCGCTCCTGAAGGTCTTGGCACTTGAGGCAGTAGCGCGCCCAGGGCACGGCGTCGAGGCGCCTCTCCTGGACCGGCTCGCCGCAGTTGACGCATTCGCCGTACTCGCCGGCCTCGACCCGCTCCAGCGCCTCGTCTATCAGCTCCAGGAGCTTGCGGTCGTTGGCCGACATCGAGATTAAAAGCTCTTTGGTGTACGCGTTGGCCGCCATGTCGGCCGGGTCCTGCGTGGCTTCGAGGTCACGCTCGCGGCTCGACATCTCGGCCTCCGTCACCTGACTGAAGAGCGTCTCGCGGCGCTCCAGCAGCCGGTCGCGGTAAGACTTCATTTTTCTCTTATCCATTCTCTGTAATCCGCTCCTTTGAAACAACCCGCTTGTACTTGAAACCTTGTCATTACGTCCGTCCGTCGCCGGACGTTTCAAAACTTCGCCGTCACTTCTGGTAGGGCATCCCCCGCACAATTGTGTAAGCGCGGTAGAGCTGTTCGGCCAGGACGACGCGCGCCATCTCGTGCGTCAGCGTCAGGCGCGAGAGCGACCAGCGCACGTCCGCCCGCCGCCTCACCTCGTCCGAGACGCCGAGGTGCCCCCCGACGACGAACGCCACCTCCTTCAAGGACCGCGCCTGCCACTCCTCGACGCGCCCGGCCAACTCCTCCGAACTCCACTCGACGTTGCCGGACACGTCGAGTAGAACCGTTAGAGCCTCAGATGCCAGAGCACCCATGATTCGTTTGCTCTCTTCCTCGACGACGGCGCGCGGGTCAGGGGCGGCCGACTCGCGCAGCTCCGTCACCTCGCAGCGCACGAAGTGCGAGAGCCGCTTCAGGTACTCCTCCGCGAGCGCCCGCAGGTGCCCGTTCCGAGTCTTCCCGATCCAGACGAGGCGCAGACGCATAAATCAGGTGTCGGGTGCCGGGTGCCGGGCGTCGGCTTCGGATTTCGCCCCGGCACCCGACACCTGAGACCCGACACCTTTTTCGTAGCGCGCGAGCTTCTCGTAGAGGTTCTTGCGGCTGATGCCGAGCACGCGCGCCGCCTCCGACTTGTTGCCGCGCGACTCGGCCAGCACCTCGCGGACGTAGTCGGCCTCGACCTCCGCCAGCGTCGGGCGGCGCGAGCGGCGCGCTCGCACGAGCGCTGAAGTCCTGACCGGCTCCGGCAAATCCGCCGCCTCGACCTGCGCCCCCGAGGCCACGATGACGGCCCGCTCGACGACGTTCGCAAGCTCGCGGACGTTGCCGGGGAAGTCGTACCCGGCGAGCGCCGCCAGCGCGTCGGCCGCGAAGCGGCGGGCGGGCCGCCCGTGCTTCGCCGCGAAGGCTTCGAGGAAGTGCGCCGCCAGCGGCCCCACGTCCTCGCGCCGCTCGCGCAGCGGCGGGACGTGGATGCGCACGACGTTCAGGCGGTAGAACAAATCCTCCCTGAACGCCCGGCGCCTGACCGCGTCGTCGAGGTCAACGTTCGTCAGCGCCAGCAGCCGCGCGTCCACGCGCACCGTCCGCCGCCCGCCGAGGCGCTCGAACTCTTTGCGCTCGATGACCCGCAGCAACTTGGCCTGAGCCTCGACGCCGAGGTGCGCTATCTCGTCCAGCACGAGCGTCCCCTTGTGCGCCGCTTCGAGCCGCCCCGGCTTCGCCGACGTAGCGCCCGTGAAGGCGCCGCGCTCGTAGCCGAACAGCTCGGCCTCCAACAACTCCGACGGCAGCGAGGCGCAGTCAATCTTGACGAACGGGCCCGCGGCGCGCGCGCTCAGGGCGTGAACGTGGCGGGCGAGCGCGTCCTTGCCCGCGCCCGACTCGCCGGTGACGAGCAGGTTGGCGTCCGTCGCCGCCGCCCGCTCGGCCAGCCGCAAGACCCCGCTCATCGCCGCGGAGCGCGCGACGATATCCGTCATGTCTCGCTTCTCAAAGAGCCTGCGCCGCCGCCCGCCGCGTCGGGCGGGACGGGGACGCGCGCGGCGTCGCGCCAGAGCCTTTCGAGGTCGTAGAAGCGACGCGCCTTCTCCTCGAAGACGTGGAAGATGAAGTCGCCGTAGTCGAGCAGCACCCACTCGGCCGCGTTGTAGCCCTCGACGCGCGCCGGCCGCGCGCGGTGCTTCTTCCTCAGGTCCTCGACGACGGCGTCGGCGATGGCCTGCACCTGGCGGACGTTCGTGCCGCTGGCGATGAGGAAGAAGTCGGTGAACTGCGCGACCGCCCGCAGGTCGAGCACGACGAGGTCGAGCGCCTTCTTCTCGCCGGCCGCGTGCAGCGCCGCCCACACGCGCTCGTCCGGCGGCTCGGGCGCCGGCTCCGCGGGCGCCGCCTCCGCCGCCTCGACGGCCGCGGGCTGCTCGTTCTCAGTGTTCTTTCTTGATTCCGGCATCGGAGAATTCGTTTCCATTTCCCTCCAGGTAGAGTCCGTACTTGCTGATGTACTCGGCGACCGCCGGGACGACCAACCCTTCGAGCGCGCCCGCTGCGCCGCCCGCCGCCGCCTCTCTCACGTCCGTCGCCGACAGGTCAACGCGCGCCACGTCCGTAAGGTAAATGCGCGGCCCGCCGGCCTTCATGAGTTCGGCCTCGACCGCCTCGCGCGACGCGCCCCGCGCGTCAACTATCCGCCCGCGAATCTCTTCGGTGACGTGCCCGGCCTCAAGCTCGTATCCGGGCCTCGTCACTACAAGTTGGTCGCACGCCGTCAGCACTCGCTCCCACTCGCGCCACGTCGTAATCTCCTCCCACGAGTCGGCGCCCATCACGAAGAAGAGCCTGACGGACTCGCCCCACGCCTCTTGAAAGCGCGTCAGCGTCTCAATCGTGTAGGGCCGCTCGGGCGCCTCAAGCTCGACGGCCGAGACGCGGAAGCGCGGCTCGCCCTGCGTCGCGAGCGCCAGCATCGCGTGGCGGTGCAGCGACGGGCTCACGCGCCGGTCGCGCTTGTGCGGCGCGACGTAGGCCGGGATGAACAGCACCTCGTCGAGCGCGAAAAGCTCCGCGAGTCCGCGCGCGACCGCCGCGTGGCCGACGTGAACGGGGTCGAACGTGCCCCCGTAGAGGGCGATGCGCCGCCGGCCCCCCATCCCGCTCACTGGCCCGTGCCCGCTTCGAGCGGCTGCGAGCCCGCCGGGCGTGACCTCAACTCTTCGAGCCTGCGGCCGACGGCCTGCACCAGCTCGCGCACGCCGCGATTAGCCACGGCAGAGATTTCAAAAAACTCGCGCCCGTCCTCGCGCGCCCTCTCGCGCAGGCGCTCCAGACGCTCGGGCTCGTCGAGCGCGTCAAGCTTGGTCGCCACGACGAACTGCGGGCGCTCCGCAAGCTCCGGGTCGTAGGCCACTAGCTCGCGGTTGATGACTTCGTAGTCGCCGACGGGGTCGCGCCCCGAGGCGGAGGAAACGTCAACGAGGTGGAGCAGCAGCCGCGTGCGCTCGACGTGGCGCAGGAAGCGGTCGCCTAATCCCGCGCCCGAGTGCGCGCCTTCTATCAGGCCGGGGATGTCGGCGATGACGAACGTGCGGTACTCGCCGAGGTCCACGACGCCGAGGTGCGGCTCAAGAGTCGTGAAAGGGTAGTCGGCCACCTTCGGCTTCGCCGCCGAGACGGTCGAGATGAGCGTGGACTTGCCCGCGTTCGGGAAGCCGACGAGGCCCACGTCCGCCAGCAGTTTCAGTTCGAGTTGAAGCTCGCGCTCTTCGCCGGGGCTGCCCTCCTGGTGGTAGCGCGGCGCGCGGTTGGTCGAGGACGTGAAGTGCCAGTTGCCGAAGCCGCCGCGCCCGCCCTTCGCCGCCAGCCAACGCTGCCCGTCTTCCGCGAGGTCAACTAAAAAGTCGTTCGCCTCGGCGTCGATGACCTGCGTGCCGACGGGGACACGAACCTCCACGTCGCCGCCCTCGCGCCCCGAGCGGTTCGAGCCCTCGCCGTGCCGGCCGCGCTCGGCCGTGTGCTCGGGGTTGTAGCGCAGGTGAAGCAGGGTGTTCAAAGACGAGTCGGCGACGAGCCACACGTCGCCGCCCTTGCCGCCGTCGCCGCCCGAGGGGCCGCCGCGCGGCACGAACTTCTCGCGCCGGAAGGCGGTCACGCCGTTCCCGCCGTGGCCGCCGCGCACCTTGATTTTGGTCCGGTCTATGAACACTTACGTGCGATTAAAAATTGACGCGACGCCCGTCGCCTGAGTGAAAAGCACTCGGCGCGGGCGTCGCATCAGAAGTACACCCCGAACGGCTTTCCGACTAGAGGGCCGCGGGCGCCTCCTGCTCCGCGGCCGGAGCGGCTGCCGCCGCCGGGTAGACGCTGATGAACTTGCCGTGCCGGCCCTTGTCCTCGAACTTAACGAAGCCGTCGATGAGGGCGAACAAGGTGTCGTCCTTGCCGCGGCCGACGTTCTTGCCCGGCTTCCACTTCGTGCCGCGCTGGCGCGCGAGGATGTTGCCGCCGAGGACGGCCTCGCCGCCGAACTTCTTCAGGCCCAACCGCTGCGAATGCGAGTCGCGCCCGTTGCGCGACGAGCCGACGCCCTTCTTATGTGCCATGACTAAAACTCCAGATAAACAGGCCGGACTAGCCGATTGAATCAATCTTCACCGTCGTGTAGTTCTGGCGGTGGCCCTTCGTGCGCTTGTACTGCTTGCGGCGCTTCTTCTTGAAGACGATGATCTTGTCGCCGCGGCCGTGGTCCACCACGGTGCCGGAGACTTTCGCGCCCTCGACCGCGGGCGAGCCGACGCGGACGCCGCCCTCGCCGCCGCCGACCACGAGAGCTTCGAGCTCGACCGTGTCGCCGGCCTCGGCGGGGAGCGAGGGCACGCGGACCGTGCCGCCCTCCTCGACGCGGAACTGTTTGCCGCCCGACCTGATGATTGCGTAAGCCATTTTCTCTTGCTCCTCCCACACAGGCAGGCGCATCCTGCCCCAGAAAAGTCTCTCATTATAGAGGCCGCGTCGGCGCCCGTCAAACGGCCGAAAGCCTTTTTTCGCCTGCCCTTACGGCTTGCCCCCGGCGGCCGCGCCCTGCCCCTTCGTCCGCTCGAAAAACTGCTCCATGAAGCGCGTCGAGTACTCGCCGGCCCGGAAATAAGGGTCCTCCATGATGGCGAGGTGGAGCGGGAGCGTCGTCTTGATGCCTTCGACCACCATGACCTCCAGCGCCCTTCTCATCCTCGCCAGCGCCACGTCGCGGGTGCGCGCGTGGACGATGAGCTTGGCGATGAGCGAGTCGTAGTAGGGCGGCACGACGTAGCCGGGGTAGGCCGCCGTGTCGAGGCGGACGCCGGGGCCGCCGGGCGTGTTGTAGGCCGTGATGCGGCCGGGCGAGGGCGCGAAGGTGCGCGGGTCCTCGGCGTTGATGCGGCACTCGATGGAGTGGCCGACGAAGAGCACGTCCGACTGCTTGTACCAGAGCGGGTTGCCTTCGGCGACGAGTATCTGGTTACGCACGATGTCGGTGAGCGTGACCATCTCGGTCACGGGGTGCTCGACCTGAATGCGCGTGTTCATCTCCATGAAGTAGAAGCTGCCGTCATCGTCCAAGAGGAATTCGATGGTGCCGGCGCTCGAATAGCCGACGCGCTTACAGGCTTCGACGGCGGCCGTCCCCATCCGCTCGCGAAGCTCTGGCGTCAGGGCGGGCGACGGAGCTTCTTCTATCAACTTCTGGTGGCGGCGCTGGATGGAGCAGTCGCGCTCGCCGAGGTGGATGCAGTTGCCGTGCTCGTCGGCGAGGACTTGAATCTCGATGTGGCGGGGGTTCTCGACGTACTTCTCGATGTACACGTCGCCGTTCTTAAAGGCCGCGGCCGCCTCGGTCGAGGCGGTCTGGATGGCGTGGCCGAGTTCTTCCTCGGAGCGGACGATGCGCATGCCGCGCCCGCCGCCGCCGGCCGAAGCCTTGATGATGACGGGGTAGCCTATCTCGCGAGCCAGCGCCAGCGCCTCTTCGTCCGACTCGACGGGGCCGGGGCTGCCGGGGAGGATGGGAAGTCCCGCCTCCTTCATGGCGCGGCGGGCCTCGACCTTGTCGCCCATCATGCTGATGACTTCGGGGCGCGGGCCGATGAACTTGATGTTGCACGCCTCGCAGATTTCGGCGAAGTAGGCCGACTCGGCGAGGAAGCCGTAGCCGGGGTGGATGGCGTCAACGTCCGTGATTTCGGCCGCCGCGATGACGGAGGGGATGTTGAGGTAGCTCTGCGCGGAGGGCGGGCCGCCGATGCAGACGGCCTCGTCGGCGAAGCGGACGTGGAGCGAGTCGCGGTCGGCCGTCGAGTGGACGGCGACCGTCGAGATGCCCATCTCCTTACACGTCCAGATGATCCGGCACGCGATCTCGCCGCGGTTGGCGATTAGGATTTTGCGGAACTTGCGCACTTATTTCTTAATCCCGAAGAGCGGCTGGCCGTACTCGACCGGCTGGCCGTTCTCGACGTAGATTTTCTCGACCGTGCCCTCGGCCTCGGCCTGTATCTCGTTCATCAGCTTCATCGCCTCGATGATGCAGACGACCGTGTCGGGGCTGACGCGGGTGCCGGCCTTGACGAAGGGCTCGGCCGTCGGCGCAGGCGAGCGGTAGAAGGTGCCGACGATGGGCGAGGGGATGATGTGCAACTCCTCCTCGGGCGGCGGGGGTGCGGCCTCGGGCGGCGGCTGCGGCGCGGGCGCACTCTGCGGGGGCGCGGCGGCTTGCAGCGCGGCGGCCGGCGCCTGGTGCGGCGCGGCCGGCTGCGGCGCGGGGGCGGTAGACGGCGCGGACGCGGGGGCGGGGTTGCGGCTGAGGCGGATGCGGATGTCGGCGTTCTCGAACTCGAAGTCGGTCAGGCCGTGCGACGAGAAGAGTTCGGTCAGCTCGCGCAGCTCTTCGAGGTTGAGCGTGGACTCTCCGCCGCGGCGCGCTTGCTGCGGCTGAGAGGGTCGCTGTTGGCGCTGCTCCTGCTCGGGGCGGCGTCCGCGGCGGCGGTTGCGGTCGTGGCGGCCGCGCCCGTGCTCGCCCGAGACTTCGCCCGACGCGGCCTGCTGCGTCGCCGCGGCCGCGCCTCCGCGCTCGCCGCCCTGCGGCTGTGGCTGCTGGTTCTCTTCGCTCGTGCTCATCTTCTGCCTCCCGTCGAAGCGCGCCCGCCCGGCGCGTTCGGATAAGAGAGAGGCCCCGTCGCCGCTTGCCGGACGAAGCGCGCGTGCGGGGCCTTCAAGGGTTCCGGTCTTGACGCTCTCGCGGGAGCAAAGGGGGGTAAAGCTTCAGAGTCGGGGCGCTCCCGCCCGGTCTCACCCTGCCGCCGCCCGCCTACTCGGTGTCCTTCTCCGCCGAGGTGGACTCTTTCTTCTTCGAGCGGCTGCCGCCGCCGCCTTCCCTCTTCGTCGTCTCGGCGCCGGTCGGCTCGCCCTTCACGCCCGACGACTTCAACGTCTTCTTTCGGCCGGTCGTGGCGGACTTGGCCTTCTTCGAGTCGCCGGCCTCCAGCTCGCGCGGGTTGCCGACGAGCTCGATGATGGCGAGCTCGGCGTTGTCGCCGTCGCGGCGGCCGAGTCGGATGATGCGGGTGTAGCCGCCGGGGCGGTCCGCGTAACGCTTGCCCAGCTCGTCGAAGAGGCGCTTGAGGGCGGCGACGCCCGCCGTGCGCGGCGCGCGGGCCTGTCCGCGCTTGCCGGTGGAGGCGGCCTGCTGGCTGTTGCCTGCGTGGAAGAAGCCGGCGGCCTGACGGCGGAGGTGCAAGGACTGCGCGGCGGCCGAGTCGCCTTCGAGCAAGCCCGCGCGCTTGGCGAGCGTGATGACGCGCTCGACGAAGGGGCGCAGCTCTTTCGCCTTCGGGACGGTGGTGATGATGCGCTCGTCGCGCGCGTTGATCAGAGAGGTCGCCAGGTTGCGGAGCATGGACATGCGGTGCTCGGTCGTCCGCCCCAGCTTACGGTGTGCTCTTAAATGTCGCATGACAATTCCTTAGGTGTCGGGTGCCGGGTGACGGGTGTCGGTTAAGGCCATCTTCCGGCACCCGACACCCGTCACCCGCCACCTGAAATTCTATTCCTCGTCGTCGCCGTCCTCGGGGTAGTCGCTGAGGTCAATGTCGGAGCCGCCGGAGCCGGGGATGGGGTTGCCCTGCTCGTCGAAGGCCATGCCGAAGTCGAGGCCCATCCCGTGGAGGATTTCCTTGATCTCGTTCAGGCTCTTCTTGCCGAAGTTCTTCGTCGCCAGCATCTCGCGCTCACTTCGCTGCACGAGGTCGCGGATGGAGCGGATGTTGGCGTTCTTCAGGCAGTTGTAGGAGCGGACCGACAGCTCAAGCTCGTCCACCGAGCGGTCGAGCACGTCGTTGCGCGGCAGCGGCGGGCGCTCGATGTTGTGGTAGGAAAGCTCGTCGGCGTCCTCCTCGAAGTTGATGAAGATCTGCATGTGATCCTTTATCAACTTCGCGGCCAGCCCGATGGCGTCGTCCGGCTTGACCGAGCCGTCCGTCCACACCTCAATCGTCAGCTTGTCGAACTCGGTGTTCTGGCCGAGGCGCGCGGCCTCGACCGCGTAGTTGACCTTCTTGACGGGCGTGTGGACCGAGTCAATCGGGATGTAGCCGAGAGAGAGGTCCTCGTCGAAGTTGCGCTCGGCGGGGACGTAGCCGCGCCCGCGCTTGAGGCGCACCTCGATGGTCAGCGAGCCCCCCTCGCTGACCGTCGCGATGTAGACCGAGGGGTCGAGCACTTCCACGTCGGCGTCGTGCTCGATGTCGGCCGACGTGACCTCGCCCGCGCCGTCGCGGCGGATGGTCAGGGTCTTCGCTTCGGAGCCGTGGAGCTTGAAGGGAATCTGCTTGAGGTTGAGAATCACGTCGGTCGCGTCCTCGACGACCCCGCGGATCGAAGAGAACTCGTGCTCGACGCCCTCAATCTTGACGGCGGTGATGGCCGCGCCCTCGATCGAAGAGAGGAGCGCGCGGCGCAGGGAGTTGCCGATGGTGGTGCCGAAGCCGCGCTCGAAGGGCTGAGCGGAGAAGCGACCGTAGCGGTCCGTCAGCGTCTCGCCCTCGACGGCCAGGCGGCGCGGCATCTGAAAACCGGTCCAGAGGTTGTGCTGATCTATAGCCATAGCTTCGAAAACCTTCGTATGAAAAGGGACACCCGTCCGGGTCCGTGCGGCGGCGCGCCCCAAGCCTGCCGCGGACCCGCGCGAGGTGCGGGCCGCCGCGTGGCGTGGGGCGCTCGGCGCGCCGCGCTGCGGTCGTTACTTGCTGTAAAGCTCGACGATAAGCTGCTCGTTGATCGAGCGGTCAACGTCGTCGCGCGTCGGCTGCGTGACGACGCGCGCCGAGAGGTCGGCGCCCTCGACCGGCGCGAGCCAGTTGGGACGCCCGCGCCCGCCGGCCGTCTGCCACGCGCCCTCGACGTGGGGGTTGGTGCGGCTGGCCTCGCGGACCGCGATCACGTCGCCCGGCTTGACCTGAAAACTGGGTATGTCCACCTTGCGGCCGTTAACCTCGATGTGCCCGTGGTTGACGAGCTGTCGGGCCTGGCGGCGCGAGGTGGCGAAGCCGGCGCGGTAGACCGCGTTATCCAACCGGCGTTCGAGCAGCGTCAAAAGGTTCTCGCCCGTGATGCCCTTCATCCGGGACGCGCGCTCGAAGTAGTTGCGGAACTGGCCTTCGAGGACGAAGTAGATGCGCTTGACCTTCTGCTTCTCGCGCAACTGCAAGCCGTAGCCTTGCAGCGCCTTGCCGCGCCGCAAGCTATTGCCGTGCTGTCCGGGCGGCTGCGTGCCGCGCTTCTCGATCGGGCAGGACGGCTTGTAGCAGCGGTCGCCCTTCAAAAATAACTTCGCGCCTTCGCGGCGGCACAGACGGCACACCGCACTCCTATACCTAGCCACTTCTTTTTGCCTCCAGTCTACAGTTCAGACGGAAAAGTTTACAGACCGCGCGCCGGGGCGTGCGGCCCTTCGTCCTTTAGGTCGTTCGATTTAATTAAACCCTGCGCCGCTTCGGCGGGCGGCAGCCGTTGTGGGGGATCGGCGTCGTGTCGCGGATGACCGTGACGCGGATGCCGGCGCTGTTGATGGCGCGGATGGCCGACTCTCGCCCGCCGCCCGGCCCCTTGACGCGGACCTCGGCCTGCTGCATGCCGGCGTCCTTGGCCTTCTGCGCGGCCTCGTAGGCGGCCTGCTGCGCGGCGAAGGGCGTGCCCTTGCGCGAGCCGCGGAAGCCGCGCGCGCCGGACGAGGACTGCGCCACGAGATTCCCCTCGGTGTCGGTGATCGAGATCAGCGTGTTGTTGAACGACGCCGCGATGTGCACGATCCCGACGGGGATGTTCTTCTTTTCCTTCTTGCGGAAGGTCTTCTTCTTTCCGGTCGTAGCTTTAGCCATGATTCGTTAGAGTCTGTCTACTTCTTGCCGGGCGCCTTCTTCTTGGCGACGGTGGCGCGGCGCGGTCCCTTGCGGGTGCGCGCGTTGGTGTGGGTGCGCTGGCCGCGCACGGGCAAGCCCCGCCGGTGGCGCAGGCCGCGGTAGCAGCCGATGTCCATAAGCCGCTTGATGTCCATCTGGACGCGCTTGCGGAGGTCGCCCTCGACATCGCCCTGCCCCTCGATGACCTGGCGGATGCGGTTGAGCTGCGCTTCGTCCAGGTCGCGCACGCGCACGTCCGGGCTCACCTGCGCCTCCACGAGAATGGAGGTCGCGCGCGAGCGCCCGATGCCGTAGATGTACGTGAGGCCGATTTGGACCCTCTTGTTGACCGGGAGGTCAACGCCGACTACACGAGCCATTATCTTAAATCTCCGAGAAAGTTTCTGAGTCTACCCCTGGCGCTGCTTGTGCTTGGGGTTGGTACAGATCACCCTCACCACGCCCTTGCGGTGGATGATCTTGCAGTTGTCGCACATCTTCTTGACCGAAGCCCTTACCTTCATCGCGTCCTCACCTCTCGGGCCGGCGCCGTTCGCCATACCCTCCTAACATTACAGGCAGAAAAAATGAAGCGGCCCGCAAACTGCGAATAATAACACACTTACCGTCCGCCTCCAAGCCGCGGAGGCGGGTGTCCGACTTTCAGTCGCCCGCCGACCCGGCCTGTGAGGCGACCTCGGCCACCTTCGTCAGCACTTCCGGCCCCTCCTCGGTGATGGCGACGGTGTGCTCGACGTGGGCGCTCGGCCGCCCGTCGAGGGTGACGACCGTCCAGCCGTCCTTGAGGGTCTTCGTGCGGTGCGTGCCGACGTTAATCATCGGCTCGATGGCGAAGACGTAGCCGGATTTGATTTTGATGCCCGTGCCCGGCTTTCCGTAGTTCGGGATTTGCGGGTCTTCGTGCATTTTTCGGCCGATGCCGTGGCCGACGTACTCGCGCACGACCGAGTAGCCGTGCGCCTCGGCGTGCGACTGCACCGCCCACCCGATATCGCCCAGATAGTTGCCCGGCCAGCACTGGCGGATGGCGCGCTCAAGGCACTCCTCGGCCACCCTTATGAGCTGGAGAAGGTCTTCGCCCACACGGCCGACGGGGATGGTGGTGGCCGTGTCGCCGACGTAGTCTTCGAGGGTGACGCCGCAGTCGAGCGAGAAGATGTCGCCTTCGCGCAAGGCGTAGTCGGAGGGGAAGCCGTGGACGACCTGCTCGTTGACGGAGGCGCAGATGGAGTAGGGGAAGCCGTGGTAGCCCTTGAAGGTGGGCTTGGCCCCGGCGTCGCGAATCATCTTCTCGGCCGCGCGGTCGAGTTCGAGCGTGGTGACGCCGGGCGCGACCATCCGGCGCAACGCCTCGCGCACCTGCGCGACGAGCCGGCCGGCGGCCCGCATCTTCTCAAGCTCTTTCTTCGACTTCCCGATGATCATTTCAAGAACCGCCAATCGCCTTCGCCACGTCCGCGTAAATCGCCTCGGGGTCGCGCGTGCCGTCCACGCGGCGGAGGCGCCCCGTCGCCTCGTAGTAGTCGAGGAGCGGGCGCGTCTCGCCGTCGTAGGTGGCGAGACGCGTCTTAATCGTCTCCTCGTTGTCGTCCGTCCGCCTCTTGAGCGGCACCTCCGGGTGCAGGTCGCAGACCTCGTCCGACTTCGGGGGCTTGAAGTAGACGTTGTAAATCTCGCCGCAGACGGGGCAGGTGCGGCGCCCCGTGACGCGCTTGACGAGCACGTCGTAGGGCACGTCCACAAGCACGGCGAGCACTTCGTCGTGCCCCTGGGCGTCGGCGATGCGTTCGAGCGCCTCGGCCTGTCCGGTCGTGCGCGGGTAGCCGTCGAGGACGTAGCCGCCGCGGCAGTCGTCGCGGGCCGTGCGCTCCTCGACCATCTGCGTCGTCAGCTCGTCGGGGACGAGCGTGCCGGCGGCGAGGATGGCGCGCACCTTCTGGGCGAGCGGCGTCTGCGCCTCCTTCATGGCGCGGAACATGTCGCCGGTCGAGACTTGCGGCAGGCCCAGCCGCTCCTGGAGGAGCCGCGCCTGCGTCCCCTTACCCGAGCCCGGCGGCCCCATCAAGACGGCGATCTTCGACATAGCGGGGAGACGCTCAACCGGCCCTTAGCCCCTGCGGCCGCGCAGACGGCTGCCGGGGCCGAAGAAGCCTTCGTAGTTGCGCATGACGAGCTGCGCCTCGATCTGCGCGACCGTGTCCATCGCGACGCCGACCAGAATCAGCAGGCTCGTGCCGCCGAAGTAGAACTGGTAGCCCATGCCGTGGGGAATCCAGCCGAGGCCGGGCGTCCCCGTCACGAACTCCTCGACGCGCGCGCCGAGGAACGGCAGGCGGCCGACGTTGAAGCCCGAGAGCATGATCTGCGGGATGAGGGCGACGAGCGCGAGGTAGATGGCGCCGACGGTCGTCAGCCGCGTCAGAATCGTGTTCAAAAACTCGGCCGTGTTTCTTCCGGGGCGGATGCCGGGGATGAAGCCGCCGTGCTTGCGCAGGTTGTCCGACACCTCTTCGACGTTGAAGATGATGGTGATGTAGAAGAAGGTGAAGATGACGATGAGCGACGCGAACAGAAGCTCGTAGTAGGGGTCGCCGCCGTGGAAGTCGCGGAAGAAGGTGGCGACGCGCGTCAGGAAAGAGCCGGGGTTGTTCGGGTCGGGCTGGAGGAATTGCAGAACGGTCTGCGGGATGGCGAGCACCGACGAGGCGAAGATGACGGGGATGACGCCGCCCATGTTGATCTTGATGGGCATGTGCGTCTGCTGCCCGCCGACGAGCTGGCGGCCGACGTGGCGCTTGGCGTAGGAGATGGGCACCTTGCGCCGGGCGGTCTCGACGAAGACGACGAAGGCGATGAGCGCGAGCAGCACGACGACGAGGGCGATGACGCCGATGACGGCGAAGGTGTCGCCGCTGCGGACCTTCTCCATCACCTGCATCACCCCGCGCGGCAGGCCGATGACGATGCCGGCGAAGATGAGCAGCGAGATGCCGTTGCCGATGCCGCGCTCGGTGATCTGCTCGCCGAGCCACATGACGAAGATGGTGCCGGTGGTGAGCGTCAGCATCGTCGTCAAAAGGAACCCTAGCCCTGGGTCGCCCACCAGGTTGGCCTGGAGCCAGCGCGCGACGATAAAGGTCTGGAAGGCGCAGAGCACGACCGTCAGGTAGCGCGTGTACTGGTTGATCTTCTGGCGCCCGGCCTCGCCCTCCTCCTGCAACCGCTTGAGCTGCGGGAAGACGGTCGTCATCAACTGGAGGATGATGGAGGCCGTGATGTAGGGCGTGACGCCGAGGGCGAAGACCGAGATGGTCTGGAAGTTGCCGCCCGAGAAGAGGTCGAGCACGCCGAGCAGGGTCGAGCCGACCTCCTGCCAGACGCGCGCCAACTGCTCGCGGTCGATGCCGGGCGCCGTGATGTGCGCGCCGAGGCGGTAGACGGCCAGCAGCCCGAGCGTAAACAGGATGCGCTTACGCAGGTCCGGGACGCTGAACATGTTGCGGACGGCGGCGAAGAACTTGTCCATGGCTTTCCTACCCTCTCCGGTCGGCGTTTGCTGGATTATCCCCGAGGCGGCGCGCGAGAGCAAATAACGCTGAAGACGCCCGCGGCCCGCCGCCTCGCGCGTCTTCAGCGTGTCTTAGGTCGCGGGCGCTGTTTCCTAGCGCCGGCCGTCACTCGCCGACGGGCACGAGGGCGTCGGGCTTGTGGAACGGCGTGATGACGTTGACGGTGCCGCCGGCCGCCTCGATCTTGCGGCGCGCGCCCTTCGTGAAGCGGTGGGCCGAGACCGTCAGCGCCTTCGTCAGCTCGCCCGTGCCGAGCACGACCACGTCGCGCTTGCCCTTGGCGATGACGCCGCGCTCGTGCATCACGTCGGGCGTGATGGAGTCGCCCGCCTCGAAGTTGTCTTCGAGCGCGGCCAGCGTCACCTCGGTCCACTGCTTGCGGAAGATGTTGGTGAAGCCGCGCTTCGGGAGGCGCCGCTGCAAGGGCATCTGGCCGCCCTCGAAGCCGATCTTCATGGAGTAGCCGGAGCGCGACTTCTGGCCCTTGTTGCCGCGCCCCGCCGTCTTGCCGAGGCCGGAGCCGGGGCCGCGCCCCACGCGCTTCTTCTTGTGCGTCGCCCCTTCGGCCGGGCGCAGGTTGTTCAAACCGATAGCCATTTCAAACCTCTCGGACTTTCACTATTCGATGATGCGCAGGAGGTGCGGCACCTTGGCGACGAGGCCGCGCGTGGCGCCCGTGTCGGGGCGCTCGATCACCTGGTTGAGCTTGGTGAAGCCGACGCTGCGGACGATCTCCTTCTGCGTCTTCGGGTAGCCGATGGCGCTGCGGTAGTACTCGATGCGAATCCTGCCGCCGCCCTCGGTCTGCTGCTTGCTCTCTTCAGCCATCGCAATTACCTCTTACAGTTCCTCGACCTGCTTGCCGCGCAGCCGGGCGACCTCCATCGGGTCTTTCATGTTGAGCAGGCCGTTGAAGGTGGCGCGCACGACGTTGTGCGGGTTGGCCGAGCCGAGCACCTTGGTGCGCACGTCGTGGACGCCCGCGGCCTGCATGACGGCGCGCACCGCGCCGCCCGCGATGACGCCCGTGCCTTCGGAGGCCGGCTTCATCAGGACGCGGCCCGCGCCGTGCTCGCCGATGATGGGGTGCGGCAGGGTGTTGTTGATGAGCGGGACGCGGATCATCGTCTTCTTCGCCGCCTCGATGGCCTTCTTGATGGCGACGGGCACCTCGCGCGCCTTGCCCGTGCCGAAGCCGACGTGGCCGGCCCCGTCGCCGACGACGACGAGCGCCGCGAACGAGAGGTTCTTGCCGCCCTTGACGACCTTGGTGACGCGGTTGATGGAGATGACCTGGTCGGTCAGGTCGAGCCCTTGGGTTGGGATTCTCTGTCTGGGTTGTCGCATCGCTTAATCCTTAAAGCCTCTTCAGGCCGCGGCCTCTTCCGCGCCGGACTCCTCTTCGGCCGGCGACTCGTTCTTGTTCAGCCCCGCCGCGCGCGCCGCGTCCGCCAGCGCCTTGACGCGCCCGTGGTAGCGGAAGCCGCCGCGGTCGAAGACCACCTGCTCGACGCCCTTGGCGAGCGCGCGCTCGGCGATGGCCCGCCCGACGCGCTCGGCCGCCTCGATGTTGCCGCCGGTCGAGCCGCGCAAATCCTTCTCGACCGTCGAGGCCGAGGCGAGCGTGGCGCCCGTCTCGTCGTCGATGAGCTGGGCGTAGATGTGGTTCAGGCTGCGGAAGATCGCCAGGCGCGGGCGCGCGGCCGTGCCGCGGACCTTGCGGCGGATGCGCGTGTGCACCGCCCTCCTGACTTCTGCTCTGTCTTTTCGTGCCATTTCCGTTACCTCGCGGCCGTCTACGCGGAGGGAAGATACCTCCGGCGCCTGTCGCCGCACGTGTTCACTTTACTTGCCGGTCTTGCCGGGCTTGAGCTTGAGCTGCACGTCGGCGTAGCGGACGCCCTTGCCCTTGTAGGGGTCGGGCTTGCGCAGGTTGTGCATCTCGGCGGCGACCTGCCCGAGCTTCTGCTTGTCGATGCCGGTGAGCGTCAGCGTCAGCTGGTACTGCGGGATGGAGCCCTTCGTCGGGACGCGCTCGCCGCGCACGTCGATGCCCTCGGGCAGAGGGAATTCGACCGGGTGCGAGTAGCCGAGCGAGAAGACGACGCGGCGGCCCTGAATGTCGGCCTTGTAGCCGACACCGACCAGGTCCATCTGCTTCGTGAAGCCCTCGGTGACGCCGACGACGGCGTTGTTCGCCAAGGCGCGGGCCAGCCCGTGCGCCGCGCTTTGCTGGTCCGTGGCGCGCTCGGCCGTCAGTTGGTCGCCTTCGAGCTTGAAAGTGATGCCCTCGGGGATGGGCGTTCTCAGCGTCCCCTTCGGCCCCTTCACCTCAAGCTCGCGCTCCTGAATCGTCACCGTCACGCCCTTCGGGACCGTGATGACCTTTTTACCAATGCGGGACATATCAAACCTCAGTAGATGTTCGCCAGCACCTCGCCGCCGACGTTTTCGCGGCGGGCGCGCTTGCCCGACATCAGGCCGCGCGAGGTGGAGACGATGTTGATGCCGTAGCCGCCGAGCACCTTCGGGATCTGGGTGGCGCCCAGGTAGACGCGCCTTCCGGGCGTCGAGACGCGCGAGAGGTGCGAGATCGAGGAGGTGCCCCGCGCGTCGTAGCGCAGGAAGATGCGGATGGTCCGCTTGATGCCCTCGCCCTTGACGACGAAGTTATTGATGTAGCCCTCTTCCTTGAGGATGCGGGCGATCTCCAGCTTCAGCTTCGAGGCGGGGATGTCAACGCGCGAGTGCCGGGCGGCGATGGCGTTGCGCATCCGCGTCAGCATGTCGGCAATAGGATCAGTCATTACTCAACTCCAAAAATCAGGTCTCGGGTGCCGGGGGCCGGGTGCCAGTTCGGCGCCTTCATCCGGCACCCGACACCTGAGACCCGACACCTGCTTTTCTTACCAGCTCGACTTGACGACGCCGGGGATCTGCCCCTGGAGCGCCAACTCGCGGAAGCAGATGCGGCACAGCTTGAACTTGCGCAGGTAGGCGCGGGGCCGGCCGCACCGCTCGCAGCGGGTGTAGGCGCGCGCCGAGAACTTCGGGGTCCGCTTCGCCTTCGCGATCATAGACTTCTTAGCCATGAATTCTTCTCGCTCTCCTTAACGCTTACTGCGTGCGGAACGGCATGCCGAGCGCCCTCAACAGGGCGCGCGCCTGCTCGTCGTCTCTCGCGGTGGTGACGATGGAGATGTTCATCCCGCGCGTCTTGTCCACCTTGTTGAAATCAATCTCGGGGAAGATGAGCTGGTCGCGGACGCCCAAAGTGTAGTTGCCGCGCCCGTCGAACGCCTTCGGGCTGACGCCGCGGAAGTCGCGCACGCGCGGCAGCGCCACCGCGATCAGGCGGTCGAGGAACTCGTACATCCTCTCGCCCCTGAGCGTGACCATCGTCCCGATCGGCATCCCCTGCCGGAGCTTGAAGGCGGCGATGGACTTCTTGGCGCGCGTCGTCACGGGCTTCTGGCCGGTGATGGAGCGCAGTTCGTCGGCCGCCGTGTCCACGATCTTGGCGTTGGCAATGGCCTCGCCCAAGCCCATGTTGATGACGACCTTCTCGACGCGGGGGATCGCCATCGGGTTCTCGATGCCGAACTCCTTGGCGAGCGCGGGCGCGATCTCGCTCTGGTAACGTTCTTTCAGTCTGGCTGCCATTTCTCTGAACCTCTGGCCTCAACTAACTCCTGGGTCCCGCCGGGCGGGCGTTGCCAGGGTTGCGGCCCCTGTGCTTCGGTTATTCCTTGTCGAGCGCCTGCCCGCTGCCGGCGGCCACGCGCGTCTTCGACTTGCCGTCCTCGCTCACGTCGTAGCGGACGCGGGTGGGCTTGCCCGTCCCCGGATCGATCAACTGGACGTTCGAGATGTTGATGAGGGCTTCCTTCTCGATGATGCCGCCGCCGCGGTTCGCGTTGGGGTTGGCGCGCTGGTGCCGCTTGACGACCGCCACGCCCTCGACCTTGACCTTGCCTTCGAGCGGGCGGACTTCCAACACGCGGCCGCGCTTGCCGCTGTCGCGCCCCGTCGTGACGACCACCTGGTCGCCCTTCCTGATCTTCGCGCGCTTAGTCCCTGTGCTTGCCATCTCTCAAATCACCTCCGGCGCGAGCGAAACGATCTTCATGAAGTTGCGGTCGCGGAGTTCTCTCGCCACGGGCCCGAAGACGCGGGTGCCGATGGGCGTGTCGTCCGGCTTGATGAGCACGCAGGCGTTCTGGTCGAAGCGGATGTAGGTGCCGTCCTTGCGGCGGACCTCCTTGACGGTGCGGACGATGACGGCGTTGTGCACCGTGCCCTTCTTGACGGCCCCGTCCGGCGAAGCCTCCTTCACCGTCACCTTAATCTTGTCGCCGAGGCTCGCCCGGCTGGCCTTCGTCGAGCCGCCGATGGCCTGAATCATCTCGACGCGCCGCGCGCCCGAGTTGTCGGCCACGTCCAGCGACGTTTGCATCTGGATTGCCATAGCTCACTCCGTTCGGGTGCCGGGCGTCGGGTCTCAGGTGTCGGGGAAACTTCCTGCCGACACCCGGCACCCGGCACCCGATAACCCCCTCTTACTTCTCTGCCTTCTGGATGATCTCGACGACGCGCCAGCGCTTGTGCGCCGAGAGCGGGCGGGTCTCGACGATGCGGACCTTGTCGCCGGTGGTCGCGCCCTTCTCGTTGTGCGCCATGAACTTCGACGTGCGGCGGACGTAGCGCCGGTAGCGCGGGTGCTTGATGAGGCGGTCGACGCGCACGACGCACGTCTTCTCCAT
This sequence comes from Pyrinomonadaceae bacterium, assembly GCA_035941045.1. Classification (GTDB taxonomy): domain Bacteria; phylum Acidobacteriota; class Blastocatellia; order Pyrinomonadales; family Pyrinomonadaceae; genus QHXN01. The sequence continues at coordinate 5,700 of DASZEK010000076.1, read as the reverse complement.
CTTGTCTGACGCCACGACGCCTATCTTCTCGGCGCGGCGGCTGCGGTTCTTGGCCTCGTTGCCGGTGGCGTTTCCGGCCTGCGCGTCCACGCCGGAGGCGAGCGATTGCGCCAGCGTCTGGCCCGACTCGGTCGCCTCGGCCGCCTCTCCGGGGGCGGTCGTCGTCACTTCCTCTTTCGTCTCTTCTGACATCTCGCTAACCTCAGTCGTCTACTGCTTACTTCGCCGCCTCTTCCTGCTTGCGCTGGCGGATGAGCGTCTGCACGCGCGCCAGCGTCTTCTTCTCGCGGCGGACGGTCTTGACGGCGTCCACCTCGCCCAGCGCGAGCTTGAAGTTCAGGCGGAAGAGCGATTCCTTCAAACGCTGCGCCTCGCCGCGCAACTCCTCCTCCGACATGTTCCCGAGCCGCTCGACTTCTTCGCGTCTCTTCATCGTTAAACCGCGCCCCCTTCCTGCTCCGCGCGCGAGACGAACTTGCACTTGACGGGCAGCTTCTGCGCCGCCAGCCGCATGGCCTCGCGCGCCATCTCCTCCGACACGCCCTCGATCTCGTAGAGAATCCGGCCGGGCTTGACGACGGCGACCCAGTGGTCGGGCGCGCCCTTGCCCTTGCCCATGCGCGTCTCCGCGGGCTTCTTGGTGATGGGCTTGTCGGGGAACATGCGGATCCAGATTTTGCCGCCGCGCTTGACGTGGCGCGTCATGGCGATACGGGCGGCCTCGATCTGGCGGTCCGTGATCCAGCCCGGCTCCAAGGTCTTCAGGCCGTACTCGCCGAAGCTGATGTCGGCGCCGCGCTGGGCCGAGCCCGTCATGCGCCCCTTCATCTGCTTCCGGTGCTTTACCTTCTTCGGCATCAACATGATGTCAACCCTCGTCTCTCAAACTTCAAACGGCCCTTAACCCCTGTTTTCGCCGCCGCCGAACCCGCCGCCGCCTCGGCCGCGTCCGCCGCGGTCACCGCGCGGCCCGCGCGGGCGGTCTTCGCCGTCGCGGTCGCGGCGCAGGCGGCGGCCGTCGCCGCGCTCGCCGCGGGGCTCGTTGATGGGGTCGGGCTGCGTGCCGCGCGCCATCGCCGCCTTCGGGTCGAGGATGTCGCCGCGGTAAATCCAGCACTTGACGCCGATGACGCCGAAGGTAGTGCGCGCTTCGGCCAGGCCGTAGTCGATGTCGGCGCGCAGGGTGTGCAGCGGCAGGCGGCCTTGCAGGTGCCACTCGCTGCGGGCGATCTCGGCGCCGTTCAGGCGGCCGGAGACCTTGACCTTGATGCCCTGCCCGCCGAAGCGGAGCGTCTCCTCAACCGTCTTGCGCATGGCGCGGCGGAAGGCGATGCGCTTTTCGAGCTGCGAGGCGATCTTCTCGGCCTGCAACTGCGCGTTCAGCTCGGGCTTGTGAATCTCCTGGATGGAGACGAGCACTTCCTTGCCCGTGCGCGAGGCGATGTCGGCCTTGAGCTTGTCGATCTCGGCGCCCTTGCGGCCGATGATGATGCCGGGCCGCGAGGTGTAGATGATGAGCTTGAGGCGGTTGGCGGCGCGCTCCACGTCAACGTGGGAGACGCCCGCGCCCGCGAAGCGGCCCTTCATGTCGCGCTTCAAATCAAGGTCTTCGAGCAGGTAGTCGCCGAACTGCTTCTTGGCGAACCAGTGCGAATGCCAGTCCTTGTTGTAGCCGAGGCGGAAGCCGTATGGATGAACTTTCTGACCCACAACTTTCTCCTAACTGTTAAGCCGTAGTCTCTTCGGCCGGTGCGCTCTCGGCCTTCTTGGCGGCGCGCTTCGGCGCGTTCTCGGCGGCGACCTTCGGGGCGGCGGCCTTCTTCGCTCCGCCCTTGCCCTTGCCGGCGGCGGGCGCCGTCTCGCGCCCGTCGTTCGAGACGAGGACGGTGACGTGGCAGAAGTGGCGCTGCTCGCGGTAGGCGCGGCCCTGCGGGGCGGGGCGGACGCGGCGGCGGTGCTTGGTCGGCCCCATGTCCACGAAGCACGCCTTGACGAACAGGTCGTCCGGGTCCACGGCGACGTTCTGCCGCTCGGCCGTCTCGGTGGCGTTGGCGATGGCCGAGCGCAGGCACTTCTCGATGTGGCCGGCGGCGCGCTTATTTGTGAACTGGAGGATGGCGAGCGCCTCGCCGACGCGCTTGCCCCGGATCATGTCGACGACGAGCCGCGCCTTCTGCGCCGACCCGCGTAAGTATTTTGACTTCGCGATAGCTTCCATGACTGTGAAACCTCTGCTTAGCGGCCGGCCGGCTTCGAGGACTTCTCCGCCTTGGTGCCGGCGTGCCCCTTGAAGGTGCGCGTCGGGGCGAACTCGCCGAGCTTGTGGCCGACCATGTTCTCCGTCACGTAGACGGGGATGTGGCGCTTGCCGTTGTGGACGGCGAAGGTCAGGCCGACGAAGTCGGGCGTGATGGTCGAGCGGCGCGACCAGGTCTTGATGGCCGGCGGCCGGGCGTTACCGCCGCGAATCTCCTCGACCTTCTTCTCCAGGTGCCGGTCAATGAACGGGCCTTTTTTTACCGAACGGGACATAACGTTTCTCGCTTCGCTTTACTTGATTACTTCACACGCCGGTCGCGCACGATCATCTTCGAGGTGCGCTTCGTCTTGCGCGTCTTGTAGCCGCGCGTCGGCTGGCCCCAGGGCGTGACGGGGTGGCGCCCGCCCGAGGTCTTGCCCTCGCCGCCGCCGTGCGGGTGGTCGACCGGGTTCATGGCGACGCCGCGCACCGCCGGGCGGATGCCCTTCCAGCGCGAGCGGCCGGCCTTGCCGTACGAGACGTTCTCGTGCTCGACGTTGCCGACCTGACCGACGGTCGCGTAGCAGACGACGGGGACGCGCCGCACCTCGCCCGAGGGCATGCGGACCTGCGCGTAGTCGCCCTCCTTGGCGACGAGCTGCGCGAAGCCGCCGGCCGAGCGCACGAGCTGGCCGCCCTTGCCGGGGCGCAGCTCGATGTTGTGAATCTGCGTCCCCAACGGGATGTTGCGAATCGGCAGCGCGTTACCCGGAAGGATGTCGGCCTCGGGGCCGCTCATCACGGTCTTCCCGACCTCGATGCCGGCGGGCGCGATGATGTAACGCTTCTCGCCGTCGAGGTAGGTGACGAGGGCGATGTGCGCCGAGCGGTTCGGGTCGTACTCGATCTGCGTGACGCGGCCGGGCACGCCCGCCTTGTCGCGCTTGAAGTCGATGATGCGGTAGAAGCGCTTGTGGCCGCCGCCGCGACGCCGGACGGTGATGTGGCCGTTGTTGTTGCGCCCCGAAATCCTCGTCTTCGGTTCGAGGAGCGAACGCTCCGGCTCGGCGCCCGGCGTCAGCTCGTCGCGCGTCAGGTAGGTCTGGTAGCGCCGGGCCGGCGATGTCGGTGTCAGTTTCTTGATGCCCATCTTCTTGCTTCCTAGATGTTCTCGCCGTAGTCGAAGGGCGCCTGGCCCGCCTTGAGCGTGACGTAAGCCTTCTTCCACGAAGGCTTGCGCCCCTCGAAGCGGCCGCGGCGCGCGGTCTTGCCCTCGTAGTTGATGGTGCGCACGGCGTCAACCTCGACGTTGAAGATGCGCTCGACGGCCTGCTTGATTTCGGGCTTGGTGGCCTTCACGTCGACGCGGAAGGTCAGCAGTTGGCGGCCGTCCTGCGACTCCTCCTTCGCCACCAGCGCCTTCTCCGTAATCACGGGCGCCTTGATGATGTCCCAGACTGTTCTCATCTCTTACGCCGCCTCCTCGGTCTGCGTGTCATCTTCGCCCTCGGCCTCTTCCGCCGCGGCCGACGCGCCCTTCTTCGGCGCGAGAAGCTGCTCGATCTGCGAGGCGGCCGAGCGCGAGAGCACGAGCCGCTCGTGGTAGAGCACGTCGTAGATGTTCAGGCCGCCGCTGCCGACCACCTTCGCCCGGCGGACGTTGCGCGCGGCGAGCAGGAGCGTCTCGTTGTCGAGCGTGTCGACGACGAGCGTGCGCCCCTCCTCGAAGCCCAGGGCGCCGAGCGCCGAGATGAACTCCTTCGTCTTCGGCCCGCCGAGCAGGAACTCTTCGACGACGACGAGGTTGCCCTCGCGAAGCCTCTCGGAGAGGGCCGAGCGCAGCGCGCCGCGGCGCATCTTCTTCGGCAGGTTCTGCGACCAGTCGCGCGACTGCGGGCCGTGGACGTTGCCGCCGCCCTTCCAGAGCGGCGAGCGGATGGACGCGACGCGCGCGCGGCCCGTGCCCTTCTGCTTCCAGAGCTTCTTGCCGGAGCCGGACACGTCGCCGCGGGTCTTGGTCCCGACGGTGCCCTGGCGGGCGTTCGCCATGTGGGCCTTGACGGCCGCGTGGATCAGCCCCTCGTTCAGCTCGGCGCCGAAGACGGCGTCCGAGAGTTCGAGGTCGCCGACCTCTTCGTTCTTCAGGTTGCGCACCTTTACGGTAGGCATAAACTAAACTCCAGTGCGGAAGTCAGGGTGCAGAACGGTGAATATCATTCCGCACCCCGCGCTTCGCATTCATCACTTCTTCAAAGACTTCTTGATGATGACGACGCTGCCGTTGGCGCCGGGCACGGCCCCGCGGACCATCAGCAGGTTGTTCTCCACGTCCACGCGCGCCACCGTCAGGCCCTTCACCGTGACGCGCTTGTCGCCCATGTGGCCCGACGAGCGCGTGCCCTTGATGACGCGCGACGGGTAGGCCGACTGGCCGATGGAGCCCGGCTTGCGGACGTTCATCGAGCCGTGCGACTCGGGGCCGCGGTTGAAGTTGTGGCGCTTGATGGTGCCCTGAAAGCCGCGCCCCTTCGACTGGCCGACGACCTCGATGGCGTCGCCCTCGGCGAACTGGTCAACGAGGACCTTGTCGCCGACGTTGACCTCGCCGCCCTCGCCGCCCAAGCGGACTTCCTTGAGGACGCGCGTGGGGGGCGTGCCCCCGCCGGTCTTCTCGAAGTGGCCGCGCATCGGCTTCGTCACGTTCTTCGGCTTGACGGCGCGCTCTTCGACGAGGCCGAGCTGCACGGCGTCGTAGCCGTCGCGGCCCCCGGCCGACTTCTTCTGCACGACCACGCAGGGGCCGGCCTTGATGACCGTCACCGGGGTGACGGTGCCGTCGGCGGCGAACACCTGCGTCATGCCGACCTTCTTACCGATGATTCCGTTAACCATCACAACAACCTCGGCGGCGGGCGTCGAGCGGGAACAAGGTTCACCTCGTCAGCCGTCGCCCGCCGCTGCTTTCGTCTAGCTCCTGCCGAACGCCTTGATCTCGACATCGACGCCCGCGGGCAGGTCGAGCTTCATGAGCGCGTCCACGGTCTGCGGCGTCGGGTCGAGGATGTCCATCAAACGCTTGTGCGTGCGGATCTCGAACTGCTCGCGCGACTTCTTATCGACGTGCGGCGAGCGGAGCACGGTCCACTTGTTCTTCGACGTGGGGAGCGGGATCGGCCCCGCCACGCGGGCGCCCGTCCGCTTCGCCGTCTCGACGATCTCCGTCGTGGACTGGTCGAGCACGCGGTGGTCGTACGCCTTGAGTCTGATCCTGATCTTCTCGTTCAGCATAATTTATGTTCCCGAAAGCCCTCGGACGGGCACTACTCGATGATGTCGGAGATGGTCCCGGCGCCCACCGTCCGCCCGCCCTCGCGGATCGCGAACCGCAAGCCCTTCTCCATCGCGATCGGCGTAATGAGCTCCACCTCCATCGCCACGTTGTCGCCCGGCATCACCATCTC
>DASZEK010000075.1:0-11966 GCA_035941045.1 Pyrinomonadaceae bacterium | reverse complement strand
GGTGACGGCCGCGCGTGTAGGTCGCCGTGTCGAGGAGCTGGAACGTGTTGGTGACGCTGTTCTGCGGGTTGTTGAACTCTTCGCCGAGGGGCGAGAAGCCGGTGACGGTGATGAAGCTGAGGCCCGCGTCGCGCGGGTTCGGGGAGAAGTCGGGGAGGCCGACGCGGCGGTTGACCGACGAGGCGCGGTTCTCCTGCAAGACGGCGGACGCGACGCGGTTGAAGGCGACGCGGGCGTCGTTGACGAAGGCGGGGTCGAGCACCTTGGTCCAGCCGGCCATCGCGTTCTGGCTGCGGCGCGACACGTCGTTGCCGTAGCCGGGGACGGCCGCGAAGGTCGGGCCTGCGAAGGGCTCGTACAAAGAGCGGTCGCCGAAACTGTAGCGGAAGGCGAGCGTCGAGTCGGGCGAGAGGAGGTGGTCAACGCGCGCGTCGAAGTGGTCGTTGCGGTCGCGCTGCGTGGGCGAGGAGACGAAGTTGGCGAAGGGCACGGGGCGGTTCGGCGCCGGGTAAAGGGCGGCGACGGCGCGGCCTACCGCGCTCTGGCGCCCGACGGGGACGACGTTGCCGGGGAAGCAGCCCGCCTGGTTCTGCGCGTTGCAGGGGAGCGGCTGGAACGTCATGGGGTCAACGCGGAAGGGGTCGCGGACGAAGACGGGCTGGCCGAAGAAGTCGAAGGAGTGCGAGAAGTCGCCGGCCCTCTCCAAGAGCGTCGGGACGTTGGTGACGCGCGTCAGCCCCTCGCGCGAGCGCGTGCCCTCGTAGTCGGCGAAGAAGAAGGTGCGGTCGCGGCGTACGGGGCCGCCGACGGTGAAGCCGAACTGGTTGCGGATGTACTTGGGGTCGGGCTGGTCGGCGGGCGCGAAGAAGTTGCGCGCGTCCAGGGCCGCGTTGCGGTGGAACTCGTAGAGCGAGCCGTGGAAGTCGTTGGTGCCGGACTTGAGGACGACGTTGACCTGCGCGCCCGCGCTGCGGCCGAAGGAGGCGTCGTAAGTCGAGGTCAGCGTCTCGAACTCGCGGATGGCGTCCACGGGCGGGCGCACCCCGAAGGTGTTGAGCTTCGGGTCCACGTTGTAGACGCCGTCCAAAAGGAAGTTGTTCGAGTCCTCGCGCGCCCCGTTGACGGAGAAGGCGAAGTCGCCGCGCACCGACCCGGCGGAGCCCTGCGCGGGCGGGGCGGCGCCGGGCACGAGCAGGGCGAGCTCGTAGAAGTTGCGGCCGTCGAGCGGCAACCCCTCGACGTGCCGGTTCTCGATGACGGCGCCGAGCGAGGCCGAGTCCTTCTTCAACTCGGGGTAGACCTCCGTGATGGTCGAATGCTCGTTGACCTGGACCGTCAGCTCAAGGTCTACCCTCAACTCCTGATTGACGTTGAGGACGATGTCCTGCGTGAGCTTCACGAAGCCCGGCGCGTTCACTTCCAGCCGGTACGCGCCCGGCCTGAGCGAGGAGATGGCGAACGCGCCCTCGCCCTCGCTCGCCGCCGAGCGCGTCTCGTTCGTCTCCCTGTTCGTCAGCGTCACCTGGGCGCCGGGGACGACCGCGCGGTTCGGGTCGTAGACGGTGCCGAGCACGGAGCCGCGGTGGGTCTGCGCGGCGGCGCCGGGCGCGAAGAGGGCGACGGCGCACAGGAGTATGGATAAAAGGACGAGTGGCTGGAGTTTTGACCTCAAGACCGTTTCTCCTAAAGAATGGGGTTCGCTCGACGGGCACTAGTTGAAACGTAAGGGCTCGCCGGTTGTTTCGGCATTATCGCCGAAACGGGGGGCCGGGGTGTAAAGATGCTGTAAAAGTACGGCGCGGGCCGCCCGATTCGCCGCCCGCGGCATCACAACTCTGAAACCGCCTGCTAGAATCGGGAGTATAAACGGTCACGTGACCGAGCCTTTCCGAACTGGAGTAATACGTCTTCATGCGACAACACGTTTCCCTTCTTCCCCGCCTCGCGGCCAGGCTCGCCCCGCTCGCGCTCCTCCTCTTCCTCGCCGCGCCCGCGCTCGCGCAGACGACGAGCACGCTGACCGGCGACGTGAAGGACGCGACCGGCGCCGTCATCCCCGGCGCCGCGGTGACGGTCAGGAGCCTTGAGACGGGGCGCACCAGCACGGCCACGTCCGACGCCGAGGGCCGCTACGTCTTCGCCGGCCTCCCCGTCGGCGCCTACGAGGTGCGCGCCGAGAAGACGAGTTTTAAGAACTACGTCTTCGAGCGCATCGAGCTGACGGTGAACGAGACGGCCACGCTCGACATACTCATGGAGGTCGCGGCCGTCGCCGAGCAGGTCACGGTCACGGACGACGCCGGCATCGTCAACACGCGCACGCCCGAGCTGAGCTTCCTCGTCGGCGAGCGCGCGATGCGCGAGCTGCCCCTGAACGGGCGCAACTACACGGACCTCGCCTTCCTCCAGCCCGGCGTCGTCGCCTACCCGCACCGCGACACCGGCTCGGTCGTCGCGCACGGCGTCGGCATGAGCATCAACGGCCAAGACCCGCGCTCGAACGTCTACCTCCTCGACGGCACGCCGCAGAACGACTTCACCAACGGCCCCTCGGGCAGCGCCGCCGGCACCTCGCTCGGCCTCGAAACCATCCGCGAGTTCCGCGTCGAGACCAACGCCTACAGCGCCGAGTTCGGCCGCAACTTCGGCGGGCAGATTAACGCCGTCTCGAAGTCCGGCACCAACGAGTTCCACGGCTCGCTCTACGAGTTCCACCGCAACGACAACCTCGACGCCCGCAACTTCTTCGACCCGGCGCGCAAGCCCGAGTTCCGCCGCAACCAGTTCGGCGGCTCCGTCGGCGGCCCCATCCGCGAGGACCGCCTCTTCTTCTTCGCCGGCTACGAGTCCCTGCGCGAGAACCTCGGCCGCACGGTCCGCACCGTCACGCCCGACCTCGACGCGCGCGAAGGCATCGTCACCCGCTGCAACATCACGCCCGCGGCCGGACAGGACTGCCCCGCCGCCAACGTCGTCCGCACCAACGTCGGCGTCAACTCCGTCATCCGCCCCTTCCTCGACGCCTACCCGCTGCCGAACCTCGGGCTTCAGCGCGTCACGGGCAACCTCGCCTCCTACACCTTCGGCTTCGACCAGCAGGTCCGCCAGCACTTCGTGCAGGGGCGCATAGACTACAACCGCAGCGACCGCGACCAGTTCTTCGGGCGCTACACCTTCGACGACGCCGACCAACTGCTCCCGACTGACTTCCCCCAGTTCCCGCGCACCTTCTTCTCGCGCAACCAGTTCTTCACGGGCGAGTACCGGCAGACCCTCTCGGCCTCGACGCTCAACACCTTCCGCCTCAACTTCAGCCGCACGCGCGTCGGCCAGAACGTCGAGGCGAATTTGACGAGCCCGCTCGCCGAGTTCGTTCCGGGGCGCGGCATCACCGGCGACATAGACATCGGCGGCATCCCCCGCTTCGGCCCGCAGTCCTCGGGCAACCTGCGCCTCGTCCAGAACGTTACGGGCGGCGAGTACAATCTCGTGCACAGCCGCGGCCGGCACCTGATTAAAGCCGGTGCGCTCGTCGAGCGTTACCAGGACAACATGGTCAACCCGACCTTCAGCAACGGCATCTACACCTTCGCCTCCGTCTCCGACTTCCTCCAGAACCGCCCGCAACGCTTCGTCGGCCTCACGCCCGAGGCGCAGTTCGACCGCTACTGGCGCTTCACGCTGCTCGGCCTCTTCGCGCAGGACGCCTGGCGCGTCCACCCGCGCCTGAGCCTGAACGCGGGCCTGCGCTACGAGGCGACGACGATGCCCGTTGACGAGGGCGGGCGCGACGTGTCGCTCCCCAACCTGAGCGACCGCACGCCGACGCCGGGGCCGCTCTACCAGAACCCGACGCTTAAGAACTTCGCCCCGCGCGTCGGCTTCGCGTGGGACATCTTCGGCGACGGCCGGACCTCCCTGCGCGGCGGCTACGGCGTCTACTTCAACACGAACAACCAGCAGAACCTCATCGTCACGGTGACGAACCCGCCGGCCACGCCGCGCCCCGTCATCAACAACCCCTCGTTCCCCGTCCCCAACTTCGTCGGCTCGCTCTCCATCCGCCCCGTTCAGTACGACCTCGACAACCCCTACTTGCAGGTCTGGAACCTCAACGTCCAGCGCGAGCTTTGGTTCGACACCGTCTTGACGCTCGGCTACGCCGGCTCGCGCGGCGTCCACCTCCTGCGCAGCAACGACGTGAACATCCCCGCCCCCGTCATCCGCGCCGACGGGACGCCCTTCTGGCCCCTCGGCCAGCCGCGCCCGAACACGGCGTTCACGACCATCGAATTGAAGTCTTCGGACGGCAACTCGTGGTACAACGCCCTCGTCTTCGAGGCGCGCAAGCGCTTCTCGCGCGGCCTCTCGGCGCAGGCTTCCTACACCTTCTCCCGCAACATCGACACGACGCAGGCTTCGACCTTCTTCTCCGACGCGACGAACGGGACGACGACCGCCTTCCCCGAGTTCCCCGGCCTAAACTACAACAAGGGCCTCTCCGACTACCACGCCAAGCACAACTTAGTCGTCAACTTCACGTGGGCGCTTCCCTTCGCGACGGAGCGCGGCGGCGTGGCGGGCCTGCTGACGAACGGCTGGCAGCTTTCCGGCATCGGCCAGATGAGGAGCGGCAACCCCCTGACGGTCTTCGTCGCCCGCAACCGCTCGCGCTCTCAGTGGTCGCCCTCGCTGGCGCCCGGCATCGGCTTCGACCGCCCCGACTTCGCGCCCGGCTTCGACGCCGAGTCGGCCGTCCTCGGCGACCCCGACAGGTACTTCGACCCGGCCGCCTTCCGCCTGCCGGCGGCCGGCACGCTCGGCAACGTCGGCCGCGGCGCGCTCATCGGCCCGAACCTCCGCGTCTTCGACCTCTCGGCGGTCAAGAACACGCGCTGGGGCCTGCTCGGCGACGAGGGCTCGGTGCAGTTGCGCCTCGAAGCGTTCAACCTCTTCAACCGGGCCAACTTCGCCCCGCCCAGCCTCATCGTCTTCACCGGCGCGGCCGACAACGAGCAGCCGCTCTCGACCTTCGGGCGCACCCGCTCGACCACCACCTCGTCGCGCCAGATTCAGCTCGGGGTTCGACTGACGTTCTAAAAGAAGTAGTCAGTAGACGGTAGACAGTAGCCGGTAGTTTTTGCTACTGACTACTGTCTACTGGCTACCGACTACTTTTCCTGCGAGGTCACTACATGCTCTGGATAATCTTCGCCCTCGGCGCGGCGCTCGCGTGGGGGCTCTACGGGCCGGTGCTGCATCAGGGTCAGGTCGAGTTGGGGAGCCCCTTGCGGGCGCTCCTGTGCGTAGGCTTTGCCTACTTCCTCATCGGCGTGCTCGTCCCCGTCGTCGGCCTCTCGTCGCAGGGCGGCGTGACGACGGGGTTCACGACGAAGGGCGCGCTGGCGGCGACGGCGGGCGGCGCGCTCGGGGCCGTCGGCGCCGTCTGCATCATCTACGCCTTCCGCTCGGGCGGCCTGCCGACCTACGTCATGCCGCTCGTCTTCGCGGGCGCCCCGCTCGTCAACGTCCTCTTCTCGATGGTGCTCCACCCGCCCAAGCAGGCCCCCAACCCGCTCCTGTACGTCGGCTTCGTCCTCGCCGCCGCCGGGGCCGGCATGGTCTTGTACTTCAAGCCGCAATCATAAAAGCGGGTGACGGGTGTCAGGTGCCGGGTGTCGGGGAAGACAAGATTTTCACCCGTCACCCGGCACCTGACACCCGTCACCGCTTCTGGCTTCCGATGCAGTAGAGGTGGTCCGAGGTGCGGATGAAGATTTGCCCGGCGGAGACGGCCGGGGAGCTGAGGCAGTATTCGCCAAGGTTGTTCTCGGCCAGCAGCTCGAACTGCGGCCCCGCCTTGAAGACGGAGGTCAGGCCGTCCTCGTTCGTCACGTAAACTTTGCCGTCGGCGAGCACGGGCGACCCGCTGTAGCTGCCGGGCTTCAGGCGCTGCCGGCCGTAGACCTCCTTGCCCGTCTTCGCGTCGAAGCACCAGACGATGCCGCGGTCGTTGACGACGTAGAAGAGCTTGCCGTCGGTCACAGGCGTCGGCACGTACGGCCCGTTCTCGATTGACCAGACGAGGTGCGACTTCGACACGTCGCCGCGCCCGCCCGCGCGGAAGGTCAGGAGCGGCTTGACCTTCCCCGGCACGTAGACCAGCCCGTCGGAGACGATGGGCGAAGACACGACGTTGTTGTTGGGGTTGCGCTCGGGGTTCAGCCCGCCCGCGCGCCAAAGCTCCTTGCCCGTCGCCGGGTCGTGCCCCGTCACGTAGTCGCCGCCGCTCACGACGATTTCGGTCGCCTTACCCACGCGCAAGAGCGTGGGCGTCGTGTAGGCGTCGGGCGACTCGCTCACGGCGTCGGTCGGACGCTCCACCCGCCACAGGGTCTTCCCCGTCTTCTTATCGACGCGCAGCACGTACGAAGGGTCGTCCGTGGTCATCCCGTGCAAGACCTGCACGTAGAGCGAGTCCTCGTAGAGGAGCGGCGAGGAGGCGTAGCCCCACTTGAGCCCGAACGCGCCGTAGTCCTTCTGGATGTCGCGCGCCCACAGCTCGCGCCCCCCGAAGTCGAAGCCCTTGAGCACGCCCGTGCCCGTCATCACCCAGACGCTTTTGCCGTCCGTCACGGGCGAGGGCGAAGCCATGTTGTGCTTACGCATCATCATGTTGCCGCCCCCGAGCTTGCGCTTCCACACGACCGAGCCCTTCGCGCGGTCAACGCACCAGAGGGCCAGCTCGTCGCCCTCCGCGATGTTCAGGAAGACGCGCTCGCCCCAGACGATGGGCGTCGAGCCGCTGCGGTCCGGCACCGGCAGCTTCCACACGACGTTCTCGGTCGCCGACCACTTGACCGGCAAATTCTTCTCCTCGCTCACGCCGTTCAGAGACGGCCCGCGCCACTGAGGCCAGTTGGCCGAAGCGGCGGCCGGGAGCAGCGCGGCGAGACAAATCGCCGGGAAGAGTCTACGCATCTCAATTCCTCCTCGTGCGTGTTCGGATTCGGATTCTAAACTTTTCACTCCTCCCGGAGCGAGGCCAGCAGCGGCGAGCGTATCGCGGCGGCGGTCGCGACGAGCGAGGCCGCGAAGCCCGCGGCGACGACCGCCGCCAGCAGCAGCCCGAGCGACGCGACCGGCAGACGGCCGCCGCGCGCCGCGACCACGGGCGCAATCGCCAGCAGCGCGCAGAGCGTGCCCGTCAGCAGGCCGCACCCGAGCAGCAAGGCGTTTTCGGCGACGACCATCACGCCGAAGTGGGCGCGGTCGTAGCCGACGGCGCGCAGGAGCGCCAACTCCCTCCGCCTCTCCAGCACGTTTCTCAACAGCACCGCCCCCAGGCCCAGCGTGCCGAGCGCGAGCCCGAGCCCGCCGAGCATCTGGAAGGTCGAGAGGTACGTGTTCTCGACGCGGTGGAAGCTCGCCAGCCGCTCCGAGGTCGAGGCCGCGTCGAAGCCGTAGTCGGACAGACTCTCTTCGAGCGTCGCCGCCACGCGCGGCGCGTCCGCCGCCACGTCGAGCAGGAAGAAGCGATAGCCCTCCTGCTCGGGGAAGTGACGAAGGAAATTCTGTTCGGACATCAACAGCTCGCCCTGAAAGATGCTGTCCGCGAGCGTGGCGACGAGGCGCAGGCGCAAGGGTGCCGCGCCCGCCCCGCGCTCTAAGACGAAATCCTCCCCGAGCTTCAAGTGCAGAACGTAAGCGGCCGAGTTCGCGTCCGCGATGACGGGAACGGCGCCGTCGTCGAATCTTTTATCGAGCAGCAGCCACGGATTCTCGGCCGCCTCGCCCCCCGACTCAATCGTGCTTTGAAAGCCGAAGCGCGCCTCGCGCCTGAAGGCGTCGGTCGGAGCGAGTAGGCGCGGCTGGCTCGGGCGGTAAAGGTTCAGGCAGCTCGCGTCGTCGCCGGGGCGGAGGCGGAAACGCTCAAGGCGTACGTCGGCGAGCGAGTCGTCGCCGCTCAGGTTCAGGGCGTCGCGCCCCTCGGGCGTGTTCGGGTCGTGGACGACGGGCAGGAGCGATTCGGCCAAGAGCGCGTAACCGCCGCCGCCCGACTTCCTGTCGTGCGCCGCCGCCGAGTCGTCGCGGCGGAAGGCGTCCACGGCGACGACGATGAAGGAGGCGGCCGCAATCAGCGTGATGCACAGCACGCTGCGCCCCGGCCTGTGCGTCGCGTTCCTCATCCCGAGCCGCGACACCGACCACCAGCCGCCGCCCGCAATCGTCCCCCGCCCGCGCCCCTTGAGCCACGCCGACTGAAACCCGAGCAGCGCGACCAGAAGCAGCGCCCCGCCCCCGAAGAACCCCGCCGCCTGCCCCACCCAGCCGACCAACGCCGCCGACAGGAACGCGCAACCCGCCAGCAAGGCGACGGCCGGCACGAGTATCCGCGCGCGCGGGAACCCCCCGCGCCGCGCCCGCGACGAAGTGGCTCCTTCTTCCCACCCGCGCCCGCCCGCGAGCAGGCTGCGCGCCGAGGCGCGGCGCAGGCCCCTCAACGTCAAGACGATGCACACGAGCGCGGCGACGATGCCGCCCGACGCCCCGAGCAGGAACGGCAGCGGCCCGGCGTGCAACTCAAGCGCGGTGGTGCCGACGGCCCCCACCCACCACGTACGCAAGCCCTTCATCAACAGCCACCCGTAGGCGTACGCGCCCGGCATCCCTATCAAACATCCCGCCAGCGCGAGCACGACGGCCTCCGTCAAGAAGATGCCGCGCACGCGCCCGGCCGTGAAGCCGACCGCGCCGAGCAACCCTATCTCCCGCGAACGCTGCTCGACGCCGAGCCTGAAGAAGAGCGCCGTCAAGAGCAGCGCGGAGACGACGATGAAGAAGCTGAAGTAGAGGAAGTATTCGCCGAAGTCCGTCGCCCCCCGCGAAGACTCAAGCCCCTCGGCCCTCACGGGGTACACGCTCAAGCCGACGGCCGACGGCTCAAGGCTGTCGCGCAGCGCGGCGCCGAACGTTTCGAGCGACGCCCCGTCCGTCGTCCCCTCGTGCGCGCGCAGCCGCAGCGAAGTCAAACTTCCGAAGCGCGAGCGCCAAAGCTCCTGCCCGCGCGCCAGCGTGACGAAAGCCTTCGGCGTCGTCCCGTGCTCGTCCCAGTAGTCTTCGTCCTGCGGCCTGATGCGCGAGAGGTCCACGGGGAACGGCGGGTCCCAGTCGGCGACGCTGCTCGCGCCCGAGATGCCCGGATACTCCGGCACGAGGTCGCGGTCGGCCGCCGCGCCTTCGACGGGGACGACGCCCGCGACGCGGAACTCGGCCTCGCGCGTCGAGAGCCGCCCCTCCGTCTCCCACACGTAATACTCCATCGAGACGGCGTCGCCCGCGCGCGCGCCCAACTCCCGCGCCGCCCACTCGTTCAGGACGACGGACGAAGGCGACGCTTCCGAGCCTTCCTTTAAGAGCTTGCCGAAGGCTTCTTCGCCGAACGCCGTGACGATTGAGTAAGGCACCTCGCGCCCGTTGGCGCGGACGGAGTTGGCGAGGTAGGAGAGGACGGGCTCGGCCGTCATGCCCGTGCGCCGGGCGGCCTCGCGCGCCGACTCGGCCAGCGCGTCGCCGACCAGCCCGCTTTCGCTCTCAAGCGCCAGCCCGCGATTCGCGTCGAGCGCGCGGAGCTTGACGCCGAGGTCTTCGAGCGTCGCCGCCCCGCGTATGACCTCGCGCAGCTTCTCCGTCTGCGCGCGCGCCTCCGGCCCCTCGGGCGCCTCGCCGCGCGCGGCGTAAAGAATCGTGTCGACGCGGCCGACGCGGTCGAGGCTCCTTTGCAGGGAGGCGAGCGGGACGAAGACGGCGCGCACCTCCGCCTGCTGCGGGCGGACGGAGAACTCGCCCATCTCCTCGGCCGCGAGCGTCTCGCGCACCGTCAGGCGCGCGCTGCTGCCAACGTCGTCCTTGCGGCCGTGAAGAGATTCGACGGGGATGTCCGAGGGCTGCTCGACCCTCAGCACGACGGCGTCGCCCGCGGCGGCCCCGAGCTCTCCGGCGAGACTCGGGCTCAACAGAATCTCGTCACGCTTGGGCGCGCGCGCGGCGGCGTCGGCGCGGCCGTGAAACTCCCAGAAGCGCGCGTCCACGCCGTAGACCTGCACGGCCACGGCGCGGCGCCCGCTCGCCTCGTGCGCCACGACGCCTTCGCTGACGACGAGGGGGCAGGCGGCGTCGAAGCCCGCTTCACGGAAGCCCCCGGCGGCGCGCACGTCTTCGGCCAAACGCTCGCGGAAAAAGTTCGGCGCCGAGGCGACGTGCGACGCGCGCCCGAGCCTTTGCAGGAACAGCCCGCGCAGGCTCGCCCTGACCGACTCGCCCACGAGCAGCGCCCCCGCCAGCACGGCCACCGCCACGCCGACGCCGAGGACGACGGCCACGTTCGTGCGCCAGTAGTACCTAAGATTGCGGAGGACGAGAGACAGCATAAAAAGAGGGTGACAGGTGTCGGGTGTCGGGTAAAGACAAGCTCCTAACCGGCACCCGACGCCCGACACCCGTCACCTAAGTTTCCACCAGCCTTTGCTCCGTCAGCCGGTAGCGCAGGGGGAAGCGCGCGGCGAGGTCGGCGCTGTGTGTGACGACGACGAGGATGGTCTGTTGCTCGCGGTGCAGGTCGAGGAGGAGCGCGCCGACCCGTTCGGCCGACTTCTCGTCGAGGTTGCCCGTCGGCTCGTCGCAGAGCAGGAGCGTCGGCCGCATGACGAGCGCGCGGGCGAGCGCCGCCCGCTGCTTCTCTCCGCCCGAAAGCTCCGCCGGCCGGTGGTGCAGGCGCTCCGAGAGTCCGACCTGTGTGAGCAGATGGCGCGCCCTCTCGTCGGCTCCGTCGGCGCCGCGGGCGACGAGCGTCGGCGTCAGGACGTTCTCGACGACCGAGCACTGGGGGAGCAGACAGTGGTCTTGGAAGAGGAAGCCGACCTCCTTGTTGCGGAACGTGGCGAGTTCCCTTTCGCCGAGCGCGAAGGGGTCGTGCCCGTCGAGGGTGACCTTGCCCGACGTGGGCGGCTCCAGCGCGCCGAGGATGTAGAGCAGCGTGCTCTTCCCGCTCCCCGAAGGCCCCATGATGGAGACGGCGTCGCCGCGCGAGAGCCTGAGCGACACGCCCGACAGAATCGGCAGCGCCCCGCGCGGCGTCCTGTACTCCTTCGTCAGTTCCTCGGCTACAAGCACTTGTCTCTCGCTCACGCGACCGCGGCGCGCTCTTGTCCGCTCAAAATGGCTTCGTAAACTTCGAGGGCGCGGTCGGCCATCCGCTCGACCGCGTAATGGCGGCGCACGTTGGCGTAGGCGCTCTCGCTCAACTCCGAGGCGAGCGCCGGGTCTTGCTTGACGCGGAGCAGGCCCGCGGCGAGGGCTCCGGCGTCGTCGGGCTCGACGAGCAGGCCGCCCGAAGTCTTCTCGACGACTTCGGTGAAGGCGCCGCGGCGCGGCTGGACGACGGGCACGCCGCACGCCATCGCCTCCAACAGCGACATGCCCTTCGGCTCGTCGTAGGTGGCCGGCACGGAGAGCACGTCGAGGCCGCGCAGGAAATCTATCTTGCCTCCGCGGTCGAGCGCGCCGCGGTAGTTGAACTCGGAGGCGAGGCCCGCCTCCTCCAGCTTCCGCTCGACGCCGCGCAGGTACTCTTTGTGCTCGGCGCCGAGGTAGCCGGCGACTTCCAAGCGCGCCTCGCCTGCTTGCCCGCCCTCGCGCATCCGAGCGTAAGCCTCGGCCAGAAGGTGAAGCCCCTTCTCGGGCGCGACGCGCGCGAAGTAGCCGACCGTGAACGGCGCACCTTCGACACGCGGCGCGCGCGTCTCGTAGCCCTGCACGTTGACGCCGAGCGGCACGTGTCTCATCTTCTCCTCGGGTATTCGCAGGTACCCGGGCATGAACTCCTCGTAGTAGCGGCTGACGGCGAGGAAGCGTTCGACGTGTGCGACCGAGTCGCGTATGAGCCTCAGAGACTCCGAGCGGTACGG
>DASZEK010000074.1:0-100531 GCA_035941045.1 Pyrinomonadaceae bacterium | reverse complement strand
CGAACCCGCGCGACGCGGGCCTCAGCTTCATCACCGTCACCGGCTTCTCGCCCCTCGGCGAAGAGTTCAACAACCCGCAGAACAGCGTCACCAACACGTTCCAGCTCCTCGACACGGCGACCTACACGCGCGGCCGTCACCTTCTCAAGTTCGGCGCCGACCTGCGCGCCGTCCAGCAGAACGCCTTCCGCGACGTGCAGGCGCGCGGCCTCTTGCAGTTCACGCCCTTCGCCTACACCGGAAACTCCTTGGCCGACCTCCTGCTCGGCTTCCCGACGGTGACGGGCGGCGCCCGCGTGGACAACGCGCAACACCTCCGCGCCGAGAGCTATCACTTCTTCGTCAACGACCAGATGCGCCTGACGCCGCGCCTCACTCTTTCGGCGGGCCTCCGCTACGAGTACAACTCGCCGCCCGTTGACGCCTTCGACCGCGCCAACGTCTACGACCCCGCGACGCGCTCGCTCGTCGCCGTCGGCACCGGCGGAGTCCCGCGCTCCGGCTTCCGCCCCGACCGCAACAACTTCGCCCCGCGCGTCGGCCTCGCGTGGACGATAGAGGGCGGGGGCGACACGGTCCTGCGCGCCGGCTACGGCGTCTACTACGACCAGTCGCCGCTCGCGCCCGGCGAGGCGCTCTACTTCAACCGGCCCTACTTCGACTTCAACCTCTTCTTCCCGCTCCCGCAGTTCGGCTTCCCGCTCACGCTCGACAACCCGTTCCCCGCGAACTTCCCGTTCCCGCTGCCCGACTCGGCGCTCGCCATCCAGCGCGACCTCCGCACGCCCTACATGCAGCACTGGAACGTGAACGTCCAAAGGCAGCTCGGCCGCAGCCGCGTCGTCGAGCTGGCCTACGTCGGCTCGAAGGGCACCAAGCTCCTCTCGGCGCGCGACATCAACCAGCCGCAGCCGGGCGTCCTGCCGCCGAACCTGCCCTTCGTCCCGCGCCCCGTCGCGCAGTTCGACGACATCAACCTCATCGAGACGCGCGCCTCTTCGAGCTACCACGCCCTCCAGGCCCGCTTCCAGCAGCGCCTCTCGGCGGGGCTCGCCGTGCTCGGCTCCTACACCTTCTCGAAGTCCATCGACGACGCCTCGAACTTCTTCTCAAGCGCCGGCGACCCGAACTTCCCGCAGAACTCCTACGACCTGCGGGCCGAGCGCGCACTCTCTAACTTCGACGTGCGCCACCGCTTCTCGCTCGGCTACTCCTACGACCTGCCCTTCGGCCGCGGCCACTCGCTCCTGTCCGACGGCGGCTTCCTGACGGCGCTCGCCTCGGGCTGGCAGACCTACGGCGTCATCACCGCGCAGACCGGCCGCCCCTTCACCGTCGCGCTCATTCAGGAGTTCGACAACAGCGGCACGGGCCGCTCCTCGCTCGGCTTCGGCGCCAACGACCGCCCCAACCTCCTCGGCGACCCCAACCGCGGGCCGCGCACGCCGGAGGAGTGGTTCGACACTTCGGCCTTCGCCTTCCCCGCGCCGGGCACCTTCGGCAACGCCGGCCGCAACATCCTGACCGGCCCCGGCTACCGGAACGTCAACGCCTCGCTCGTCAAGAACACGCGGCTCGGTGAAGGCGCGAGCCTGCAACTGCGCGCCGAGTTCTTCAACCTCTTCAACCACCCGAACCTGAACCTGCCCGACAACTTCCTGGGCTCGCCCACGTTCGGCCGCGTCACCTCGGCGCGCGACCCGCGCCACATCCAGTTCGGCGCCAAGCTCCTCTTCTAAGGATTTATGAGAACCACCAAGAGCCGCCGCCGCGCTCTCATGCTGGCAACGTTACTTCTCATGGGCGCCCTCGCGGCCTGCGCCGCCGGTGCGACCGACCAGCCCGCGCCGCGCGCCGCCGCGAACGCCGACGCGGCCTCCTCCGCTCCGTCGGCCGACGCCCCGCCCGCCCCGACGCCCGCGCCCGACCCGGCCGCGAGCCCGACGCCGACGGGCGAAGTCGGCGACAAGGCCGGCGTCAGCGCGGCGGCCGAGTGGCCCCAGTGGCGCGGGCCGAACCGCGACGGGCAGGCGGCGGGAGTCGCCGCCCCGCAGGCTTGGCCGAAGGAGTTGAAGCCGCGCTGGCGCGTGGACGTAGGCATAGGCCACGCCTCGCCGGTCGTGAGCGGGGGGCTCATCTACCAGTTCGCGCGGCAGGGCGAAGAAGAGGTGCTGCTCGCGCTCGACGCGGCCACGGGCAAGGAGGTCTGGCGGGCCGGCGCCGTGCCCGCCCCCTACACGATGAACCCGGCCGCGCTCGGCCACGGCAAGGGGCCGAAGTCAACGCCGGTCGTCGCAGGGGGCCGAGTCTTCACGCTCGGCATCGCCGGCCTGCTCTCCGCCCACGACGCGAAGACGGGCCGCCTCCTCTGGCGCAAGGATTTCTCCAAGCAGTACCCCACGACCTCGCCGCTCTACGGCACGGCCATGTCGCCCATTGTCGAAGGCAGCCTCCTCATCGCGCACGTCGGCGGCCACGACAAAGGCGCCCTGACCGCCTTCGACGCCGCGACCGGCGCCGTCAAATGGTCCTACGACGCCGACGGCCCCGCCTACTCCTCGCCCGTCGTCCTGACCGTCGGCGGCGAGCGACAACTCGTCACCTTCACGCAGAAGGAACTCGTCGCCGTCTCGGCCGCGACGGGCGCGCCGCTCTGGAAGCTCCCGGCCAAGACCTCTTACGACACGAACTGCAACACGCCCGTCGTCTACAAAGACACCGTCGTCGTCTCGCTCGAAGAGCAGGGGCTCGTCGCCCTGCGCCCGGCGCGCGAGGGCGGGAAGTGGGCGGCGCGCGAGGTGTGGCGCAACGAGGAGAACGAGCTGTACATGAACACGCCCGTCCTCCACGGCGGCGTGCTCTACGGGCTCTCGACGCGCAAGAAGGGGCAGTTCTTCGCCGTGGACGCGGCGACGGGCAAGACCCTCTGGCAAGGGCCGGGGAGGATGGGCGAGAACGCCTCGATACTGAACCTGTCGGGGACGCTGCTCGCGCTCACGAACGACGCCGTCCTCTACGTCATGCCCGCGCCCGCCCCCTCCTTCGCCCCGGCCGCGCAGTACACCGTCGCCGCCTCGCAGACCTGGGCGCACCCCGTCTTCCTCGGCGACCAGATTTTAGTCAAAGACGAGAAGACGCTGGCCTCGCTGTCACTTAAGTAGTGAGAGCCGGTTTTCAAAGCTCCGAAGGGGCGTCATGCAATAGCCAGGGGCAGAGCGAACGACAGTGAGCGCCGCCCTTGGTATCGGGCCGGAAATACGTGGAGCCCTGAAGGGGCGGCATAACGTTATGCCGCCCCTTCAGGGCTCCAACATTTCGCCGATGTGGACCAGGGGCGTTGCCCCTGGCTATTGCATGACGCCCCTTCGGGGCTTCTCAAGCCGCTCTTAAGACTGGTTCAGTCCGCCAGCTTGTAGCAGGCCATCTCGGTCGCGTTGCGGACGAGGAGTCGGCCGCCGGAGATGGCCGGGCAGTTCCAGGTCTTGCCCTGAAGGGCGGCGAAGCGCCCCAGCTCCGTGTGGCCGGCGGGAGTGGCGCGGACGAGTGCGACCTCGCCCTCGTCGGTCGTGACGATGAGGTGGCCGCTGGCTAAGACGACCTGCCCGTAGCCGTAGCCGCGCGCCTTCCACTTCTGCTGCCCCGTCGCCAACTCGACGCACGTCAGCATCCCCTCGTCCAGCCCGTAGACGTGCCCCTCGTGCAGCACCGAGCTGTTGAACTTGTTCTTCATCGACGGTCGCTCCCAGACCGCCGCGGCCGAGAGCTTGCCGCCCACACCATTCGCCACCTCGACGAGCGCCGCGCCCTTGCTGTAACCGGCCGAGATGAAGAAACGGTTGGGGCCGGCGACGATGGGCTGCGCGACGTTGATGCCCGCCGAGTTCGTCCACGGGTAGACCCAGAGCACCGCGCCGTCTTCGGGCGCGAGCCCGGCCACGCTCCGGCCCGTGACGACGAGCACCTGACGGCGCCCCGCCAGCGTCACGAGCATCGGCGAGGTGTAAGAAGCCTGATCGCCGAGCGCGCCCCACACGGCCGCGCCCGTCCGCGCGTTGTAGGCGACGACCGACTTGCCGTTCGGGCCGCCCGGCGTCACCACCACCTTGTCGTCAACTATCAAAGGCGACGCCGCCATGCCCCAGGGAATGTTCGACGCGCCGTTCTCCTTCAGGATGTTCTTCGACCAGACGAGCTTGCCGGTGCGCGCGTCGAGGCAGCGCAGCTCGCCCAGAGCGCCGAGCGCGTAGAGGCGCCCGTCGTGCCACGTCGGCGTGGCGCGCGGCCCGTCGCCGGTCGAGTCGGTGTAGAGCGCGTCCCAGGCGTGCGTCCAAAGCTCGCGCCCGTTCTCAACGTTATAAGCGGCGACGACCTCCTGCCCGCGCCGCTGCTCGATGGTGAAGGCGACGCCGTCGGCCACCGAGAACGAGGCGTAGCCGCCGCCCGCCGGCTGCTTCCAGAGCAGGGGCAGGCCGCCCTCCCAGTTCGTCTTCACGGCCTGCTCTTCGTAGCGGCCGTCGCGCGCGGGGCCGCGGAAGCTGGTCCAGTAGTTCCTGCGCGCGGGCCGCGCTTCGGCCGCCGCCGTCGGCGCCGCGGCTCCGGCGCCGGGCTGCTCGGCGGCGGCGGGTGGTTGCGCGCCCGCGTCGGCCGGCTGTGCGGCGTCGGCGGCGGGGCTCGCCTGCGGCTGGGCTTCGGCCGCCGGGGCTTGCGCCTCTGCCGCGGGCGCCGCCTGGCGCTGCGCGGCGCGGTGGCGCTCAAGGGCCGCGTAGTGCTCTTCGGAGTTTGTGCCGCGCGCGCCGAAGAGGAGGTAGGCGCCGACGCCGCCGAGCACGACGACGAGCACGGGGGCCGCGAGCATGACCGGGCGGGTGAGATACCAGGGCGTCTTCGGCTTCGTCTCTTCAAACATGGCGGTGGCTCCGGGTCAAAAAATTGATGGGAGGGCGCGCGGACACGTCGCCCTCCCCCTTTAGACGGCGCTGCCCGGCAGGTTGTTCCCTTTAACTCGCCGGGCGCGCGCTCACTTCTTCGCCTGCTCGATGGCGTAGAGGTGCTTCTCGCCGCGGATGAAAATCTTGCCGTCGGCGACGGCGGGCGAGGCGTAGACCGGCTCGCCCACCGAGTTCGTGCGCAGGACTTCGTGCTTCGGCCCGGCCTTGATGACGAAGGTGTCGCCGTCCTCGCTCGTCAGCAGGATTTTGCCGTCGAAGGCGACGGGCGAGGAGGTGAAGGTGGCGGGGACGGGGACGCGCCCGCCCTCGTACTTGACCTCGCCCGTGCGCGCGTCGAGGCAGGTCATCACGCCCTTGTCGGTCAAGAGGTAGACGTAGTCGCCGTAGAGGATGGGCGAGGGGACGTAGGCCGTGCCCTTCGCGTACTTCCACGCGATGTCCGTGTCTTTCAGCTCGCCCGAGGCTCCGAGGCGGATGGCGTAGGCGACCTTGGCGGGGAAGCCCGCGGAGACGACGACCATGTCGTGCCCCGCGGTGGCGACGGGCGAGGGGATGGCGTTGCTCTCGACGCCCTTCGAGCGCCAGAGTTCTTTGCCCGTCGCCGGGTCGTAGGCGACGATGGACTCGGTGCCGCTGGCGATAAGCTCGGTGCGCTTGCCGGTGTTGACCAGCAGCGGCGTCGCCCAGCTCACCTGCACCTTGCGCGGCGTGCGCCAGACCTCCTTGCCCGTCTTCTTGTCGAGCGCGAGGATGAAGGAGTTCTTGCCCTCCTCCTCGTCTGCCTGCACGATGACGAGGTTCTGGTAGAGGACGGGCGAGGTGCCCGTGCCCATGCCGACGGTGCCGAGCTTGCCGATGTCGGCCTTCCACGCGAGCTTGCCGTTGAAGTCGTAGGCGTAGAGCCCTTCGGCGCCGAAGAAGGCGTAGACGCGCTGGCCGTCGGTGGCCGGGGTCGAGGAGGCGTAGGAACTCTTGCGGTGGCGGTCGTCGTAAGGGGTGCCCTCCCACGCGGTCTGCTCCCAGACGACCTTGCCCGTGTCGCGGTCGAGCGCGATGACCTTGAAGGCGTGCTTGCGGTCGCCGCCGACGCTGTCCGGGTGCTTCCAGACCTGCCCGCCGAGGTTGTGCGTGACGGCCTTCGCGCCCGCGACGACCTCGCCCTCGACGGCCGTCGTCAGGAAGACGCGCTTGCCCCAGACGATGGGGCTCGAATGGCCCTTGCCGGGGAGCGGCGTCTTCCAGCGGACGTTCTTCGTCTCGCCCCACTCTTCGGGCAGGTTGCGCTCGGCCGAGATGCCGGAGCCGTCGGGGCCGCGCCACTGGGGCCAGTTGGCGTCGCCGGCCGCCGACGAAGAGTTGGAGAAGAGGAGCGCCGCGCCGAGGCAGGCGAGAAGGGCGAAAGAGATGTTGGCTGACGGTTTCACTTGGTGTTGTTCCTTCATGAAGGGGTGTCGGGTACCGGGTATCGGGTGCCGGGGAAGGCAAGCTTTAACCGGCACCCGGCGCCCGATACCCGACACCTGTCTTTACTTCGCGGGCGGCGCCTCGGCGACGGCGAAGACGTGGTTGATGCCGCGGACGATGAGCATGCCGTCGCTGATGGCGGGCGTCGCCATCATGACTTCGCCCATCGGGTTGACGGAGAGCAGTTCGTGCTTGGGGCCGGCCTTGACGACGAAGATTTCGCCGTCCTCGCTCGACAGGTAGAGCTTGCCGTCCGAGCCGACGGGCGAGGCGGTGAAGGCGCCGCCGCGGTCGGCGAGGCGCTGCTGGTAGACGCGCTCTCCCGTCTTGGCGTTGTAGGCGGTGACGACGCCGTTGTTCGAGAGCGTGTAAAGGTGCTCGCCGTAGACGATGGGCGTCGGCATGTATGGGCCGCCGCGCTGCTTGCTCCACGCGATGAAGTCGTTCGACTCTTTGCCGTCCTTGAGCGTGATGTCTCCCGTGGCGCCCGGCTTAATCGCGTAGATGGGCTGGATGGGGCGGTAGCCGCTGGTGACGTAGATGAGGTCGTGGGCGAAGATGGGCGTCGGGGTGGTGACTTCGGAGTTGGGCGTCAGGCGCCAGAGCTCCTTGCCCGTCAGCGGGTCGTAGCCGCGGATGGCCTTCGTGCCGTTGGTGACGATTTCGGCGCGCGTCTTCCCCTCGTAGACGGTCGGCGTGCCCCAGCCCGGAATCTCGCCCTCGCGCATCGTCTTCCAGACCTGCTTGCCGGTCTTCAGGTCGTAGGCGGCGATGAAGGAGTCCTTTTGGATGTCGGCCTGCACGATGACGAGGTTCTTGTAGATGACGGGCGAGGAGGCGTACTCCCACTGGTAGTCGGGGTCGTAGAACCAGCCGGCGTCGAGCGTGCCGAGGTCCGCCTTCCAGAGAAGTTTCCCGTTGAGGTCGTAGTTGTAGAGCCCTTCGGAGCCGAAGAGGACGACGAGGTGCTTGCCGTCGGTGGCGGGGGTGGAGGCGGCGTGCGAGGACTTCGGGTGGCGCTTGATTTTGGGCACGCCCTCGTAGGCGACGCGCTCCCAGACGACCTTGCCCGTCTGCTTGTCGAGCGCGTAGACCTTCCACGCGTGCTTCGGGTCGTTCTTGACCGGCTCCACGTCGCCGTAGAGGCCGAAGCGGGCCTCGGGCTTCGGCTCCGAGCTGACGGCCGTGACGACGAAGACCTTGTCGCCCCACACAATCGGGCTCGCGTGCGAGAGGCCGGGGATGGGCGTCTTCCAGCGCACCCCGACCGACTTCTCGCCGTCCCACTTGACCGGCGCGGGCTTGCCCTCGGCCACTCCCGAGGCGCCTGAGCCGCGGAACTGCGGCCAGTTCTGCGCCCGCGCGCCGAGGGGCGCGAGGCACAAGCAGAGGAGCGTGAATGTGACTCGTTTCATGGTAGGAATCTCGGTGTCAGTCGTCGGGCTATCGGGCTCACTCCACTCTCTTGAGCGCCGTCGTCCTGTCGCCCTGTTTGAAGTCGAGGCCGGTGACTTTGCCGCCTTCGACTTTGAAGGTGAAGGTGAGGCCGTCGAATTCTACGGGGCGGAAGGTGGTCCGGTCGAGCGCCATCAGGACGAAGGCCGGGCCGCCGCCCTGCGCCGTGAACTTCCCGTCCTTGAAGGCGACGGTCAGCTCGGGGCCGGGCTCGCCCTTGTACTTGCCGGCGTAGGACTGGAGCGTCGCGGCGTCAACCTCCGGCGGCGGCTTGGCTCCGGCCTTGCGGAGCATGTCGGCGATGGCGGCCTTCTTCTCGTCTAAGGAGGCGGCGGCCAGCGCGGCCGTCAGCGCCACGGCCGGCACCTTGCCGGTCTCAAGCGCGGCCGTAATCAGCTCGACGTTGGCCTTCTGCACGCCCGTCGAGAGCACGTCGCCCGCGTCGTCGGCGCTCTTGGCGAGGATGGCGCGGATGACGCCGACGTGGCCCTTGTCGAGCGCCCACGTCATCGCCGTCGCGCCGTAGAAGGTGTCCTTGACGTTCACGTCGGCGCCGCGCTCGATGAGCAGCTTGACGACTTCGGTGTGGCCGCGCTCGGCGGCCTTGAAGAGCGCGGTGGCGCCGTAGCGGAACTTGGCGTTCACGTCCGCGCCGCGGTCGAGCAGCGCCTTGACCTCGGCCGGGTCGCCCTTGCGCGCGGCCTCGTAGAGTTGGTCGTTGAGCGACGGGGCGGGCGTCTGCGCCGCGGCGGGCGCGGCGAGCGCGAGCCCGAGGAGCAGGAGAAGGCTGATGCGCCTGAGGGTCATGGTCTTCACTCCGGTTTTCGCCGCCGCCCGTGTGGTGGTAACTTGTCGGGCGCGTCCGGCGTATTTACATCCCTGGGCGGTGCGGAAGCAAGAGATTTTTTCGCCCGTGCGTCGGCGGGGACCAACTTTCGACACGTTATGAAACGTGAGAACGCCGCCCCAGGTTTTCTTTTTACGACATTTTTACACAAACGCCGCGGGCGGCCGTCCATAATAGTCGTAAAGGACAAAAGAGTCAGTCCGCCCGAGACCAACCCCGAAGTGCGAGAACTGCGAGGCTAAGGATTTTGAAGATGACTGCTTACGCCCACCGGCCCAAGCTTTACACGCTCCTCGCCCTGCTGCTGCTGCTGTCGGCCGCGGGGCACGCGCGGGCCGCCGACTGGTACGAGTGGCGCGGGCCGGCGCGCGACGGCGTCTCGCACGAGCGCGGCCTGCCCTCGAAGTGGTCGCCCGCGGGCGACAACCTCGCCTGGAAGGCCCCTTACGGCGGTCGCTCGACGCCCGTCGTGATGGGCGGGCGTGTCTACCTCTTCAATCCGGCCGACAAGGGCGACCGCTTGCAGGAGCGCCTGATGTGCCTCGACGCCGACACCGGCAAGGTCGTCTGGGAGCGGCGCTTCAACGTCTACCTCTCGGACGTGCCGCCGCACCGCATCGGCTGGGCCTCGCCCGTCGGCGACCCGGCGACCGGCAACGTCTACGCGATGGGCGGCGGCGGCCACCTCGTCGGGCTCTCGGGCAAGGACGGCAAAATCCTCTGGGAGCGTTCGCTCGGCGAGGACTTCGGCCTGCTCACCACACACGGCGGGCGCACCGTCTCGCCGCTCGTTGACGGCGACCTCGTCATCACGAGCGGCGTCACCTTCAGTTGGGGCTCGCAGCACCGCGGCCTCCACCGCTGGATGGCCTTCGACAAGCGCACCGGCGAGACGGTATGGACGAGCGCGCCGGGCGCCCGCCCCTACGACACGACTTACGCCGCGCCCATCATCGCCAACGTCAACGGCACGCGCCTGCTCATTCAGGGCGCGAGCGACGGCTGGGTTCACGCCATCAAGCCGCAGACGGGCGAGCCGGTCTGGAAAATCGAAGTCTCGAAGCGCGGCCTCAACACCGGCGTCGTCGTGCGGGGAACGGACGCCATCATCACGCACAGCGAGGAGAACCTCGACTCGAACGAGATGGGCATGATGGCCGCGCTCGACGCCTCCTTGAAGGGCGAGCTGAAGATGGCGCAGCTCAAGTGGAAGACTTACGGCTGGCAGGGCGGCTTCTCGTCGCCCGTGCTCGACGGCGACCGGCTCTATCAGGTAGACAACGGCGCGAACCTCGGCGCCTTCGACGTGAACTCCGGCAAGCAGCTCTGGCTCCAAAATCTTGGGACGATTCAGAAAGCCTCGCCCGTCTTCGCCGACGGTAAGCTCTACGTCGGGACCGAGAACGGCAAGTTCTTCATCATCGAGCCCTCGGCGACGGGCGCCAAGATTCTCGACGAGGACCAGCTCGGCACCGAGCAGCAGCCCGAAGCCATCCTCGCCTCCGTCGCCGTCTCCGACGGCCGCGTCTTCCTCCTCACAGACGCCGCGCTCTATTGCATCGGCAAGAAAACGGCCCGGCCGGTCGAAAAGTATTCGGCCGGCGGAGGGGAGCCGACGAACGCGCAGGTGGCGCACGTGCAGGTCGTCCCGGCCGAAGTCCTCTTGAAGCCCGGCGAGAGCGCGCGCTTCCGCGTCCGACTCTTCGACGAGCGCGGCAACTTCGTCCGCGAGGAGAAGGCGGCGACCTGGTCGCTCGACAAGCTCAACGGCAAGGCCGACGCGGGCCAGTTCACGGCCTCTTCGGACGCCGTCGTGCAGACGGGCGAGGTGCGCGCCACCGTCGGCGGCCTCGTGGGCGCGGCGCGCGTCCGCGTCATCCCGCCGCTGCCGTGGGATGAGAACTTCGACGCGATGGAGTTGAACACCTTCCCGCAGCACTGGACGAACACGGGGATGAAGTTCATCACGCGCGAGGTGGACGGCCGGAGGGTCTTCGTGAAGACGACCGAGGGCTCGTCGCTTTTGAGCCGCGCGCGCGCCTTCATGGGGCCGGGCGATTTGCACGACTACACGGTCGAGGCCGACATCCTCGCCACGACCAAGCGCCGTCAGGTGGGCGACGCGGGCGTCATCGCTCAGCGTTACTCGCTGACTCTCTTCGGCAACGCGCAGAAGCTTGAGCTGACGCCGTGGCAGCCCGAAACGGCCCGCCGCGTGGACGTGCCGTTCGAGTGGAAGACGGACACGTGGTACCGCGTCAAACTGAGGGTGGAGAATTTGCCCGACGGGCAGGTGAGGGCGCGCGGCAAGGCGTGGCCTTCGGGGTCGCCCGAGCCCGAGGCGTGGGCCATCGAGCGCACCGACCCCATCGGCAACCACCAGGGCAGCCCCGGCATCTTCGGCAGCGCCCTCGCGGAAATCTACTTCGACAACGTGAAGGTGTACGCGAACAAGTAGACGGTAGTCAGTAGGAAGGACGGCCAAAGTTGAATATGAAATTAATGTTGAGAAAGCGGGCGGGAGTCAAAGTTGTCGGCGTGGGCTTGGCGGTTTTAACTACTGTCTACTGTCTACTGTCTACCGTCTACTCCGCCTCCGACCCCGGCACCGGCGAGTGGCCGATGTGGGGCGGCACGCCGGACCGCAACATGGTGTCGAAGGCGAAGGGGATGCCGACGAGCTGGGACGTGAAGACGAAGAAGAACGTGAAGTGGGTGGCCGAACTCGGCTCGCAGACCTACGGCAACATCACGGTGGGGGGCGGCGTCGTCCTCGTCGGCACGAACAACGAGGCCAAGCGCGACCCCAAGATAGTCGGCGACAAGGGCGTGCTCATGGCCTTCGACGCCGCGACCGGCGCCTTTCTCTGGCAGGCCGTCCACGACAAGGTCGCCGCGGGGCGCGTCAACGACTGGCCGTTTCAGGGCATCGCCTCCTCGCCCTTGATCGAGGGCGACCGCGTCTACTACGTCTCGAACCGCGCCGAGTTGATGTGCGTTGACCTGAAGGGTTTCGCCGACAAGGAGAACGACGGGCCGGTGACGGACGAGAAGGCGACGGGCGAGGGGCAGGCCGACGTGGTCTGGCGGCTCGACATGATGGAGGAGGTCGGCACCTTCCCGCACAACCTCGCCAACTCCTCGCCCAACGTCTACGGCGACCTCATCTACGTCTCGACCTCGAACGGGCAGGACGAGAGCCACGTCAACATCCCCTCGCCGAAGGCGCCCGCCATCATCGCCGTCAACAAGAAGACGGGCAAGGTGGTGTGGGAGGACGCCTCGCCCGGTGACAAGATTCTGCACGGCCAGTGGTCAACGCCGACGGTGGGGAAGATAGGCGGCGTGGACCAGGTCGTCATGGGGCAGGGCGACGGCTGGGTGCGCGGCTACGAGGCCGCCACCGGCAAGAAGCTCTGGGAGTTCGACACCAACCCGAAGGACTCCGTCTGGCCCAAGACGCGCAACGAAATCATCTCGACGCCCGTCATCTACGAGGACAAGATTTACTTGGCGAACGGGCAGGACCCCGAGCACGGCGAGGGCGTCGGCCACATGTACTGCATCGACGCCACCAAGCGCGGCGACATCACGAAGACCGGCCTCGTCTGGCACTACGACAAGATTCGCCGCTCCATCTCGACGCCCGCGATTGTTGACGGCATCGTCTACCAGCCCGACTTCAGCGGCTTCCTCCACGCGCTCGACGCCAAGACGGGGCAAGCATACTGGGTGCACGACATGTTCGCGGCGGTCTGGGGCTCGCCGATGGTGACGGCCGACGGCCGCCTCTACCTCGGCGACGAGGACGGCGACGTGGTCATCATGCAGACGGGCAAGGAGAAGAAGGTGCTGGCCGAAATCAACATGGGGAGCAGCGTCTACTCGACCCCGGTCCCGGCCGGCGGCGCGCTCTTCATCACCAACCGCAACTTCCTCTTCGCGCTCGCCGAGGGCGCCGGCCCCTCGGCCCCGCCCGCGAAGCCGGCGCCCGCGACCCGGTGAGGCGCGGCCGTCGCGGCGGATTCCGAAGGCAGGTCGAGCGATGAAGAAGTTACTCCCCTTCTGTCTACTTCTCGGTTGCACCTTGACGGCGGGCGCGCAGAACTGGCCGCAGTTCCGCGGCCCGGCCGCGTCCGGCGTGGCAGAGGGGCAGAAGACGCCCGTCAGGTGGGACGCGACGAAGTCCCTCGGCGTCGTCTGGAAGACGCCCATCCCCGGCCTCTCGCACGCGAGCCCGATTGTGTGGGGCGACCGCGTCTTCGTCGTCACAGCCGAAAGCTCCGACCCCGCCCCGGCCTACGCCCCCAAAGACCGCGGCATCTCTTCGGCGCGGGGCGAAGAGGTGAAGCACGCCTGGCGCATCTACGCGCTCGACAAGAAGACCGGCCGCGTGCTCTGGCAGCAGACGGCGCACGAAGGCGTGCCCCGCGCGCGCCGCCACGTCAAGGCGACGCAGGCCAACTCCACGCCCGTCACCGACGGCCGCACGGTCGTCGCCCTCATGGGCTCCGAAGGGCTCTACGCCTACGACTTCTCGGGCAAGCTCCTCTGGAAGCAGGACCTCGGCGTCCTGAACCCCGGCCTCTGGGAAGACAAGGAATCTTCGTGGGGCCACGGCAGCTCGCCCGTCATCCACGACAACCTCGTCATCGTGCAGGCCGACGGCCACGCGCAGTCCTTCATCGCCGCCTACGACCTCAGGACCGGCCGCCGCGCGTGGCGCGTCGAGCGCGGCGAGATAACTTCGTGGAGCACGCCGACCGTCCACGAGGCGAACGGCCGCGCCGAGTTGATTGCCAACGGCGGACGCTTCATACGCGGCTACGACCCGCAGACGGGCAGGGAACTCTGGCGCTTCGACGACCACGAGACGCAGGTCAAGCAGCAGGCGCCGCTCGCCGCGCACGGCCTCCTCTACGTCGCGGGCGGCTACCCGCCCGGCCGAGGCATGTACGCCTTCCGCCCCGGCGCCGTCGGGGACATCTCTTTGAAGCCCGGCGAGCAGACGAACGCGCACCTCGCGTGGAAGGCCGACAAGGGGAGTCCCTACACGACGACGCCCATCGTCTACGGCGACCTGCTCTACGCGCTCTCCGACGCGGGCGTCCTCTCCGCCTTCGAGGCGCGGACCGGCAAGCTCGTCTATCAGGAGCGTCTGCCCAGCTCCTTCAGCGCCTCGCCCGTCGGCTCGGACGGCAAGCTCTACCTGTCGAGCGAGGACGGCGACGTGTTCGTCGTCCTCGCCGGGCCGAAGTTCGAGCTGCTGGCGACGAACCCCGTGGGCGAGCCGCTGATGGCGACGCCCGCCGTCAGCGACGGCATGCTCATCCTCCGCGCGCACAAGCACGTCTACGCCGTCGCGGAAAAGAAGTGATGACTGGCGGGGGTTTTGATTTCCGGCCGCGGACGCGCGTCATCTTCGGCGCGGGCTCGCTCGCGCGCTTGGGCGAGGAGGCAAGCGCGCTCGGCTTCCGCCGCTCGCTGCTCGTCGCCGACTGCGGGCTCGCCGAGACGGGGCACGTCCGGAGGGCGATAAAAATTCTCGAAGCGGCGGGCGTCTTCGTCGCAACCTTCCACGACTTCGGCGCGAACCCGGACGCCGCGTCGGTCGAGCGCGGGAGGGCCTTCGCCGCGCCGCTCGGCGTTGACTCCGTCGTCGGCCTCGGCGGCGGCAGCTCGCTCGACTGCGCGAAGGGCGTCAGCTTCCTTCTGACGAACGGCGGGCGGATGCAGGACTACCGCGGCTACGGCAAGGCGCGGCGGCCCCTGCTCCCCATGATGGGCGTCCCGACCACCGCCGGGACGGGCAGCGAGGCGCAATCTTACGCCCTCATCTCCGACGAGCGGACGCACGCGAAGATGGCCTGCGGCGATTCGTCGGCCGCCTTCCGCGTCGCCATCCTCGACGCCGAGTTGACCGTCTCGCAGCCGCGCGCGGTGACGGCCGCGGCCGGCTTCGACGCCGTCGCCCACGCGGTCGAGACGTACGTCACGTCGGCCCGCAACCCGCTCTCCGAAATCTTCTCGCGCGAGGCGTGGCGGCTGCTCGAAGGCGGCTACGAGCGCGTGCTCATGGAGCCCGAAGACCTGGAAGCACGAGGCCGGATGCTGCTCGGCGCGCACCTCGCCGGGGCGGCCATCGAGAACTCGATGCTCGGCGCCGCGCACGCCTGCGCCAACCCCCTGACGGCGCACTACGGCACGGAGCACGGCGAGGCGCTGGCGGCGCTGCTGCCTTCGGTCGTCCGCTGGAACGCGGAGGAGGTCGGGCCGCTCTACGCGGAGTTGTATGAGGGAGGCGAGGCGTTGGCGGCGCGTCTCGAAGAGTTGGCCGAGGCCGGGGGATTGCGCCGCGGGCTTTCGGGGCTCGGCGTCGCGCGTGAGGACTTGAAGGCGCTCGCCGAAGAGGCGGCGGAGCAATGGACGGGGCGCTTCAACCCGCGCGCGTTCGACGCCGCGGGCGCGCTGGAGGTTTACGAGTGGGCGTACTGAAAGAAAGTCAAAAGGCAGAAGTGAAAAGGCAAAAGACGGAAGACGGGGTTGAGTCGCCGTCGCTCCGCAGGCGGGATTTTCTTCTTTTACCTTTCGCCTTTTTACTTCTGCCTTCCGCGGCGCGCGCGAGTTGGAACAACTTCGTGACGCCGGCCGACGGCTGGCCGCAGTTCCGCGGCAACCCGCAGCTCACGGGCTACTCGGGCTCCGGGGTGCCGGCGGGCCTCCGCCACCTCTGGTCGGTGGACGCGGGCGAGTCGGTTGAGTCTTCGGCGGCCGTCGCGGGCGGCGCCGTCTACGTCGGCACGCAGAGGGGCGAGCTCGTTTCCGTCAACCTCTCGGACGGGCGCGACCGCTGGCGCTACAACGCGGGCGGCGCCATCGGCGAGTCGTCGCCGGCCGTCTCGCGCGGCACGGTCTACGTCGGCGACCTGTCGGGCGTGCTGCACGCGGTGCGCGCGTCGGACGGGCAGCGGGTCTGGACCTTTAAGACGGGCGGCGAGATTAAATCGTCGCCGGTCGTCTCGGGCGGGCGCGTCCTCGTCGGCTCCTACGACACGCACCTTTACTGCGTCGCGGCGGCGACGGGTAAGTTGATGTGGAAGCTGAAGACGGGCGGGCAGGTGCACGCGACCGCCGGGATTGCGGAGGGCGTGGCCTACATCACGGGCTGCGACGAGATACTGCGCGGCGTGCAGATTGCGACGGGGCGCGAGCTGTTCCAGATTCGCTCGGGCGCCTACACGGGCGCCAGCCCGGCGCTGCTCGCCGGCAACGCCTTCTACGGCACCTTCAACAACGAGGTGCTCGGCGTCAACCTCGTCTCAAAGCAGGTCGGCTGGCGCTACACGAACCCGCAGCGGCAGTTCCCCTACTACTCGTCGGCCGCCATCATCGACGCGCGCGTCGTCGTCGGCGGGCGCGACAAGATGGTCCACTGTCTCGACGCCTACACGGGCCGACCCTTTTGGACCTTCGGCACGCAGGCGCGCGTCGAGTCGTCGCCGGCCATCGCCTCGGACCGCGTCTTCGTCGGCTCGAACGACGGCCGCCTCTACGTGCTGGCCTTCGGCGACGGCCGCAAGGTTCAGGAGTTCAACGCGGGCGCGCCCGTCTCGGCCTCCCCCGCCATCGCCTCCGGGCGTGTCGTCTTCGGCGCACAGGACGGCAAGCTCCATTGCCTCGGATGAGATAATAAGCATGTGACCCCGCAGGGGTCGCCGGCAATAGCCGGGGGCAAGCTGAAGCGAAGCCGCAGCGCCGCCCCCGGTAAGACGCGAAAACAATTCCGACCCTGAAAGGGTCGCACCTCTGCGCGGGTGCGACCCTTTCAGGGTCGGATTCATGTTGCGTGTTCGTACCGGGGGTGGCGCTCACTTGCGTTCGCTGACCCCCGGCTATTGTCTGCGACCCCTGCGGGGTCCTCTGCCGCTACTGCTTCTTGACGAAGACGCGCTTGTTGTTGAAGGCGTTGCCGCCGCGCTCGGTGATGGTCTCGACGGAGAGGGTGCCGTCCGGCCATAGCATCCACTTGCGAGCGATGAGGACGGTTTCGGTGCCGCCCTGCGGTGTCGGGTTGACGACCTCGTCCTCGATGATGAAGCCCTTGCCGTTCGTCATCCAGCGGGCGGTGCGCTTGCCCTTCGGCGCGGGGGCGTCCTTGGGGGCGTTCGCCGGGGGCGGGGGCGCGAACTCCGTCTCCTTGCCGTCGAGCGTGTAGGCTTCCTTGATGACGCGCTCGCCCTGCGCGTTGACGACCTTTAACTCGACAGCAATCTTGTCGCCGTCCTGCACGACCGTGAAGGTCTGCTTCATGTCGGGCGGAATGCTGTGGCTGCGGCTCTGGTCGAGTTCCCAGGTGCCGGCGAAGTTCGGGTGCGTGTCGGCGTAGACGACGGCCGCGAGCAGGACGAGGGCGGAGCAGGCGAGGGCTGTCTTAGAGAGTCTCATCGGGGGTTTCTCCTTAATCTTACTTTGAAAAATACTTCTCGACGGTGGCCGCGCTCGGCTTCGGCGTGAGCTTCGAGACGACGAACATCAGGAGCGCCGAGACGACGACCATCGGGACCACCGGCATGAAGCCGAAGACGCTCGTGCCCGAAGGCGTGCGCGCGAGCACTTCGGTCCCGCCGGGCGACCAGACGACGGCGGGCGGCCCCGGGGGCGGCGCCGGGTAGGTCTGCTGGAAGACGGCGACGAACACGACCGCGAGCGCGACCCAGACGGTCGAGGCCAGCGCGCCCCACTTCGTACTCCCTCGCCAGAAGAGGGCGGCAATCATCAGCGGCGACAGGGCCGCGAAGCCGGAGAAGGCGTACTGGATGGCTATCTCGAAAATCGTCTCGGGCGCCCGCAGCGCGACGACGTAGGCCAGCACCGTCAGGACGATGACGAAGATGCGGCCGGTCTGCACCTGCGTCCGCTCGCCGAAACGCCTGCGCCCGCCGTAGAAGGCGAACACGTCCTCCGTGAACATCGTCGAGAGCGCGAGTATCTGCGAGTCCGAAGCCATCACGGCCGCCATGATGCCGGCGCCGAGGATGCCGGCCAGCCAGAGCGGCGCGTAGTGGTGCAGGAGGTGGAGGATAACGTCGTCGCCCGCGGCCTGCTCGCGCGTCTCCTCGCGCTGCTCGGGCGTCATCGTCTTGCCCTGCTGCGCCAGCACCCGGCGGGCCTCCTGCTTGGCGCGGATGGCCGGAATCTCGCCGGCCGTGCGGTTCGCCATCACGCCGAGGAAGACGCAGGGGAACCAGATGAGGAGGATGCAGAGCGGGTAGAAGATGACCGTCTTCTTGAACTGCACCATCCGCTTCGCCGTCAGGCAGAAGATGAGGATGTGCGGGAAGGCGATGGCCGAGAGCGGGATGAAGGTGTAGCTGAAGAAGTAGTAGGGCGAGATGCGCTCGCGCGTCAGAAGCCACGAGGTCGCGGGGCTTGAGCCTAAAGATTCGACCGCGCCGCGGAAGCCGCCCATCCCCGACCCGATGACGCCGATGGCGATGACGCCGAAGACGAGGAAGAGGATGGTCTGGAAGGTGTTGACCCACGCGGTGCCGCGCATCCCGCCGAAGAAGACGTAGCTCATCACCACCATCGCCACCACCGCCCCGCCCAGCCAGTAGGGGACGAACCCGCCCGAGATGGCCGACAGCGTCGTGCCGCCGCCCATGATGCCGATGATGATGTAGGGCACGAGCAGCACGGCTTGCAGGGCGAAGATGACGGTCCCGATGTGGCTGCACTCCCAGCGGTCGCGGAAAATCTGGACCGGCGTGATGAAGCCGTACTTCTTCCCCAGCGCCCAGACGCGCGTGCCGATGAGGAAGATGGTGAGAGGGATGACGAGCCCCGACGAGGAGGCCATCAACCCGTAGGTGACGATGCCGTTCGTGAAGGCGTGGCCCGACGAGCCGAGGATGGCGACCGCCGTCATGTTCGTCCCGAACAGCGAGAACAGGAAGACGAAGGAGCCGAGCGAGCGGTTGGCGAGGAAGAAGTCCTCGGCCTTCACCCCTTCGGAGCGGCGGAAGGCGAAGATGCCGATGTAGACGACCGCGGCCAGATAGATGAAGACGAAGATGGCGGGTATCAACGCTCTTCACCCCCTTCGCCCGCCCCCTCGACCTCGCGCTCGATGTGGTGCGGCCAGGCGTGGCGCACCAGCAGCCACATCAGGAGCGAGGCGGCCACCGAGAAGCACCCGTGGTAGAAGAGCCCGACGGGGATGACGCCGAAGACGAGTGGGTGCGGCGTGCGCCAGAACCAGATGTCCTGGTGGAGCACGTAGAGGGCGGCGACGGCCAGGACGAGAAGTGCTCGTTTCATCCGCGGTATTATCCTCGAATCCTCGGGCGGGGCTGTAAAATGGTTGTAAAAAGCGGCCGGCAGGGCATCTCACGCGGCGGCCCGAATGTTATACGCGCAGACGGCGCGCGGGTTCAACCCCAAATGAAATTCTCGGCCCCGCGCGCGTTTGTAAAAGGGCTTGTAAATAAGTGTAAAAGGTGCACGCCGGGGCACACCGCCGGCCGCGACTTGCAGTATCATCCCTCACCCGACCCCGGTCAGTCTCAAACTTCGGAGGCACGCGATGAAATCTGAACTCAACCCCGCCACCAACCTCTCGCACCGTCAGCGCCGACACTTGACGCCCGCGCTCCTGACGCTCGTCCTCCTGCTGCTCGCCGCCGACGCGCGAGCGCAGGCGCCCGCGGCCGACACGACCGAGACCCTCGTCATCAAGTCTCAGGTGCTCGGCGAGGACCGCACCATCCTCGTCCGCACGCCCGCCGGCTACGCCGCGCGCACGGGCGAGCGTTTCCCCGTCCTCTACATGACGGACGGCGACGCCCACATCCAGCACACCAGCGCCACGCTCTCCTTCCTCGCCCGCAACAACCGCATGCCCGAGATGATCGTCGTCGGCATCACCAACACCGACCGCACGCGCGACCTCTCGCCGACGCACGTCGCCCAGGCCCCCGACAACCCGAACGCGCGCTTCCCCACGAGCGGCGGCGCCGACAAGTTCCTCAAGTTTATCGAGACGGAGCTCATACCGCAGGTCGAGTCGAAGTACCGCACGCAGCCCTTCCGCGTGCTCGCCGGCCACTCGCTCGGCGGCCTCTTCGCCGTCCACACGCTGCTCTCGCGCACCGAGCTGTTCAACTCCTACATCGCCGTCAGCCCCTCGCTCCAGTGGGACAACTTCGTCCTCATCGACCGCGCCAAGGAGTTCTTCAAGGGCACGAAGGGCAAGAACCGAACGCTCTACGTCACGCTCGGCAACGAGCCCGGCGACATCGGCGACGCCTACAACCTCTTCACCGACGTGCTCAGGAAGCAGCAGGTGGCCGGCTTCTCGTGGGATGCGGCGAAGATGGATGACGAGGACCACGGCTCGGTCGTCCTGCGCAGCCACTACGCGGGCTTGCGCAAGGCGTTCGAGGGCTGGCAGTACCCGCGCGACCCCAACACGGGCGCCGTCACGGGCGGCCTCAAGGGCGTCGAGGACCACTACCGCAAGCTCTCCGCGCGCCTCGGCTACACGATTCAGGTGCCCGAGCCCCTGATGAATCAGGTCGGCTACCAGCTCCTCTTCCAGAACAACGTCGAGGAGGCCATCACCGCCTTCAAGCTCAACGTCGAGCGTTACCCCGGCTCGGCCAACGTCTACGACAGCCTCGGCGAAGCCTACGAGCGCAGCGGCAAGCC
Organism: Pyrinomonadaceae bacterium; assembly: GCA_035941045.1. Taxonomy (GTDB): domain Bacteria; phylum Acidobacteriota; class Blastocatellia; order Pyrinomonadales; family Pyrinomonadaceae; genus QHXN01. The sequence goes on along the minus strand of DASZEK010000074.1, from coordinate 80,107 downwards.
GGACCTCGCCCGCCCCAACTACGAGAAGGCTTACACCCTCGCCCAGCAGACCAACGACCCGAACCTGCGCGTCTTCAAAACCAACTTCGAGCGCATGTCGGCGCAGGCCAAACAGGGCGGCGACACGAAGAAGTAAGAAGCCCGCACGCCACCACCAATAAACACGAGAGGGGCGGCGGCCGTTGCTGGCCGCCGTCCCTTTTGTGCGGGCGCTGACTCGAATGTTCAGCCGGATGCGCCCGAGCGCGCCTGCTTTATCCAATCGTCGTTATCGCGACGGCGGTTCAATCCCCGTCACAGCTCAATCCAGTAGCGAGAGATGGGCTTCCCACTTCTCTTGGAAATCGCCTGACCCTCAAGCCGCCCGCCGTTCTTCTCTATGATTCTTGCCGAAGCCGCGTTGTCGGTGTCGCAGGTCAGCATCACCCGCCGCAAGCCCATCTCCCGCGCCTTCTCCAGCGTCAGCTTGAGGAGCAATGTGCCGTAACCTTTCCCCCTCTCGGAAGGGCGAACTTCGTACCCGATGTGCCCGCCTTCGTGTTCCAATCCGGGAGTCAGGTGATGACGGAGCGTCGCGCGCCCCAAGAGCCTGCGGCCCGCGCTCAGCCAGAAGGTGCTGTACGGGACATGGCCGGGGGACAATCCGACGCCGCGCTCGCCTTCTCGGAGGCTCCGGACGAAAGCCTCGAAATCATCCAGCGCGGGGCGATAGCGGTCTTCCCCCGCGGCGAGGTAATCCTCGGCCATGACAAAGAACTCGGGTCTTAACTCTTCGGTGAGCGTCACCAACGTCGGGCGGGGATTGTTCACGTCCGCATCCTCATAGACGCCTCCCGCCGGACCCCGTAGAGCAAGACCTCGCGCCCGAACAACTCCGTCCGACCTTCCAGCTCCTCCCCGATGCGCTCCGCCACTTTAACCGACGCCCCGTTCTCCGGGTGGATGAGGCTGATGACGTGCTCGCGCCCCATCTCGGCGAAGGCATACTCAAGCGCCCGCCGCGCGCCTTCCGTCGCATACCCCCGCCCCCACGCCTCCCTCCTCAACGCCCACCCCAGCTCAAAGCCGGGCCACCCCGCGGGGTTGAAGAAGCCGATGCGGCCGACTAACTTCCCGCTCTCCCGCTCCTCGACGGCCCACAAGCCGTAGCCGCGTAACTGCCAGTGGCCGAGAATCATCGCCATCTGCCGCCACGCTTCCCCGCGGCTGAGCGTCCGGCCTTCGCCGAGGTAGCGCACCACCTCGGGGTCGGCGCACATCTCGGCGTACTGCTCGAAGTCGTCTTCGCGGAACATGCGCAGGATGAGGCGTTCTGTTTCTAAGATGACCATTGTCTCACCGTGCCGAACGGCCCGCCTTCCTGCCGCCGCTCCCGGTCGTGCCACCTCCCGAGCAGCGCCTCCAGCGCGAGCCCGAACGGCAGCCACATCAGGCCGACGAACAGGCCCGATGACGCGGCCAGAGCCGTCGGGGCCGGCGGCGCCGTCAACTGCTGCGCCGCCGCGTGCGCCAGCGGGTACCACGTGCACAACGTTAAGAGCGCGCCGTAGGCCAGCCCGCTGCGCCGGAGCAGCCGCCGCAATAGCCCCTCGTAGACGACGCCCAGAGCGATGCCGAAACTTGAGAAGGCGATGATGACGGTGAACGTCCCCGACGCCGTGAGCCGCTGCGGGGCGCCGTTAGCGACCGTGATGGCTCCCATCCCGACGCGCGCGCCGACGCCGATGAAGACTCCCGCCAGCAGCCCGCAGCAGGCCGAGACGGCGACGCCCCTGAGTGCCCACGCTAACCCCCGCCGCCGGGCTCGGGCGGTGAATTGCCACGCCGTCAGGAGCAGCGCGCCGGCCAGCAGGAATATCATGGCGTAAGACCTCCTCCCGGATTACGTCAAAGCGGCGGCCGGTGTTCGGGCGGCCTGAGGCCCGGCCATCAGCACCCGGTCCGGAAGATGAGCGCGAGTAACATCACAAGGCCGCAGAAGACAAACCAGCCCCCCGCGATGCCGTAACCGACCTTGACGCCCATGCCCCTGTGGGCGTTCTTCCTCAGCCCCTTCAACTCGCCCACCGGAGTCGCCTTAGCCGCCTTTATCATCCACCCGCCGAGGCCGAACAGCGCGAGAGACATCAACGCCATCGAGACACTACGGCCCGCGGTGTAACAGTCGGGGAGGAGCAGCAGGAGGTGTGTGGCGATGGTCTGCATCAATACCTGCGCCCCCACACGACGAACGTGAGAGACATGCCGAAGGGGCGTCGGGCGCATGCCGTTGTCGGGCGCCGCCGCCCGACTATTTATAACGCCTGTAGCCCATGACGAGCCCGACGACCAGTGGCAGCGCCGCCGCGGGGATGAGGATATACCACATGTAGAGCAACAGTAATAACTCCATCGTCAGAGCGGCTTTGAAGCAGTACTCGACTCGCGCGTCGTCTTCTCATTTGCCTTGATTTTGTGCGGGGCGGGGACGCGCGGACGGCGGCCGTCGGCGCGGACGGTGGCCCCGGTTGCCGGGCCTGTCGGAATTCCTGAGTCGCGCGTCATAGTGTCTCGGGGTGAGATGGTTTAAAATTCGGGCTCCGAACATCCAGAACAGTTTACGTCTTTCGGCCGGGGGGTTCCCGCGCGGCGCGGGCCGCCGCTAAAAAGGGTGAAGATGTCTGAAGAGATTCTGAGGCGGAATAACGTGAAGGTGTCGGGGCGGGGGCGGCGCCCGGTGGTGTTCGCGCACGGGTTCGGGTGCGACCAGAACATGTGGCGCTTCGTGGCGCCGGCCTTCGAGGACGACTACCGCGTTGTGCTCTTCGACTACGTCGGCTCGGGCAAGTCTGATTTGCGGGCCTACGACCCGGAGAGGTATTCCACCCTCGACGGCTACGCTCGCGACGTGCTCGACGTGTGCGAGGCCCTGCGGTTGAGGGACGTGGTCTTCGTCGGCCACTCGGTGAGCGGCGTCGTCGGCCTGCTCGCCTCCATCAAGGAGCCGGGCCTCTTTGCGAGGCTCGTCCTCGTCGGCCCGTCGCCCTGCTACGTGAACCACCCGCCGGACTACCGCGGCGGCTTCGAGCGGGCCGACATCGAGGGCTTGCTCGACCTCATGGACAAGAACTACATCGGCTGGGCCAGCTTCCTCGCGCCCGTCGTCGCGAAGAACCCGGAGCGGCCGGAACTGGCGCGCGAGCTGGAGGAGAGCTTCTGCTCGACGGACCCGCGCGTCGCGCGCCGCTTCGCCGAGGCCACCTTCCTCGCCGACAACCGACGCGACTTGCCGAAGGTGCGCGTGCCGTCGCTCATCATGCAATGCTCGGAGGACGCCATCGCGCCCGCCGAGGTGGGAGACTACATGAGCCGCCACCTGCCGGGGAGCACGCTGCGCCAACTCGACGCCACGGGCCACTGTCCGCACATGAGCCACCCGGAGGAGACCGTCCGCGTCATCAAAGAATACCTCGCCGCGGGGGGGCTCACCTGAGCGGGGCGCCGAGCATGGACGAACTGCTGGACACAGCGCCGTGCGGCTTCATCGCCTTCGGGAACGACGGCCACATCCTCGCGGCCAACGCGACGCTGCTCGGCTGGCTGGGCTTAGGCGCGGGCGGGCTGGCCGGGCGTCACGTCGAATCCATCCTCCCGCCGGGCGGGCGCATCTTCTACCAGACCTACTTCTTCCCCCTGCTCGTGCTGCACGGCCGGGCCGAGGAGATTTACCTGTCGCTGCGGGGCGCGGGCGGCGAAGAGGTGCCCGTGCTGGCGAACGCGGCGCGCAGGGAGCGCGGCGGCTCGCCCGTCAACGACTGCGTCTTCGTCCCGATGCGACAGCGCAGGCGCTTCGAGGACGAACTCCTCTCGGCCAAGAAGGAGGCGGAGGAGGCCAACAGGACCAAGGACGCGCTCATCGAAGAACTCTCGACGCCCGTCATCACCGTCTGGGACGGCGTGCTGCTCGGGCCGGTCATCGGCAGTCTCAGCCGCGAGCGGGCAGACCTCATGACGGCCGCGCTGCTGCGCGCCGTCGTCGAGAGGCGCGCGCGCGTCGTCATCCTCGACATCACCGGGGTCAGGACGATGGACGCCGACGTGGTGCGGCGTCTGACCAACGTCGCGGCGGCTGTGCGCCTGATGGGCGCCGAGTGCGTCCTGACCGGCGTCGGCGCGGGGGTGGCCCGGACGCTGGTGCGCGCGGGGATTGAGCTGGGCGGGCTGGAAGTCAGGCGCACGCTGGCCGACGGCCTCACACACGCCTTGCGCGCCGCCCGCGCCCCGTCACTTCATAATGACTGAGAGGCTGACCGCAGTCGTCAGCATCGGTCAGCCTGCACGGCCCCGCTCGCCCGAGAGTTTCGCCTTTCCCGCCTGATTCCTCATCCTTCCGTTCGGCACGTCACTCGCCAAAGTGTCTGCGGCGCGGCCCACGCCGGGCACGTTCTTCACCGAAATCAGAGTCGCCGGAAGAGTCTTCTCCGAGTCCCCGAAGGACCTTAAGTATGAGACCCAGGGAAAAACACTCGCGCATCGGCAACCGTGCGGTCACGCTGCTGATTCTCGTGACGCTCCTCACGGGCCCGCTCCTCGTCCCGCCGGGCAGCGCGCAGCAGCCGCGAGGGCAGGCCGCGCGGCCCTCGACGCAGAAGCCGGACAAGGTGTCGCCGGGCTTGCGCGAACGCCTGCGCGGCGCGCGCCGCGGCGACGAGCCCGTGCCGGTCATCCTGCGTTTGAGCGAGAAGCCGACGGGGCGGCTCCAAGCCCTGCTCGCCCGCAGCGGCGTCAGCGTCCGAGGCGACTTCGAGAGCTTCGCCTCGATGGCCGTCGAACTCCCGGCCGCGGCGGTCGAAGAACTCGCCGCCTCCGAGGAGGTGGAAGTCGTCACGCCGGACCATGAGGTGAGCTTCCTCGGCTTCGTCGAAGGCGCGACCGGCGCGCGCGACATGCGCGGGCGCGACGGCAACAGCGGCCTCAAGGGCCGCGACATGAACATCGCCGTCCTCGACTCCGGCATCGACAAGGACCACCACGGCGTCAACGACATCGCCTTCCAGAAGGACTTCACCGGCGAGGGCCGCACCGACGACCCTTACGGCCACGGCACCCACGTCGCCTCGCTCGCCGCCGGCCCCAGCCACATCGCCCACGGCGCCTACACGGGCCTGGCGCCGGAAGCCAAGGTCGTCAACCTTCGCGTCCTCAACTCGAAGGGCGTCGGCTCGGTCTCCAACGTCCTCCGCGCCCTGCAATGGATTCTCGACCCCGCCGACCCGAACAGGCCCGCGGGCGACAAGAATTATCAGAAGTACAAAATCCGCGTCGTCAACATGAGCCTCGGCGCGCCCGCCATCGACTCGTACCGCGTTGACCCGCTCTGCCTCGCGGTGCGCAAACTCGTGGACGCCGGCCTCGTCGTCGTCGTGGCCGCCGGCAACGACGGGACCGACGCCTCGGGGCAGAAGTTCTACGGCCGCGTCCACTCGCCCGGCAACGAGCCCTCGGCCATCACCGTCGGCGCCTCCAACACGCTCGACTCCGAGTCGCGCGCCGACGACCTCGTCACCACCTACTCCTCGCGCGGCCCGACGCGCAGCTTCAGGACCGTCAACGGCGCGCGCGTCTACGACCACGTCCTCAAGCCCGACCTCGTCGCCCCCGGCAACAAGCTCATCGCCGCCGAGGCCGCCAACAACGCCATCGTCACCCGCTACAACTCGCTCGACGTGAACCCGCGCAGCGGCTCCAACCACAAGGTCATGCAGATGAGCGGCACCTCGATGGCGACGCCTCTGGTGTCCGGCGCCGCGGCCGTCATCCTTCAGGCCAACCCGCGGCTGACGCCGAACATGGTCAAGATGGTCCTCCAGTACACGGCGCAGCCGCTTAAGAACTTCAACACCTTCGAGCAGGGCGCCGGACAGCTCAACCTCGACGGGGCCGTCCAACTGGCGAAGCTCATCCGCACAGACCTCACGAACCAGACCGCCCTCGGCGCGCCGCTCCTCCTCGCCGGCAGCCAGCCGCCCGCGCCCTACACCACCCTCGCCGGCTACACGTTCCCCTGGGCGCAGGGCGTGCTGCAAAACCGCGGCTACGTCACCGGCACCAGCCTCATCACGAAGTACCAGCGGATTTACAACCTCGGCGCGGCCTTCGGCTCGGGGGTGATGATTTCGGACGGGGTGATGACCTCGGACGGCGTCATGATTTCCGACGGGGTCATGATTTCAGACGGCGTGATGATTTCCGACGGACTCAGGATGGGGAGCGGCACGCTCCTCATGAACGGCGTGATGATTTCCGACGGCGTGATGATTTCCGACGGCTTCCCGCTGGCCGACGGGGTCATGATTTCTGACGGGGTGATGATTTCCGACGGGGTCATGATTTCCGACAGCATTTGGGCCGTCAACGTACTCACCAGCGGCGACCAGACGCGGGCCATGCCCGTCGTCTACGAGGACGGCACCGAGCCGTAAGAGTCAGGGCACGGCGCGAGTCCAGGGGCCGGGGGCGAACCCGCTTTGAGCAGAGAGGGCTTCCACCAATTCTATCTGAGACTGGTCCCGGCGCTCGGGGCCGGCGTCGTCCTGTACTGCCTCTCGCGGCTGCCGTTCGCGCAGCTCGACTTCCGGTTCCTGCTCCTCGCGGCCGTCACCATCTGCTTCGGCTCCCGGCTCGGGATAGAGTTCTCCAAGCATAAAGTCCAAATCACCGTCTCCGACAGCTTCGTCTTCCTGACGCTGCTGCTCTACGGGCCCGAGCCGGCCGCCGTGCTCGCCGCCGCCGAGGCTTTCTGCTCCTCGTTCCGCTTCGCGCGGCGCTGGCTGACGAGGTTCTTCAACGCCGGGCTGCTCGCCATCTCCACCTTCGTCACGGCCTGCGTCGTCTCCTCGCTCTTCGGCCCCGTCGTCGAGCTGAGGCACGCGCCGCTCTCGGGCGGCTTCGTCGCGGCCATCTGCCTCATCAGCTTCGTCCAGTTCTTCGTCAACACGGGCATCCCCGCGCTGCGCGAGTCGCTGAAGCTCAGGCTGCCCTTCGTGCAGGTCTGGAAGGAGCACTACCTCTGGATCTCCGTCACGTACTTCGCGGGGGCCTCGGCGGCCGGCGTCATCGCGCGGCTCGTCAGCGGCGACGGCTTCTACGCCCTGCTGGCGATTGTCCCGGTCGTCGCCATCGTCTACTTCACCTATCAGGCGTACCGTAAGCAGTTGCAGGCCACGCTCGCGCAGGCCGAGCAGGCCGAGCGCCACGCCGAGGAGCAGCGCGCCGTCAGCCAGCGGCTCCGCCAGAGCGAGGAGCAGTTCCGCAGCTCCTTCGACAACGCGGCCGTCGGCATGGCGCTCGTCGCCCCGGACGGCCGCTGGATAGAAGTCAACCCCTCGCTGTGCGCCATGCTCGGCTACGGCGAGGAGGAGCTGGTCAGGACCGACATGCAGTCCGTGCTCCACCCCGAAGAGTTGGGCGAGCACCTGACGCAAGTCTACCGACTGACGCACGGCGGCGCCGTCAGCTACACGCTTGAGATGCGCCTGCTCGACAAGGCCGGGCGCACGCTCTGGGCGCAGCTCAGCGCCTCGCTCGTCCGCGACCCCGAGGGCAAGCCGCTGCGCCTCGTCTATCAGGTGCAGGACGTGACCGAGCGGCGCCGGGCCGAGGAGCAGTTGCAGCACGCCGCCTACCACGACTCTCTGACGGGGCTCGCCAACCGCACGCTCTTCTCCGACCACCTCCGGCTCGCCATCGAGCGCGCGCGGCGCCACGAACACCTCTTCGCCGTCCTCTTCATGGACCTCGACCGCTTCAAGAACGTCAACGACTCGCTCGGGCACGCGCACGGCGACCGGCTGCTCCTGACCGTCGCCGAGCGGCTGCGGACCTGCGTGCGGCCCGAGGACACGGTGGCGCGCTTCGGCGGCGACGAGTTCGCCATCCTCCTCAACGGCGTCCGCCACTCGACCGACGCCGTGCGCGCCGCCGAGCGCATTCAGGAGGAGATAGGCTTGCCCTTCGCCCTCGGCCACCACGAGATTTTCACCTCGGCCAGCGTCGGCATCACGCTCTCGTCGCTCGGCTACGCGGACGCCGACGACATGCTGCGCGACGCCGACACGGCGATGTACCGCGCGAAGTCGCAGGGCAAAGGGCGCTACGAAGTCTTCGACAAGGTGATGCACGCGCGCGCCGTCAGCACGCTCAAGCTTGAGAACGAGCTGCGGCGGGCGGTGGAGAACGGCGAGTTCCGCCTCCACTACCAGCCCATCGTGAAGACCTCGACGGGGCGCGTCGCCGGGTTCGAGGCGCTGGTGAGGTGGCAGCACCCGGAGCGCGGCCTCGTCGCGCCGGGCGAGTTCATCGCGGCGGCCGAGGAGACAGACCTGATTATTCCTTTGGGCGAGTGGGTGCTGCGCGAGGCTTGCCGGCAGGCCCGCGAGTGGCAGACGGAGCACCCTTCGGAGGAGCCTTTATTCGTCAGCGTGAACCTGTCGGGCAAGCAGTTCACGCAGCGCGACCTCGTGGAAGTCGTCGAGCGGGCGCTTGAGGACGCGGGGCTTGAGGCTCGGTCGCTCAAGCTTGAGATTACCGAGACGGCCATCATGGAGAACGCCGAGACGGCGACGGCGATGCTCAAGCGCCTGCGCGAGTTGGGCGTGCAGTTAGGCATCGACGACTTCGGTACAGGCTACTCTTCGCTCTCCTACCTCCACCGCTTCCCCGTCAACACCCTGAAGGTTGACCGCTCCTTCGTCGGCCGCATGGACGAGGCCAGCGAGTACCGCGAGATAGTCCGCACCATCGTCTCGCTCGCGCACACGCTCGGCATGGAGGTCGTCGCCGAGGGCGTCGAGACGCGCGGCCAGCGCGCCCAGTTGGAAGCCCTCGGCTGCGAGTACAGCCAGGGCTACTTCTTCTCGAAACCGCTCCCCTCCGACAAGGCTTCCGCCTACCTTCTCGGCGGTCGGCACCACGCCGCGCCCGAAACCCTCAACGCGGTCGAACTGACCGAGAGCTATCCCATGTAAGCGGCACGCCAATCGCCATCCTTAACCGGCCGGGCCGGCGAGGTGACGGGTAACGATACAGAAACCCCGTCTTCCCGCCTTCCCGGCCGGTACGCTATTGTTTTATTAGGAGACGTTTATACAAGGATGGCCCCTCGCACAAATCTCTTAGCCTCTTACGCTGATACAGAATGCGGCTCGCTCGAACGTCCGGGGGCGTTTCATTCGACCCTCACGGGCGGCGACCGCCAACTCGTCGTCTACCTCCCGCCCGGCTACGAGGCGGACGCGGAGCGCACCTACCCCGTCCTCTACATGCAGGACGGGCAGAACCTCTTCGACGGCCGGACCTCCTTCGTGCCGGGCCAGCACTGGCACCTGAACGAGACGGCCGACAACCTGATACACGAAGGCGCCATCGAGCCGCTCATCATCGTCGGCGTCTACAACGCCTGCGAGCGCCGCATCGAGGAGTACACGCCGGCCGTTGACCCGAACTTCAAGGTCGGCGGCGGCGCGGACCTCTACGGCCGCATGCTCGTAGAGGAGCTGAAGCCCTACGTGGACGCCAACTACAGGACGAAGCCCGGCCGCGAGCACACGGGGATAGGCGGCTCTTCGCTCGGGGGCTTGGTGAGCCTCTACCTCGGCCTGCGGCACGCGGACACCTTCGGCCGCGTCGTCGCCATGTCGCCCTCGCTCTGGTGGGACAACTGCTGGCTGATGCGCAACCTCGACGCCGTGGCGCGCGGCCCTAAACCAAAAATCTGGCTGGACGCCGGGACGCTCGAAGGGAAGAACACCGTCTGCCACGCCGAGGGGCTGCGCGACGCGCTCGTCGCGCGCGGCTACGAGCCCGGCCGGGAAGTGCAGTTCATGAGGGCCGCGGGCGCGCGCCACACCGAGACGGACTGGGCGCACCGCGTCCACCACGGGCTGCGGTTCACCTTCGCGGCCGGCGAGGCGGCGGGCGACGCCGCGCGGCCCTTCCCGCCGCCCGAGGCGCCGCACGCCGGGTTCGACGGCGTGCGGCCGATGGCGTTCTGAAGGCTTCCTTCTACCAATGAGCACAGCGCCGCAGAGGTCCGAGCTTCGCGCCGGGCACGACAGGAAGTACCGCGTCCTCGTCGTGGAGGACGCGCCCGACACGCGCGAGTTTCTAAGGCTGCTGTTCGAGCGTGAGGGTTACGAAGTCCTGCTCGCCGCCGACGGCGTGTCCGGGGTCACGACCGCGATCAGGGAGTTGCCCGACGCCATCCTCATGGACATGAGCCTGCCGGGCCTCGACGGCTACAACGCCGCGCGGCTCATACGCAGGGAGCCCGCGCTGGCCGGCGTTCCACTCATCGCCTGCACGGCCTTCAACCGCTGGGAGTGGCGCGGCAAGGCCATCGCCGCCGGCTTCGACGCCTTCATCACCAAGCCTCTCGACGTTAACCGCCTCGCCTCGACCCTCGCCGCACTCCTCGCCGACCGTGCCGGCCGGTGAGTGCGCCGCTAGTGGGCCGGGGCCGCGGCGCCCGGCGGGTGCACGTCGGGGAGGAAGTAGAAGAGCACGGCGAGCACGGCGTAGACCGAGAGCAGTTGCAGCCCCTCGATCCAGTTGCTCTCGCCGTCGCTGCTGATCTGCTCGACGATGATGACCGAGGCCACGACCGCGACCACCTCCGGCACGGTGAACTCCAAATCCATCGGACGCCCGAAGAGGTAGGACGCGAAGACAAGCAGCGGGGCGACGAAGAGCGCGATCTGGAGGCTGGAGCCGACGGCGATGCCGATGCTGATGTCCATCTTGTTGCGCAGGGCCATCAGGATGGCCGAGGAGTGCTCGGCCGCGTTGCCGATGATGGCGACGACGATGACGCCGACGAAGACTTCCGTGAGCCCGAGCGACCCGCGCGCGCTCTCGATGGCGCCGACGAGGAATTCGGAGATGAGCGCCACGAAGGCCGTCGCCCCGAGGAGGATGCCGACCGACTTGCCCACCGACCACGGCGCGTGCGCGCCCTCCTCGGCCTCGATGCGGGTCCGCTCCTCGCCGGCCTCGCGCGCCACGTCCTTCCCATCCTCGGCGCCGAACAACTCCCTGTGGGTGACGAGCGAGAAGACCAGCGTCAGCGCGTAAGTCAGGAACAGCACGACCGCGATGGCGAGCGAAAGGCCCTGCTCCTTCGACTGCGTCCAGCCGCCCTGCGCCACGGGCACGGCCGCCGCCGCCTGGTGGAAGACGGTCGGGATGATCAGCGCGATGGCCGCCAGCGTGAGCGCCGTGGCCGAGACGCCCGCCGCCACGCGGTTGAACTCCTGCCGGCGGAACTTCAGTCCGCCGCCGAGGAACGAGAGCCCGAGAACGAGCAGGATGTTGCCGATAATCGAGCCGGTGATGGAAGCCTTGACGACGCCCGTCAGCCCCTTCGAGAGCGCGAACATCGCGATGATGAGTTCGGCGGCGTTGCCGAAGGTGGCGTTGAGCAACCCGCCGACGCCCTGCCCGAGATGTTCGGCGAGGTGTTCGGTGGCCCGACCCATCCAGCCCGCCAGCGGGATGATTGCGAGGCAGGAGACGACGAACAGCGCCGTCGGGTTCTCCAGCGCCGGCACGAACCTGAGCGCGATGGCGATTGGCACGAACACGAGCAGCCAGTCGAGCCGCGGCTTATACCACGGGCGGCGGCGGTGCGTGTGGACAGTCTTGTCGTGCGATTCCGGCTCGGATGAAGGAGATGTCATGAAGTCTATTTACCACACCTCAGCCGCCCGAGGCGAACAGACTCACCCGCCCGCCGCCGGCTGACAACTCAATCATTCCCTCGTAAGTAAAACCCAACTTTTCGAGCAGCGCGGCCGACACGCCGTTGTCCGGCGAGGTGATCGCGACGATGCGTTTCAGCCCGAAAGTCTTCCGCCCGTACTCCAGCACCGCGGCGGCCGACTCGTAGCCGTACCCCTTGCCCCGGAACTGCGGGAGGAAGGCGAACCCCACGTCCACGTCCGCCAGCGAGTCTCTTTTGATGAGGCCGCAAATCCCGACGGGGACCCCTTCGCCCTTCAACTCCGTCAGGTAGAGCCCGAAGCCGTGACGCTCGTACATGGCGAGAAAGCTGTTCGTGATGTAGTCGCGCGCGCCTTCCAAGGTCCTGATGCCCCGGTCGCCGATGAAGCGAATCCACTCGGGGTCGTTCAGGAGTTCGAGGATGAACGCGTCGTCTTCCGCCGTCACCCGCCGGAGGACGAGCCGCTCCGTTTCGAGAACTTTCATCAGCAGCGCCTTCGTATTGGACTTTTACCGCAAGGTCAGCAGCCGAGTTTACGACAGACGGCGCGCGGCCTCAAAGGCCCTCCTCGTATTGACATTCTATACGAGGAGGGGTTATCTATTCCCTACAGACTGTCTGTAGGAGGGGCCGTGCCGAGAAAGAAGATCGACTTGCTACAGGGGACGCTCGACCTGCTGGTCCTGAAGGCGCTGGCCCTCGGCCCGCTGCACGGGCTGGGCGTCTCGAACCGCATCGAACAGATTACCCAGGGCGCCTTTCAGGTCAAGCCCGGCTCGCTCTTCCCGGCGCTGCACCGGATGGAGGAGGCCGGTTGGCTCGACTCGTCGTGGGGCGAGTCGGAGAACAACCGCCGGGCCAAGTACTACCGCCTGACGGCCGCCGGCCGGCGCCAGCTCGACGTGGAGACGGAGGACTGGCGGCGCATCTCGCTGGCAATCTCCAGCGCCCTGAAGGCCACCTGAGGGGAGGCCCGCATGCCTTTGTTGCCACGCCTGTCCAGCCTCTGGCGCAACCTTCTTCACAGGAACAGGGTCGAGACGGAACTCTCGGAAGAGCTTCAGTCATACGTGGAGCTGCTGACCGAGGCGAAGGTGCGTGAAGGGTTGAGGCCGCCGGAGGCGAGGCGCGCGGCGCTCGTAGAGCTGGGGGGAGTCGAGCAGGTTAAAGAGAAGGTGAGGGAGGTCAGGATGGGCAGTTTCATAAGCGTCATGGTGCAGGACATAAGGTACGGGGTGCGCGTGCTGTTGAAGAGCCCGGTGTTCACGGCGGTGGCCGTGCTGTCGCTCGCCCTCGGCATCGGCGCCAACACGGCGATATTCAGCGTCGTCAACGGGCTCCTGCTCCGGCCCTTGCCTTACGCCGACGCCGAGCGGCTGGTGGCCGTCTGGCACACGCCGCCGCAGGACAGCTTCCCCGGCCTCGACAGGTTCTCCGTCTCGCCCGCGAACTACCTTGACTGGAAGGCCGAGAGCCGTTCGTTCGAGCAGATGGCCGCTTACGAGTATGCGGGCTTCAGCCTGAGCACGGGCGGCGACCCGTTGCCCGTGCTGGGCGCCGCCGTCTCGTCGGAGTTCTTTTCGGTGCTGCGCTCTCAGCCGGTGCGCGGGCGGGCCTTCACGCCGGACGAGGAGCAGCCCGGCAGGAATCAGTCGGTCATCCTGAGCCACGGGCTCTGGCAGCGGGCGTTCGGGGCCGACCCCGGCGTCGTCGGCCGGATGGTGACGCTCGACGGCCGGAGCGTCAACGTCGTCGGGCTCATGCCGGCCGGGTTCCAGTTCCCGCAGGAGGTGGACCTGTGGGTGCCGCTGGCGTGGGACGGTAAGCAGAAGCAGGTGCGTTCGATTCACGACTCGCTGGTCGTCGCGCGGTTGAAGCAGGATGCGACGCTGGAGCAGGCGCGGGCCGAGATGGACACGATTTCGAGCCGGCTTGAGCAGCAGTACCCGGAGGAGAACAAGGGCTGGGGCGCGCGCGTCATCCCGCTTCAGGAAGACCTCGTCGGCGACGTTCGGCCCGCGCTGCTCGTCCTCTTCGGCGCGGTCGGCTGCGTGCTGCTGATAGCGTGCGCGAACGTGGCGAACCTGATGCTGGCCCGCGGGGCCAACCGCAAGAAGGAGATCGCGCTGCGCATCGCGCTCGGCGCGACGCGGGGCAGGATTATGCGGCAACTGCTGACGGAGAGCGTGCTCCTGTCAGTCACGGGAGGCGTGCTCGGTCTTCTGCTCGCTAACTGGGGGAGTCAGGCTTTAATCAGTCTCAGCTCTGGCAGCCTGCCGAGCACGACGGAAGTCAGCCTCGACAAGTGGGCGCTCGGCTTCACGCTGCTCGTCTCGCTCGGGGCAGGCGTCCTGTCTGGGATAGCGCCCGCGTTGCAGTTCACGAAGGCGGAGATGAGCGAGACGCTGAAGCAGGGCACGGGGCGGGGCGGCGGCACCTCCGTCAAGCAGCGGACGCGCAAGGCGCTGGTCATCTTCGAAGTTGCCGTCTCGCTCATCCTGCTCATCGCCGCCGGGCTCTTGATTCGGAGCTTCGGGAAGCTGCAACAGGTCAATCCCGGCTTCGACACCGGCCACACGCTGACGATGAGCGTCGGGCTGTCCCACACGAGGTACGCCGAGCCGCACCAACAGCTCGCCTTCCTCGACCGCGTGCTGGAGCAGTTAAAGTCGTTGCCTGGCGTCGTCTCGGCCGGGGCCACCACGACCATCCCGCTCGTCGGGGGCGGCTCGAAGCAGCCCTTCACCGTCGAAGGCCGCCCGGCCGCGGCGGTCGCGGAGCAGCCGCTCGCGCAGACGCGCTACGTCACGCCGGACTACTTCAGCGCGATGGGCATCCCCCTCAAGCGGGGCCGCCCCTTCGACGAGCAGGACCGCGAAGGCGGCGCGCAGGTCGTCATTATCAGCGAGGCGATGGCCCGCCAGCTCTGGCCCGGCGAAGAGCCCTTGGGCAAGCGGCTGACGGCCTCCTTCCATCTCCAGCAGGGGCCGCGCGAGGTCGTCGGCGTGGTGGCCGACGTGAAGTCGAACGTGCAGGAGACGACGCCCGCCGCCACGATGTACCTGCCGTACAGGCAGGCGCCGAGGCCGTGGATGACGTTCGTCGTGCGGACGGCGTCGGACCCGCAGAACTTCATCCCGACCGCCTCCAAAGCCATATACTCTGTCGACAGGGAGCAGGCGGTGACGGACGTGCGGACGATGGAGCAGGTGTTGACGGAGTCGCTGTCGGGGCGCCGCTTCAACATGACGCTGCTCATCACGTTCGCGGCGCTCGCGCTGGTGCTGGCGGCGGTCGGCGTCTACGGCGTGATGAATTACACGGTCACGCTGCGCAGGCGCGAGCTGGGCATCCGCATGGCGTTGGGCGCGCAGGCGGGCGATGTCTCGCGGCTGGTGCTCGGCCAGGGGTTGGCGCTGACGTTGATAGGCGTCGGGGCGGGGTTGTTCATGGCCTACTGGCTGACCCGGCTGATGGCGAGCCTGCTGTACGGCGTCACGGCGACGGACTTGTTAACCTTCGTCAGCGTCCCGGCCGTGCTCATCGCGGTGGGCCTTCTGGCCTCTTACCTGCCGGCCCGCCGCGCCGCGCGGGTGGACCCGATGGTCGCGCTGCGGAGCGAGTGAACGTCAGAACATCTTTTGGAGTTGGTTGACGGCTGTGGCCGGGTGAATCTTCTCGGCCGCGTTTTGGCGGAGGAAGGCGTTCATGGCGTCGGCCTTCGAGATGGCGAGGTCGGTGCGCGGGTCGCTGCCCTTCTTGTAGGCGCCGATGAGGATGAGGTCTTTCTGGGCCTCGTAGGCGGCCTGCACTTCGCGGAAGCGGCGCGCGGCCTCGACGTGCGCGGGGGCGGCGACGGCGGGCATCACGCGCGAGACGGATTGACCAACGTCGATGGCCGGGTAGTGGCCGGCCGAGGCCAGCGCGCGCGTGAGCACGACGTGGCCGTCGAGAATCGAGCGCGTCTCGTCGGCGATGGGCTCGGTCAGGTCGTCGCCCTCGACGAGCACGGTGTAGAAGGCCGTGATGGAGCCGCGCTCGGAGTTGCCGGCGCGTTCGAGCAGGCGCGGCAGCTCGCTGAAGACGGAGGGCGGGAAGCCGGCGCGCGCGGGCGGCTCGCCGGCGGCGAGTCCCACCTCGCGCAGCGCGCGCGCGTACCTCGTCACGGAGTCCATCAGAAGCAGCACGCGGCGGCCCTGGTCGCGGAAGTGCTCGGCGACGGTGGTGGCGACGTAGGCGGCCTTCATGCGGACGAGCGAGGGCTCGTTCGAGGTGGCGACGACGACGACCGAGCGGCGCAAACCCTCCTCACCTAAATCATGCTCGATGAAGTCGCGCACCTCTCGGCCGCGCTCGCCGACGAGCCCGATGACGTTCACGTCCGCCTCCGTGTTGCGCGCGAGCATCCCGAGCAGCGTTGACTTGCCGACGCCGGCCGCCGCGTAGATGCCGACGCGCTGCCCCTCGCCGACCGTGAGCAGCCCGTCTATCGCCCGCACCCCCGTCGAGAGCGGCTTGAGCACGCGGCGGCGCCGAAGGGGGTCGGGCGGGCGCGCGGCCACGGCGCGCTCCTGCGCATCCTCGGCGGGGCCGCGGCCGTCGGCCGGCTGGCCCAATCCGTCGAGCACGCGGCCGAGCAGAGAGTCGCCGACTCTCACCGTCAGCGGCGAGCCCGTCGAGACGACTTCGGCCCCCATCGCCACGTCGTGGATGTCGCCGAGCGGCATCAGGATGACTTCGCTGCCGCGGAAGCCGACGACCTCCGCGCGCAACTCCCGCGCGCTGTGCGGCGAGCGAATCAAACACACCTCGCCGACGCGCGCCCCCGGCACGGCCGCCCGGATGAGGAGTCCGACCAACTCCGTCACCCGGCCCCTCACCTCGACCGACGAGAGCCAGTCCACCGCCTCTATGTGTTCGCCCAGTTCGAGTGTCATCTTCGCTTAAGTGTCCGCGGCCGAGGCGCGGGCCAGCAGCGCGCGTTCGAGCACGCGCAGTTGCGTGTCGAGCCGGGCGTCCACCGTCCCCGACTCGCCTTCGATGACGCAGCCGCCGGGGCCGACGCGCGGGTCCGCGACGAGGTCTATGAAGCGCGCGCGGCCCGAGGGGTCGAGCCGTTCGCGGTGTGCCTGCACGCGCGGCAGGTCGGCGGGGTTGACGCGCACGGTCAAAGCCTCCTGCTGGCGCGCGTGCCTGAGCGCGGCCGAGACGATGTCGGCGAGCGTCGCGTCGTCGCGCTCTATCTCGCGGCCGATGATTTTCTCGGCCAGCTTGACGGCGAGGCGGAGCACGTCGCGCTCGGCGCCCGAGAGCGCCGCGTCCCTGCGCTCGTGCGCTTCGAGCAGGAGGAAGTTCAGTTCCTCAAGCGCCGCCTCGCGCCCCTCCTCGTAGGCCGCCTCGCGCAGCTCGCGCGCCTCGTGTCTGGCCCTCTCTCGCAGCTCTTCGGCCTCGTGGTGGGCTTCGGCGAGGATGCGGCGGGCCTCGGCGCGGGCCTCGGCGACGGCGCGCTTGACGACTGCTCCGCGGCGCGGCGCGTGCGAAGGCTCGGCCGCGCCGCGCGCCTTCACGTCCGGCTGCTTGATGACGTTCTCGTTCTTCTGCGTGCTCATCTTTTAGTTCCGTCGGCGGCGGAGCCCGGCGGCGACCTCCTCGACTTCGCTCGTGACGCCTTGTGCCGACTCCGTCGGAGCGCCCGTGGCGGCCATCAGGCGGAGCCAGCGCGCGGCTTCGACGGGGAGTTTTTGCGCGGCGTAGCGCAGGCTCGTGCGGCGCGCGCGGCCCGAGAGGGCGGTCGCCAGAAGCCGCAGGCCGGTGCGGTCGAGCATCGCGCCGGGGTCGGGCTCCGCGCGCAGAGCCTCCTGGACGTGCTGGCCGGCGCGCGCGACGCGCCGGGGCTCGACGCTCGTCAGCGTGCGCAGGTGCGCGGCGATGGCGCGCGCGTCCTCGGGCGCGAAGCGTTTGAGGAAGGCGGCGACTGCTTCGACCGCGTCGATGCCGCGGCACGCCAGCGCCGTCTCGCGCACGCCGAGCAGGCGGACGAGCCGCGCCAGCTCGGCCCCCGAAAGTGAGTCCAGGGCCGTCGGCCGCTCCACGTCCGCGAGCGTGATGAAGTGCGAGAGGAAGACGCGGCGGACGACGGCGACGACCGCGGGCTCCGGCCCGCGTTGCCTTCGAGAGTCGCCGCGCGGGACTTCGTCGTCGAGGCCGAGCGCGTCGGCGCAGGCGGCGGCGAGCGCGGGCGGGAGGTGTGCGACGACGAGTCGGCGGACGCGCTCGGGCTCGCTGCGTAGGGCCTCGGTGACGTGCGAGTGGTGGAGGTGTTCGTCGAGCGGCTGCGCGGCGCTCGTCGGGCGCGCGCGCGAGAGCGTGTGGCGCAGCCAGTCGTGGCGCTCGTCGGGCGTGAGCCGGTCGAGCCATTCTCCGCGCCTGCGGAGGGCGAGGCGCGTGTCGGGGTCGAAGGCCGAGAGCAACGCTTCGCGGGCTTCGGAGGCGGGCGCGGCGGGGTCGGGCGCCACGCCGGCCGCGAAGGCGTCGGCGAGGGCGAGCAGGACTTCGACGCGCTCGGTCTCGCGGTTCATGAAGGGTCGCCTTTACGAAGTCAGCTCGCGGCTGCGCGGGGCGGCGGCGCCGGCCGGCAACTCGGCTGAAGCGGCCTCGTCAGGCGCTTCAAGCAGCTCCTCGCCCTCGCCTTGCGCGCTCAGCTCGGCGAGCCGCGCGCGCTGGCGCCGCGTCTGGAGCAGGAGCACGACGAGCAGCGCGCCCATCACGAGGACGAGCCCGGCGGCGGCGGCGAGCAGGAGGTTCGAGCGGCGGCGCGCGCCCAGCTCGCGGCGCGCGATGGGGCGCGGCTGCTGCTGCGAGATGGTGACGGAAACGTCCTCGGGCTTGAGCTTCGGCACGCCCTTGGCGACGAGGTTCTGAATCTGCTGCTCGTTGAAGGGCGCCTGCTGCTCCTTGTGGACGAGGACGACGGAGGCCGAAGCCGAGTAGGGGTTGAGTTCGAGCGACGGGTCCTGCGGCATGACGACGGTGACGAGCGCGACCGTGACGCCGGGCAGCGCCCGCAGTTGGCGCTCGATGTCGGCGCGGATGCGGCGCTGCTCCTGCGCCTTCTGCACGGCCTCGGAGGTGACGAAGCCGCCTTCGGGGATGGGCGCCTCCTCCTGCCGCGGCAGGCCGTAGTCGCGCAGGCGTTGGAGCGCGAGCGACGAGTCGTCGCCGCCGAACAGCCCCTCGTCCATCTCGACCGCCCAGCGCCTCTGCTCGCCCTCGCCGACCTCGCGCTTCTCCAAGTCCTCGAAGCCGCTCTCGCGGAGCACGTCGATGATTTCGATGGCCTCGGACTCGGTCGGGACGGTGGCGATGGGCGCGCGGGCGCAAGCGGCGGAGGCGAGCGCCGCGCAGACGAGCGCGCAGAGCGCCGCCGCGCGCCCGGCGGTTGATAAGGATGGCGAGGCCGGCGTCAGCATCGGGAAGGCTCCGGGCTTTTGGCTCTGGGGAGTGAACTGTTTCAGCACGAGATTGTGTTGGGCGAAAGTTTACAGCAACGGCCCGCGAAAAGTCATGGTAATTATCCGTGTTCCGGCTATAATCCGGCCGAAGCCCCCGGAAGCCCCCACAGACACGACCGACAGCCCGACCCGATGATGCAGGACCCGACACCTCTGCCGGCGGCGGCCTCCGACCGCGACGCGCTCATCGAGCAGCACCGCTCCTACGCGCGCGCCCTCGCCATCAAGGTCATGCGCACGCTGCCGTCCTCGGTCGAGCTGTCGGACCTCGTGGCCTACGGCGAGGTCGGGCTCATCGAGGCCGCCGAGCGTTACGACCCGCGACGCGGCGTCGCCTTCTCCACCTTCGCCCACTACCGTATCAAGGGCGCCATCTACGACGGCCTGCGCGAGATGGGCTACTTCTCGCGGCAGGGCGGCCTGCGCGTCCGCTGGGCCGCCAACGCCTCCGACGTGGTGCAGTCGGCCTTAGACGACTCGGCCCACGACTCGCCCTCGGGCGCGGCGGCGAGCGTGGACGACGAGATTGCCGACGCGCAGTCGCTCATCGACGCCCTCATCCCCGTCTACCTCATCTCGCTCGGCAGCGACGCCGTGCCCGAGGTCGTGGACCACCGCGCCCTCTCGATGGAGCAGCTCGAGCAGCGCGAGCTGGTCCGCCTCGCCCTCGCCGCGCTCCGCGAACTCTCCGAAGACGAGCAGGAGCTAATCGGCGCGCTCTACTTCAAACACGTCTCGATGACGGAGCTGGCCGCCCGCCAGGGCGTCAACAAGTCCTGGATTTCCCGCCTCCACACCCGCGCCATCAAACACCTCCGCGACATCCTCCGCGACCGCGGCGTCCTCGAAGCCTCCTGACGCCAGGAAACCTTTCCCTTCATTCCGCCGATAATCTGTGTGAAACCCGCTTCCGCAGAGGAGAGTGCGAGATGGCCGACGGCATCAGGATTTTCGGGCGCAGCGAGCTTGCGGTCTTCGGCGCCGACTACGACGCGCGCGCCTTCGAGCCCGAGTGCGGCCCGGCGGGCTTCCTGAGCGAGACTCCGAACGAGGCGGTCCGGACGGCGCGGCTCGCCGAGTTTCAGGACCGCGACGCGCAACTCGCCTACCTCTACCGCGCCCGCTTCGAGCAGGAAGGCGACACGCCCGCGACCGACCTGCGGCGCGGCGACCGCGGCCCGCAAGTCCTCGGCTTGCAGCAGACGCTCGTCCGCCTCGGCCACCTCTCCGCCGCCGCTCTGGCGACCGGCCCCGGCCTCTTCGGCGCGCGGACCGAGCGCGCCCTCAAAGAGTTTCAGCGCGCCAACGGCCTCATCGAAAGCGGCGTCTACGACGGCCCGACGCGGACGGCCGTCGAAGCCATCACGGGCGGCGTCCGCCGCGGCGCGCGCGGCGAGTTGGTCGAACGGTTACAGCGCCGCCTCGTCGAGCTGAACTACCTGACGCCGCAACAGATGGCCTCCGGCCCCGGCATCTTCGGCCGTCAGACCGAGAACGCCGTCCGTCAGTTTCAAGCCGACCACGGCATCCCGCAGACCGGCGCGATGGGGCTGCTGACTTACCGCGCGCTGCGCACGGCCTCGCCGCGCGGGACCGGCGGCGGCGGGGGCGGCGGCGACTTGCGACTCAGCGCCCAAATCCGCGAGGGCGCGAGCCGCACGCGACAGGCCGTCTCGTCGCCCGTGCTCGGCGACTTCACCGTCACGGCCAGCTTCATGGACCCGGACGGCCACGGCTACAAGAGGAACGGCGCCTACGCCATCTTCAGCAGCGACCCGCAACGCATCGTCCGCATCGAGCCCAGCCGCGTCAACCTCGGCATCGACTACGTAACGCCCGACGGCCGCATCCGCAACTGGTTCGCCGGCACTGTAGAGCGCGCGACCTACGAGCCCAACGGCTACGGCTACCGCGTCCAAATCCGCACCGACCTGACTTACCGCTACCAAGGCCGCGACTACCCCGTCTACGCGCACTACGCGCACGCGGCCCAAGCCTTCAACCTGCGCGGCGGCGACCGCGTCGAGCCGGGCCAGGACATCGGCCGGATGGGCAACACCGGCGCCAGCCAGGGCGCGCACGTGGACTTCCGCACTTGGATCGTGCTCGACGACGGACGCCGCGTTGACATCTCGCCCAACCTCCTCGTCAACCGGCGTCGGAACACGACGACGAACACGACAGGCGGCGTCCAAGCGCCCGTCGGGCCGACGCGCACCGAGCCGCGGAACCGACCGGCGGGCGATTTGACGCTCGGCGTCAACGAGCGTTACCGCGACGCGCTGCTCCTCGCCGAGCGGCGCACAGGGATTGACGCCGCCGCGCTCGCCGGGCTCATCAACGCCGAGGCTTCGCGCGACCGCGACGGGCGCTGGATAGCGAACTCCTTCAACCCGCAGAGCCACGCCGCCGGGCTCACGCAGTTCCTCCCGAGCACGTGGATGGGCCGCGCCACGACCGCCGGCACCTACGTCAACGAGCTTGCCGTCGAGCGCGGCTACGTCCGCCGCGAGCGCAACGGCGGCTTCACCGTCCTCAACCGTCAGGCCGTCCTCGACCTGCGCAACGACCCGACCGCCTCCATCGTCAGCGCCGCCGAGTACGGGCGCGAGAACCTCCGCAGCCTCGAAGGCTACGGCCTCCTGCCCGAGAATTTGACCGACGACCAGCGCGCGCGCTACATGTACTACGCGCACCACGAGGGCCTGGCCGGCGCCGTCCGGCTGTTGACCGACTCGCGGAACGTCACCGAGGACGCGGCGCGTCGCGCGCTGACGCTCGGCCTGAACAGCCGCACGGCCGCCGCCGCCCGCGCGCGCCAGCACGGCTCCTACGCCGCGGCCTTCCGCGTCTGGACCGAGCAGCGTGCGCGCTACCTCTTCCCGAGCCAGCTCGACGGCAGCCGCGCTTCGCAAAGACTCATATACCGCTACGTCACGCAGCACGGCGACTACGAGCACGGCTACCGCGCGTGGCTCGAAAACTACACGGCCCGGCAGGTGCGGCCCGAAAACTACCGGAGGTGAATCGCCCGATGAAGACGGCGCCCGACGCCACGACGAAGACGACTCTTCCATGCGCCGTCTTCGTCGCTTTCTTCTGCCTGCTCGCCGCGCTGCACGGCGCAGGCGCCGGGCGGGCCCAGACGGGCGAAGAGGTCATGGACACGGCGCAGACGCCGGGCGGCGAGTTGAGCCTCGTGCGACGCCGCGAGCCCGAGGGCACCGTCACCGTCGTCATCAAGCTCGGCGACAAGGTGGTCGCCGAGAAGACCGCGTCCCGCGAGGGCGACGCCTACGAGGGAGCGTCGTTCGCGGGCTTGTACCCGCAGGGCTCGCCGCGCTACGCGCTCGTCGGCCTCTCGACCGGCGCGCTCGTCTGCGGCGCGAAGTTCACCATCGTCGATTTGTCGAGGGGCAAGGCGACCGAAGACTTCGGCAACTGTAGCGACGCGCCGCGCGTCTCCTACCGGCGCGACGCCCTCACCGTCACGTTCCCCGCCGGCCCCAGAAAGCACGACCCCGGCACGCACTACGTCGGGCCGGGGCAGGTCTGGTCTTACGGCAACGGCCGGCTGCGCCTCGTCGGCGGCCGTCGCCGAAGTTAATGCACCTCTTCGTCCAGTAGGAAGCGTTTGTAGGAGTCGGCCTTGAAGTGGCCGCGCGCGTCGCGCTCGACTATCGCGTCAACGAAACTCGTGTCGTGCCAGATGACGAGCACGCCGATGTTCGGGTTGTCGCGAAAGAAGGTGACGACGAAGGCCGCGATGGGCTTCGGGCTCTTGTTGACGAGAGGGTAGACGACGGCGTCCATAATCTCCTTCTCGTCGGTCGGCCGCGCCAAGCCCCCGCGCTCGAAGTTGACCGCGGGGAAGGGGAACGTCCTGACCTTCGACGCGGGCGCGTACCTCACCTTCGGGTTCCTCACGCGCCGCGCCTGCAAAGCCTTCTGCCGCCCCCCCGCGACGCACGGCACGAGGAGGCAGAGGCAGACCAGCCACAGAAATGTTCTCTTCATGATGTCGGCGTGGGACTTGTCAGCCCTGCGAGAAGGTGCCCATCTGGCTGACCGCGTAGTCCTGCATGGCGAGTAGCTCGTCGAGCAAGTCCAACATGCGCGCGGCGCTCCCGAGCTCGGCGCGGGCGCGCGTCCGCTGCGCCTCGTCGGGCGCGGGCGCCGCTTCGGAGCGGTCGGGCCGCCCGTCGCCGTCCGGCGATTCTTCGCCGTCGCCTTCGCCGCCCCGGCCGTCGCGCTCGCGGCGCATGAGTTGGGCGAGGCCGCGCATCTGGCCGCGCTGCTTGTCGAGGAGGTTGCGCATCATCGTGCGCCGCATGGTGGGAGTCATGTGCCGCAGCGCCTCGGCGTTGCCCGGCGGGGGCGAGAGCGCGCCGAGGATGGTCGGCTGGCGGTTGAGCCCGAGCAGTTCTTCCGTCGCGCTTGCGCCACCGCGCGCACGCATCTGTTCGGCCGCGATGAGCTGCGAGGGGTCGCGGCCCGCGAGCGCGTCGGGCATGAGCGGCGCCGTCGAGGGCGGGGCCGGCAAACCGACGGGCTGACCCAACTGGCCGGGCTGCCCGACGGGCGCGGTCAAGCCGTCAGGCCCCGCGAGGGGCTGATTCGTCGTCGGCACGCCGGCCGCGTCCGCCTGCCCCTGCGTCGGCGTCAAACGGCCCGGCGCGTTGTTCACCCCCCCGACATCAGCCACGGCCCGCTGTCACCTCCCCGCGCTCCTCCGCCAGCTTGTAGACCCAGCGCAGCACCACCGCCACCGACTCGTAAAGCTCCTCCGGCACCTCGTCGTCAACCTCCAACTCGTAGAGCGCGCGGGCGAGCGGCACGTCGCGCATGACGGGGACCTGAGACTCCTCGGCTATCTTGCGAATCTGCGCGGCCATCAGCTCGGCGCCCTTCGCGACGATGGTCGGCGCGGCCATCCGGTCGCGCTCGTAGCGGAGCGCGACGGCGAGGTGCGTCGGGTTGACGACGACGACGTTGGCCTGCCGGACGGCCGCCATCATCGCCTGCATCAGAATCTCCCGGTGGCGCTGCCGCCGCAGATGCTTGTGCAGCGGGTTGCCCTCCGTCTCCTTGTACTCCTCCCTGACCTCGTGCTTGGTCATCATCAGCTCGCGGCGGTGGAAGTAGCGTTGGAGGAAGTAGTCGGCCGCGCCGAGGACGAGGAAGGCGACGCCGACCTTGAGCGTAATCTCGAACATGAGCCAGAGCGCGTATGACGCGGCGACGTTCGCGGGCTGGCGCGTCAGCTCCACCACGTCGCGGCGCGCGCCCCACAGCGCCATCCCGACGACGACGGAGGCGACGACGAGCTTGACGGCCGTCTTGCCCAACTCGACGTAGGGCCGCGCCTTCAGGAACTTCTGCTTGAAGCCCTCGGCCGGGTTGAGCTTCGCCATGTTGGGCTTGACGGTCTCGAAGGTGAAGACGGAGCCGACCTGGAAGTAGTTGGCGACGAGCGCGCCGACGAGGAGCGCGCCGAAGAGCGGGGCCAGCGCTAGGGCGAGCGCCTTGACGCCCGTCATGAGCGCGCCGACGGCCGCCGCCTGGTCGAGCTGTCCGCGGTAAGAGCCGGCGAACTCCAACTGCTCGCGCATCGCGCCGCTCACCGAACCGACGAAGTAGGAGCCCGCGAGGTAGAGGACGGCGACGGAGATGACGAGCATGACGGCCGAGGAGAGGTCGTGGCTGCGCGCGACCTGCCCCTTGCGCCGCGCGTCGCGCAGTCGCTTCGGGGTCGGCTGTTCGGTCTTCTGGCCGGCTTGGGACATGGGCGGCCGCGCCTCACGGCCTTCAGGCCGTCTTCACTTTTTGAAGGATGCCGAGGAGTTTGGAATGGAGTAGCGGGTCGGAGGCGACGAACTCGCTCAGGCGCTCGACGAGCGTCGAGCCCTGTTCGGTGTCGCGGAACTTCTCGTGCAGGCGCGAGCGCACCATGAAGCGCGCCGACTCGCGCACGGCCGCCGCCGCGCCCTCGCTGCTCGAAAGGTTAGAGGAGTCCGCAATCTGCGCGAGCGCGGCGCGCGTCGGGCTCTGAGCGTCGCCGGCCCCGCCCGCCGCCTGCGCTTCGAGGCCCGCGAGCGCCGCGTTGAAACGCTCGCTCTTGAGGGCCTTCTGAAGCTCCTGCGCGTCGAGCGGGTCGAGCGGCTCGGCTCCGCTGCTCAGGGGTGATCCGGGGCGGTTAACTTTCATCTGCGGTCCTCGGACTTACTACTTGGCCGCGGCGGCGCCCGGCTGCTCGGCGGCGGCGACAATCAGGTCGGCGGCTTCGAGCAGGGCGCGGGCCGTGCGCGCGTGCGGCGAGTCGGGCTCGGCCGCCATCACCTCGCGCAACTCGTCTTCGGCCTCCTCGCGCCGCTTCTGGAAGAGAAGGCTCTCGGCGCGGTGGACGCGCGCGTAGAGGCTTTCGGGCCGCACGCGCAGGGCCTCCTCGCAGAGCGCCTGCGCCTCGGCGAAGCGGCCGCGCTGCAACTCGACGGTGCCGAGCGCGACGCGCGGCACGTCGGAGTCGGGCAGCAGTTCGAGCGCGCCGCGGAAGACGGCGTCGGCGTCGTCGAGGCGCCCGGCCTCGCGGAGCACGAAGCCGGATTCGAGGATGACGCGCAGCTCCTCGTCGGACGGTCTGACGTGTGTGAGCCTCATAAGCGCACCCGAGAGCACTCGCGGGCCGCCCCGCCAGCAACAACTCGCGTTAAGCCTCCGCGGCCGGCCTTACGACTTAAAGTTGTGGACGGCCGACATCTCGCCGTCGTGCCGCGCCTTCAGGAGATTCGAGACGGTCGTGAACTCCTGCGTCTGCGTCTGCACGCGGTTCTGGATGGCGAGCATCTGGAACGACATCATCTGCTGCTGCCGCAGCATCTCGTTCATGCTGGTGGTGTCGAGCCCGCTGCCGCGGTTGATGAAGCCGCCGATGATGCTGCCGGCGCCGGGGGCGACGATGTTGAGCGCGCCCGCGGCGATGCCGCCGAAGATTTTGGAGAATTTGCCGGGCTGCTTGGGCGGCTCCGGCGGCAGCGCCGAAGGCTGCGCGCTGGGCTGTTCGACCGGGACGTTGTTGTTAATCATCGCGTCGCCGTTAACCATTTCTCTGAACCTCCTGACTCGCTACCCACGCCGAAAGTAAACAATTTAAAGAGTTTTCCGGTTCGGCCGGCGCCCGCCTCCCCGAGATTTTCCAAACCCCGCACGGTCGTTCTGCTTACACAGAGGTTATCGCCGAAACGGGGAAAAAGTTTCCTCCGCCGGGCGAATTTTTTTTCGGGGGCGCGAGGGGGCGGGGCCGCGACCGATTAGCGCGACGTGCCTTCGCGCCGCATCCCTTCGAGGGAGTCCAGGAGTTCGAGCGTCAGGGTGACGGCGCGTGCGGCGCGCGCGGCGCGGTCGGCGTCCTCGCGCGAGCCCTGGCGGACGACGCGCTCCAACTCCTGCGCGGTGCGCGTGAGCCTGCCGCGCATCTCTTCGAGGGCGCGCGGGTCGCCGCCTTCGAGCAGGCGGCCGAGGGAGGGGTAGTTGAAAAGGCCGGCGAGGTCGGCCGTCTGCTCGCCCGCGCCGCCTCCGCTGCGCAATGTAGTCATCGAAGCCTCCTGCGGACGCCCGTGCGGCATCTTCCCAATTCAAGCTGCGGGGGACGCTGTGATAGTATTGAGCCCGGCAGGCGGTGTCAACAACGGGGTTATGGGGTCGGCAGACCCGTCATCACTCGGGCGCGCGGCCCCGGCCAGACCCGGCCCGACGACGGCATGGCGATCAGACTCATCATCAGGCGGCGCGGCGCGGGCGGCGGGGAGGCGTCCGCCGGTCAGACCTTCGACGGGCCGATAGTCACCATCGGCAGCGACCCCGGCGCCAGCCTCCACCTCGAAGACCCTTCAATCGCCCCCGAACAGGCCATCATCATCGGCGGCGACGACGAGGCCCCGCTCTTCATCAACCGCGCCGAAGGCACCCTTCTCAACGGCGAGCCCATCGCGCGCGAGGCCCGCCACCCGCTCTCCGGCGGCGACACCATCTCCATCGGCACGTACGTCATCAGCCTTGAGGCGGGCAACGGCTTCCGCCCCGGTGCCGCCCTGCCCGGCCTCAATTCGGGCGCGGATGCTAAGACGGACGAAGGCCGCCCCTCCCCCGTCACGCGCGAGACGCCCGCCCTCACAGACGCCGAGCCGGGGCCCGCGCGCGGCGTCAATCAGTCACAGCCGACGAGCTTCGCCGCCATCCTTGACAGCCTCCGCACCGAGGAGGACACCTTCTACTTTCAGGTGGAGACGGCGACGGCCGGGCGGCGGCGCGTGCCCGTCGAAGGCGGCGTGATGCTCCTCGGGTGGGACCGGACCGGGCAGAACGTGGCGTGCGGCGACGCGCAGGCGGTCGCGGCCGTGCGCGCCGTCGTCCTCAAGGATTGGAGCGGCGTCGTCTTGCAGCCGGAGGTGGCGGGCGCGGCGGCCGTCAACGGCGAGCCGGTCGAGGCCCCGCGGCGCCTGCGCAACGGCGACCGCGTGACGCTGCTTCCGGTCGCCGCCGCCGCGGCGCTCGACTCGTCGCGCAACTTCTTCATCTTCTACGAGCCGGCCTCGCTCGTCGTGCTCGACTCGCTGCTCCCCCCGCAGCAAATCCCGCCCCCCGTGGCGTCGCCGCCGGCCGAGCCGGAGGGCGCGCAGGGCGCCGCGCTCGTGCCCGCGCCGGCCTCTGTGCCCGAGGCGCGACGGCCGCCGCGCGTGCCCCTGACGGCGCGCACCTACTTCTGGTATTTCACGCTCGGCGAGGTCGCTCTGATGGCGTGCGCGACGCTGGTCGCCGCCTTCGTCATCTTTCTGATTCTGGAATACTCCTGAAGCTTCCCCCCTTGTGACAGTTCGGTCGGCTTTCGGTCTCCTTGTTCGCCGGAGAGGGGCATGGAAAAGATTCTCGAACGGTTCAGGGCGCTCTGGGGCGAGTTGCGGCGGGGTAACGTCTCGGGGCTTTTGGCGCGCTACGGCGACCTGCTCTTGCCCGTCGGCCTGATGCTCGCCATCGGGACGCTCTTCGTCCCGCTGCCGCCCGCCGTCATCTCGGCCCTCATCGTCGTCAACCTCGCCGTCTCGGTCGTCGTCCTCTCGACCTCGCTCTACATCACGACGCCGACGCAGTTAACTTCGTACCCGACCATCCTGCTTTTGACGACCGTCTTCCGGCTCACTTTAAGCGTCTCGGCGACGCGCGCCATCCTGACCGAAGGGACGGCCGGCGGCGTCATCGAGGCTTTGGGCAAGATCACGGCGCAGGGCCAGATAATCGTCGGCGCCGTCATGTTCGTGACCATCCTCGTCGTGCAGTTCATCGTCGTCGCCAAGGGCTCGGAGCGCGTGGCCGAGGTCGCCGCCCGCTTCACGCTCGACGCCATGCCCGGCAAGCAGATGTCGATTGACGCCGACATGCGCTCGGGGCTCATTACGCAGGAGCAGGCGCGCGCCGCCCGCGGGGCCTTGCAGAAGGAGTCGCAGCTCTACGGCGCGATGGACGGCGCCATGAAGTTCGTCAAGGGCGACGCCATCGCCACCATCGTCATCGCGATGGTCAACATCGCGGGCGGCCTCGCCACGGGCGTCCTCTCGCACGGGATGACGTTCGCGCAGGCCGGCCACAAGTACACCATCATGACCATCGGCGACGGGCTGGCGGCGATCATCTCCTCGATGCTCATCACCGTCTCGGCCGGCATCGTCGTCACGCGCGTCTCGACCGACGAGGAGACTTCGAACGTCGGCGCCGACATCAGTCGCCAACTGCTGCGCAACCCGCGGCCCATCATGATAGGCGCCGGGCTGCTCCTCCTGATGGGGATTCTGCCGGGCATGCCGACGGTGCCGCTGCTTCTGGTCGGCGCGGCGCTCGGCGGCGTCGGCTATGCGCTGCAACGCTCGCAGGCCGCGGCGGCGAAGGAGGAGGCCGAGCGGCAGGCCAAGGCCGGGTCCGTCTCGGGGCAGGACGACTTGCAGCCGACCTTCGCCGTGCCTCTGGCCGTCGTCGTCAGCACCGAGCTGACGAAGCTCGTTGACAAGAACACGCCTGCCGGCGCGCGCTTCCGCGCCGAGCTTCCCAAACTGCGCTCGGCGCTCTACTACGACCTCGGCGTGCTCCTGCCTTCCTGCTACGTGAGCGGCGACGCGCCCCTCAAGCCTTACCAATACTTCATCGCCATCAAGGAGGTGCCGGTCGTCTACGGCTCGATAAGGCCCGACTGCGTCTACGTCAACGACTCGGCCGAGCATATCCGCGTCTTCGGCATCGAGGGCGAGGACGTGCGCAACCCCGCCGACTTGAAGCCCGGCGCGTGGATACCGGCCTCGCAGCGGCAGATTGCCGAACTCGCCGGCCTTAAAGTCTGGGAGCCGGCCGAAGTCATCACGCTCCACCTCTCGATGGTGATGAGGAAGTACGCGCACGAGTTCGTCGGCATTCAGGAGGCGCAGGCGCTTCTCGACTTCGCCGCGCGCGGCGCGCCCAAGCTCGTCGAGGAGGTCGTACCCAAAGTCGTCACCATCCACCAGATGACGGACGTGCTGCAAAGGCTCGTGCAGGAAGGCATCTCCATCCGCGACGTGAAGAGTGTGCTCGACGCCCTGAGCGAGTGGGGGCGCATCGAGAAGGACCCGGTGATGCTGACCGAGTACGTGCGCTCCTCGATGAAGCGTTACATCTCGTTCCGCTACACGGGCGGGCGCGATACGCTCTTCGTCTACCTGCTCGACCCCGAAATCGAAGACGTGATTCGCGGCGCCATCCGCCGCACCTCTACGGGGTCGTTCCTCTCGCTCGACCCGCACATCTCGCACGACATCCTCGGCGCCATCCGCCGCGAGATAGCCGACCTGCCCCCCACCGCGCAGAAGCCCGTCGTCATCACCGACATGGAGCTGCGCCGCTTCGTCCGCCGCATGGTCGAGCTTGAGTTCCCGATCCTCTCGGTGCTCTCGTATCAGGAGCTTGCGCCCGAGCTGAACGTCCAGCCCGTCGGCCGCATCAGCATGAGGCCCGCCGCGCCGCCCGCCGCCAACTTCTTCCCCGACGCGGCCCCCGCCCAGACGGCCATCGTCAGGAACCCCTGACGTGCGTCGGTCCCGCGAAGTATCAACTTAAGAATAACTGAGAGGCTTCTAGGCCGTGCGGCGGAGGAGTTCGGGCGGGAGGCGCGCGTAGCCTTCGGCCTCGGCCTCGTGCCTCTGGGCGAGCCAGTCCATGGGGAAGCCGGCGCTCGCGGCCAGCGCGCAGAGCGAGAGGCCGGGGAGCCACGTGTAGAGCTTCGGGTGGTGGTTCGGGTCGTGCTCGACGAAGTGTTCGAGCCGCGCGAGCGTGTCGTCAACGGTGCGCGCGAACTCCTCGGCGGCGTCGGCGTCGGCCTCCTCGGGCGGTCGGTCCGGCGGCTCGCCCGCCACGCGGCGCGCGACGGCCGAGAGCAGCGCGCAGACCGCCTCGTGCTCGCTCACGCGCCACGCGGCGTCGAGCGGGTCGGGGAACTGTCGCTCCCACCAGCCGCGGTCGGCCTCGGCGCGCGCCGCGTCCAGCGCCGCGACGGCCCCGCGCGCCGGGTGCGGCTTCTGCTCGACGAGCGCGCGGGCGACGAGCGCGTAGCCTTCGGCGAGGTGGAAGTGCGCGCGCGAAGTGCGGAAGGCGCGCGCGCCGTGCAGCGCGCCGTCGCGCAGGTTCGGGGCCGACATGGCGAGTGTGGCGAAGGCTTCGCGCTCGCGCGCGGCGATGGCGAAGTGGAGCGCGAGCACAATCTGGTCGGGGCTCGGGTCGAAGCCGGGCTGACGGCGCGCGAAGCCGCGCGCGAGGGCCGCAGCCGCCTCGCCCCACAGCCGCCGCACCGTCTCCGGGTCGCGGTAGAGCGCCCACTCGAAAGAGGCCGCGCGCCAGCAGGCGTTGGCGAGCGGCTGGAGCGCCGCGGCGTCGTGCGCCGACTGGCGTCGGTAGACGGCCGCCATGCGCCGCTCGTGGTTCAGAGAGCGCAGGTCGTAGTCGCCCGAGGTTGAGTCCGCTGAGGCTGACAACTGTTAAGTGAATTAAGCCGGCGAGAAGGCGGCGTCGGCGCCGGGCAGGAGGCGGGTGACGGCGAAGGTGTCGGGCTGCGCCTCGCCCCCGGAGACGGTGCCGCCGACGAGCGCGGCGTGGAAGCGCCCCTCGGCCAGTGCCTCTTCGAGCATCTCGCCGAGCATGTTGTGGTCGGCCTGCGCCGAGTCCTTGAGCCGCTCGATGAGCGCGCGCATCCACCCCTCCGAGAGCGGCGGCTGGCCGAACACCCACTCCATCTCCGAGCCGTTGACCTGCGTCTGGACGGCGGCGAAGTGGGGCGGGTTCAGCGTCCTCCCGTCGAAGCCGATGAGCGAGTAGACGGCGTCGAAGCCGAAGACGAGCAGCGGCGACAGCCGCACGGGGAACGACTCGGCCGCGCCGCCCGCCACGGACTTCATCAGGCCGCCGAGGTTCCCCAGCCACAACAACTGGTCGAGCTTGAGAGGCACGCCGTCCTTCGTCACGAAGCCGCGCCCTTCGGCGTCCACCAGCACGCCGCCGAGCGCCGCGACGAGACGCGGAATCTCGAAGCGCGCCGCGCGACCGGGCAGCGACGGCGGCAGAAGCGACAGCAGCTCGTCCACCATCTCGACCCCGCCCGCCGTGCCCGACAGCGCCCGCAGCAGCGCGATTAAAGGCGCCTCGTCCCCGTCGCCCGCGGCGAACACGCCCGACGCCGACGCGCCGCCGCCGCGCATGGCCGCCAGCAGTTCTCTCGTCACGCGCTCGACGGCGTCGAGCGTCCGCATCAGCTCCATCATCTCGGTCGCGACGAGCGCGCGTCCGCTCAGGGGGAACGGGCCGCCGCTGACATCGGGCGGGCGGAAGGCGCCGGCCTGCAAGTCGCGCAGGACTTCGAGCGGGTGCGGCGCCGGCAGCCCCGTCCGCTGCGGGAACTCGAAGCCGACGGGCGTGCGTCCTCCTCTGCCGCCTTCGCCGCGCCCGTCGCCGTAGAGCATGCGGGCGAGCGCCGCCTCGGCCTGCGTGGCGACGTGTCCGACCGTCCGCTCGGCCCGACGAAAATACTTGTCGAGCATCGTCGCCTGCACCAACTCGCCGACGGCATCCCTGAGCACGCGCGGGGCGACGCCCGACGCGGCCGAGCCGCCCGCCTCCGACACCCGCTCCAGCGTGCGCACGACGCGCCCGAGCGCGTGCTCGACGAACTTGACGGCGTGCTCGCCGCCGTGCGACGCGCCGCGTCGTTCGAGCGCGGCGACGAGGTCGGGGCCGAGCAGCTTGGAGGCGTTGTCGAGCACCTGCCGCAACTCGCGCGGAATCTGTGCGCCGCCCGCGTCGCCGCGCAGGTAGGCGACGACCGAAGCGACGTTCGAGTTGCCGTGACCGTCCGGCCCGAGGCCGCGCCCGTCGGTCAGTCCGACTCCGTCGAGCGGGCCGCGCCCGCGCGAAGCGTCGGAGCCGTTGACGTTGCCGTTGACGTTACCGTTGTTGCCCGAATTGTTTGACGCGGGACGGAATTGGCCGTAGCCGTGGTCGTCGTTGCCCGGCCCCGCCGTGCGGCGGCCGTCGCCGGAGAAGTCGGGGCGGTGTGAGTCGTGCGGGCGGCCGTGGTTGTCGGGCAGTTCGGTCCGGCCGCCGTCGAGGAGCTTTTTCGCTTGGCCGGGCGGCAGGGGGTCTTCGCCGCGCGGGCCGCGCGTGGGCCTTTCGGCCGCGTCGCCCGTCGCGTTGAGCAGCCGCTCAAGCTTCTGCTTGCCCTGATTGAGAACGTCCTGCACGCGCGGGTGCTTGTCGTTCTCGTTGCCGCGGGTGCGCGCGGGGTGGTCGGGGTGGACGACGACGCCGTGACCGCGCGGCGGGTCGGGCTGCGCGCCGGGCGCGGGGCCGCCGGGGTTCGGGTTCCCTTGCGGGCCGCCGGGCGAATGCGGGCCGGTGGGGTTTACGCCCGCGCCGCCCGGCGGGTTGTTTTTGATGTTCTCAAGACCCATCGTCGCGGCTCCGCGCGAGGTTCGCTATGCGGGGAAAAGTTTAGAAGCTCAGCCTTTCGAGCCCGCGGCGCGGGCGACGATGGCGGTCGGGTAGTTGCCGATTTCGTGATACTTCATCTCGGCGAGGGCGGGGAAGTAACGCGCGGCGGCGAGGCCGAGCGGCGAATTCATCCCGCCTACTTTCAAGTTGTCCCACTTCGACGCGTAGCTGCGCGCGAAGGCGACCGCCTCCGGCCCGACCAAGCCCCGTGCGCGAGCCCGCGCCATCCCCTCGCGGTAGGCGTGACCCATCGCCAGCGTCACCGTGCCCTCGCCGCCGTTGTAGGCCGCGAGCACGAACTTCCAGAACTCGACGCCGTCGGGCTGGCCGTAGCGCGAGAAGGCGGAGGCGCCGAGGCGCTGCGCCTTGATGTGCAGCAGGCGGGCCGCGCCGGGTATCGCCTTGTCGGGGTCGAGGCGTTCGTCGGTGGGGCCGCCCGCGACGCCGACCCTCAGGCCCACCTCGCGCGCCGCCTCGCGGCCGAACTGCGCGATGCCGGCGTAGCCCCAGCGGTTGATAACGTCGGTGTCGAAGTTCGACTCCTGCGCGAGCAGGCCCTTCAGGATTGCCGGCGAGAGGCCGGGGCACCACTGGACGGCGTGCGCAATCACGTCGTCGAAGCGGTGGACGCCGCCGCCCGCGAGGCGCGCCGAGCCGGCGGAGGTTTGAGTGGCGCGCTCGAAGGCGGTGGCGAACTGTCGCGGGCCGGAGACTTCGCCGCCGAGCACATCAGCGCCGAGGAAGTCGCTCACCTCGTTGAGAGTCGGGTGGACGAGGAGCGCGCTGATTTGGTTCCACTCGTCGAGAAGCGTCTGGTGCTCGTGCGTGAGCGGCACGCCCTTCATGTCGGGGTGGCGCGCGTAGAAGATGATGTCGGTCAACTGCCACGGGTCCGTGACGCCTTCCTGAATCGCCTGCACCAGCGTCTTCAACTCCTCGAACGTGCGCTCGCGCAAGTAAGCCTCGTCCGAGAGCGGCGCGGCCGTCTCGCGCTCGCCGCGGACGAGCGCCGAGTCGTTCGACAGGCGTTCGCCGAAGCCCGCGCCGCCGCCCCGACTGCGCCGCGCCGCCTCCTCGGCGCGCGACGGGCCGACCGGAACCAAAGGTTGATTGCCGACTTTCTCTGCCCCGGCCATCTCCCGACCTCCTTGATGTCAGAACGGCCTTCTAGACGTTCGTGTTGAGGATGGTCTTGACGCCGCCCGTCACCTGGTCAACGACCTTGCTCAAGACTTCGACGTGCTGCGTCACCTGATAGAGCCGCGCCTGTAGGCCGAGCAGTTCGGTCGTCGAGAGGTCTTTGTTCGAGCGCATGATGCCCTCGACCTGATTCCACTCCGACTCTATCTGCCCGAAGCGCCCGCGCAGGTCCGTGTTCGACGCCCCGGCCGCGCCCTGCTTAGACATCACGTCGCGCAGCATCCCGAGCCGCGTCCGCGAGTCGAGCAGTTCGGGCAGCAGGGCGTTAACGGTCGGCGAGCCCGGCGGCAGGCGGCTGACGCGCTCCATCAG
Organism: Pyrinomonadaceae bacterium; assembly: GCA_035941045.1. Lineage (GTDB taxonomy): Bacteria > Acidobacteriota > Blastocatellia > Pyrinomonadales > Pyrinomonadaceae > QHXN01. The sequence continues at coordinate 45,274 of DASZEK010000074.1, read as the reverse complement.
GTCAACGCGCATCTGCTCAATCTTCGCGCCTGAGACGGGCGCGGGGGCCTGCGCCTCCGGCGGGGCGGACGGCTGGCCGCCGGCCCCTTCCTGCTGCCGCAAGACGCTCTCGAACGAGCGCCCGGCGCCGCCCTGTTGCTGTTGCAGCCGTTGGCCTTCCAACTGCTGCGACAGGTTGCCCTGCACGATTCCCGAAACCGGGTCTGCCATAAGTCGCCTCCCTCAGAAAAGCCCTCAAAGCCTTCCGCCGCCTTTCGGGCGGAAATGTCCGTTCATCCCGGTTATCGCCGTTTCGCGGAAAAAGTTTCCCGCCCCGCGGCGATTTTTTTTTAGGGGAGCTGGGTCAGCAATGCCCGCGCGCGGACGAGCGCCGTCGAGTCGGCCGTCTGCTGCGGGCGCGGGCCGAGTTCGAGCGCGGCGAGCAGGTCGCGGCGGGCCGACTCGCCGTCGCCGAGCCGCATGGCGGCCTCGCCGCGGTTGACCAAGGCCGTCACGTCGCCGGGGTCGGCGGCGAGCGCGGCTTCGAGGTGTTCGACGGCGCGCGCAGGCTGGCCCTTGCGCAGCCACAAGGCGCCTAACGCCGATTGGAAATAGGCGGTCGCGGGCGCCAAAACCGCCAGCCCCTCGAAGATGGTCACCGCCTCGTCGTGGCGCCCCTGCTCGGCCAGCGCGTAGCCCACGTCGGCGACCAGCCGCATCTCCTCGGGCGTCCAGCCGCCGGCCGCGCCCAGAGACGCACGCCCCTGCAACCAGTCTTCGAGTAAACGGTTCGGAGTCATCGGTTTCGGCCTGTCTCGGGGGGAAGCGGCCACAAAATAGCACGGCCCCGCAAGTTTAGTGAAAAAATTGCGGCGGGCCGCCTCGCCGGCAGGAAACATTTCCGGGCGCCCGCCGATAATTCGGGCGAAATGAGTCAGGGAGGCGGCGTTCGGCGGCCGCCGGGCGAAAGGAGACGCAGGCTATGTTCGGACTGGGAAAGATTTTCAGCGGCTTCTTCGACAGCATCGGCTTGGGCTGGATGGGGTCGGTCCTCTCGCTCGCCACCAACGTCATGATGGGGAACTGGGCGGGCGTGGCCGAGGACGTGTTCCGGCTCGTCTCCGAGTTCAGCAACGACTCGTGGCAGAACAGGGTTGACCGCGACCAGCCGCTCGGCCGCTTCGGCAGGACTTCCTGCTTCGGCGAAAACCGCCTCTCGTCCTACCGCGCCGACGAGCTGAGCGAGCGCACCAGAGACTACGACCCGGCCGGCGAGCAGAGCTCCAGCAGGACCATTTACATCGTCCGGGAGACGACCCATAATAGCGACGCCGCCATCCACAACGTGCGCCTCGCCTACTCCAGCAGCCGCGTCTAAGCCGGGGAGTAGGCCCGGCACGGCGGGTGCAATCGGTCAGACGACGCGGCGGCAGAGGCTAAGGCAATGCGTGGAAAGGCGACACAGGGCAACCACGACGGCGGCGAAAACGGACAGGACTCGCCGCGCCGGCTTCTCGGCGTCGATGACGAGGAATTTCAGGCGATGGGCGAGATCGGGGCCATGTATTACAGGCAGGGCAATCTCAACAAGGCCCGGACCATCTTCGAGGGCCTAGTCGAGATGGACCCTTCGAGCGGCGCCGCCCACTCCGCCCTCGGCGCCCTCCTGACCCGAACGGAGGAGTTCGACGAGGCGCTCAAGCATCTGGACCGCGCCGTCGAGCTCGACCCCGAAGAGATCGCGCCTTACGTCAACCGCGCCGAGATTTTCATCCGGCAGGGGCGGGCCGAAGAGGCGGTCAAGAATCTGAAGCGGGCCGTCGCGCTCGACCCGCACGAGAAGGACCCGGCGGCGAACCGCGCGCGCGCGATGGCGCTCGGCATCGCCCAGGCTCTCAAATCCCACGGCGTGGCCGGGGGGCAAGTATCAAACGCAAGGAGAGGAGACTAGAACAATGCCAGGCCCAATTCCACCGAGACCGACGCTGGAGCACCTCGACCCGCGCGACCCGGACTTCGAGAACAAGCAGTTCGAGCAGCAGCGAATCATGGCGAACTACAACCTTCTCGTGCAGGCCAAGTTCGACGAGCTGAAGCAGGAGAACGAGATGAAGTCGAACCTGCTCAAGAAGGAAGACGAGGCCATCAGCGGCATCATCCGGAACATCCGCCCGTAAAGGGCGCCCCGCCGCTGAAGAAATCATCCATCCTGCGCGCGAGCGCCGGGCATCTCAACGGTGCCGCGTTCGTGCGCGGGCTTTTGTCTTTGGGGAGGTCAGGGTCATGCGCTACGGGCTAATCACGCTGGCGGCGGCGGGCCTGCTGCTCTGCGCGGCGCCGTCGGCGTCGGCGCAGTCGGACGCCTACATGCGCCTGATGCGGACGCAGAATCAGCAGATGATGAACCGCGTCCGCATCTACTCGTCCGTGCGCTCCGGCGCGCGCATCACGCGCTACAGGGGCGCGGGGAAGACCTCGGGCGGCACGGCGAAGGGCACGCCCGGCTCGAAGCGGACTGCGCCGCCCGCGTCCGGCGGCTCCGCGTCGCCGCAGGGCGGCTCGACCACCTTCCGCCCCGTCGCCGACAGCATCATGCCGCACGTGATGGCGCAGGAGGTCGCGCGCACGCCGGACGAGCGCCCGAGGCTGGAGAAGCTGTTCGGCGAAATGCTTGAGAACTACCGCAGCCGGCTGCGGGGGGCCGGGGGGCCGCAGACCGACGTGTCGCGCGCGGCCACCTACCTCATCTCCGCCAGCCACGACGCCTACTTCGACTCCGAGCCGCTCAGCCAGGAGGAGTTCGACGCCCTGCGCGAGCACATGCGCGAGGTCTACGCCACCGACGCCAAGTTCCAGCGCGCCTCCGACCGCGAGCGGCAGGAGATGTTCGAGACTTTCGGCATCGTCGCGACGTGGATCGACGCCGGCTTCCAGACCGCCAAGCGGGCCGGCGACCGCGAGGGGATGCGCCACTGGCGCGGGATGGCGCGCGCCAACCTGGAGAACATGCTCGGCGCCCCGCCCGAGCAGGTGGCCTTTACGCGCAACGGCATCATGTATCGCTGAACGCGAAGTACGGTAGTCGGGGGCGAGATGAGAAAGGCAAAAAGCAGACTCGCGGCGCTGTTCCTGTGCGCGTTCGTGTTGGTAGGCGGGGCCGCAGAGGTGTGGGGGCAGGGCTACCGCGTCAAGGTCTACAACCCTCAAGTCTACAGCCGCACGCGCCAGACGATGAGCAACCGCGCGGCGGCGCGGGCGGCGCTGAAGAAGAAGCAGCGACAGCGTCGTGCCGCTCGGGCGCGCAACGCCCTTCATTAAGGTTTTAACTGGACGTGCCGCGCTCGTGGCGCGAGGCCACGCGCTCCAAAACTTCCGCCCCCCAACCGAGACTCGCCGCGGCGAGTCTTTTCATTTCACGCTCGAACTCTTCGCCGGGCGCCGCCTCGAAGTACGTGCGCGTGAGAAGCAGCGAGCGCGTCTCCTCGCGGTAGACGAGGCAACCGGCGCCCGCGCCGCGCCCCTCCTCGAAGAAGGCTTCGAGCACGCCCGGCCGCGGCTCCCTGCGGAAGCGGTAGACGAGCGCGCCGCACGCGAGCGCGCCCCGCCCCGCGTCGTACTCGAAGAAAAGCTCCGCCGTCCCGAGCATCACACCCGCCACGCCGCCCCCGCGGAGCGGCAGCTCGCACGCCACGTTGCCGACGAGCGCGCGCAGCATCGCCTCGGCCTCGTCTCTCGTCATCCCGCCTCCGCCGCGGCCCGCGGCCCCGCCGCCGCGCGCGAGCACGCTCGCCGCGTAGGCGTAGACCGCGAAAGGCAGTTTTGATTCACGCGTGTACAAGGTTGGGTCAGCCTCGGCGCCGCGCCTCGTCGAAGGGCAGGCGGCGCGGCAGGTACGTCTGCTCGAAGCCGTGTGCGCCTTCGCCCTCGCTGAAGCGTCGTACGACGGCGCCGCGGCCGGGGCGGACGAGCGGGTTGGCGAAGGGGCCGAGGCCGAAGAGGGCGGCGACGGGGTCGCGGCGGTTGACGTAGTGGACGTAGCGCGGGCCGTCCGGGTAGGAGCCGGCCGCGCCGCCGAACGTCTCGACCTTAACGCGTGACAGCAGCCGCTCGGCCTCGCGCCGCGAGAGCCCGTCCTCGACGCGGAGGCGCTGGTAAACGTCCGTCAGCGCGCGGCTCGTGATGAGCGCGCCCTGACTGTGCGCCATCAGGTGAATCGTGCGGCCCGCGGTTATCTCTTCGTAGACGGTGTCGGCCAGCGTGTCCACGGCCGGGTTGCGGCCGAGGTCGAGCGTGTCGCCCGCGCTCTGGATGACATCCACAACGCCGCCCTGCGTGGCGTTGTGGATGCCGACGACGCGCGCGCCCGTGCGGTCGGCTATCTGCCGGAGGCTGCGGTACTGGCCGTCCTTCGTCGTGCTGATGCCGTTGACGTAGACGACTGTGTCCGTCGGCTCTCGGCCGTCGCTCGGCGGCACCGCCGGGACTCGGGAGAGCGGCGTCGAAGGCGGGTAGGTGCGCCCGTCGGCGCCGACGAAGCGGCCGTCGAAGTCCCTGTCGGAGCCGCGCGAGGCGAGCACTTCAAGTAAAGCGAAGGCTGGCGGGCGCATGACGCCCGAGCGCGAGGCGTAACCTTCGGCGAGGCCGACCGCGCCCTCGAAGAGTTGCGCGGCGTCGTCTGTCGCGGGCTCGACCTGTTCGAGCACGCGGCCCGCGGAGCGTCCGAAATCTTCAAGCGGGTCGGGCCGATTCTCTAGAAGGTCGCCGAGGGGTCGAAGCATCACACCTCCCGAACTCTTTACAGAAGGCCGCTGCCTTCGAGCGCGTCGTAGGCCGTGCCGAGGCCGTTGTTGTACGACTGGAGGCCGTCGTTCTCGGGCGTTAAGGGATTGGTGTCGCGCAAGCCCCCGACCTCGAAGGCGCCGCGGAGGATTTCGTCCACGTCGTTGCGGCTCTTGAGCTTCGCGCCGTTGCCCCAGCCGAAGAGGCCCGTCTCCTCGGTCAACTGGCCGACGAGGTAATCCGAGACGGCGTCCTGCGCGCCCTCGACGCCCTTCTCGGCGATGAGCTTGCCGACGTGGTCGCCGACCACGGAGCCGAGCGCCTTGCCGAAGATGTCCTTGAGCTTGCCGCCGACGGGCACCAGCTCGAAGACGAAGCCGACGAAGTTCTTGACGGCCTCCCTGCGCTTCTCCTCGTCCTTGACGGCGAGCTGGAAGCCGTTGGCGACCGTGCCGGCGAAGAGGCCCAGCTCGTTCGGGCGGTTCTCGGCGCGGTACTGGCGCGAGACGTTGACGGCCGTCGTGATGAGCGATTCCTTGAGCGTGCAGTCGGCGTTGTAGAGCGTGTGCCGGAAAAACTGCGAGAGCGTGACGACGCCGTCGAGGCTCGCGGACGTGTCTATCATCGCGTCGGTGATGCGTCGCGCGTCGCTCTGGTAGAGGCGCACCAAGGCGTCTGCGACGCCGCGCCCTTCGGTGAAGTCGCCGTCGGGCGCGACGACGTTGAAGATTTTCAGCTTCAACTCGCTGTCCGTCATCCTCGCCGCGCCGTTCAGGAGCGCGGCCAGCGGGCTCTCGCCGCGCACGGCGCGCTCGGGGTCTTCGCCTATCAGGTCGCGCGGCGTGTTGAGGGCGCCGAGGAAGTTTTCGAGCGTGTAGCGGTCGCCCATCTGCCCCGCGTCGAGACGGCGGAGGAGGTCGGCGAGCACCGTTGGGTCGCCCGCGGCGGCGCGCGCGGCGCCGTTGACGAAGTGAAGGTCGTTCCCCTCCTGCGGGTCGGCGGCGTGCGCGATGGCAGCGTTGGCGTAGTCGCGCATGAGGCGCGCTGAGCCGCTCTGCGCGACGAGGTTGCCGGTGTATTCGTTGTAGGGCCAGTCGCCGAAGTTGCCGGGGCGGTTGACGTAGTCGGCCTCGGCCTGCACCCAGCGGCGGGCGAAGTCCGAGCCGAGCAGGCCGCGGTCGTAGGCCCCGCCGAGCGCGCGGGCGACCGTCAGGCCGTCGGCTGACGAGACGCGCTCGTCGCCGCCGTAGGGCACGGGCTCGCTGCCGGCGGCGCGCAGGATGCGGACGGCCGCCTCCGAGTCGCCGGCGGTCAGGCGGCGGACGAGTTCGGCGTCGAAGGCGTCGTCGCCGGTGCGCAACTGCCGCGCAAGCTCCTCCGCGCCGCCCTGCGCGTACCCGGCGCCGTAAGCCTCCCAGACGGCGTCGAGGCTCCGCCGCACGTCGGGCGCCTGCCGCGGCGCCGCGCCGGCCGCGAGGATGGCGAAGCGGAGGGCCGTGGCGATGAAGTTCTGCTCGCCCGTCCGGCTGGACGCGCCCTGCGTCAAGTCGGTATGAGTGTCGTGCGCCCGCACGGGCTCCGCGCGCCGCTCCGTCGCGCTCGGGTTGAGTTCGGCGCCTCCCGCGTCCCTGACGAACATAGTTCTCCCTCGGTTTTGAATTTGTCGGGCGAGCAACTTCTTATCTTGGTTATCGGCGCGGGGCGGAAAAGGTTTCCGCGGCGGTCAGGAGAGGCTGCCGAGCGTGCGGATGGTGAACTCGAAAGCCTTGTAGGCTTCCTTGAAGTAGTAGACGTAGCGGTCCTTGAAGAGCGGAAGTGAGACGAGGACGACGGCGAGGCCGACGGCCATCTTGACGGGGAGGCTGAGGAAGAAGACGTTGATTTGCGGCGCAACCCGGTTGACGAGTCCGAACAGCAAGTCCGTCAACAGCAGCGCCACCATCGCGGGCGCGGCCAACTGCACGCCGACGCCGATGACGCCGCCCGTCAGCTTCGTGATGAACTCGGCGGCGGGCGTCCACCCGGCTTGCAGTTGCGGGAAGCCTGTGGCCGGTATCACCTCGAAGCTTCTAAGGAGCGCGCCGATGAAGAAGTGGTGCGCGCCGATGGCGAGGAAGATGACGATGGCGAGTTGGAGCTTGAACTGGCCTAGTTCCGAGACGCGCGTCTGGAGCTGCGGCGCGAACAGCTCGGCCAGCGTCGAGCCGCGCTGGAAGTCGATGATGCGCCCCGCCACCTGCACGGCCTCGAAGACGAGCGAGGCGACGAAGCCGAGCGTGAAGCCTACGAACGCCTCCTTCGCCAGCAGCCCGATGAAGCCCAAGGGGCCGAAGCCCAGCGCCCCGCCCTTCAGCCCCGCGGCGAGCGACGGGTAGACGATGACGACGAAGGCCGTCGCCGTCGCCACCTTGACGCGCGCCGGCACGGCCGCCCCGCCGAAGAAGGGGACGACGACGAGGAACGCCAGCAGCCGCGCGAACGCCAGGCCCACCAGCACGAGAAAAGCCTGCGGGCTCTGCCCGAACTCGAAGACCTCGAAGACCGTCTCAAGGAGGCGGAGGAATTCGTCCATCCGTCACACCCTCAACATCTGGTCGAAGACGCGGCCGGCGAATTCGCGCAGGTGGTCGAGCATCCAGTGGGCCGTGATGATGAGGACGAGAATGGTGGCGATGATCTTGGGCACGAAGGTGAGCGTCTGCTCCTGCACCTGCGTGAGCGCCTGCAAGAGACTGATGACGAGGCCGACGACGAGGCTCGCCAGCAGCGGCGGCAGCGACAGCACCAGAATCAAGAACAGGGCCTCGCCGGCCAGCGCGGTGTATGCGTTCATTCTTTCCCTCCCTGTCAGGTGTAGCCGAGCACGAGGTTGCGGATGAGGATGACCCAGCCGTCGATGAGCACGAAGAGCAGCAGCTTGAAGGGGAGCGAGATCATCGCGGGCGAGAGCATGAACATGCCCATCGCTTGGAGGATGTTCGACACCACCATGTCGATGACGAGGAAGGGGATGAAGAGGAGGAAGCCGATCTGGAACGCCTCGGTCAACTGGCTGGTGACGAAGGCGGGGATGACGACGCGGAACTCGCTGACCTGAATCTCCGCGGGGTCGTTGCCGTTGCGCACGGCCATGCGCTGCGCGAGGTTGTAGAACATCTTGCGGTCGTCCTCGTCGGCGTGGCGCTCTAAGAACTGCCGCAAGGGCTCGCGCCCGCGCCGCGCCGCCTCGAAGATTTGCCTGACCGAGACCTCGGAGAAGATGGCCTCGGAGTCGCCGACGTTGCCGGCCTCGGCGTACATCTTCTCGACGACTGGCGCCATGATGAAGATGGTCAGGATGAGCGAGATGCCGGTGATGACCTGATTGGGCGGTACCTGCTGAGTGCCGAGGGCGTTGCGCAGGATGGAGAGCACGACCGAGATTTTGACGAAGGACGTGAGCATGATGAGCGCGAACGGCGCGAGCGCCAAAGCGCCGAGCACTATCACGAGCACGACGGGGTTCGCCGCCCCCGTCCCGCCTCCGCCGCCGGCCGCGCGCGCCGGACCGGCCGCCTCCTGCGCGAAGGCGTCCGGCACGCACGAGAGCAGCGAGAGCGCGACGAGGGCGAGCAGGACTACGCACGCGCGCCGCAGCGGCGTGCGCCAAAGGGAGCGAAGCGTCATCACGAGTCCCCCTTCTTGTTCATGAGCCGCGCGAGGCGGTCGGCGAAGGCCCGCCGCGCGGCCACAACCGTTGGGCTCGGCGCCGCGCGCCGCCTCTCCAACTCCTCGGCCGCCTCCTCGGCGCTCCGCGCGTCCAACTCGCTGACCAGGTGAACGCCCGCCTCGGAAGCCCCGATGAGCAGCCAGCGCCCCGCGACCTCGACGACGTAGAGGCTCTTGCGCGGGTCGAGCCCGACGCGGTCAACGACCCGCACCATGCTGTTCGCGGAGCGCACCGTGGAGAGGCGCGGCAGCGCGAAGCGGAAGACGAGGAAGGCGAGCCCGCAGACGAGGCCGAGCGCCAGCATCGTCTCCACAAGCATCGTCACAAAGTTCATCAACGCCTCCCGCCCGCGCCCCCGGTCAGCCCGCCAGCCGCGTGACGCGCACGCCGAGCCGGCCCTCGATGTCAACAAGCTCGCCCGTCGCCACGGGCCGCCCGTCGGCCACCAGCTCGACGGGGTCCGTGGCTCGGCAGTCGAGGTCGAGAATCTGCCCGGCGCGCAGCCGCGTCAGCTCCTCCAGACTGATGCGGCGCGCGGGCAGCTCCACCCGCACCGTCAGCAGGAGGTTGTCCAGCAGCCCCGACTCGGCGGCCGTCTCTTCGCCCAACTCGCTCTCGTCTTCCATGCGCAGCCTCCCCGCGTCCGTGTCTCGCGCCTCCGACACTTCGACCTCTTCGACCAGCAGCCGCAACGAGCCGACACGCCCCCCATCGGGCGACTCCCACGCGGCGGCCGTGCCGCTCAGGAGCACGTTGTCGCCCGCGCCCACGCGCGCGCGAAGCATCCCGCCCGCCGCCGCGCCGCCGGACCATCCGCCGAATACGCGCTCGACGACGACCACGTCGCCCGGTTCGAGCCCGACCAAATCCGAGGGCGCGACCTCCGTCTCGCCAACCAGCACGGAGAGCCGCGCGCCCGCACACAACTTTTCGTAGCGCGCGAGCTTCGCCGCCACGTCGTCGCCGCGCGCGAGCAGCGGCGAACGCATCTCGTCGAGCGCGGCCAAGGCTTCGGGGCCGTAGACGACGCGCACGACGCCCGCGGCCGTGCCGACGCGCGCGCGAACGGTCGTCACGACGGCGCGACCCGTGCCGCCCGCGCCCGCCTCGTCGGTCAACGCTTCGAGTCTGAACAGGGGCTCGCCCGCCTCTTCGTTCAGGGCGGAGAGCAGTTGCGCGCAGAGGAATTCGAGGACGGCGCGCTCGGCCGTCGAGAGGTCGCGCGGCGCGTCGGCTACACCCGCGCCGTCGCCGCCGAGCATGAGGTCCACGACCGCCGAGGCGAAGGCCGCTTCGACGACGAGCACGGCGCGCGCCTCCCACGGCTCGACGACGACGCGGACGAAGGCGCGCGGCGACTCGGGGCGTGCTGCGGAGAGGTCTTCCTCGCGCGTCTCAAGGAAGTCGAAGGAGACTTGTCCGGGGTCCGCGTGCGTGAGACGCCCGGCGACGCGCGCGAGCGCGGCCGACGCCGCGGCCGAGAGCGAGGCGGGCACGGCCGCCAGCATCGCCGACAGACGAGCCTCGTCGCGCGTGACCTTCTGAAGCGCCGCGTCCCACGACGGCGCGCGCGCGGGTTCGCCCGAGAGAGAGCGTTTGTCCCCGGCCGCGTCGGCACCCGCCCCGCCGGTCGGGCCGGCGAAGAGGTCCACGGCGAAGGGGTCCACGGCCGGCGCGGGCTCGGCCTCGTCCGCCCTGATGGTGTTCGCGTCTGTCTTCATCGGACGCCGCCGGCCGCCGCTGCCCGGCGCCTAAAGGTTTAAGCGCGGTAGGTGCTCGCCGCCCCGCCTTCGTCGTCTTCCGGGGGCGCGTCGGCGGGCGAGTTGTTTGACACGTGGAGGGGCGCCTGTCGCGTCTCGCCGACGTTTTGGGAAAGGTCTTCGCGCGGGCCGGGGTCGAAGCCCCCGGCCGTGTCTCCGCCCGTGCCGACGCTCGTGCGCAGGGCGGCGAGGTTGACGCCCCGGCCCCGGAGCAGCTCGGCCAACTCGGAGGCGCGCGCGTCGAGCTGCGAGCGGACGCGCTCGCTGGCGGCGACGAACTCGGCCGTCACGCGCCCGGCGCCGTCCGACGTGAGCCGGACCTTCAAGCCTTCGAGCACGGAGCGGCGCAACTCGATGGTGACGACTCGGCCGCCGCCGTCGGCGAGCTGCGAGCGGACGGCCGAGACGATTCTTTCGAGGTCGGCGACGTGAAGGATGGAGCGCGCGGCCGTCGGCTCGACGGAGACGCCCGTCTCGCGCAGCGCCGTGCGGTGCTCGAAGCCGCCGCCGCGCCCGTCGCCGCTCGTATCGTTCGAGCCGCCCTCGCGCTCCTCGCGGCGCTCGGCCGAGCCCTTGTGTTCGGCGCGCTCGGCGTCGCGCGAGACGCGGCGGTCGCCTTCGCCCGACTCCTCTTCGCGCGACTCGGGGCGGGAGACGACTTCGTCGAAGACGCTGGCGAAGTCGCGCTCGGAGGTGGCGGCGCTTTCGGTCGCATCGGCCGGGTCGTCGGCGTGGGGCGCGTTCGTCGAGACGGAGCCGCGCCTAGTGGCGGCGCGGTTCGTCTCGGGCGCCGGCCTCGGCGGCAGAGGGTTCGCGGGTGGAATCTTCATCGCCTTCCGCTCCTTTCGCGGCCGGGGCGCCGCCCTCAGTTCATCTTCTTGAGCTTGTTGGCCGCCTCGTCGGCCCTCTCGCGGGCGCGCTTGCGGTTGATGACGGTGCCCTGCGGGTCGAGGGCGATGGCGCGCTCGTTTGCCTCCAGCGAGGCGGCCCACTCGCGCATCTCGTGCATCACCTCGCCGAACTTGTAGTGGGCGAGCGCCGACTTGGAATCAATCTCGGTCGCCTTGCGGTAAGCCTGCGAGGCGCTCAAGGGCTGCTCCAGCCCGACGTAGCAGTCGCCGATGTCAACGTAGACTTCCGAGGTCGGCCGCGTCGCGGCCACGTCCTGAAACTCCTTGAGCGCCTGCGCCCAACGCTTGCGCTTCTTGAGGTCGCGCGCGGCGGCGAGCCCCGTGTCGGCCGGTAGCGGCTGGCCGAAGCTCTTGGCGCGGTTGTAATACTGCGCGGCCTCCTTCGTCTTGTTCTGCTTGGCGAGCGCGTCGCCCATGCCGCGGTAGGCGAGCGCCAGCTCGGAGTTGACGTTGACGGCGCGGCTGTAAGCCTTGAAGGCTTCGGCCGGCTGGTTGGTGGCGAGGTAGGCGTTGCCGAGCCCGTAGTGGGCGAGCGCGAGGTCGGGGGCGGTGATGGCCGCCTGGCGGAAGGCGACGAGCGCGGTGGCGAAGTCCCCGGCGAGGAAGGCAATCTGTCCGTCGGCGGCGAGCTTGCGCGCCTTGAGCTGCGGGTTGGCCGGGTCCTTTTCGAGCGCGGCGTTGACGCTCTGGCGCATGGTCTTCCAGTCGTCGGCGCGGACGCCGTCGGCCTCCTTCACGTCGAGGGCGCGTTTGATGACGGCGTCGGCGTCGGCCAACGGGTCGGAGGGCGACGACGCGGCGGCCGATTCCTCGGGGGTGGGCGAGGGCGCGGGCTCGGCCGGCTTCTGCTCGTCCTCCTCCTTCTTGGCGACGACGGGCATGGCGATTTGGAAGGTCACGTCGTTGGGGCCGCCGGAGCGGACTTCGACGCGCTGGCGCTGCATGCGGTATCCGGGGCGGCTGGCGAGCAGGCTGTAGGTGCCGCGCGGCAGGCGCCGTGTGAGCTTGCCTTCGGCGTCGGTCTTGCCGAGGCTCTGGCTGGGCATCGAGTTGCCGACGCCGTAGAAGATTTCGGCCTCGGGGATGTCGGTCTTGATGTTGATTTCGTAGGAGGGCGGCGGCTTGGGCGTCTTCGGCTGGCGCGGCGTGCGCGCGGGCGTCGGCCCCGGCTTCGGGTCGGCCTCGCCGTTGGGCCGCTTCTCGACATCGTCGGCGATGTTCGGCTTCGGCGTCTGCTGCGGGACGGCCGCCGCGGGCGCGGCCGAGGCCACAACGCCCGCGCCCGCGACCCAGAGCGCGAGCGCGGCGCAGGCGGCCGACAGTCCAATATTTACCCTTTTCATAAAACGACACGGGGCGACGCCTGCTGCCTCCGCCGCACGACGGGGCCGTCGCCCGCTCCTTTATCAAATTACTGCAAAACTTCCGGCGCGTCTCACCTCGCGGCCCGCGCCTTGGCGGCGGCCTTGTTCGCCATCTCGCGCGCCCGCCCGCGGTCGATGAGCGCGCCTGCCGGGTCGAGCGCCAGCGCCCGCTCAAGCGACTCGGCGGCGGCGGCGTATTCGCGCTGGTTGTAGGCCAGCTCGCCGAACTTGTAGTGCGCCGGGGCCGACTTCGGGTCCAACTCTATCGCGCGCCTGTAGGCCGGAGCCGCGCTCAAGGGCTGCCCGAGCCCGACGTAGGCGTCGCCCATGCCGACGAAGACCTCCGCCGAGGGGCTGGCCTTCGAGACTTCGGAGAGCTCTTTGAGCGCCTGCGCCCAGCGTCGCTCTTTGAGCAGGATGCGCGCCGTGACCTGTCTCGTGCTGGGCGAAGTATAGCCCAAGACGCGCGCCTGCTCGTAGTAGCGGAGCGCGTCGCGGTTCTTGTTCTGGCGGGCGAGCACGTCGGCCGTCCCCCTGTAGGCCATCGCGAGCTGCGGGCTCAGCTCGGCCGCGCGCTGGAAGGCCCGCCCCGCCTCGCCGAGCCGGCCGGCGCCGAGGTAGGCGTTGCCGAGCCCGTAGTAGGCGAGGGCCGACGAAGGCAGCCGGAGCGCCGAGGCGTTGAAGTCGTTGACGGCCGCCCCGTAGTCGCCGCGCAGGAAGGAGAGCTGCCCGCGCGCGAAGAGCGCCTGCGCCTCGGCCTGCGGGTCGAGCGGGTTGGCGGCGAAGGCGGCGGCCGTCTCGGCTTGGGCGAGCTGCCACTCGGCGGCCGTCACGGCGTCGGTCTTCTTCGGGTCGAGGTAACGCCTGAACACGTCGGCGGCGGTCGTGCCCGGCCCGGCCGAGACGGGCGAGCCGTAGGGCGAGGCCGCCGGGCTCGAAAGGTCGAAGACGAAGGTCGTGCTGCCCGGTCGGACTTCGATCTGACGGCGCTCGATGCGCGAGCCGGGGCGGCTGGCGGTGACGGTGTGGAGGCCGCGCGGCAGGCGCGCGACGAGCCGGGCGTCGGCCCCCGAGCGGCCGAGCCTCTGCATCGTCGCCTGCCCGGCGTTCACGTAAATGTCGGCGTCGGCAAGGCCCGTGTAGAAGATGACTTCGAGGGGTGGCGTCGGGGCGGTCGGGGGCGGGGCGGGCTTCGGCGCGACGGCCGTCTGCCGTCGGCGCTGGCCCTGCCGATTCTCGGGGGCGGGCTTCGGCGCCGGGGGCGCCTTCTTCTTGCCCTCCACGTCGCCCGCGATGTTCGGCTTGGCCTGCCCGCGCGCGCGGGGGGCGGGCGAGGCGGCGCAGCAGCAGGCGGCGAGCAGGAGCAGGAGGAGCGCGCGCCTGAGCGAGTCGGGTTCGGGAAGCATTTCTTTCATCTTCAATAACTCCATTGGGGTCGGACTGACTTTCAATAGAGTTATCCCGTCGCGGCCCTCGGAGGTTTCCTACGGCCGGACGACGACGTAGCGGAAACCGAGCCGGGGCGAGCCTATGTCTTCGCGCACCCCGTAGCGCGCCGCGGCCGACACGTAGGCGCGCGGCTCGGTGGCCGCCCCGCCGCGGATGACGCGCAGCTTCGCGCCGTCTTCGGACTTCGGCCGCCCTTCCTTGTCCGTGAACTCGTCCTCGACCCACTCCCAGACGTTGCCGACCATGTCGAAGGCGCCGAAGGGCGAGCGGCCCGCCGGGTAGCTCTTGACGGCGCGCACGCGCCCGCCCGTCTCCTCGCTGGCGGCGGCGCGCTCGTCCCACTCGTTGCCCCACGGGTACTTCAAATTCTCCGGCCCGCGCGCGGCCAGCTCCCACTCGGCCTCGGCGGGCAGGCGGACCGTCACGCCGAGCTTCGTCGAGAGCCACTGGCAGTAGTCAACCGCGTCCTGCCAAGTGACGCCCGTCACGGGTTCGAGCGCCGCGCCGGGCGGGAACTCGCCCTCGCGCCAGTGCGAGGGGGCGGCGTGCCCGGTGTCTTTCAGGAAGTCGCGGTACTGCTCGTTGGTCGTCTCGGTCTCGGCGATGAGGAAGGGCTTGACGATGGCGCGCTTGAGCGGGAAGCCGGTGCCCTCGCCGCCGAGCGTGACCTCGCCGCCGGGGACGGGCAGCTCGCCCGCGGGGGCGGTCGCGGCGGGCGCGGACGGCGGCGGGGCGGCGGGCGTCGCCTCGGGCGTCGGCGGCGGGGCCGGGCTCTGCCTCACGTCCGCGACGCGGCCGGGCTCGTCGCGCTCGTGCGTGCCGAAGAGGACCCAGCCGCCGTAGCCGAGGGCGACGGCCGTGACGAAGCAGACGAGGCCGGCCACGGTGATGGGCACGAGGCGCGACTCGGCCGCGCCGCCTTTGGGATTCGAGTTGAGGCGAGGACGTTCGGGCATGAGTTCGGTCTCACCGTCCGGAGAAAGCTCCGCGGCGGAAGAAGCACCGCACCTTGCGGGTGTCTCCGCGCCGCGTCCTAAAACATCTGTCCGGTAGTGTGCTGAAGGATTATAGCCGCGGCCGACGCGGGCGGGCAACAGTTTCCGAGGCGGGACAAGTTTCGGGCGGGGCGGGTCACTCGCCGGAGCGGCGTTCGTGGAGGATGGCGCCGATTTCGTCGTTAAGCTTCTGCTCGCGCCGCGCCGACTCGCGCCGTTCGCGCTCGCGCCAGTTCTCGCGGTGCTTCTCGATGACGCGCACTTCGCGGGCGGCTTCGACGAGCGCCACGCGCGCCCGCTCAAGCTCGGCCTCGCAGCGCGCGACGACGCCCCGCTGCTCTTCGGCCGCGGCCTTCAGTCCCTCTTCCTGCGAACGGAGGTCGGCGAGGTGAGTGCGGTGGGCGAGGGCGAGGTTGGCGGCGGCGCCTTCGCGCATCGTCTCAAGCATCTCGGCGCGGGCCGCCGTCTGCCGCTCGCGGCACGCCTCCACCTCGCGCTCGCGCCGCGCCAACTCCTCTTCGGCGTCGGCCAGTTGCGCCATGCGCGCGGCCAGCAGCCGCTCGGCCTCCCGCTTCGCCTGCTCGCGCACGCCCAAGACGGGCTGGAGCCTGTACTTCTTCTCCGCCATCGCCGGCATTATACACCGGCCGCCGACGCGCCAGCGGGAGCGGGCTACTGGGGCTCGCGGGCGAAGCCTTTGACGGCGCGCATGAGGTGCATGCCCGACTCCCAGTCGAGTCCGCCGTCGTTGAGGGCGCACACGCCGAGGCCGCGCAGGGCGGGCGCTCGGGCCATCTCTTCGTCGCAGAGGATGACGACGCGGTCGTCGTAGAGGGTGAGGGCGACGTTGAGTTCGAGGGCGAACTCGGGCTTGAGTCCGCCGTCGTCCGAAGCGAGGTGGTGGGCGCCGACGAGGATGACGGCCGAGTCGCAGAGGCGCATGGCCGCCATCAGCTCGCGGGGCAGCAGGCCGCCGCCGGTCGGCGTTCTTTCTATGACGCTGTAGGGCACGTCCATGAGCGCGAGCATCGTGCCGAGCCGTTCGGTCGTTGCGTCCGGTTCGTCGCAGACGACGAGCACGCGGCCGGGACGCTCGCCGGGGAGCGTTTGCGGCTCAAGCCTGCGGGCGGGGACGGGGGCGGCGCCCGCCGCCCCGGCCCGGCAAGGCGTGCGCGCGCCGGTGACGTAGGCCGTCAGCTCCGAGTGGTTGAGGCGCAGCCGAGTGGGCTGGCCCTTCTTGCCGACGATGTGCGTGCCGAGGCCGGACGCCTGGCAGAGCTGGAAGAAGCAGTTGACGTTGGCCTCGACGACCTGCGGCGTGCTGAGGCCGAGCGCCTGCGGACAGTGGTCGCTCCAGAAGTCGAACACGTCGGAGCCGATGAGGTAGTCGAGGCGGCGGCCGTGCGCCCAGTCGAGGGCGCGGCGGAAGGCTTCGATGCGGTCGAGCAGGGCGCGGAAGGCGTCGGCCTCCGGCTCAAGGCAGCGCGCCAGCTCCCAGCCGAGCGCGTCCAGCTTCAGCCGGTTGACCTCCCGGCGGACGATGCCCAGCGACTCGTAGGCGGCGATTTTTTCGGGCTCGAAAATCTGCTTCTTGAGCGAGTCCACGGCCTCCGCGAGCGTCACCCCTTCGGCCTTCCCCTTAAGGTACTGGACGACGGCGCGCACGTCGTTCGCCGTCGCTGAAAGGGGCAGGCACGTCTGCTCGAATCGCTCGGGCTCCCCGACCACCTGAAGCTGATGTCTCATGTCGTTCACCGCCCGCGGGCCGCCCTCGGTCCGGCCCCGGACATCCCTCCGTCAGAATCGCGTCATCACAGGCTCATAAGCTCTGGCCCAACTCCGCCGGCAGGATATGTCCCTCCCGCCGGAGGAGTCTTGATTAACCGCTGATAAAAACCTGATAAATTCTTCAGGCCGACGTGAGGAGTCCTCAAGGCCATGAAATCAGGCCGTTTATTCGCCTTCGGGCCTTACCGGCTGGACGAGGCCGAGCGCCTGCTCTACCGCGGCGATGACCTCGTCGCGCTCACGCCCAAAGTCTTCGACACCCTTCTGCTGCTCGTCGAGCAGGGCGGCCACGTCGTCGGCAAGGACGAGTTGATGCGGCGGCTCTGGCCCGAGAGCTTCGTCGAGGAGAGCAGCCTGTCGCAGAACATCTCGCTCTTGAGGAAGGCGCTCGCGGGCGAGGGCGAGCAGTACATCCAGACGGTGCCGAAGCGCGGCTACAGGTTCGTCGCGGAGGTGTCGGAGGTGCCGGCCGCTGCGGATGAGCCGGGCGCGGGCGAAGTCGAGCCGGAGGCGGGGCTCGGCGCGGGCGAGCGGCGCCACCGGCCGGGGGCCGTCTTCGCGCTCGTCGGCTGCGTGACGCTGTCGGCCGCCGCCCTCCTCCACTTCTACCAGACCCGCTGGGGCGCCCACGCCGGCCCGGCCCCGCCGAGGTCCGTCGCCGTGCTGCCCTTCAAGACGGTCGGGGTGGACGAGGACGAGAGACTGCTGGGACTGGGGATGGCCGACGCGCTCATCATCCGCCTCGGCGCGCAGCAGCGCACCACCGTCCTCCCGCTCAGCTCCGTCTTCCGCTACACGGCCGACGAGAAGGACGCCCTCGCGGCCGGGCGCGAGCTGGGCGTGGACGCGGTGCTGGAAGGGACGGTGCAGAGGTCGGGCGGGGCGGTGCGCGTCACGGCGCAGCTCATCAGCCTCGACGAAGGGAAAATCCTCTGGGCGGGGAAGTTCGACGACAAGTACGAGAACATCTTCGCCCTTCAGGACTCGGTCTCGGGGCGGCTGGCCGCCGCGGTCGCGCCGCGCCTGAGCGGCGACGGGCGGGCGGGCGAGGCGGGTCACTTCTCGCCGAACACCGAAGCCTATCAGAGCTACCTGTTCGGCCTCTACTTCTGGAACACGCGGACGAAGGAGGGGCTGGCGCGCGCCGTCGAACACTTCAAGAAGGCCGTCGAGCTCGACCCCGACTACGCGCGCGCCCACGCGGGGCTCGCCGACTCCTATTACTTAATCTGGAACAACGACTACGACACGGTGCCCAGCCAGGTCGCCGTGCAGGGCTGGTACGCGGCGGCGCGCAAGGCGCTTGAGCTTGACGACTCGCTGGCCGAGGCGCACGTCGTCATGGCCCCCATCAGGCAAAGGCAGGGCGACCTCGCCGGGGCCGAGCGCGAGTTCCGGCGGGCGCTGGAGCTGAACCCGAACCTCTCGGTCGCGCGCGTCAGGTACACCTACTTTCTCTACCAGGACCTCAAGCTCGACGCGGCCGTCGAGCAGGCGCGGCGCGCGCAGGAGCTTGACCCGACCTCGCCCTCCGCCAACGCCACGCTCGGCTTCGTGCTCTCGCTCGCCCGCCGCTACGACGAGTCCATCCAATTCAGCCGCAAGGCGCTCGGCCTCGGGCACGAGTCCTACGAGGCGCACATGAACCTCGGCGAAGCCTACCTGCTCAAAGGCATGCCGGACGAGGCGCTCGCCGAGTTCGAGGCCGCGCGCGAGGGCATGCCCGGCGAGGCGCTGCTCGGGGTGGCGAAGGCGCACGCGGCGGCCGGCCGCCGGGCCGAGGCCGAGCGGGCGCTGCACGAAGAGGAACAGTTAAAGAGGCGCGCGCAGATGCCGAGGTACGACCGCGTGGTGACTTACGCGCTGCTCGGCGACAGGGACACGGCGTTCGCGTGGCTCGACGAGGTCAGGCTCGCCCGGATGGTCGTCGCCAACCTCAAATACGACCCCCACCTCGACTCACTGAGGAGTGACCCGCGCTTCGGCGACTTCGTCCGCCGGAATAAGCTTGAGCAGACCCTCGCCGCAGGGGATTGAAGAAAAGTCCCGACAGAGGGGCGGCGTGAGAATGGCCCGGCACTTAGAGTGCCGGGCCGTTCTCACGCCGCCCCTGTCGGGACTCTCCTTTTTAGAAGTTGAGCCGCAAGACGAACTGGACGAGGCGCCCGCCGGGGTCGTTCGTGGTCGAAACGTCCTGGTAGGCGAAGGTCGTCTGGCCGAAGGCGGCGGCGTTGAAGTTGGTGACGGCCGCGGCGTCGGTGGCCGCCGTGCCGCCGACGAAGAAGTTGGCGTTGTTGAAGGCGTTCAGGAACTCGCCGCGCATCTCCAGATTCATCGTTTCGGTGAAGCGGAACCGCTTGACGACGCTCAGGTCGGCGCGGACGAAGCGCGGCCCGTGGAGCACGAGGTCGCTGAAGCCGCACTGGCCGGCGTACTGCTGGACGCAGCCGCCGTAGCCCGGCGGGGCGATGAAGCGGCCCGAAGGCTCGGTGCCCGGCGCGTAGCCGCCCACGGCGTTCGCGGCGGTCGAGAAGGTGAACGCCCGCTGCGTGTTCTGGATGATGTCGTCAGGCAGGAAGAAGACGACGGCCCGGCAGTTCTGGCCTGCCGTGTCGCATTGAGTCGTCTTCCTGATGTCGATGGCATTCTGCAAGTCCTTCGCCGTCATGCCGACGAGCTGAACGTTGCCGAGGCGGAAGGCGCGGCCCGACTGCACGCGCGCCGTGCCGTGGAACTCCCAGCCGCCGAGCGCCTGATTGACGAAGCCGTTCGCGCCCGAGAGCAGCGTCTTGCCGCGGCCGACGGGCAGCTCGTAAATCCAGTTGACCTTGAAGGCGTGGCGCTGGTCGAAGGGCGAGAGCCGCTTGCTCAAAGAGTGGTCGCGCAGCGTCACGTAGTTGTTGAGCGCCGTCTGGCTCGACGCGAAGAAGTTGGTCTGGGCCTTCGAGAAGGTGTAGCTGGCTTGCAGCAGCAGGCCGTGCGTCATGCGGCGGCGCACTTCGAGCTGCAAGGCGTCGTACCACGTGTGCGTGCCGTTGTCGGTGAGCGCCGCCCCGGCGAAGACGGCGTCCGGGTTGGCGATGAAGAAGTTGCGGGGCAGGCCCGCCAGCTCGCCGTTCTGGAAGTAGTAGTTGTTGTTGGAGGCGCGCGAGGCGCTGCCCGTGCCGGCCGTGCCCGCGAGGCGGTTGGCGAGCCCGATGACGTTGCCGTTGTTCGGCAGCAGGAACGTGATGAGCGCCGTGTTGGCGAAGCGGCTGTTGGTGTAGTTAGCCGGATTGTTCGGGTTCCGCGCCGAGGCGTTCTGCCCCGTGAAGTACTGAAGCATGATGGGCAGCGGCGAGGTGCCGGGGTTGCCGGTGTAGGCGAAGCTGTTGAGGCCGGCGGCGCGGTTCGCGGCGAGGTTCTGCTGGGCCAGCAGGAACTCGTCGGCGAAGCCGTTCTCGGTGACGTTCAGTTCGTTGATGTTGTAGCGGCGCGCGAGCTTGATGCCGCGCGTGCCGACGTAGCGGGCCTCGAAGACCATGTCCTTCGTCAGCTCGCGCTGGATGCCCGCGGTCCACGACTGGACGTAGCCGGTCTTCAGGTTCGGGTCGAAGGCCGACGGCGTGACGAGGTCGAAGGCGCTGCCGGTAGTCGGGAACGTCGGCCGCGACGGGACCGGCGTCTCGTCGAAGCCGGCGAGGTTCCCGGCGTTGAAGTCGCGCAGGCGGGCCTCCTCGACCGCGCCGTTGGGGTTGAAGCTCGCGTCAAGGAGCGAGCCGGCGTTGCTCTGGATGGGCTGCACCACGACCGAGAGCCCTTCGCGGACGTAGGCGAGCGAGTAGCCGGCGCGGAGCACGCTCCGGCCGGCGCCTCCGAAGACGCGGTTGAGAATGCCGCTCTTCCAGTCGGGGCTGTAGGCGAGGCCGACCGAGGGCGCGAAGTTGTTCCAGTCGGTCTTGTAAAGCCTCTCGCCGGGGAGGAGGGCCGTGTACTGGGCCGGCCCCGCGCCGCTCAAGGGCGCGCCGGGGTTGAAGAGGCCGCGGCCGGCGGAGACGCCGAAGACGCCCGCCACGTCGGTCTTCGTGTACGAGTTGTTGAGCGAGACGGGCGACTGCTGCGGCTCCCAGCGGAGGCCGTAGTTGAGCGTCAGGTTCGGGCGGTAGCGCCAAGAGTCCTGCGCGAAGAAGCCGAACTCGCGCTGCCGCCAGCGGTTGACCTGATTGCCGAGGGCGGCGTAACCCGTGCCCTGCTCGTTGAGGAAAGCCTGTCGGAAAATCTGCTGCACCTGCCCGGTCAGGAGCGCGTAGATGGCCTGCGCCTCGGCCGCCTGGTTGGCGCTGGCGCCGGGCAGGAAGGTGTTGATGCCGGCCGTCGAGTTGAAGACGCTGAAGATGGCCTCGGTGCCGTTGAGGCCGAAGTAGACGGTCGGGACCGTCTGGTTGATGTCGTTCGACCAGTAGTTAATCTGCGTGAAGTTGCCGCCGAAGTTGATGCTGTGCGCGCCGCGCACCCACGTCAGGGTGTCCGTGAAGCCCTTGGTCGGCGTGTTGCGCCGCGTCGGGGCCGCGTTGCCGAAGGCGCCCGCGGCGAACAGCGTCGGGAAGTTGTTCGCCGTGATGTCCTGAAGCACGGCGAGGCCGCAACAACTGTCGCTCAGCGCGAGGTCGAAGCCGCCCTGGTTGGCGAACTGGGCGGGCGACACCTGCTCGCCGCTCAGAGACGTGCCGCCGGTCAGGACGAAGCGCGCCTCGTTGACGAGCGAGGGCGTGATGGTCGAGCGCAGCGCCGTCGAGTTCGAGAAGCGGTTCGAGCGTTGGCCGGCGTGGTTCGGGAAGCCGGGGAAGGAAGGGTCGATGTTGTTGAGGAAGTCAACGGGCGCGCCCGTGAAGTATTGGTAGTTCCAGACGTTCTCGAAGTGGTGGTTCTTCGAGATGTTGTAGTCGAAGCGCACGGTCGGGAAGTAACGCTGCTGGCCGCCGGTGTTGATGAAGCTGAAGGTCTGGTAGTTGGGCGCCGCGGCGGCGGCGAGCGTGCCCTGCGAGAAGGTGCCGCGGATGGCCGCGAGCGCGCTGGAGACGGTCGGGTCGAGCGTGCTGGTCGAGCCGACGGCCGCCGCTATCTGGAGCAGGTTGACGGTGCGCGTCTCGCCGCCCACGACGTAGCGGTAGTCGCCCGGCGTCGCGCCGCCGAAGATGTTGGAGTTGAAGACGGTGCGCTGTCGCAACTGCTGCTCGGGGATGCGGAACTCTTCGTAGTTGGTGAAGAAGAACGCCTTGTCGCGGCCGTCGAAGAGGCCGGGGATGCGGACGGGGCCGCCGAGGCGGAAGCCGTACTGGTTGAGCAGGACGCGGTTGCGCGGCGCCTTGCCCGTCTTCGGGTCGGGCGCGAGCGTGGCGTTGTTGAACCAGTAGTTGGCCGAGAGCGTCGGCTCGCGGTGATACCAGTAGAGCGAGCCCGTCAAATCGTTCGTGCCCGAGCGGGTGACGAACTTGATTTGGACGGCGCCCTCGCCGGAGGATTCGGCGCCGGGCGTGGCGGTCGAGACGGTGACTTCGTCGATGGCGTCGATGCGCGGGCGGACGTAGGTGAAGAAGCCGTCCTGCGACTTGATGAGGTTGTCCTGGACGTTGGCGCCGTCGATGGTGATTTGCAGCGCACTCTTCGGCAGGCCGTTGACCGTTGACTGGCGCGGGCGCCCCGTGTTCTGCACGCCGGGGAGCAGCGTGACGAGGTCGAGCGCGTCGCGCGAAGCCTGCGGCTGCTCGACTATCTGGCGGCCGACGATGGTCGTGCCGACGTTGGTGTTCTGCGTGTTCAAAAGCTCGGCGCCCGCGGCCGTGACCGTGACGGTCTCGGTGACGGCGCCGACTTCGAGCGCGAGGTTGACGGTCGTCGTCGTCGCCACGTCAACCTTCACGCCGCGCGCCACCGACTGCTTGAAGCCTTGCGCCGTCACAGTCACCGCGTAGGTGCCCGACTTGAGCGCCGGCACGTTGAAGGTGCCGTTGTCGGCGGTCGTGGCCGTGAACTCCTGATTGGTCTCTTCGCTGCGGACGAGGACGTTGGCGCCCGCGATGGCCGCGCCCGAGGGGTCGGTGGCGGTGCCGGCGATGGCGCCGGTCGAAGGCGATTGCCCGAAGGCCGCCGGGCAGACGGCCGCGAAGACTAAAATCGTAAGCGCCGCCAGTCGCGCGAGTGAACCCCGCGCCGCGCTGCGTAGTGAGCATGTCATGCGTTGAGCCTCCTGAGAGTGTTGTTGCGTCTGGGGCGCGGGCGTAGAACGCAACGCACATACCCGCGCCGGAGGCTCGCGCTTAAGTCGGTGACGCGGCAGAGGATAGGGCTGTGAGGGGCGAGTCGGGGCGGGGCGTTATTCAGGAATTCTCACGGAATGGTTTTATCGGCTAATGATTAAATGATAAGTCGTTAATATGCCCGCCGACGAATCTCTTGACACGAAAACTGACCCTGAGATAGAAAGACTTTTGTCGGGTCTTACAACAAATTCCGAACCGCGCTCTCGAAGCCCCTCTCGCATCTCGAATAGTTCACCCCAACCGACGGCCGAGGTGTGCGGCGGCCAGCCGCCACCCCAACGAACGAAATCAGGAGGAAACATGGGAAGGAGATGTCATCAGCTCGTCATCCGGTGCCTGATGCTGGCGCTGGCGCTCGGCCCCTTCGTCGTCGCGCCCGCGCCGTCGAAGGCCGCCGGCGTGACCGTGAACGTGAATTACAACAGCCCGCGGCAGACCGTCGAAGGCTTCGGCGCGTCGGCGACGTGGGTCGCCAACGACCTCGACAAGTTCTCCGCGGCGAAGCAGACTCAGATACTCGACCTCCTGTACGACGCCGCGAAGCCGGGCGCCGGCCTGAGCTGGGTCCGCGTCGGCTCCTTCCTGTGCGACTTCAACCCGTCGCCGGGCGTCTACGACTGGGGCCACTGGGGCATCCAGAGCGAGATGCGCTGGCTCCAGAGGGTGAACGCGGCCTACGGCGTCAACAGGTACATGGTCTCCACCTGGAGCCCGCCCGCGTGGATGAAGGACAACAACTCGTGCACGGGCGGCGGCCACGTCCGCCCGCAGTATTACGCCGACCTCGCGGCCCTCAAGGTCGAATGGCTGAGGAGGGCGAAGGCGCAGTTGGGCTTCGAGGCGCAGGTGGAGAGCGTGCAGAACGAGCCGAACATGCGGACCACCTACGACAGTTGCGAGTGGACGACTTCTGAAATCAGCTCCTTCGTCGCGGGCAACCTCCAGCCCGCGCTGGCGGCCAGCGGCCTGACGGCGAGAATCATGGCGCCGGAGCCGGCCTACTACTCGAACTTCGACGCCAGCTGGGGCAGCCCCATCCTCAGCGACCCGAGCGCGCGCGCCGCCATCTCCATCGTCGCCACGCACGGCTACGGCAAGACGGACGACCTCGGCAAGCCCTGCAACAGTTGCGCGCAGTACAACAAGCCCATCTGGCAGACCGAGGACTCGAACCTGAACGGGCAGTACGTCGGCAGCATCGACGACGGCATGACGTGGGCGACCGAAATCAACAAGGCGCTGAACGGCGGTCGGTTCAGCGCCTACTTCTACTGGTGGGTGATGTCGCTGAACGGCGGCAACGAGGGGCTCATCAGCGCCGACGCGACGACCGATTCGTTCCAGGTGCCGAAGCGCCTGTACGTGCTGGGGCAGTTCAGCCGCTTCATCCGGCCCGGCTCGGTGGTGCTCGCGTCCACGTCGAGCGACGCGACGCTGCAAGTGACCGCGGTCAGGCCGACGACCGGCGCTGTCGCCGTCGTCCTCGCCAACGGCGGCCGGAGCGCGCACACGGTCACGGTCAACCTGCCCGGCTTAACTAACACGCCCGCCAGCGTGACGCCCTACCGCACGTCGGCTACGGAGAATCAGGCGCAGCTCGCACCCGTCGGCGTCACCTCCGGCGCCTTCACGATAACGGTCCCCGCCAAGTCGGTCGTGACCGTCGTGGGTTAGCAGGGTTACTTAATCTTCTTCGCCTCCATGTCGCGGCCCTGCTGGTGCAGGATGAGGCCGGTGGTCTGCCCTTCCTTGTTCTTGACGAAGGTCACTTGCAGGTTCGTCCCCTTGACGGAGAACTTCGTCTCGGACTCGGGCGACAGCTCGACCTTGGGTTGTCCCGGCGCCTCGCCGAAAAGCTTCGCGCCCTCGCGCGTGACGTTGATACGGAGGCCGGGGGCCAGCTCATATTGCCCTGCGTAGGCGTCGTAAATTTTCGGGTCAACGGCCGCCGTCGCGGGGGCGGCGGCGGGCTCGAAGTAGGTCAGGAGGTCGGGCGGGGCGACGGGGCGCGAGGGGCCGCCGACGACGGGCAGCTCGACGAAGGAGGCGAAGCGTTTGTTCCTCGCCAGCGTGATGACGGGCGTGCCCTCGGCCGGCGTGCGCGCGAAGACGCTCTTGTCGTGGCCGGCGACGGCGACGCGGACGCGGTGCCCTTTCTTCACGAGGACGGAGGTCGGCAGCAGCGCGAACTTCAACTCGGCCGTCTCGCCCGGCGTGAGCGGCAGGGCGTCCTTCTTCTCGAAGGTGCGGTGCGGGGCGCCGGTCGCGAACGGCGCGGCGTCCTTCGAGAGCTTCCGGTGAATCGCGCGGAGCTGTCCCTCCGTTAGATACGTGACCCTGCCGGCCTCGTCCACGTCTTCGAGGTAGACGAAGAAGGCGCCGTCGGCGTGGGTCGAGGCGACGTGGAGGGTGACGACGGGGTAGCCCGTGATTTCAGTGTCCTCGGCGAGCGGGGGGCTGGTGTAGGTGAGCAGGCGGCGGTCTTCGTCGGCGCGGTCGGGGTAGGAGACGGGGCCGCCGAGCTGCGTCCGCCAGCGGTTCTTCTCGCCGGTCGTCGCCTCGAAGTCAACTTTGTAAGCGTCGGCGCCCGCGTCCGCCTCGGGCGCGGACGTTGACAGACTGTTGTCGGCGGCCATGTACCAGCGCGCGGGCTTCGTCCCCGCGACGGGCCAGACCTTGGTCGCCTTCCAACGCTCCTCGCCCATCGTGTAGTAGAACAGAACCCGGCCGGGGCCGGCGCCGGTGTCAACGCCCTTCAGGTGTTGGTCGAAGAAGCGAAGCCACTCGTACATCAGCGCGACCTTCTGAGAGGCCGGGGAGAAGTACGGGCTCGCGTTCTGCGACGCGCCGTGGTTCCACGGGCCGACGACGGCGCGCTGCACGCTGCCTACGGCGAGGAAGCTTTTGATGACGGCATCGGCCGTGCCCGCGTCGAGCCAGCCGCCCCATGCGCCGACGGCCGTCCGCGAGCGCCCGAGTTCGGCGCGGCGGCTGTATGGGCCGAGGTCGTCAAGGGTCAAGCCGCGGCCAGTGCCCGCGTCCATCGAGTCGTCGCGGAACGTGACCCGGAGGGCGGCTTGATAAAGGTCAACGTTCTTCTCGTGCGACTGGACGGCGGCGCGAAGCAAGCTGCGGTCGGCGTCGGCGTCCACCGGCTTGACGCCCGCGCCTTGGTCGAGTTGGTGATTCGACTCGTCCCACGTCTTGACCATCCAGTCGTTGAAGATGCCGCCGGGGAAGGGCACGTCGGCGAACTCGTCGAACTCGAAGTGGCGCGGGACGACGGCCTTCACGGCCGGGTGGTTGAGCGAGGCGAGCATCAGCGCCGAGACGGCGCCGTAGGAGTTGCCGAACGCGCCGACCTTGCCGTCCGACCAAGGCTGCGCCACGACCCAGTCAACGACCTGCCCGTAATCCTTCACCTCCTCGGCCGACCAAGGCGCCGGCCACGTACCGAACGAGGCGCCCGTGCCGCGCACGTCCACGCCGACGACGGCGTAGCCGTGGCCGACGAAGAACTTCTGTAGGTTGTCGGGCCGGCCCCCGTCCTTCGCGCGCCAGTAGCGCGTGAAGGTCAGGAGGGCCGGGACCTTCGCCACCGGCTGCTCCCCCTTCGGCAGCATCACGTCAACGGCGATGCGGACGCCGTCGCGCATGGTGACGTAAGTGGAGCTGACGGAGGCTTCCTTGTAAGCGGGCTCGACGTAGCCTTTGTAGCGCGGGCGCGGGTCGGGCTGTTTGGCCGCGGGCGTCTGGGCTTGCGGCGCGGCGACGAGCATCAGGAGGCACGTTAAAGAGAGCAAGGTTCGCATCAAGTTTTTCCTTGTCGTGAAATGGGGCGGCGGGGAGTCGTGCGCGCTTGCCGCGGGCTAATATACGTCCATTCGGCGGCGGGCGGGCGCCGGGAATTTTGACTCTCCGCGCCAAGAAATTGACAATAGGCGCTAACCCCGTCGGAGGTTGCGAATCCCGTTCATGCCTCGCGAGTACACGATTCTGGTCAGGTCTGTTCGTAAGATTACGGACGCGGCGGCGGCGCGCGGCGTCGGGGCCGAAGAACTCTACGGCGCCGTCGGCCTCGACCCGGCCGTGCTCGAAGACCCCGACCACCGAATCCCCTTCGCGCAGTTCGCCGCGCTCTACGAGGCGGGGGCGAGGCTCACGGGCGACGACGCCTTCGGCCTCCACGTCGGCGAGACTTCGACGCCCGAGCTGTTCGACGTGCTCGGCTACGTCATCATCAACAGCCCGACCCTCGGCGAAGCCCTCAACCGGCTGGTCCGCTACCACTCGATATGGACCGACGGCGCGTCGTTCGAGCTGGGCGTGGGCGGCGGCCGAGCCTGCCTCACGTACGAGTACGCGGGCGGCGACGGCGGCGGGCGGCGGCACGACAGCGAGATGACCTTCTCCATCGCCGTCAGCTTCGCGCGCCGCGTGACGGGCGTCGAGTGGGCGCCGCAGGAAGTCTCCTTCCGGCACGCGGAGCCGCCGAGCACGAGCGAGCACCGGAGAATCTTCCGCGCCCCGGTCCGGTTCGGCAGGCCGAGCAACGAGTTGATTCTGGACAGCTCGCTGCTCGCCCTCCCGATAACGAGGGCCGACGCCGGCCTCTGCGACATCCTCGACCGCCAGGCGCGCGAGCTTTTGGCGAGACTGCCGCAACCGGAGAGCCTCGCGCATCAGGTGCGCAGCCTTCTGGCCGAGGCGCTGAAGGCGGGCGACCCGAGACTAGAAACACTCTCCCAGCGGCTCGGCGTCAGCCCGCGCACGCTGCAAAGGAGGCTCAGGGAGGAGGGCACGTCGCACCAGGACTTGCTCGACGAGGTGAGGAGCGAGCTGTCGAAGCGTTACCTGCGCGAGCCGGAATTCGCCATCTGCGAGGTCGCCTACCTGCTCGGCTTCTCCGAGCCGAGCGCCTTCCACCGCGCCTTCCGCCGGTGGACCGGCGTCACGCCGAGGGCGTTCCGCACGAGAGAGGCGCGCGCGAAAGGTTGATAAGGACTCGGCCTCTTTAACGGTTGAAGGGGTATTCGTTGACCCAGTGGAAGCCGCGGCTCGTGAGGAGGAACTGGCTCGGGTCGGTGCGCCGTAAGGCGGCTTCGATGCGGCGGCCGTCAACGTCGCCGCCGAGTATGAGGCGGTCGGGTTCCGGCCGCTCGTAGGTGATGACGGCCTTCCAGTTCGGGTCGTCGCGCTTCGTGAGCGAGAGCGTCTTCTGCCCTTCGTCAAGCTCAAGGCGGTAGCGTTGGCGCGTGTCGCTCATCAACTGGACGGCGAGCTGGTTGGGGCGGTCGAAGACGACGCGCCGCCAGCGGGCCGCGTCCGTCATGAGCGGCGGGTGCGGCTCGCCGTCGAGGCTGAACTCCTCCACCTCCCAGACGCCGTAGAGCGGCGACCGCACGG
Source organism: Pyrinomonadaceae bacterium (assembly GCA_035941045.1). GTDB lineage: Bacteria > Acidobacteriota > Blastocatellia > Pyrinomonadales > Pyrinomonadaceae > QHXN01. The sequence continues at coordinate 16,835 of DASZEK010000074.1, read as the reverse complement.
AGAACGTCTTCCGATTCTCGTAGGACTGGTAGAGCGAGAGGCCGACGAACGCGACGAGGAAGAGCGTGCGCAGGACGAGCGCGCCGCGGTGCAGCCGCTCGCGCCCGAACAGCCTGTGCATCTCGGCCGGCCCCGCCGCGCGGTTGAAGACGAGGACGTTCGCGAGGCGCCGCGCGTCGGGCGCCGCGAGGAAGAGGGCCATCGCGACCAGGTGCGACGAGAAGAGCTTGACGGGCACGTCGTAGGCGAAGTTGAGCATGGCGACGTTGCCCATGACGGCGGCGCAGATGAGCGCGCCGAGCGTCGTCGTGCGCCGGAAGAAGAGGAGGATGCCGCACAGCATCTCGGCGGCCCCGGTGAAGGCGGTGTAAGGGCCGGACGAGCCCATGAAGGTCCAGAGCAGCCCCATCGGCGAGGCGTCGCCGAAAGGCTGGATGAGGCGGTCGAGCGTCGGGGCGGGGAACTGCGTGTTGATGAGCTTGATGGCGCCGTAGGTAATCATCGAGGTCCCGAGGTAGAGGCGGACGTAGGCGCGGAGCCAGCGGTACAGGGCTGGGTAAGCGGCCCGCCGACGGTCGAGCAGCGTCCAGAGCAGGGACGCCGCCGCGGCGAGCACGAGCATGCAGAAGACGAGGACGTAGTCGTAGGTCCGGTCGCCGCTCCCGTTGAAGGGGATGGGGAACTCGTAGCCGAGACGGAGCACGTCGCGCCCGACCCGCGGCACGACCGCGTTCCAGAGTTGCGTGTAGGGGTCGGCGAGCGCGTCGGTGTAGGGGAAGCTCCCCAGCGGGAAGGGCAGGATGTAGAGGACGAGATAGACGAACGCGAAGCGGAAGGCGACGCGCGTCGCCGGGTGCCAGACAGCGCGGGTTCCATCCGTCTCCATGCGGCGCACATTGTCTGCCAACGTCTCGGGCGGGTCAATCAATTTCCGGGGCGCCAGAAGTAGCGCGCGCCGTTCCACATGAGGAAGCCTTCACGGCCCGAGAGCGTTTCGCTTATCACGTCGGGCGTGCGCCCCGGCGCCCGCGGCCTCGCCTTCAAGTCACTCCCGACCGCGTTCCGGAGCAGGTAAGTCTGAGTCGCCGCGGGGTTGCGCCAGCCCTCTTCCTTGTGGCCGTGGATGACGGCGAGCAGGGTGTCGCCCTGCGCGACGCTGACGCGCGCGGGCGCGGCGCCGGGTGTCGGGGTCGGCTTCGGGTCGTCGGGCGTGCTGACCTGATGCGGGTCAACCAGAATCCAGTTCGCCAGCTCGTCGTTAAGCTCGTCGAGCTTGCCGCGGGCCGGCCGCACGACGACGGCGATGTCCTGCGAGCCGTCGCCGTTGAAGTCGCCCGTGACGTAGTTGTCGGGGCGACCCCCCTCGACGGTCACGGCGTCCCTGTAGACGCGCTTCACGCACTCGCGCAGGTCCGTGGGCGAAGCCTCGGCCAGCTCGATGCGCGGCCCGGTGGGCGGCGCGGCGGGCATGGCGGCGGCCTCGGGCGTCGCGGCGGCGGGCGCGGGCGTCGGAGTGGTCCGGGCCGCGCTCCCGTCGCCCGGCGGTTTAGATTCCGTGCAGGCGGCGGCGAGGGAGAGAAGGAGGGCGGCGAGTAAGGAAGGTAAAGTCTGCGAGGTGAGTAGACGGGACGCTCTCATCTGTTCCTCCAAAAAGGGAGTTGGGACGGGCGGCCGCGCCGCTGTCGATGCCGGCGCGGCCGCTCGCGTTAAGCCCTCGTGGCGCGCGCGGCGTCAGAGGGATTCGAGGAAGGTCTGAAGCTGCCGCTTCTGCGTCGAGGTGAGCAGCTTGTAGTTGTTGATGACGGAAGTGGCCTCGCCCGCGTGGCGCAGGATGGCGTCGCTGAAGGTCAGCGAGTTGCCGTCGTGCATCAGGCGGTCGCGGGTGCGGACGCCCCAGAGCGGCGCGGTGCGCACCTTGCGGCGCGTAATCTGGCCGCCGTTCTGCACGATGCCGTCGCCGGTCCCCACGTCGTGCAGGAGGAAGTCGCCGAAGGGCCGGATGATCTTGCTGCCGAGCGCGGTCGGGACTTTGAAGGTGCCCGCGTTGATGATCGTGCACGGCTTGGCCGTGAGGATAGACGGGACGTGGCAGACGCTGCAACTGAAGGTCGGGCCGTTCGCCGTCGGCATGCTGGCGAAAATCTGCGCGCCGGCCGTCACGTCGGCGAGGTACTTGTTGATGATCTCCTGGTCGCGCGGCGGGGCCTTGGTCGCGCGCATGAAGCGGGCGAAGATTTTAACGTCCTGCGCCGTGTCCTCGCCGCAGATGACGTTGACGTTGGCGTCGCAGGGCTGGTTGTCGGGGACGGGGTCGAAGCCGGAGCCGAAGCCAACGAAGCGGCCGAGGCTCGTGTTCTCCGTCAGCACGAGGAAGTTGGTGATGCCGATCTCGTTCAGGTAGGCGTCGCCCGAGAAGGAGAGCAGGCTGGCGTGCTGGTTCTTCCAGCCGAAGCGCGCGATGCGCTTGTTGTTGTTGGCCTCAAGGACGGGGACGCTGATGGCGAGGCCCTGTATCTCGCCGCCGGTCGTGCCGGGCTGGTTGTTGGCGATGGCGACGAGCGTGCCGTCGGCGATGGCCTCGACGAAGCCGTCGCCGAGGGTGTTCAAGGAGGTGCGGAAGGTGCGGACCGTCTCGGAGCCGGTGAGCGCGGCGCCGCCCCCGATGATGCCCGCCGTGTAGAGCGGCGGGACGCGCTCCTGCGCCTTCGAGTTGGTGGCGCGGTCGTTGATGAGCGAGCCGCCGGGCGCGTCCCTGAATTCGACGGCGCCCGTCGTCGTGTTCGTCACGTTGTGGCCGGCCCGCAGCTCCGTGATTTGGCTGATGGCGCCGGTCACGGGGTTCTGGTGGCACTCGACGCACCCTTGCGCGTTGTAGACGGGGCCGAGGCCCTCGTCAATCTCGTCGCGCTCCTCGAAGACCAGCTTGTCGGCGGTGAAGGTGGTCTGGGCGGTGAAGCCGTTCGTCTTGTTGTCGAAGCCGGCGGGCGCGGCGGCGGCCGGGGGCGTGGGGCAGGCGGTGATGGTCGTGGTCGAGCCGTTGTCGATGGCCGTCGAGTCGTCGGCCATCGCGGCGGTCGAGTTGGTTGACGTGGTGCCGGTGGTGGTCGTCGTCTTGGCGGCGGTCGGGTCGGCGTCGGTCTTGTAGGTCCAGGTGGTGGTGTCGTTGGGCGAGACGCCTTCGGGGTCGTAGTTGCCGCTCGTGGCGGTCGCCGTGGCGTCGGTGTCGGAGGCCATGTTCGCCTGGTCGGCCAACGCGGCCGACGAGGTCTGGCTGTAGACCGTGCGGTCCCACGCCGCCGGCACGATGGCCGCCGCCAGGAAGAGCACAATCACGGCTAGCTTGAGGGTCTTCATTATCTTCCTCCTAAGAACGGGGGCTGAGGGCCGGGGCCTCTGCCGAAAGGGCAGACCCGCCCCTGCCTTCAGCGGCGTGAGGTTCGGGGTGTTCGGTTGTAGTCAGGCGTTTGTCTTCGGTCGCGGCCGGAGGCTCGGCGAGGGCGCCAGCGAGGGACGTTGAGAGAACTGCCGCGACGACAAAGCTGTCGGTCCGACGGCGGGCACGGGCAGCGAGTTAATCCCCTCTGAAGTGAACGGGGACCGTGAAAGGTGCCAACGAGAAGGTGGCAGTCGGGTGACGCCAATGGTGGGGCGAGTGAGACGAAACGCAACGACCTTGCCGGGAGGAGTGCGTAGCTTAATGAAGCGCGCCCGCCCTGTCAACATTTATCTCCGCGCCCGAGTTGACCCGGCGCGGCCGACGACTTCATATTGCAGGGCGTCAGGTTTAACCCGTCACGCACGGAGGCCGGAGGGGGAGATGATGAGTCGGAAGCTACTCGGACTGGCGGCGGCGCTGGCGTTGGCGTGCGGCCTCTGCCGCGTCGAGGCGCGGGCGCAGAACGCCGCGGGCGCCGCGCCCGGTGCTAAAGAGATCGCCGTCACTTTTGACGACCTGCCGCTCAACGGCCCGCAGTTCGACGCGCCGAGGCTGCGGGAGATGACCGCGAAGCTGCTCGCCGTCATTAAGAAGCACGGGGTCCCGGCCGTCGGCTTCGTCAACGAGTCGCTGCTCTACGTGCCGGGCGAGACGGAGGCGCGCATCGGCGTCCTGAGACAGTGGGCGGACGCGGGCGTCGAGCTTGGCAACCACACCTTCTCCCACCTCGGCTTCAAGGGCGCCTCGCTCGCCGCATACGAGGATGACTTCGTCCGCGGCGACAGCGTCACGAGGACGTTGATGAAACAGAAGGGCGGGCGCGTCAGGTACTTCCGCCACCCTTTCTTGCAGATGGGCGAGACGAAGGAGCTGGAGCTCATGTTCGAGAGCTTCATCGCCGAGCGGGGCTACCGCATCGCGCCCGTCACCGTTGACCCGATGGACTGGATGGTCCTCGCCGCCTACAACAAAGCCCGCCGCGAGCAGTCCGCCGAGATGCTGAAGAGGGTTTCGGAGGAGTACCTGAAGTTCTCGGAGGAGAGGCTTGAGTTCAGCGAGCGGTTGGCGGGCAGGCTGTTCGGCCGTCCCATCAGACACATCCTCCTGCTGCACGCCAACGAGCTGAACGCCGACACCTTCGACGGGATGGTGAGGATGATGAAGGCGAGGGGCTACCGCTTCGTCACGCTGGAAGAAGCCCTCGCCGACGAGGCTTACAAGTACCCCGACAAGTACGTTGACAACTCCCACTGGCTGACGCTCTGGGCCGCGAGCAAGGGCGTGCCCTTCAACCCGCCGAGCCCTTCGGAGTTTCTACAGCAGAATTCTCGTTAACGGCGGCGGATTATTTGAAGACCTCGGTCGTGCCCTCGAACCTGTGTTGCTTTATAAGGCGGAGGATGGCGGCCGCGATCTTGGCGCCGCCGGAGGCGGAAGGCTCTATCGGGTTGGCGTAGTCGGAGTCCTCGTCGCAGACGAGACGCAGGTCGAGCAGCGGGACGCCGGCCGCGACGGCCTCGCGCACTATCACGTCGTTGAAGACGGAGAGGGCCGTCATCGCGAGCCTCTGCGTCAGGGGGTCGGTGAAGCGCGGGTAGTAGACGGTGCAGAAGGCGGCGGGCAGGCCGCGCGCCAGCACGCCGCCCAGCATGTCGCGGTAATCGAAGGTGAACTCCTCGACGATGTCGGCCAGCCGGCTCAGGACTTCGGCGGCCGAGCGCGCCCTCTCTTCGAGGATGCCGGCGCGGCCGAGCGCGTCGTTGCCGCCCGCGCTGACGACGAGGTGCGTGGCGTCCGCCGGCAGCTCGAACATCTGCCTGCGGACGCCCGAGACGATGCTGCCGTCAACGGCCCTGAGCGTGACGCGCCAGCCTTCGGGCGCCTGCCGTCGCAGGTGGGCGGTCACGTCGGGGCCGCCGCCCACGTAGGCCGCGTTGTCGAAGACGGAATCGCCGAGCAAGACGAGGTGCTTCATGGCGACAAGTATGCACGCGGCCCGTTTCGTCGTCTAACCCCTACCGGATTTTGTCGGAGCGGCGGTCGAGCCACAGGAGCAGCGCGGCGAGCGCGGGGAAGGCGGCGCCGCGCGGGTCGAGCGACAGGCCGTTGACGAACGAGAGGAAGTAGAAGAGGAAGGCCCAGTAGAGCAGCGCCTTCGGACGCACGAGGGCCTTGACGGCGTAGGTCAGGTGTGGCGTCTGGTCCCTCATGCCTCCTTATACATCACGAGGGGGCGCGCGGTTGCTAAAAATTTTCGCGCGCCGTCAGAAGATCAAAAGCTGCGCCGCGGCCGTCGAGCCGGCGACCCATTCGACGCGGTGCGCTTCCGTCAGGTCGGGCACCTCCCAGCGCGCGGTGAGCTTGCGTATCACCTCGGCCGGAACGGCGTCGTCGCGCTCGCGGTTCTGCGCGTAGAGCCTGTCCTCGGGCGCCTCGACGTAGACGATGCGGACGCGCGCGTTGTAGGCGGCGAAGAGGTCCACGGACAGGCGCCGCACCTGCCGGCTGACGTTGGTCGCGTTCCAGACGAAGGGCCGCCGGGCGCGCAGGTGCTCGCGCGCAAGCTCGCGCGCCTTCGAGACGACGGGGCCTTGATTGTCCGTCGGCGGGACGCGCATCGCGCGGCGCAGGTCGTCGAGCGAGACGACGGGCCGACCCTCCATGTTCTCCGCCACCCAGAAGTCTTTACCGGCGCCGGGCAGGCCCGACATCATGACGACTTCGCAGACCGTGTCGTCGTAAGCCTCGTAATCGGGGTCGCGCCCCTCCCGCCGGAAGTAGAGGAAGCGGCTGTGGTCGTTGGGAAAACGCCTCGGGCCGGTCAGGCAATCCTGCTCGGCGGCGTACTGCGTGAAGAGCGCGATGTTGTCGAGGAGCCTTTGGCCGTCGGCGCAGACGCGGCCCCGCGCGTCGGCCTCCGCGACGAGTGCCAGCAGGTCGCAGCGCGCCGACTGGCTGACTTCGAAGAGCGTCCGCCGCGCGTCCGGCCTGTCTATGAGGAAGAAGGGCGTCTGGTGGAAGCGAATCAGGTTGGCGACTTGCTCGCGGGCTTCTATCGGCACGCCCAGACTCCACAGCAGAGCGCGCGCGGTGATGGCGCCGCGCTTGGAGTGGCCGCGGCTCGTGACGCGCCCGTCCTCGATTCGCGTGCAGGCCGGCTTGGAAACGTCGTGCAGCAGGGCGGCCGTGAAGACGACGCCGCGCTCCGCCTCGGGCAGCGCGCGCCACGCGGGGATTGAGACGAGCGCGTCCAACACCATCCGGGTGTGGATGAGAACGTCGCCTTCCGCGTGGTGGACGGGGTCCTGCGGGCAGCCTTCGAGCCGCCTGACGGCGGGGAACTCCTGCTCGACACGTTCCCAGTCAACGCGGTACTCAGGCGGCGACGGGCACCACGGGAATTGTTCGCTCATAGGCTCGGCGCGAAGAGGTCAACGCCCTCGCGCAACTGGTTCGGGATGACGGGCCGGTTCAGCCAGTGGTCGCCGGACTCGTCCACGGCTTGAAGGAAGCTGGCGCGCACGAACTTGAACCGCTCGACGACACGCGCGTCGTCTTCGGCCTTGACGTACAGCCCCTCCATCAAGCCCGACGCATCCGTCTCGCGCAGGGCGCGCGCGGGGTCGAGGCCCTTCGACTCGCAGACCCCCGTCAGCGCCTCGCGCCAACGCCCGGACTGGAAGGCGGAGGGCTTAATCAGCGAGCGGAGCCGTCGCGCGTCGCGCACCGGGCCGGAGAAGAGGACGGGCGCGGGCACGACCGGCAGGCCGCGCAAAAGCTCCCGGCGCGCGCGCGTCGAGAGGAAGTGGCCCGCCTCTTTGTCGAGCACGTCGAACTCGAAGAAGTAGTGCGGCAGCGCGTCGTAAAAGATGGTGTGCTTGGCGTAGAGCCATTCGCCGTACATGACGTGGCGGGCGCCGAGCACTTCCCACAGCCTGCCCTGCACGGAGCCGGCCCAGGCCTTCAACAGCGCGAAGTGCTTCTCGCGCGGCCCGCCGTCGAGGAAGTGGCCGCGGCTCTGCAAGAGCAGCCGCCCGTCCTCGCCGAAACTGACGGCGGAGTTCGCGCCGTCCAGCTTCTCCTCTATGACGACGTGCCAGCCCGCGAGGTGTTCGAGCGAGAGCACGTCCAGCTCCTCGTCGCCCGGCTGGATTCTTGAGCCGGTGAGGTGCGGCGTGCGCGGGTACTTGTGCAGCGTGTACATCGCGCCTCACACCCTGGCGACGGCAATCATGTGGTTGAGGACGAAGTCCACCTTCACGCCCCGCGCGCCCGCGCCGAGGAAGAGCGACTCGAAGCCGCGCCGGTCGAAGAGTTGGATGTGCTCGGGGTTGTCGTCCTCCTTCGAGGGCACGGAGGCGACGACGTGGCCGCGCGCGACGCGCACCGCCTCGGCCGCCGCCCTCTGCGGCGAGGGGAGGTGTTCGAGCACTTCGAGCGCCGTCACCACGTCCGCGCTCTTGTCTTCGGCTTCGAGCGCGGCGGCGTCCCCGCACACGGCGCGGAGGTTCGCGACGCCGCCTTCGCGCACGGCGTTGATGTCGGCGACGCGGCGCGGGTCCGTGTCAACGGCCGTCACGCCCAAGTCGGGGAACGCGTCGAGGAGGGGCCAGAGGAACGTGCCGCGCCCGCTGCCAACGTCGAGGAGCGTGGCGGGCGCCAGCCCGCGCAGGATGCCGATGACGCGGCGGACGCGCGGCAGCTCGGCGTTGCGCTTGAACTTGTGCAGGCGCAGCCCCGCCGCGAGCCCGGCCGCGATAAGCTCCGCGTCGGAGAGTCCGCGCGCGCGCGTCTCGCCCAGCCTGCCGCGCACGAAGGCTGCCGCGAGGCGCGTGAAGTAGCGGTCGTCGCCGTAATCATTCGCCCACGTCGTCATGGCGGTCAACTGTCTCTCGCTCCGAGTCTGAGGCGAATCAGCAGGTCGTTCAGCGCCTCGCGCCCGGCGGGCGCTTCCGGGAGGGCGCTGTCGCGGTAGGCGTCTTCGAGCAGCGAGCGCAGGCGCTCGTACTCGCGGCGGTAGAAGGAGACATCCACTTCGCCGAGGGCCGACCGCTCTGGCCCTTCGAGCTTCCTCGCCATCAGGTCGGGGATGTATTCGAGTCGGAACTCCTCGTTCAAACGCCGGAGGTCGGCCTCGACCACTCCGGTGCGCATGAGGTGCACGCCCGTCAGCAGGACGCGGAAGACGTAGAGCAGCGGCTTGACGCGGCGGGGCCGCTCCTTGTCGAAGAGCTTCCACTGAGTCTCGGCGAAGCCGAAGTAGTGGTGGCTGTGGTGGCGCGTCACGCAAGCGTGCGCGATTGCCTTCAACTCCTCGTGCTCGGGCGAAGTCTTCAGCACCAGCGGCGAGAAGAGCTGTTCGAGCACGTAGCCGTTCTTCTTGAGCAGCAGCCCGAAGAACTTCTTCGCGTCGTGCGTCACCAAATCAATCTCTAACCCGTCCCTGACTTCGGAGACTTCGATTGTCTCGCGGCCGGGGTCGAGGCCGACGACTTCGCGCACGGGCAGGACGTGGACGCCGCGCAGGTCGTAGTCCGAATCCGGCGAGGGGAAGCCGTAGAGGTGCGCGCCGCTGACGGTCGCGAACAGCAAAGGGTACGGCTGCGACTCGACCTCCCTCAGAACTCTCTCGTCAAACTCCATCGCCGACCCCTCCTGCCTCCGCGCTCGCGCGCCTCGCCCTGATTAAAAACGCGTTCGCCCTCTCGTAGTCCGGCCGCTCCGGCAGGGCGGTGCACGCGAAGGCGGCGGCGAACTCCTCGTGCAGCGAGAGCCGCCACCTGTTGACCTCCTCCCAAGGGACTTCGCCGCGCCTGACGCCGAGCAGCCGCTCGCGGTGCTCGCCCACGCGCACGGCGAGGGCGCCCTCCTTCAGCGCGCCGACGCCTTGGAGCAGCAGTCGGATGAGGTGCATGGCGTGCTTCCAGCGGACCTCGCCGCGGTTGCGCAAGTCCTGCTCCAGCTTCTTGAACTGCGAGAGGACGTAGCCGTTGTAGGTCTGGTAGACGAGCTTTGACAGGAAGGCCGAGCGCATCCCGAGAAGCTCGCGCGCGAGCGGGGTCGCGCGCTCGACGAGCGGCGTGTAGAGGCATTCGAGCACGTTCGGGTTGGCCTTGAGCGCGAGCACGAGGAACTTCTGCAACTCCCAGTAGCACTCCTCGGCGCCCTTGTTCTCAAGCTGCTCGGGCACGCCGTAGAGCGACCAGTGCAGGTCGGCGGGCGCGAGGTAGATGCCGCGCCGGTCCACGTCCGAGCCGTCAACGTCGAGGCCGTAGGCGCGCGACCCCGTGACGCAGGAGTAGATGACGTGGTCGTAGAGCTTGAAGTCCGAGAGGCCGTCCTCCGCGTGCAGCAGCGCGCCCGCCTGGTGGTGCTTGCGGACGGCGAACTCGTGCCGCCTGAGCGCCGCCTCCGTGCCGTCGGGGAAGCGCACGTGGTAGGAGTGGAAGTTGTCCTGCGGGGAGGCCGTAATCTCGCCGACCGCGCCGCGCGGGCACACGCGCCCGCCCGCGCGCCCCTTCACCTCGGCGAGCGTCACGACCTGCGTCCCGGCCGGGACTATCAGGTGCGGGTCGAACTCCTGCCCCTCCGACATTACTCCTCCGCGGCGAGCAGCTCCGTCACGGTCATGAAGTCGTAGCCCCTCGCCCTCAACCCTTCGATTATCTTCGGCACGGCCTCCAGCGACTCGGCGCGGCTCGGGTACATGACGTGCAGGATGATGATGGAGCCGGGCCGCGCCTTCGTCAAAACGTGCTCGGCGATTTTGTCCGAGTCGGCCGCGACCTCCGGGTAAGAGTCCGGCTCCACGTCCCACGTGACGGTCGCCCGGCCCGTGCGGGACAGGTAGTAGGGGAGCGCGAAGAGCTTCTTGCCGTAAGGCGGGCGGAACGTTATCTCGCCCGCGTAGCCGGCTTGTCTAATCAGCTCGTCCGTCCGCTCGACCTCCTGCCGGACGCGCGAGGGCGTCACGAACAGCATCCGCCTGTGCGAGTACGAGTGATTGCCGAGCTCGTGCCCGGCGGCCACGAGCTTGCGGCCCTCGTCCATGTTCCGCTCAAGCTCGGCGCCCGTGACGAAGAACGTGGCGCGGACCCGCGCGCCGCCGAGGGCCGAGATAATTTGGTCGGTGGCGCCGGGGGCGGGGCCGTCGTCGAAGGTGAGCGCGACCACCTTCCGCGACGTGTTGACCCTCGGCACCAGCCGCCCGAAGAACTGAAACGTCCGCGAGCCGCTGACCCGCCACAGGACGGCGAGGCCGACGACGGCGATTGTCAACGCCACGGCGAACGGGAGGAGTTTCTTCATAAGGCGGCGCTCAGACCTTCCCCGCGTGGGCGGTCGCCTCCGCAATCAGGCGCCTCGCAAACTCGTGGTGCTCGGCCCACGCGCCCCACGCGTCGCGCGCCCACTCCCGCACGCGGCCGACGTGTTCGTCGGCGTCCGCGGCGGCGTGGACGTGGGCGACCGTCAACGTGCCGCGCCGCTCGGGGACGGCGGGCTTCTCGATTTTCGGGTTCGTGCTGAGCCACTTCTGCACGGTGCGGTTTACGTCCTGCACCGTTTCCACGTCCTCGCCTTCGAGGGCGGCACACATGCCCGTCAGGTGCGCGGCGAAGGACTTGCCCGAGCGCATGTACTCGTCGGGGTGTTGCAGGGAGTAGGCGTCAACGGTCAGGCGGTGGACGCGGCCGTAACGGTAGTCCTCGAACTCGCGCGCGATGACTTCCTCGAACAGCTTGAGGCACCCGGCCTTGCCGCCCTCGGCCGCCGCCCCGCAGCTCCCGCAAACGTCTTCCGCGATTGTAGCTTTCATAATCCACCCAGCAGCGCGCCCAAGCTCTCGGGCACGAGCCTCGCGCGCCCCCGGCTTATCTCTTCGGGCGACAGCCAGCGGGCGACGAAACTCTTGTCAATCTCCGACTCGTACCCGTGAACCTCGCCGCGCTCATAAAAGGACTCGTCCGCGAACTCGGCGTCGTAGACGAAGACCAACTCGTGCCCCAACGCGCCCTCATACGTGAAGATGCTTTCCAGCACGCCGATTAGTTCCAGCCGCCCGACCTCGGCTCCCACCTCCTCGCGTATCTCGCGCAGCACGGCGTCGCGGCTGTGCTCGCCGAACTCGATGCCGCCGCCGATGGGCCGGCAGAAGTATTCGCGCTTCGTCGAGTCGTAAGCCTCGGACACCAATATGCGGCCGCCCCTGCGGAACAGACAAATCACGATGGGGCGAATGTGCTTTTTATCCACGCCTTCGGTCCTCGACTGCGCCGGGATGACCGCCAGAGGCGGAGTACGACGGCGGCGCCGCCTATGTTCGCGCCACTTCGGCTATAATGCGCCCACCCATCAAGCAAGACCGAGCCACGGAGTCGTTTACATGAAGCTGAAAGTCTGGGCGCTGTCGGCGCTGTCGGCCGCCCTCCTCGTCGCCAACACTCCCGCGCAGAACGCCGACGCCGTCAGGGCCGAACTGACCGTCCGCGCCGACCAGCCCGGCGGCACCATCAACCGCAACGTCTACGGCCACTTCGCCGAACACCTCGGCCGCCTCGTCTACGACGGCCTCTGGGTCGGCCCCGACTCTTCAATCCCGAACACGCGGGGGCTGCGCAACGACGTGCTGGCGGCGCTCAGGAATCTGAACGTCCCCGTGCTGCGCTGGCCCGGCGGCTGCTTCGCCGACGAGTACCACTGGCGCGACGGCATCGGCCCGCGCGAGCGGCGCCCCAAGAGAATCAACACGTGGTGGGGCAGCGTCGTCGAGACCAACGCCTTCGGCACGCACGAATTCATGGACCTCTGCGAGCTGATAGGCGCCGCGCCCTACGTCAGCGGCAACGTCGGCTCGGGCACCCCGCAGGAGATGCTGGAGTGGGTCGAGTACATGACCTCTGACTCGGACTCGGAGCTGGCGAACCTGCGCCGCCGCAACGGCCGGGAGAAGCCTTGGAAGGTCCCCTACTTCGGCGTCGGCAACGAATCATGGGGCTGCGGCGGCAACATGCGCCCCGAGTATTACGCCGACGAGTACCGCCGCTTCTCGACCTTCGTCAAGGACTACTCCGGCAACCGCGTCGAGCGCATCGCCAGCGGCGCCAGCGACTTCAACTACAACTGGACCGAAGTCCTGATGTCGCGCGCCGCCCGCCAAATGCAGGGCCTCTCGGTCCACTACTACACGCTGCCGACCGGCAAATGGGACAAGAAAGGCTCGGCCACCGACTTCGGCGAAGCCGAGTGGCACGCCACGCTCCAGCGCACGCTCCGCATGGACGAGCTCATCCGCAAGCACGCCGAGGTCATGGACAAGCACGACCCCGAGAAGCGCGTCGGCATGATGGTTGACGAGTGGGGCACGTGGTACGACCCCGAGCCGAACGCCTCGCCCCTCTACCAGCAGAACTCCCTGCGCGACGCGCTCGTCGCCGCCCTCAACCTCAACATCTTCCACCGGCACCACGACCGCGTCCGCATGGCGAACATCGCGCAGGCCGTCAACGTCCTCCAGGCCGTAATCCTGACCGACAAGGAGAAGATGATTCTGACGCCGACCTACCACGTCTTCGAGATGTACAAGGTCCACCAGGGCGCGACCTTCGTCCCCGTCGAGCTTGCCGCGCCCGAATACAAACTCGGCGAGGCGACCGTCCCGTCCCTGCACGCCTCGGCCTCGCGCGACGCCTCGGGCCGGCTCCACCTCTCCGTCGTCAACCTCGACGCGAACCGCGCCGCGCACGTCTCTTTAAAGGTCGCGGGCGCCGCGTCCGCGAACGTCACGGGCCGCCTGCTGACGGCCCCGGCCGTCAACACCGTCAACACCTTCCAGCGGCCCGACGCCGTCCGCCCCGCGCCCTTCACGGGCGTCCGGTCGCAGGGCGGGCAGTTGACGCTGGCCCTGCCCTCGAAGTCAATCGTCGTGCTTGAGATTCGGTAGAGAGCGTAAACATGAAGACGAGAACCGCGGTGCTCGGGATAATCCTCTGCCTCGTCGCTTCAGTGCCCGCGCGGGCGCAGGCGAAGGGCGACATCTACTCGAAGAAGAACGTCCGCGAGGTGATGGCGCGCGTCTTCCGCTGGCAGGTCGCCAACCCCGTCGAAATCAACCTGCGCAACAACAACCTGTGGGCGCGCGCCGCCTTCTACACGGGCGTCATGGCCGCCCACCGGAGCACGGGCGAGAGGGAATACCTGGAGCAGGCGACGCGCTGGGCCGAGGGGCGCGGCTGGAAGCTCGGCGAGAGGCCGCGCCACGCCGACGACCACACGCCCGGCCAGACCTACCTTGAGCTTTACATGCTCAGGAAAGACCCCGCGCGTATCGCGCACACGAGAGAGGTTCTTGACGCGATGATTGCCGGCCCGCGGCCGGGGCGCGAGGACTGGTGGTGGTGCGACGCGCTCTTCATGGCCCCGCCCGTGCTCGCGCGCCTTTACGCCGTCACGGGCGACAGGAAGTACCTCGACTACCTCGACACGATGTGGGCCGACACGACCGACTTCCTCTTCGACCCCTCGGAAGGGCTCTACTACCGCGACAAGAATTTCATCGGCAAGCCGAACGCGAACGGCCGGAAGGTCTTCTGGGCGCGCGGCAACGGCTGGGTCATGGGCGGCACGGTGCGCGTGCTCCAGTTCATGCCGAAGAATCACCCGACGCGCGCGCGTTACGTCGAGCTCCTCAAGACGATGGCCGCCTCGGTCGCGCGCGTGCAGGGCGAGGACGGCCGCTGGCGCCCCTCGCTGCTCGACCCGTCGGAGGCGCCCGTGCCCGAGACGAGCAGCACCGGCTTCTTCTGCTACGCCCTCGCGTGGGGCATCAACAACGGCCACCTCGACCGGAAGACCTACCTGCCCGTCGTCAGGCGCGCGTGGGCGGGGCTCGTCTCGTCGGTGCGCGAGGACGGCAAGCTCGGCTGGGTGCAGCAGATTGGGCTGGCGCCCGCGAAGGTCACAGCCGACGACAATCAGGAGTACGGCTCCGGCGCCTTACTGCTCGCCGGGAGCGAGATGCTGAAGCTGAAGTAGGCTTTAAATCCGGAGGCCATCACCTTGAAACCCAAAGTCGTCGCCCTGCTGGCGGTCCTCTTAATGTCCGCCGCCGCGCGGGCACAGGCGCCCGCGCCGCTCGTGACGAACGTCGAAGGGCGGCGCGCGACGAGCCTCGACGGCCGCTGGCAGACCATCGTTGACCCTTACGAGAACGGCTTCTACGACTACCGCTATCAGGAGACGAAGAACGGCTACTTCAAGAACGCGAAGCCCAAAAATCCGGGCGACCTCGTCGAGTACGACTTCGACGACTCGCCGCAGATGAGCGTGCCCGGCGACTGGAACTCGCAGGACCAGAGGCTCCTCTTCTACGAGGGCACGGTCTGGTACAAGAAGTCCTTCGACTATCAGAGGCGGCCCGGCACGCGCCTCTTCGTCCACTTCGGCGGGGCGAACTACGAGGCGGTCGTCTACCTCAACGGCGAAAAGCTCGGCCGCCACGAGGGCGGCTTCACGCCCTTCAACTTCGAGGTCACGCCCCTCGTCCGCGAGCGCGACAACTTCCTCGTCGTCAAGGTGGACAACAAGCGCCGCCGCGACGCCGTGCCGACCCTCAACACCGACTGGTGGAACTACGGCGGCCTCACGCGCTCCGTCAACCTCGTCGAAGTGCCGGACGCCTTCATCCGAGACTACTTCATCCAGCTCAGGAAGGGCTCGCGCGACGAGGTGGTCGGCTGGGTCCAGCTCGAAGGCGCGTCGGCGGGCGCGCGCGTCGCCGTCTCGATGCCGGAGGCCGGCGTCTCGGAGACGTTCACGGCGGACGTGAGTGGCCGCGCGCCCGTCAGCTTCAAAGCCAGACTTAACCTCTGGTCGCCCGAGAGCCCGAAGCTCTATCAGGTGAAACTCTCGGCCGGCGCCGACACAGTCAACGACCGCGTCGGCTTCCGCTCCGTCGAGACGCGCGGCGCCGACATCCTCTTGAACGGCCGGCCCGTCTTCCTGCGCGGCATCTCCATCCACGAAGAGTCGCCTTTCAGGGGCGGCCGGGCTGTTAACGAAGACGACGCGCGGCAGTTGTTGACGTGGGCGAAGGAGTTGGGCTGCAACTTCGTCCGCCTCGCGCACTACCCGCACAACGAGCACATGACGCGGCTCGCCGACGAGATGGGGCTGATGGTCTGGTCCGAGATTCCCGTCTACTGGACCATCCTCTGGGACAACCCCGCGACGTTCGAGAACGCGCGGACGCAGCTCGAAGAGATGATTACGCGCGACAGGAACCGCGCCTCCGTCGTCCTCTGGTCCGTCGCCAACGAGACGCCGGTCAGCGAGCCCCGCAACAAGTTCCTCCGCGCCCTGGTCGCGCACGCGCGCGCCCTCGACCCGACGCGCCTTCTGACGGCCGCCAACGAGCGCCGCTACGCGGACCCCGTGACGCAGGTCGTTGACGACCCGCTGGGCGCGGACCTGGACGTGCTCGGCTGCAACGAGTACGTCGGCTGGTACGACGGGCCGCCCGAGAAGGCCGACCGCCTGACGTGGAAGGTGACGCTGGACAAGCCGCTCGTCATCAGCGAATTCGGCGGCGACGCTCTGGCGGGCCACCACGGCGACAAGGGGCAGCGTTGGACGGAGGAGTACCAGCGCGACATCTACGAGCACCAGATTGCCATGCTGCGGCGCATCCCCGCCCTGCGCGGCATGTCGCCGTGGATACTGACCGACTTCCGCTCGCCGCGCCGCCCGCTGCCGCGCATTCAGGACTTCTACAACCGCAAGGGCCTCATCTCGAACCGCGGCGAAAGGAAGCAAGCCTTCTACACCCTGCAAAACTTCTACCGCGAGCTGACGCGCGCGGGCGTGAAGTGAGGAACATTCGATGAGAGGAATCTCGGCCGTCATTCTTCTTCTGCTCGCGTCTCCGTTCGCGTCGGCGCAGCGGGGCACGCCCGAGTGGGAAGACCCGCGCGTGTTCAGCGTGAACGAAGAGCCGGCCCACGCCACCTTCGTCCCGTACCCGGACGAGAGGTCGGCGCGGCGCGGCGCGCTCGCCTTCGCGCCCGGCGCCCCGGCGGCCGTGGGCTCGCCCTTCGTGCGGTCGCTGAACGGCGCGTGGAAGTTTCATTGGGTGAAGGAGCCCGCGCTCCGGCCGGCCGACTTCTACCGGCCCGAGTACGACGTGTCCGGCTGGAAGGAGATTCGCGTGCCCTCGAACTGGGAGATGGAGGGCCACGGCACGCCCATCTTCCTCAACATCATCTACCCCTTCAAGCGCGACGCGCCGGGCGTGATGGGCGAGCCGCCGAAGGACTGGACGACCTACGAGGAGCGCAACCCGGTCGGCTCCTACCGGCGAAGCTTCACGGTGCCGCAGACGTGGGCCGGGCGCGAGACGTTCCTC
>DASZEK010000073.1:0-23454 GCA_035941045.1 Pyrinomonadaceae bacterium | reverse complement strand
TGCGCAGGAGGCAATTCTCGACCACGAGGAGGTCGAGGTCGCTTCCCATGAAGCAGCGGAAGGCGTCCTCGGGCGTGCAAACGATCGGCTCGCCGCGCACGTTGAAGCTCGTGTTCACAAGGACCGGGCAGCCGGTCAGCGCCTTGAAGCGCGACAGGAGGGCGTGGAAGCGCGGGTTCGTGTCCGCGTGCACCGTCTGCAGCCGCGCCGAGTAGTCGACGTGCGTCACCGCCGGGATGTCGGAGCGCGCCACGTTGAGCTTGTCGATGCCGAACAGCGCCTCCTCGTCGGCCGTCATGGCGCGGCGCCGGCGCTGCACCACGTCGGCGACGATCAGCATGTAGGGCGAGGGCCGGTCGTGCTCGAACCACTCCGCGACGTCCTCCGCCAGCACCGCCGGGGCGAAGGGGCGGAAGGACTCCCGGTACTTGACCCGGAGGTTCAGCGTCTTCTGCATCGAGGGGCTGCGCGGATCGCCGAGGATCGAGCGGCCGCCCAGCGCCCGCGGGCCGAACTCCATGCGGCCCTGGAACCAGCCGATGATGCCGCCGTCGGCGATGATGCGGGCGACTCTCGGCAGCAGCTCCTCGTCGGGCAGCGTCTCGTACTTGAGCCCGGCGGCGTCGAGCGCGGCGCGGCACTCGTCGTTGGTGAAGGAGGGGCCGTAGTAGGCGTGGTCCATCACGAAGTCGCGGGGGCGGCCGAGCTTCTGGTGGTAGACGAGCAGCGCGGCGCCGAGCGAGCAGCCGGCGTCGCCCGCGGCGGGCTGGACGAAGAAACGCTTGAAGGGCGTCTCGGTCCAGATGCGGCCGTTCATCACGGAGTTGAAGGCGCAGCCGCCCGCGAGCGCGAGGTCTTCGAGCTTCGTCCTCTCGTACAAACCGCCGAGCAGGTGAAGGACCGTGTCTTCGAGCACGCGCTGGGCGCTGGCGGCGATGTTCTGGTGGCGCTCGCCGATTTCCTCGCCCGACTTGCGGGGCTCGCCCAAGGCGCGGACTATCTCCTCGCTGAACTGGTAGTGCTTGGCGAGGTGGTGGTCGAGGACGCGGACGTTGAGGTGGAAGTCGTGGTCGCCGTTGGTGGTGAGCACGCGGCGGGCGAAGAAGTCGTAGAACTCGGGCTCGCCGTAGGCGGCCAGCCCCATCACCTTCCACTCGTCCCCGGCGAACATGTCGAAGCCGAGGAAGTTCGTCACGGCCGAGTAGAACTGGCCGAGCGAGTGCGGCAGCTTGATGCGCTTGATGGGCTTGATGCGCGTGCCCTCGCCGACCGAAAAGAGCGTCGTCGTGTCCTCGCCGGTGCCGTCCATCGTGAGGATGGCGGCGCGCTCGAAGGGCGAGACGAAGAAGGCCGAGGCGGCGTGCGTCTGGTGGTGCTCAAGGAAGTGGAACTTGAAGTCGCTCGGGCCGAACCGCTCGCGCAGCCGCTTCGGGTGGCGGAGCATGCCGAGGTAGCTGTCGCCGACCTGCGCCACGCCGCGGTCCACCCGCGCCTTGAACATGTCGCGCGAGATGAAGGCCGACTTGACGGCCTGCAAAGCCTTGTGCCTGAGCACCCACGGCTTCCAGTAGAGCGCGACATGCTCCACGTCCGACATCTTGATGCCGGCTTCGTCGAGGCAGTACTGGACGGCGTGGTAGGGGAAGCCGCTGTGGTGCTTGCGGCGCGAGAACCGCTCCTCCTCGGCGGCGGCGACGATGCGGCCATCCTTAATCAGCGAGGCGGCCGAGTCGCCCAAAGTCGTCAAACCTAGAATGTACATAAAACCTAATACACGTCCCAGCGAGGTTTCCGCCCCCCACTGGCGCGGGGCCGGGGGGCGACGCAAAGCCTTGACCCTACCAGAGCTTACCCTAAAAGTAAAAGGAAGGCGGCCCGCAGCCGGGGCGCCCGAGGACTCCTAGAAGAACCAAAAAACCACGCCGAGCAGGACGGCCCCCACGCGAAGGCGACGACGGTCGATTTTACATTCGTCAAGAGGTCGGGGGCCAGCCTGACGGGCATCAGCCGGCCGAAGCGGCATCGCCGAGCGCCCGCGCCAGCTTGTCGGCCTGCTGCGGCACGGTGTAATGCCGCAGCGCGTGCTCGCGCCCGGCCTCTCCCATCCGCCTCCGCAGGCCCGCGTCCGAGAGGAGCGAGGCGAGCGAGTCGCGCCACTCTTCGGGCGTCCGCGCGCAGAAGTGGGTCCGGCCCGCCTCGCCCATCTCGGCGCAGACGCCGACGGGCGTGACGACGAAGGGCACGCCCACCGCCATGTACTGCACGGCCTTAAAGCCGGACTTGCCCGCCAGCCACTCGCCCGGCGCGTTGCCGAGCACGGTCAGAGGGTAGAGCCCCACGTCCATCGTCCGAAAGTCTTCCGTCTCCCGCTCAAGGCTCCACTCAAGGTTCTCGACCTCGACGCCCGGAATCTCAATCTTCTCCACTCCAGCGCCGACGACGCGCAGCCGGAAGCGGTGTTCGCGGGCGAGATCTTCGAGGACGGGGAAGATGGACGAGAGGAACGGGTAGGTCGAGTGCGTCCCGACCCAGCCGACGACGGGCACGCCGTCTCCCATCTTCGGCGCGGGGCGGAAGAGGTCCGTGTCCACGACGGTCGGGACGACGACGGCGCGCGCGCCTTTGGACGCGACGTAGTCGGCGATTGAAGGGTTGCCGCACGTCACGACGCCTGCGCGGCGGATGAGCCAGTCGGTCTTGCCGAAGAACTTGAGGGCGGCCCCGAGGCGGCCGTAGGTGGGGCTGGTGTAGGGGACGTAGGTGGCGTCGTCGAGGTCTAAGACCAGAGGCGTGCCGCCCGCGGCCGTCGAGAGCCATTCGAACAGCGGGGGGCCGAACATCATCGCCTCGCGCTGCACGAGGAGTACGTCCGCGCGCCGCGCCGCCAGCGCGTCGCCGAAGCGGCGGAGCGCCGAGAGGGCTATCCCCGCGGCCGACGCCCGCGCCCCGCCCGGCCGGTAGAAAGCCTTGAACAGCCTCCCATCCATGAACGGCCTCACCTCCACCCTGATGCCGCGCTCGGCCAGCGGGCCGACGAACTGCACGACACGATACCGCGTCGCCGCAGCCTCCAGCGGGTACGAGGCGAGAGCCAGTACGTTCATAAGAAAGGTGTCGGGTGTCAGGTATCAGGTGCCGGGTAAAAGCAATTGTCTTTACCGACACCTGACACCCGGCACCCGACACCTGCTTTTGAGTTAGCGCACGAGCTGGCGGCTCTCCAGTTCGGCCGTCGCGCGCGTCACCTGGTCGGCCGCCTCCTGCTCGCGGACCCAGGAGAGCAGTTCGGGGATGCCGTCTTCGAGTGTGACGGTCGGCTCGTAGCCGAGCAGGTCGCGGGCGCGGGTGATGTCGGCGACGCAGTGGCGGATGTCGCCCTCGCGGTAGCGCGCGACAATCTCGGGCTCGATGTCTTTGCCGAGGCCGCGCGCGAGCATCAAGGCCACCTCGCGAATCGAGATGGGGCGCCCCGTTCCGATGTTGACGGACTGGTAGTCGGCGCGGTCGGTTTCGAGCGCCAAAAGATTCGCGCGCACGATATCGCGGACGTGGACGAAGTCGCGCGTCTGCTCGCCGTCCTCGAAGATGACGGGCCGCTCGTCGTTCAGGAGCCGCGAGGAGAAGATGGCGCAGACGCCCGTGTAGGGGTTCGAGAGCGCCTGCCGCGTGCCGTAGACGTTGAAGTAGCGCAGCGCCACGGAGGGGATGTTGTAGGCGCGGCCGACGACCAGACAATACTGCTCCTGGTCCTGCTTCGAGACGGCGTAGACGGAAGTCGGGAAGAGCGGCTTGTCCTCGTTCGTCGCGACCGGGCGCAGCTCCGAGCCGCAACGCTCGCACTCGACCTCCCAGCGGCGCTCAAGGAGTTGCGACGCGGGCCGCAGCTTCGGGTGGGCCATCCGGCTGCACGACCCGCAGGCGTAGGCGCCCTCGCCGTAGATGGACATCGACGAGGCGACGACGAGCTTGCGCACCTGCGGCCGGCGGCGGACGACGGCTTCGAGCAGGACGGCCGTGCCCATGTCGTTGGCGCGCACGTACCGCTCGATCTCGTACATGGACTGGCCGACGCCGACCTCGGCGGCCTTGTGGTAGACGACCTCCACGCCTTCGAGCGCACGGTCCACGGCCTCGCGGTCGCACACGTCGGCGCGCACGAACTCGGCCTTGGGGTTCAGGTAGCGCGGCTCGGCGCCGCCGTGGACCTGCTCGACCAAGGCGTCGAGCACGCGCACTTGATGCCCGCGCTCGACGAGCGCGTCAACGAGGTGCGAGCCGATGAAGCCGGCGCCTCCTGTCACGAGTACGTTCAACTTTTCCATCCTCTTCCCTCTCAGATTTCTCCCGCGCCCTCGGCGCAAGCGGCAAATCATAGCAGAGCCGCCGCGGGGCTGGCGAACGCGCCACTTTTACCGGGCGGGCTCGCCGTACAGCTCCTCGTAAATCTTCCAGCGCGTCGAGAGGTCGCGGTGCTCGGCGGCGACGGCGCGGATGCGCTCGGCCAGCTCGCCGCGCGCGTGCGTCGTCAGCAGCCCGTCAATCTCGCGGACGGCGCGTCGGTAGGCTTCCTCGTTGAACTCGTCGAGGACGGCGCCGATGCCCTGCCGGCGGATGATGTCGGAGTCGTCGGAGATGTCGCGGGGGATGACGACGGGCAGGCCCATCGCCCAGTACTCGCCGTCCTTGACCGAGGTGCAGACGCGCTTGGTGGGCACGGGCCGGACGGGGTTGATGGCGAAGTCGCCGAGGCCCATGTGGCGCGGCACGTCGCGGAAGGCGACGAATTTTTTGACGACTACTTCGGGGTCGAGCCCGCTCTCGGCCGCGAGCCTGCTCACCTGCTCATCGGGCGCGTTCGTCAGCAGGAGCGCGCGGAAACGCGGGCCCCAGTGATTGCTCGCGGCCTTGAAGAAGTCGAACACCTCGCGGTCCAGGTAGATGCCGCCGAGCTTGCCGGCGTAGACGCAGACGAGCTTGCCTTCGAGCCCGAGCTCGGCGAGCAGCGCCGGGTCTTTTGCAAGGGCGGGCGTGAACAGCTCCATGTCAACGCTCGCCGGCTTGACGTAGAAGCGGCGCGGCGCGACGCCGTATCTGCGCTCCGCGTACTCGCGCACGCCGCGCGCCGTGGCGATACAAGCGCGCGCCAGCCGCGTCTGGAGCTTTTCAAGGTTGAAGAGGATGCGGAAGCCCGCGCTCGCCTCGGTCCAGTGGCCGACCTCGACCATCGAGTCGGCGTGCGGCTCGTAGCTGTCGATGACGAGGGGCGCGCCCGTCAGCCTTGAGAGGATGTAGCCGGCGCCGCCCGCGGGCGTGCACCACGCGTGGATGTGCCCGACCCGCTGGCTGACGCACAGGGCCCAGAGGCGCGGGATGAAGGCCGACCACTTGAGCAGGGCGACGAGGCCGAAGCGCGAGTAAGGGAACGCGACGAGGCGGACGCCCTCGGCCTCAAGCTCCGCGCGCACGCGCCGCAGCTCTTCGTCGTCCATGAGGAGGTGCGGCTGCTCCAGCGTGACGAGAAAGATTTTGCTGCCCGCCGGGAGCTGCGCCCGAATCATGGGCAGGTAGGGCAGGACGGCGCTCTGCACGAGCGCGTCCTTGAAGCTCCAGTAGGTCAGCGCGAGGACGTTACAGCGCGCCTTGGGCCGCGCGCTCATGTCGGGAGCGCGCGCCCGATGAGGGCGGCGAGGCCGGAGACGCGGGCGGCGAAGGCCGGCTCGTCGTCGTCGTCGCCGATGAGCACGCGGCGCAGCGTGTAGAGGTCTTCCGACGGGTCGTTGGCCCCGGCGTCGGTCGTGAGCGCGCAGGAGTAGCCGAGCATGCGCGCGCGCTCGGCCACCTCGGGCGTGTAGTCGCCGAAGGGGTAGGCGAAGGGCGGCGCCCCGTCGCCCGTGCGCGCGGCGACCGCCTCGAAGGACTCGCGCAGCTCGCGCTCGGCCTCCTCGGGCGGGAGCTGGGAGAGCATCGGGTGCGTGATGGTGTGCGAGCCGACCTCGACGCCGACGCCTTTAAGCTCGACCACCTCGGGCCACGACAGGTATTCGATGTCGTCTTCGGGCGACCAGGCGTCGGCGCCGCCCGCCGCGCTCTCCTTTATCTTCCCGACCGTCAGGAAGAGCGAGGCGGGCAGCCCGCGCTCGCGCAGGCGCGGAGCGGCCATCGTGTAGAAGTTGCGGTAGCCGTCGTCGAAGGTGATGACGAGGGTGTAGTCAGGAAGCCGGCGCCCCTCTCGCCGGGCCTTGAGGTATTCGCCGAGCGGGACGACGTTGAAGTTGCGGCGCAGGTAGTCGAGCTGCGCCTCGAAGCGCGGGAAGCGGATGTGGAGGCCGGTCGGGTCTTCGGCCATGCGGCGGTCGCGTGCCGTCACGCCGTGGTAGCAAAGTATCATCACCCTTCGGCGGTTGCGCCAGGCCGCCAGCCGGGTCAAGCCCAGTTTGAAAAAGAGCGCGAACACACGTTTCTTCATTGACGAAATCGGCGGATAAAGCCCCTTCTGTAAAGTTGGGCGGCGAGGAGCGCGGCGGCGGCGAGAATCAACCCCGCCACGACCCACGGATAATTCCTGAACAGCCCGAGTAACAAAAGCGCCCCGACGACGAGCGTCCCCGGCGGCGCGAACAAAAGGAACCCGGCGAGGAGCAGGCCGGCTTTACGTTTGAGGCGTCTCAACTTCGCGGCCCTTCCTCGCCCTTCCCCAAAGCTTGCTCAAGTAGTCCCAGCCGGCCGCCGCCGTCACACCGCACGCCGCAATCGCCGCCGGGTAAGCCTCGACAATATATCTCGTCTCGGGCGCGTAATGAAATCCGAAGAACGCGCTGCGCACGAGCACGACCGCGAGCAGCAGCCACCCGAGCGGACTGCCCCGCCCCCAGAACACGAAGCACAGCAGCGCGCCCACGTGGATGGGCACGACCGAGAAGACCCTCAACAGCATCAGATACGGCGTCGGCCGGCTCGTGCTGAAGCCGGTCAGCCACATCGAGGCGAGCCGGTAGAGGGGAAGCCGGACGAAGGTGCGGACGGGCGCTCGCGCCGCCCGCTCTATCGCGAGGGCGCGAAACTCCGCGTCCAACTCGGGCGTGAAGTAGCCGTCGCGGTTGTACCGCCCGGCGAGTTCGACGAGGCGCCGCCGCTCCTCCTCCGAGTCGTACGCCGCGCCGGGCATCTCCGCGGGGTCGAACCTGTAGCCGGGGGGCGCCCACGCGGGGTTGAAGGCGTAGGCGAAATGCGTCTCGTCGCCCAGCCACGTCCGCAGCCAGTGGAGGTAGCCGACGGGGAAGTAGCAGCCGCGCGGGCAGCCGTACTCGTTGGCGAGCGGCTCGAAGACACCGAAGACGAGGTAGTTGCGTAGCGTCCACGGCGCGAGCGTCAGCGCCAAAGCCAGACAGAACCCGGCGGCCGGCAGGAGCCCCGCGAGCCGACGCGCGCGGGCGGCCCGCGCGCCGAGGAACACGAGCACCGCGCCGGCCAGCAGCACCGAGTCCGGCCGCGTCAGTATTGCCAACCCGCACGCCGCGCCGGACGCCGCCCACAGCGCACGCCCCCCGCCCTCCAACGCGCGCGCGCAGAGCGCGACCGTCAGCACCGTCAGAAAAAGCGTCAGCGTCTCGCTCAGCAGGCACGTCGTCCAGACCATCGTGAACCACGACAGCAGCCCGTAGACGGCGAGCGCCGCGAGGGCCGCGCCCCGTTTGAGCCGCGGCGGGGCGAGGCCGAAGGAGAGGTAGGCGACCAGCAGGCAGGTCAGCAGGTCGAGCAGGGCTTGGGCGACGCGGACGGCGTCGTCGTTATGCCCCGCGACGGCGTAGACGGCGGCGATGAAGAGGGTGTAGGCCGGCACGTTCGCGATGCTCGGCCGGTAGGGCGGGGCCTCGTCCCACGAATAGCCGTGGCCGGCGAGGAGGTTCGCGGCCGTGACGTAGTAGCGCGCGTCGCCGGCCCAACTGCTCGGGCGCGGCGCGGCGAAGATGAAGAAGAGCCGCAGGCCCAGCGCGGCGGCCATCAAAAGGAGCACGGCCGGCAGGCGTGCGCGCAACGTCGCGCGGAACGACGCGCGCTCCGGCGGGCCGGGCGGTTTCTCGGCTTGCATAAGTCGGCTCTTACAAGTTAGGGTATGCGGCACCCTGCCTTAATCAAGTTTGACATCAAAGCAGAAAAGCGGATGAAGAGCGGAAGGCCGAGTATAAGTTGCTTCTTTCCCGCCTTCAACGACGAAGCCACCATCGGCGGACTCGTCGAGCGCGCGCTCGAAGTGTTGAGCGAGCTGACGCCCGACTACGAAGTCGTCGTCGTTAACGACGGGAGCACCGACGCGACCGCCGCCGTCCTCGAAGGGCTGGCGCGCGGGCGGGAGCGCGTCCGCGTCATCCACCACGGGCGGAACCGCGGCTACGGCGGCGCCCTGCGCACGGGCTTCGAGACGGCGGCCAAGGAGCTGGTCTTCTACACGGACGGCGACGCTCAGTACGACGTGCGCGAGCTGCGCCTCCTCGTGCCGCTCATGGCCGAGGGCGTTGACGTGGTCAACGGCTACAAGCGGGCGCGCTCCGACGACCGGCGGCGCAAGGTCTTGGGCGCCTTCTACAACCAACTGGCTCACCTGCTCTTCCGGCTGCCCGTCCGCGACGTGGACTGCGACTTCCGCCTGATGCGGCGCTCGGCGCTCGGCCGCGTCGCGCTCACCTCTTCGAGTGGTAGTATCTGCGTCGAGCTGGTTCACAAGCTGCACGCCGCCGGCTGCGTCTTCGCCGAGGCGCCCGTCAGCCACTACGCGCGCCCGAGCGGGCGCTCGCAGTTCTTCACGCCGCGCCGCGTGGCGCGCACCGCCTTCGACCTTTTATCGCTCTGGGCGCGGCTGGTCGTCGCGCCGCGCCTGCGGGGCCGTCGCCGGCGCGGAGTTCTCGCCGGGCCGACGCCCCGGTTCTGAAACAACGTTCCGTCAAACTTCTCTCACCGTTCCGCTTTTCGAATAACGATGACCGCCTCGACAAACTTCAGCGAGTACAGGGGGCGCACCGTGCTCATCACGGGCGGCCTCGGCTTCATCGGCAGCAACCTCGCGTTCAGGCTCGCAGAGGTGGGCGACGTGGAAGTCGTCCTCCTCGACGCTCTGCTGCCGGACCAGGGCGGCAACCTCTTCAACGTCGAGACGCTGACGGGCCGCGTCCGCCTGCACCGCGCCGACATGCGCGACGAGAGCGTGCTCAACCACATCGTCGGCGGCGTGGACTACATCTTCAACCTCGCCGGCAGCGTCAGCCACCTCGACTCGATGACCTTCCCGCAGCGCGACCTTGAGCTTAACTGCCAGGCCCAGCTCACGCTCCTCGAAGCCTGCCGCAGCTTCAACCCGCACGCCAAGATAGTCTTCACCAGCACCCGCCAGGTCTACGGCAAGCCGGTCTACCTGCCGCTCGACGAGCAGCACCGCGTCGCGCCCGTGGACGTGAACGGCGTCAACAAGCTGGCCGCCGAGTACTACCACCTGCTCTACCAGCGGGTCTACGGGATGCGCGCCGTCTGCCTGCGCCTGACAAACACCTACGGGCCGCGCCAACTCCTCCGCCACGACCGGCAGGGCTTCATTCCCTGGTTCATGCGCGCCGCGCTGACGGGCGGCGAAATCGAGCTGTTCGGCGACGGACGGCAGAAGCGCGACATGAACTACGTGGGCGACGTGGTCGAGGCGCTGCTCCTCGCCGGGGCCGACGAGCGTTGCGAGGGCGAGGTCTTCAACCTCGGCGGCGACGAGCCCGTCATGCTCTCCGAGCTGGCCGAAGAGCTGATAGCAATCACGGGGCGCGGCACCGTGCGCAGCACGCCCTTCCCGCCCGAGCGCCAGCTCATAGACATCGGCAACTGCTATTCGAGCTACAAGAAAATCAACTCGGTGCTCGGCTGGCGCCCGCGCACGCCGCTCCGCGAGGGGCTGCGGCGCACCGTCGCCTTCTACCGCGAGCACGGCCGCCACTACCTGACGCAGGATGCACGTGCCGTTTCTTGACCTCGCGCGGCAGCACGCGGAACTGGCCGCGGAATTGAGCGCGGCTGCCGAAAGGGTCCTGGCGGGCGGCGTCTACATCCTCGGCCGCGAGGTCGAAGCCTTCGAGCGCGAGTGGGCCGACTTCTGCGGGGCGCGCGCCGCGGCCGGCGTGGCGAACGGCACGGACGCGCTCGCCCTCGCCCTCCTCGCCTCCGGCGCCGTGCGGCCGGGCCGCGGCGACGAAGTCATCACCTCCCCGCTGACGGCCGGCTACACGGCGCTGGCGATTCTCAACGCGGGCGCCGTGCCCGCCTTCGCCGACATCGACCCGCACACCCACACGCTCGACCCCGCGGACCTTGAGCGACGGCTCACGCCGCGCACGCGGGCCGTCGTCCCCGTCCACCTCTACGGCCGGATGGCCGACGTGGAAGGCGTCCGCGACTTCGCGACCCGCAAGGGTTTGACGATGATTGAGGACGCCGCGCAGGCTCACGGCGCGAGCGCCGCCGGCCGCCGCGCGGGCGCGCACGGCCACGCCGCCGCCTTCAGCTTCTACCCGACGAAGAACCTCGGCGCCTACGGCGACGGCGGCGCCGTCACCTCCGACGACCCCGCCCTCGTCGAACGCGTCAAAGAGCTTCGGCAGGGCGGCCACCCTTCGGCGATGCGGGGCGAACTGGCCGGACGCAACTCCCGCCTCGACGAGCTACAGGCGGCGCTCCTGCGCGTCAAGCTCACCCGCCTCGACGAATGGAACCGCCGCCGCCGCGCCCTCGCCGCCCGATACCGCCACGCCTTAAAGGGCGACGCCCTCATCCTCCCCCGAGCGGCGTCCGACCCCGACTCGCACGTCCACCACCTCTTCGTCGTCGAACACCCCCGCCGCGACCTGCTCCGCTCACACCTCGCCGCGCGCGGCGTCGAAACCCTCATCCACTACCCCGCGCCGCTCCACCTCCAACCCCTCTTCCGCGAAAGCCGACCCCGCCCGCTGCCCTTCTCCGAGCGCGCCGCCGAGAGAGTCCTCTCGCTCCCGCTCTACCCCCAACTCCGCGACGACGAACTCCGCGCCGTCGCCGAAGCCGTCAACGCCTTCGGCGCTTAACCCTTCGGCTTCTCCGCGACGACGATGACGGAGAGGCCGGCGGGCAGGTCGAGCCTGCGGCGGATGAGGCCGGCCTCGAAGCGGAGCGCCCCCTCGAAGGCGCGGTTGACCCAGCCGAGGCTCGGCGGCAGCGGCTTCACGTCCGAGCCGGAGGAGGAGAGCCCGACGCGCTTCAGGACCAGACGGCGCAGCGCCGCCAGCGGCAGCAGCAGGCCGTTGGCGTAGGTCGTCCGCAGGACTCGGAAGCCCGCCCCCTCCATCTTCCGCTTCAGCTCGCCGCGCACGTAGCGGCGCCGCGTGCCGAGCGCCTCGTCGTGCCCGCTCCGCATCCAGCCGTAGGCCGCCGCGCGCACGAAGGCGACTCCTCCGGGGCGCAGCACGCGCCACATCTCTCGCATCGCGCGCACGTCCGAGCCCTCGCCGGGGACTTGCACGAGCACGTCGAAGCTGGTGACGAGGTCGAAGGTCGAGTCGGCGAAGGGCAGGTCGGTGACGGACGACTGGAGGAGATTTTGATGGCGGCGCCGGCGGCAGAAGTCGAGTGCTTCGGGGAAGAGGTCGATGCCGACGACGCGGCCCCCGCCCGCGTAGCGCGCGAGGCGCGTGAGCATGTCGCCCGTGCCGCAGCCGGCGTCGAGGACGAGGCGGTCTTGCCCCCGCGGGCAGGCGGGGTCTAAGAGCGCGTTCGTCACCTCGCGCATCCCCGCGAACCACCAGAAGCTCTCTTCGAGCGCGTACAGGTCCGCGTAATCTTCAGCCCGCATCGTTCCTCAGGGCTTCGCGTAACGGCCGATGTAGCCGTGCGCGAGGAACGACGGCAGCGCCGAGCGCGTCTGCGCCATCCGCTCGAACGGCGCGTTCAGGCGCATGCACAGGCCGGGCGCGAGCCGCGTCCAGGGGTAAGGGACCGGCGTGAAGTGATACTGCGCGCCGCCCTCGGGCTTGAGGCCCGCGCGGACGGCCGCCGCGTCCAGCTCGTCGGGCGTCATGCGCAGGCGCGGCAGGCGGTCGGCGGTCGCCGCCCCGAGCAGACGCGCGACGCCGCGGAAGGGCGCGGTCACTCCGATGGTCACGCGGTCGATGTGCCACGGCTTCGGCACCGTGACGATGGCCGTGCCGCCGGGCTTGAGCACGCGCGCTATCTCGGAGAGGGCGCGGTCGGGCGTCTTCAAGTATTCGACGACGGCGACGGCGATGACCTGGTCGTAGGTCGCGTCGGGCGCGTCGATGGACTCGACGTTGCCGACGCGGAAGCTGGCGTTAGGCAGGTTGCCGTAACGCTCCTGCGCCTCGCGCACCATCTCGGGCGAGAGGTCAACGCCCTCGAACGTGCCGCCGCGCTGCGTGACGGCCTCGGCCAGCACGCCCGGCCCCATCCCCACGTCGAGGACGCGGCCCATGCGTTCGGGCAGAAGCTCCAGCACGCGCGCGCGGCGCACCTGGAAGTGGTAGCTGTTGCCGTCGCTGACCGAGTACAGGCGCGACCAGTCGCCGCTCGCCGACAGCCGGTCGAAGTGCTCGACGACGGCGTTATTCCCTTGTGAAGCAGAGGCAGACATAGACTCTTTAATTCACCTTCATCGTAAATTTTGGGTGCCCAGATTGTAGCCGACGCGCGCCCGCCGCGGCTAACGCCGACCGGCCACCGACTCATAAATTTCCGTCAGGCGGTCGGCCGCCTGCTGCGGCTGGAACCTCTCCAGCGCCGAGCGCGTCGCCTCCTCGCCGAGCGCGGCGCGGCGGGCCGGGTCGTCGAGGAGCGAGTTGACCGCCCGCGCCAGCGCCTCGTGGTCGGCGGGCGGGACGAGCAGCCCGTCAACGCCGTCTCTCACAACCTCGGGCAGCGGCCCCGTGTTCGTCGTGACGCAGGCGCAGCCGGCCGCCATCGCCTCGATGAGCGCGATGCCCAGGCCCTCGTAGAGCGAGGGGAAGACGAACACGTCGCACGCCCGCAGCAGCTCCGGCACGTCGCGCCGCGCGCCGAGGATGTGAACGCTGCTGTCGAGGCCGAGGGTGCTTATCTCTTCCTTCAAACGCTCGACCCACTGGGGGTCGGTCGTCGCGCCGACGGACAAAAGGTGCGCCTTCGGGTGTCGCTCCAGAATCTTCGGCAGCGCGCGGACGGCGTAGAGGAAGCCCTTCTGCGGCGCCGTGCGCGCGACGTTCAGGAGGACGAGGCTGTCGCCGGGCAGCCCGAGTTCGCCCAGCAACTTCTCGCGCGCCCCGGCCGCGGGCGCGCTGAACAGCTCGGCGTCAATCGGGTTGTATAGAAGGTCCGTGCGTTCGAGCGGGAAGCCCAAGCGCCGGTGCGTGCTGCGGCGGACGTAGTCGCTGACGGCCACCATGCGGTCGCAGGCGAAGCGCGCCGTCCAGCGGTCGATGCCGCGAATCAGCTTCCGCTTGCGCAGGCTCACCGACGAGCCGTCGTTCCACGCCTCCGGCTCGTAGTCCGGGTTGTGGACGGAGCTGACGACGGGCACGCCCGCGAGGAAGCCGGCCGCGCGGCCGATGACGTTGGCGCCCCACAGGTGGGTGTGCAGGAGGTCGGGCCGCGTGCGCTTAATCAAGTCTCGCAGGCGCGCGACCCCGCGCGGGAAGTCGCGCGGCCCCGCGCAGTCGAGGCTGTAGACTTCGACGCCCAGCTCCCGTATCGGCTCGCGCCAGTGCGTCGCGCGCGAGTAGACGGTGACGACCGTGCTGCGCACCCGCGCCGAATCGAAGTGCTTGAGGTTCGTGTAGAGCAGGCGCTCGGCGCCCCCCGGCCCGAGGGCTTCGATGAGGTGCGCGACGTGGAGCGGCCTGACCTTCGCGGACGCCTTCGCGCTCATCCCGCCCTCTTCCGCCCGAGGTAGTAGCACGAGCTGGCGATGGTGTGCAGGTGCGGCAGCTTCTCTAAAGCGTAGTCGGCGTACTTCAGAGGGAAGACGACCCAGCCGACGAGGCTCGAAGCCCTCCCGTAGAGGCGCGGACTCCCGCCCGAGATGACTCGCGCCAGCAGCTCTCTCAGGAACCACGCGAGCGTCGAGGCCGGCCCGATGTGAATCCCCGACTCGACCTCTTCGAGCGGCGCGCACAACTGCGCCAGACCGGGGCGCGTCGAGCGCCGCATGTCAATCGGCGACTCGTGGTAGGGCTGAAGGAAAGGCATCTCGGTGTAGAAGAGCCCGCCGGGCTTGAGCACGCGGTGGCACTCCTTCAAAGTCCGCGCGGCGTCCTCGACGTGTTCGAGCACGCCTTGCAGGATGACCAGCTCGGCGCTCCCGTCGGCGAAGGGTAGCGCGAGCGCCGAGGCGATGACGGTCGTCGTGCCCGAGTCGAAGATGTCCACGTTGACGACGCGCGGGCCGTAGTAGGTGTAGCCGGCGCCGACGTTCAGGACGAGCGAGCCCTCGGGCGCCGCGTCCACCAACCCCTGGACGCGGCGCCGCGTGCGCTCCGTCACCAAAAACGGCTCGGGCGGCGTCGCCAGCCGGTCGCGAAATTTTCTGAGTGGTCCGCTCATCCTTCGTCCAACTTACTCTTCCGCGCGCGCGAGGTAGTTCCAGAACGCCGGGTGGTCTTCGACGTGCCGCCGCGGCTCGGGGCCTTTGTCGCCGAGCAGGTAAAACTTGTAGCCGAGCGGCGCGAGCAGTTCTTCTATCTCCCGCGCCGTGCCGTGGCCGGGCAGCACCTCGAAGACGAGCGTCGGCCGGTCGCTCCTGAGCACCGCGAGCGCGCCGCGCAGCACGGCCGGCTCGGTCGTCTCCGTGTCAATCTTAATCAGGTCCACGCGCCCGAGCCCGAGCGACGAGGCCGCCTCGTCGAGCGTCCTCACTTCGACTTCGGCGCCGGGCCTGACGCCGTGCTCGACGAAGTAGGGCGACTCGAAGAACTCGGCCGAGAGGCCCGAGGAGGTCGGGATGCCCTCGCCCGTCTGCGAGTCGTTGTAGAGCGTCGCCGCGCCCGGCTCGTCGCCGACGGCGCACTCAAGCAGCTCGACGTTCGACAACTTGTTCTCGGCGACGTTGCGCCTGAAACGCTCGGCCGCGGCCGGCAGCGGCTCGAAGCCGACGACGCGCGCCGAGGGGTTGGCGTGCGCCGCGAGCAGCGAGTAGAAGCCGACGTGAGCGCCCACGTCCAAGACGACTTGGGCCTTAGTTGCCAGCTCGTAGAAGAGCGGCGTCGTCTCCGGCTCGTAGCCGGCCCAGCCGCGCCAGAAGACGACGTTCGCCACCTGGTCGTCGCCGCGCGACCAGAGCCGCAAGCGCCGCCCGTTCGGCAGTCGCGACTCGGCCGGGCCGGTGCGCGGCAGCCGCCTCACGAAAACCTCGGGCGCCCCGCCGAGCGGCGCGCACGCCGCCCTGCACGCCGTCGTGGCGAGATAGTTGAAGGGCTGCGAGCCCCGCAGTCTCTTCAGCGCCCTTCGCATCATGACGACAGGAGTTGTTCGTAGAGGCTTTCCATCCGCGCCATCTGCGCGTCGTAACCGGCGTCCGATTCGACGCGGCGCCGCGCCTCCGTCGATAAGGCTTCGGCGAGGCCCGGCTCGCCGAGCACGCGCAGCAGCGCCCGCGAGAGCGCGCCGGGCTCGTCCGTCTTCGCCATCAGCACCGTCCGCTCGCGCTCGATGTAGTGCGGGTCGTAGTCGGGGATGTCGCTGACGACGACGGGCGTCGAGCAGGCCATCGATTCGAGCACGGACATCGGCGTCCCGTCGGTCGAAGGGACGGAGACGGTCACGTCGGCGAGCCGGTAGTGGTCGGCCATCTCCTCGTGCGGGATGCCGCCGATGAAGCGCGTGCGCGCGGCGGCCGGCCCCGACGCGACGACGGAGCGGACGCGCGCCTCGTACTCCGGGTCTTTCGCTTCGGGCAGGAAGGCGAAGAGGAAGTGCGCGTCGGGGTCGGCGGCGCAGACTTCGTTCGCGGCCTCGGCGACGCGGTCGAGGTTGTAGAGCGAGCGCATCAGCCGCGGGCTCAGGACCACCTTCGCCGAGGCGGGCAGCGACCAACGCTCGCGCAGGTACTCGGGCTTCGGCCCCGGCTTGAAGCGCGCGAGGTCAACGCCGCCGTGGATGACTTCGACTCCGACGCCGGGGCGGCTGTAGTTTTTGACGACGCCGGTCAGGCGGTGCGACCAGCAGGTGATGAGGTCGGCCTCACGCAGCGCGAGCGGCGTCAGGAACCTCTCGCGCACCTCGGCGGCGGGCCGCCAGTCGGGTCCGCACACGTCGCCTCCCATGACGGTCAGCACGAAGGGGTGGAAGCGGCTGAGGGCCGCGTACCACGCGTTGACGCCGAGGAAGTGACAGTGGAGCACGTCGATGCGCTCGCGGCGCAGGAAGCGACGGAGCGCGAGCAGCGCGCCGCCCGTGCGCCAGAATTTTTTGAGGTGGAACGGTTCGAGCTGACCCTGATAACGGCCGCCTGCCTCGCCGACGGCGGCGACGTGCTCCGGCCCCATCGGCGCGAACGACATGAGGTGCATGTCGTGGCCGCGGCGGCTGAAGTAGCGAAGCCAGCGGTGTGCGTGGATGTAGCGCCCGTCCGCGAGGTAGCAGATACGCATAACCGTTCAGGCGCGGGCGGCGAGGCGCTGCAAGCGGCGCGTGCCCAGTCGGGCGACGCTCAAGAGCTGTCGCGGGTCTTCGGCCACGGCCTCCAGCAGCGTGCCCAAGCCCCCGGCCCGCTCGCCCGCGTTGATGCGGCTGACGGCCAGCTCTAGCTTCGCCTGCGACAGCCGGCGGCGGATTTCGGGGCCGGCCGCGCGCCGCAACTGGGGGTCGCGTTCGAGCGCCGCGCGCAGCGCCCGTATCTGCTTGCGGCAGGTGTCCACGGAGTTGGCGAAGCCCGAGCACTGGCCCGTGTGCTCGCGGCGGAGCGCCAGAGGCTCGTGCGTGTAGAAGACCTTGTAGCCCGCCGAGGCGATGCGGAGGCTCAGGTCGTAGTCGTCCATCGGGAAGATTGACTGGTCGAAGTCGCCGACGCGCTCGAAGACGGCGCGCGGGATGGTGAAGCCGGGAAAGATGTGCGAGAACTGGAAGAGGTCGCGGGCGGCGCGCGCGCCCGTGTGGACGGGGCGCCCGGTCTGCTCGTGCTGTAACTCGTGCCACGTCCGGCCGTCGAAGAGGACTTCCGAGTCGGGGCCGATGATGGTCGAGTCGCAGCAGAAGAGGCCGACCTGCGGGTCTTCTTTAAAAACTGAGACGGCGCGCTCGATGTGCTCGGGCGCGAGCGCGTCGTCGCTGTCGATGAAGACGACGAGGTCGCCTTTTGAAATCTTAATGCCGGTGTTGCGCGCGACCGAGGCGCCGCCGTTTTTGGGTTGGACGTGCAGGCGCGCGAACTCGTAGCGCGGCTCTGAGCGCAGCCATTCGACCGTCCCGTCGGTCGAGCCGTCGTCCACCACCAGCG
Source organism: Pyrinomonadaceae bacterium (assembly GCA_035941045.1). Taxonomy (GTDB): domain Bacteria; phylum Acidobacteriota; class Blastocatellia; order Pyrinomonadales; family Pyrinomonadaceae; genus QHXN01. Next base: position 5,972 of record DASZEK010000073.1, on the reverse strand, counting down.
TCTCGACGCGCGGGTAGGTCTGCGCGCGGACCGAGTCCAGGCACTCGCCTATCCAGCGGCGCCGGTTAAAAGTCGGGATGATTACCGTCACCAGCGGCTCTGTCATCAATTCTCCCCTCGCGGACAAGACGCCGAGGATAACAGGTCTCGGCGCCCGAGCGTAAACGGGGCCGAAGCCCAAAAGATTTTGTCGCCTTACCGCGCCGCCCCCGCGCGAGCCTCCTGTCGAGCAAGAAGACGAGGGCGGAGGCCGCGTACAGGATGAGGAAGGGCCTGGCGGGGAGCGAGTAACGCGCCTCGATGTGAAAGACCGTGTGGATGACGACCAGATAAGCGGCCGTGAACCAGAGCGGCCACGACGGGAGGAGGCGCGCGCGGCCGAGGTAGAGCCCGACGAGCGTCAGGACGAGGATGAACGCGAACTGCGACTGGACCAGCGTGTGAAAGAGGAAGTTGCCCGCCCACGGCGACGTGTCGCAGGTGCTCCACAGGTAAGCCATGCGGAGCGGGTAGCTGACGGCGTAGCTCCGCGCGGGCGTCTCGCGCAGCTTGCGCGCCGCGTCGGCCTTGTACGTCTCGTCCACCAGCAAAGCCTGCCGCACGATGGGCGGCGCTTGCCCGTCAACCCCCGCCGCCTCCGCGCGCACCGCCTCGGCCGCCCTGTCGTTGCGCTCGCGCATCTCCGCGATGATTAGGTCCCAGTCCGACTCGGGGATGCTGTAGCGGACCTCGCCCGCGTACTGCTGCGCGGAGACGTAGAGGCTGACGCCGCTGCCCGTCGCCAGCCCGACGAGCCTGCCCGTCAGGAAGTAATTCCTCAAGACCCAGGGGCCCGTGAGGAGCGCGAAGCCGAGCAGGGCCGCCGCCGCGAACTTGATTTTTAAGACGCGGCCGGGCGACCGGTCGAACAGCACGACGAAGGCCAGCGACCAGCCGACGAAGAGCGTGAACGACGGCCGGACTACGGCCAGCAGGCCGAGCGCCGCGCCGAACGAGGCGAACGACGCGTAAGACTTACGCTCCCGGCACCTGACGAGCAGGAAGACGGCCGAGACGGTCAGGAACGTCGCCAGCGTCTCGGTCAGGTGGTAGAGCGCGGCGAAGACGGAGGGCAGGTACAGGGCGTAGAGCAGCGCGCCGACGAACGCGGTCCGCCGGCCGACGAAGCCGACGGCGAGCAGGCATAAGAGGTAGGCCGTGGCGAGATGCAGGCCGAACTGTCCGAGGCGCAGCGAAAGAAACGGGTGGCCGGGCAGCGAGTAGAAGAGGGCGATGAAGGCCGGGTAGCCGGGCGTCCTGAAGATGCTCGGCCCGTAGGGCGGCTCCGGCGAAGGGGAGAACGCACGGCGTTCGAGCAGGTTGGTCGCCAGCAGATGATACTCCGGTCCGTCGCCGCCGAGGATGCGGGAGTTGTCCATCAGCGGGAGGACGACGGCCGCCTCCAACGCGACGCACGCCGCCAGAATCAGGAGGACGTGTCTGGGAGAGAGCCTTTCCGGATTCAGCATCTCACTTCTCCCAGACGCCGAGGATGGACTTGCCGAGCGTGAAGTTTAAGGACGCGTCAACGACTCTGGAGGCGGGGACCATCAGCCGGTCCCAGAGCATGATTTGCTGCTCGGTCGGCATGGAACTCCTCAGCAGCAGGCGGTTGCCGAGCGAGGCGAGCATCCCGACGCTGTCGAGGTAGCGCAGCTCCACGCGGCGCAGGCCCGGCGGCGCCGCCGCCAGCAGGGACTTCTTGTTGTAGCGGCGGTGGTGGCCTATCTCTTTGTCGAACGGCGTGTAGAGCCACTGGTGGGCGGGCGAGAGCACGACGAGGCGCCCCCCCGTCTTCAGGTGCTCGGCGGCGGCGGCCAACTCCCCGGCGTCGTCCTCGATGTGCTCAAGCACGTCGATGTAGATGACGGCGTCGAAGAGTTCGCCGGCCCCGAGGTCGCGGACGGCGCCGGCCCGCGCCTCGCAGCAGCGCGGGAGGCGGCCGGCGGCGACGGCCGCAGCCGTCTCGGCGCTCAGCCCGGCGTCGGGCTCAAGGCAGACCCAGCGCCGGGCCGAGCCGTCGCAGAGCGCCTGCGTGGTGGCGCCGATGCCGGAGCCGACTTCGAGCACGTCGCCCGCGAGGTACTTCTTAACCTTCGCGCCGTAGTAAGCCTTCCAGTTGGCGGCCTTGGCAAACAGGTGCAGCTCTGAGCCGATGTAAGTGGTCATACCCGAGAGTAAAGTGGCCTGACCGTCAGCACGAACTGCTCGTAGTCGCGGCGGGGGATGAAGCCGAGGTTGCTTCTGTTGTTAAGGATGATGAAGACGAAGAGCGAGGCCATCATGACGGCCTGCGTGAGCAGGATTAAAAAGAGCACCGTCAGCGAAGACGCCCAGCCCGGAATCGCGAGGTCGGTGAAGACCCTGATGAGGACGACGACGGAGATGCCCACGATGGTGACGAGCGAGAGCAGCAGCGTGGCGACCAGCGCCCTGACGCCTATCACGTCGGCGTGGACCGAGATGGCCCCGAGGCCGTGGATGACGAGCGAGACGAAGTTCATGCGCGAGCGGCCCGCCAGCCTCCGCCCGCGCGTGGTGGAAATCTCGACGTAAGGGATTCTCGCCTTCATGATGCCCGCCGCGTAGTGGTTCCAGAGTTCCGAGACGACGACGAGCTTCGGGAGCAGGCCGCAGGGGATGACGCTGAAGTTGCCGAAGCGCACCTTCGTCCCCGTCAGGCCCCGGTACATCCCGCGGTAGAGGTAGTAAAAGAGCCTGAAGGTCCACGCCTCCGACCGCTTCGTCCGCTGCGCGAAGACGACCTTGCTCTCGCCCTGCTCGTGAAAGACGCGGAGCAGCCGGGGGATGTCCTTCGGGTCGTCTTCGCCGTCAGCGTCCATGATGACTATCGCGCCGCATCGCTTCTTGGCGTGGACGTGGGCGAGGCCGACGGCGATGGCCCTCTGGTGCCCGAGGTTGCGGCCCAGCTCCAGGACTTCGACGAGCGTGACGGCCTCGAAGCGGCGCTCGGGCCAGCGGCGGGCGCCGTCGTCGGGCTTGGTGGAGGCGTCGTCCACGAAGAGGACTTCCGCGCGGAGGCCGTCGGCCGCGAGCACCGAGTCCACGAGCGGCACCAGCAGCCCCGACGACTCCCAGTCGTTGTAGACGGGTATGAGGATTATGACGGGCGCGGCCCCCGGCCCCGCCCCTGCGAGACTACTCATCTGTCACTCACTCCCGCGACGCCCCGGCCCTCTCACGTCCCACAGCCAGACCAGCGCGGCGGCGGCCCAGACGACGGCGCTCGACTCCGCGGGGAGGCGGAAGCGCGGCGAGCCGTAGGAGACGAGCACCTGACCCGCGACGGCCAGCGGCACGACCCACAGCACCAGCCGGAGCGGGGCGCGTCGCCGCCGGAGGGCGAATACGCCGAGCATAGCAGCTATCACCGCCAGAGCGTAAACGGGGTTGGCGGAGCGCGTCGAGCCGGGCGCGTGCGGGAACGTCTCCCAGTCGAAGGGGGCGAGCAGCGAGAGGAACTTTGAAGGCAGCAGACGGAAGTAATGGCCCGGCCGCTCGCGCAGCCTGCCGAGCGCCACGGCCCGCAGCCGGTCGGAGACGGCCGCCTCGTCGCCCGCGCCCTCGGCCTCGACCACGGCGGGGTCTTCCCTGCCCGGCAGCGTCCCCCAGATGAATCGCCCGTCCCTCTCGGGCGGCCAGTAGGAGCTGTAGAAGGTCAGCCCGTCCTGCGTCGCCAGCACCGGCTTCCCGAAGAGCCGGTAGTTGCGCACCGCCCACGGCAGGATGAGCAGGCCCATCGCCGCGCCCGCCAGCGCGGCCGTCGCCAGCGCCCGCCGCCAGCGTCGCCCGTCCATCCAGAAGTGCGCCGCCAGCCAGAGCAGCAGCACGACGGCCAGCATCAGGTGCGTGAAGCGCACGTAGGCGCCGAGGCCCAGCAGCAGCCCGAGCCCGACGGCCCCGAGCGCGCTCCACCTGCGCGCGAGCGCGACGGCCGCGCACAGCGCCGCCAGCGTCAGAAACAGCGCCAGATTCTCCGACAGCAGCAGCCGCGGCAGCCAGAAGAAGCCCGGATAGACCGCCGCCAGAAGCCCCGCCGCAACCCCCTCGCGCCGCCCCGCCACCTGACGCGCCAGCAGCATGAGCAGCAGCACCGTGAAGGCCCCCAGCACCGCCTGCGCGACGGCCGCCGCGCCGACGCTCGCGCCGAAGAGCGCGTAGACGCAGGCGAGGAAGGCCGGGTAGCCGGGCGGCCTCCACGCCGTCGGGTCGCCGCCCCCGTTGACGTAGCCGGCGCCCTGGGCGAGCCCCTGCGCGAGCCGGTGGTAGTCGGCCGCGTCGCCGCCCGGCTCGGCCGGGTGCGCCGCCACGGCGTAGAGGCGGACGAGGAGCGCGAGCAGGAAGATGAGAAGCGTGCCCCGGCGGACGACGAACGAGGCGACGCCGCCCCGCTCCCGCCCGTCGCTCGTCTGCGCGCGCGCGTCGGTCGTCGTCATCAGACCTTCTCCGCCACGACGAAGAGGTTCTTGCCGACGGGCGGCCGGACGACCGACTCGGCGGCCCTGATGACGGGTACGAAGAGGCGGTTGTAGAGGCTGACGAGGCTGGGCTGCATCGTCTCGGACTTGAGGAGCCGGTACTTGACCCACCACGGCAGGATGCCGGGCATGTCCATGTAGCCGGATTCGAGCACGCGGAAGCCGGCCCGACGGCACTTGCCCTCAAGCTCCGCCCTCGTGTAGCGACGGTGGTGACCCACCTTCCGGTCGAAGCCGCCGAAGAGCCACTTGAGCGCGGGCACGTAGATGAGGACTCGGCCGCCGTCCGAGAGCGCGCGGCGCATGAGGCCGAGTTCCGCGTCGTCGTCGGCGACGTGTTCGAGGACGTTGACGTAGATGATTGAGTCGGGGCGCTGGCGGGCGGCTATCTCGTCGGCGACGCGGGCGAAGACGGAGTTGTAAGTCCTCAACTCGGTCGGCGTGTCGATGCGGGCGAGGCGGGCCGTCAGGATGCGATACATTTGCGAGGGCTCGACGAGCGAGAGCGATTCGGGGCGGCGTTCTTTGATGAGCAGTTCGGAGAAGGCCCCGGTCCCGGCGCCGACCTCGACGAGCCGCGCGCCGAGGTGGGGGCTGAAAATGTCGAGAATCCAGCGGTGATAGTTGCCGGCGAAAGACATCGCCTCCAGGTCGTGCCCGGCGTAGTCCACGCTCTCGGTCATCCCGGTGTTCGTTGCTTCGGTCACTTCTCTCGTCTTCTAGGAGGGCTGGCGGTTGTCGGCCTCGACCAGCCGGGGCACCTCGCGGAACGAGGCGCGCAGGCCGCAGAAGAGGTTGAAGCGGAAGATGAGCCAGAACGCCTCGACGCCGTCCATGAAGCCGATCTTCTTGCCCTCGTCGTAGGTGCGGCCGTAGTAGCTGATGGGCACCTCGTAGACGGCGCAGCCGAGCTTGGCGACCTTCGCCGTCACCTCGACCTCGAAGCCGAAGCCGCTCGAAGTGATGCGCATGTTGCGGATGACCTCGCCGCGGAAGGCCTTGTAGCCGGTCTCGATGTCGGTCATGTTGAGGTTCGTCAGCACGTTCGAGAGGAAGGTCAGGAACTTGTTGCCGAGGTAGTGGTAGAAGTAGAGCACGCGCGTCGCCCGCCGCACGAGGAAGCGCGAGCCGTAGACGACGTCCGCCCGGTCGTAGAGGATGGGCTGGATGACGAGCGGGATCTCGGCCGGGTCGTATTCGAGGTCGGCGTCCTGCACGATGACGACCTCGCCGCGCGTCAGCGCGAAGCCCGTGCGCAGCGCCTCGGTCTTGCCGCGGTTGGCCGCGTGGCGCGTGACGCGCACGCGCGCGTCCTGCTCGGCGAGGCCGCGCGCCACCTCCGGCGTCGCGTCCGTCGAGCTGTCGTCGACGACGACGACTTCGAGCAGGTGCGGCAGGCGGAGCAGCTTCTCGACGACGCTGCGCAGCGTCGCC
>DASZEK010000072.1:0-12967 GCA_035941045.1 Pyrinomonadaceae bacterium | reverse complement strand
TGTCAGGCGTCGGGAAAGGGAATGAACCGGCACCCGACGCCTGACACCCGACACCTCCTTTATACGGTCGCCGCGTCGGCCGTCGCCTCGGCGGTATCGAACTTGAGTTGGTCGCCGTCGGCCGAGACGCGCACGGTCTGGCCGGGCAGCACCTCGCCGCGCAGAAGCTTCTGCGCCAGCGGATTCTGGATAAGCGTCTGGATGGCGCGCTTCAGGGGGCGCGCTCCGTACATCGGGTCGTAGCCCTCGCGCGCCAGCAGCGCCCGCGCCGAGTCGTCTAAGACGAGGTGCATGTCGCGCTCGGCCAGCATCCGGCGCAGGCGTTCGAGCTGGATGTCGATGATGCCGCCTATCTGCTCGCGCGTAAGCTGGTGGAAGATGACGATGTCGTCGATGCGGTTGAGGAACTCCGGCTTGAAGTGCTCGCGCAGCACTTCGAACACGGCCTCGCGCACCTGACTCTCGTCGTCGGCCACCGCCTGTATCTCGCGGCTGCCGAGGTTCGAGGTCATAATCAGCACCGTGTTCTTGAAGTCCACGGTGCGCCCCTTCGAGTCGGTCAGCCGGCCGTCGTCGAGTATCTGAAGGAGGACGTTGAACACGTCCGGGTGCGCCTTCTCGATCTCGTCGAAGAGGATGACGCTGTAGGGCCGGCGCCTGACGGCCTCGGTCAACTGCCCACCCTCCTCGTAGCCGACGTAGCCGGGCGGCGCCCCGATCATGCGGGCGACGGCGTGCTTCTCCATGTACTCGCTCATGTCGAGGCGAATCATCGACCGCTCGTCGTCGAACAGGAACTCAGCGAGAGCGCGCGCCGTCTCGGTCTTGCCGACGCCCGTGGGCCCGAGGAAGATGAAGGAGCCGACGGGGCGGTTCGGGTCTTGCAACCCGGCGCGCGCGCGGCGCACGGCGTTGGCGACGGCCGCGAGCGCCTCGTCCTGCCCGATGACGCGCTGGTGTAGGCGCTCTTCCATCGTGACGAGCTTCTGCATCTCGCCTTCGAGCATCTTCGAGACGGGGACGCCGGTCCACTTGGCGACGACCTGCGCCACGTCCTCCTCGTCAACTTCTTCCTTCAGGTAGACGCCCTCGGCCTGCGCCTCTTCGAGCTTCTGCTGGTCGGCTTCGAGCTGCTGCTGGAGTCCGACGAGGCGGCCGTAACGCAGCTCGGCAACTTTGCCGAGGTCGCCGACGCGCTCGTACTGCTCGGCCTGAATCTTCGTCTGCTCTATCTCTTCCTTCGTCTTGCGGATGCGCTCGATAATCTCTTTCTCGCTCTGCCACTTCGCCTTCATGCCGGCCGAGCGTTCTTTCAGGTCCGCGACGCGCTGCTCGATTTCCGCGAGCCGCGCCTTCGAGCGTTCGTCCGTCTCGCGCTGGAGGGCCTGGCGCTCGATTTCGAGCTGCATTATCTCGCGCTCAAGCTCGTCTATCTCGACGGGCAAGGAATCAATCTCGATGCGCAGGCGCGAGGCCGCTTCGTCAATCAAGTCGATCGCCTTGTCGGGGAGGAAGCGGTCGGTGATGTAGCGGTTCGAGAGCGTCGCGGCCGAGACGATGGCCGAGTCCTTGATGCGGACGCCGTGGTGGACCTCGTAACGCTCTTTGAGGCCGCGCAGGATGGCGATGGTGTCTTCGACCGTGGGCTCGCCGACGTAGACCTGCTGGAAGCGTCGCTCAAGGGCCGCGTCCTTCTCGATGTGCTTCTTGTACTCGTTCAAGGTCGTCGCGCCGACGCAGCGCAGCTCGCCGCGGGCCAGCGCAGGCTTCAGCATGTTCGACGCGTCAATCGCGCCCTCGGCCGCGCCCGCGCCGACCAGCGTGTGCAGCTCGTCGATGAAGAGGACGATGTGCCCCTGCGCGTTCTCAATCTCTTTAAGGACGGCCTTCAAGCGGTCCTCGAACTCGCCGCGGTACTTGGCGCCCGCCAGCATCGAGCCGAGGTCGAGCGCGACGAGGCGCTTGTTGCGGAGCGTCTCGGGCACGTCGCCGTGGACGATGCGCTGGGCGAGTCCCTCGACGATGGCGGTCTTGCCGACGCCGGGCTCGCCGATGAGCACGGGGTTATTTTTGGTGCGGCGCGAGAGGACTTGAATCGTGCGGCGGATCTCGTCGTCGCGGCCGATGACGGGGTCGAGCTTGCCCTGGCGGGCGAGTTCCGTCAGGTCTTTGGCGTACTTCGAGAGCGCCTGATAGTTGGCCTCGGCGTTCTGGTCCGTGACGCGCGCGCCGCCGCGCATCTGCTCGACGACTTTCGAGAGGTCTTCGCGCGTGACTCCGTGCTGGCGCAGGATGCGGCCCGAGGCGCCGTCCTTCTCGTCGGCGACGGCGATGAGCAGGTGCTCGGTCGAGATGTACTCGTCCTGCATCCGCTCGGCCTCTTTCTGCGCGGCCTGGAAGACCTGCGTGATGCGCGGGCTGAAGTACTGCGAGCCGCCCTGCACCTTCGGCAGACGCCCGACGGCCCCCTGCAAGTCGTTGAGGACGACCTGCACGTTGGCGCCGAGCTTGCCGAGCACGGGTCGCACGACGCCCTCGGGCTGTTCGAGCATGGCGAGCAGCAGGTGCTCCGGCTCGACCTGCTGGTGCTGGTTGCGTTCCGCCGCCTCGATGGCCGACTGGATGGCCTCCTGACCGCGGAGTGTGAAGCGTTCCATTCGCATGGGCTTAAAACCTTAACCCTTCGAGTGCTTTACAAAATCCGACCCCGCCGGTGCGCGCCTCACGCGAGAAGCCCGGCGGGGGATTCCTTTGGCGGGCGGCCACGCCGAGGGGGCCGGCCGCCCGCTCCGTGGCCGACCTTTAGCGGCCCGCGGCCTTCGACTGCGAGCCGGACGACTCGGCCTGCGCCTCGATGGTCTTGGGCTGGCCGGCGTCGCCGGCCTCGCCCGCGATTTCGATGCGGCGGGCCTTGACCTCCTCGCGCTTGTGCAGCACGACGCGGAGGACGCCGTTCTTGTACTCGGCCGTGGCGCCCTCGGGCGAGACGGTCTGCGGCAGCGTGAAGGAGCGCGAGAACTGCCCGTAGGCGCGCTCGACGCGGTGGTAGTTGTCAGCCTCGTCTTTCTTCTCGAAGCGGCGCTCGCCGCGCAGCGTCAGGACGTTGTTCTCGATGGTCAGCTCGAAGTCCTCGCGGTTCATGCCCGGAAGCTCGGCTTCGAGGACGATCTCGTCCTTGTTCTCGAAGATGTCGACGCTCGGCGCCCAGGCGCCGCGGGTGAAGCCCTCCTCGCCGAACGAGCGCGAGAAGTTGGTCGAGAAGAGGCGGTTGACTTCATCCTGCAAGGTCCGCAGGTCGCGGAACGGGTCGAAACGGGTAATGCTCATGACTCTAACCTCCTACACACAATGATTTCAACAACTTGGAGACGGGCCGGAGGCTTTAAAATCCCTCACGGCTGAGAACCGTCCGTTGCTGAGCACGGCGGAATAATAATATCTGAGTCCCCTGTTGTCAAGTCTATTGATGAGCGGGAAAAACCGCGGGTTGCCCTCGCCCGTGGGCCGCACGCCTTCGACGGCGTGGATGGACTTCAGGAGATTTTTGTTGAACAAAACGGAAGTAATGCCGTACAATACTCGGCAAGTTAATGCTTTGACCGAATGTATGGTGACTATGGTAGACGAGAAAGACGCGAGGATTCTGGAGATTCTTCAGAAGGACGGCCGGACGACCAACGTGGAGCTAGCGCGGGCGGTCGAGTTGACGCCTTCGGCCACGCTGGAGCGCGTCAGGAAGCTCGAAGAGCGCGGTTTGATTAAGGGTTACACGGCGATTCTGGACCCGCAGGCGCTCGGGTTGGGGCTCGTGGCCTTTATTTTCATGCGCGTTGACGACCGGGACGACCTCATCGGGCGCGCCGAGAGCACGGCGGAGGCGCTGGCGGAGCTGCCTTCCGTGCTGGAGCTGCACCACCTCGCGGGCGAGGACTGTTTTCTCGTGAAGGTCAGGGCGCGGGACACGGACGACCTGTACCGCATCCTGCGCGACGAGTTCGGGCCGTTCAAGGCGATTAAGGGGACGCGGACGACCATCGTCCTGAAAACTGTCAAGGAGGCGACGGCGTTGCCGGTGGCTCGGGAAAGGGCAGGTGAGTGAGATGGACAGGGAGAAGCTGGGGGCGTACGGCGCCTGGGCGGCGGTCTGTTTTTTCTGGGGGACGACCTATCTGGCGATTGCCGTCGGGCTTGAGACTTTCCAGCCGACGCTCTTCGCCGGCCTGCGCTTTCTGGTGGCCGGGGGCGTGCTCTTCTTCGTCATGAGCCGGCAGAGGAACGTGCGGCTCCCCGTAGGGCGCGAGTGGGTTGATTTAGGCGCGACGGGGTTGATGCTGCTCGGCGTCGGGAACGGGGCGGTCGTGTGGGCGGAACAGTGGGTGCCGAGCGGGATGGCGGCGCTTTTGGTCGCGACCTCGCCGTTCTGGGCGGCGGCGCTCGACCGGATGCAGAAGGACGGCGAGCGCGTCGGCCTGCGGGGTCTGGTCGGGATGGCCGTGGGCTTCGGGGGGTTGGCGATGCTGGTAGGGCCGCAGCTCTTCGGCGGCGAGGTGAACGGCAAGTACGTCCTTGGCGTGGTCATCATTCAGGTCGGTTGTTTCTTCTGGCAGGCCGGGTCGGTCTACGCGAAGCGGCGGCCGACGGGAGTCTCGCCGCTGATGGCGTCGGCCGTGCAGATGTTGTGGGCGGGGGCGGCGCTGACGCTTTTGGGGACGCTCCTGGGCGAGTGGGGCGGGATGCGTTTTAGCGCGAGGAGCGCGGGCGCGCTCCTCTACCTCGTCGTCTTCGGCTCCATCGTGGCCTACAGCGCCTACATGTACGCGATACAGAAGCTCCCGCTGCCGCTGGTTTCCACCTACTCTTACGTGAACCCTCTGGTGGCGCTCGTGCTCGGGTGGATGGTGCTGTCGGAGCGGCTGGGTTGGCGTGAGGGAGTCTCGGCGCTCGTCATCCTGTTCGGCGTGGCGCTGGTGAAGACCTCGCCGAAGGAGTTGGCGCAGCTCGTCGGGCGGCTGCGGCGGCGCCGCGTGTCCTCGACAGCTAACGACGCGCAATGTGCGCACGTCACGCGGTAAGGCAAAAGTAAAAGGGCAAAAGTGAAAGAGGATGAGAGGCACGCTGCTTCTCATCCTCTTTCACTTTTGCCTTCTTCAGTCGAGGCCGAAGAAGCGTTTGATGCGGCCGAGGAGTCCGTCGGGGTGGTCTTCGTCCGTGACGGCGACCGAGGCGTTGGCGGCGAGGCCGGCGCGGCGCTCGTTGATGGTGTGGCTGAGGGCTTCGACGAGTTCGGGGTTGGCCTGAAAGAGCGGGCGGACGGCGTCGTGGCCGATTTCGAGGACTTCGGTCTCTTCGGCGGCGACGACGCTGGCCGTGCGCGGCTCGCCGGTGAAGAGGCCCATCTCGCCGAAGAAGTCGCCCTCGCCGAGCGTCTTGATGGTGCGCGGCGTGCCGTTGGAGTCCACGCGCACGTCAACGCTGCCGCGGTGGATGACGAACATGGAGGAGCCGTCGTCGCCGGCCCGGATGATGATCTCGCCGGGGGCGTAGACGTGGCCGCAGGAGCCGGAGGCGAGCGCCGACAGCTCCGACGCGGTGAGTGGCGAGAAGATGTCCACGGCCGAGAGGCGTTCGGTCAGGGTCTCGGCGTCGTGGCGGCCACCGTTTTGCGCGGGCGCCGGCTCCATGTGCAGGGTGCGGGTGGGGAAAGCGAAGGACAGGCCGTTACGGCGGAAGGCGTACCAGATGCGCTGGCGGATGAGGGCGTCGGTGTCGTTGTAGCGGGCGTAGTCAGAGAGCCAGTACTTGACCTCGTACTCGACGGAGAAGTCGCCGAGGTTGCGGATGCGGACGACCGGCGTCATGTAGCGCAGGACGTTCTCGCACTCGCGGACGGCCTCGCGGACGACGTGAATGACCTTGACGGGCGAGTCGGTGTAGAGGGCGCCGAAGAAGACGATGCGGGCGTTCTGGCCGTCGCGCGGGCAGACCTCGATGGACTCCTTGGCGATGGAGGAGTTGCTGACGAGGACGATGTGGTTCGAGAAGGTCTTAATCTTAACCGCGCGCCAAGTGATGGACATGACGACGCCGGTCCACTTGCCGACCGTGATTACGTCGCCGACCTGGAAGGGCTTGTCGGCGTGCAGCGAGATGCCGGCAAACAGGTTGCCGAGCGTGTCCTGAAGGGCGAGGCCGAGGATGATGCCCAGGAGGGCCGAGCCGGAGAGCAGGGCGCCGAAGGAGAGGTCTTGGAAGTGGAGCTTGAGGATGACGGCGAGCAGCGTGACGTAGGCGACCAGCGAGAAGAGGTCGCGCATGAGGCTCGGCGCCTCGTAGCCCTTGCGCTTGCGGAAGATGAGGAAGACCAGCTCGTTCAGGGCGCGGACGCCGACGAAGGCGACGCTCATCCAGAGCAGGATGCTCACGAGGCGCATCGTCCACTCCCACGAGTTCTTCGGCCCCGTCATGAAGGAGGTGGTGAGCGGGGTGCCGGAGAGTTGGTGGAGCAGGAAGAGCGCCAGCCCGTAGAAGAGGGCGGCGAGCAGGGGGAAGGCTATCTGCTTCTTGAGCGGCGCGCGACGACTCACGGCGTTTGGTCCGAAGCCCGGCGGGCGGACTTCACAGGTTGAGCAGGTTGGGGAAGAGCCTCGACGCGATAAAGAGCAGCGAGAGCGCCGAGACGGCGGCCACCGTCAGCCACGAGGCGGCATTATAAACCCAGCCGTTCTTGTGGTCATCACCCATCAGGTCGCGGCGGCCCGCGAGGCGCAGGACGAAGACCAGCAGCACCGGCAGCAGCAGGCCGTTGATGACCTGCGTGACGAGCAGGACGCGGAAGAGCGGCAGGCCCGGAATGATGGCGACCACGCCGCCGACGACGATGAGGAAGGTGAAGATGCCGAGGAAGATGGGCGCCTCGCGGAAGCTTCTGGAGACCCCCTTCTCGAACCCGAGCGCCTCGCTGATGGAGTAGGCCGTCGCCAGCGGCAGCACGCCCGCCGCCAGCATCGAGGCGCCGAAGAGCCCGACGCCGAAGAGCACCTTCGCGTACTCGCCCGCCAGAGGCTCCAAGGCGAGCGCCGCCTGCTCGGCCGTCTCGATTCGCACGCCCTCGCGGTGCAGCGTCGCGGCCGTCGCCACCATGATGAAGAAGGCGACGGCCATCGCGAAGGCCGTGCCCGTCCACACGTCGGCGCGCGTCAGCGGGTAGTCGTCGGCGGTGACGCCCTTCTCGACGACCGAGGACTGCACGAAGACCTGCATGTAAGGCGAGATGGTCGTGCCGATGAGCGCGACGACGGTGAAGAGGTACCCGGCGTCGGCGCGGAACTCGGGCCGGACGAGCGCGCCCGCCATCTCGCCCCAGTCGGGCCGCGCGAGGAAGGCCGAGACGATGTAGCCGAGGAAGACGAGCGACATCAGGAGGAAGACGCGCTCGACTCTTCTATATGAGCCTTTGACGACGAGCCACCAGACGCCGAAGGCGGCGAGCGGGACGGAGACGAAGCGCGGCACGCCGAACAACTCCGTCGCCGCCGCGATGCCGACGAACTCCGAGACGGTGACGCCGCCGTTGGCTATCAGCAGCGCCCCCATCACCAGCACCGTCCAGCGCACGCCGAACTGCTCGCGGATGAGGTCGGAGAGCCCCTTGCCCGTGACGGCGCCCATGCGCGCGCACGTCTCCTGAATGAGCCCGAGGGCGAGAACAAGGGGGACGAGGGTCCAGACGAGGTGGTAGCCGTAGTCTGCTCCGGCCGAGGCGTAGGTGGCGATGCCGCCCGCGTCGTTACCGGCGCTGGCGGCGATCATGCCGGGGCCGATGACGGCGAGGTAGGCCAGCAGGCCGCGACGGCGCGCGGCGGCGCCCTGCACACGACGGGCGGTGCGCCGCAACAAGCGGCGGCCCGCTGCCCGCACCGTCTCGGCACGCGTCACGGCCACTCGGAGGTTCTCCGTCAGTCGTCATAAGTTTGCTGTCTCTGACCCGGCAGTTTAGCACGGGCGGCGAAGTCCGAAGGCGGGGCGCTCAACCCGCGGGGCCGAGCAGGCGCTCGTACTCGCCCCTGACGATGCGGTAGCACTCGCAGGCGCACCGCTCAAGCCCGGCGCGGTCCACGACCTCGATGCGCCCGCGGTTGTGGCGGACGAGTCCCTCCTCCTCGACCTTGCCGACCGTCTCGCTGACGCCCGCGCGCCTGACGCCGAGCATCGCCGCCAGATACTCCTGCGTCAGCCGCAGGTCGCCCGAGCCGATGCCGTCGCTCGACATCAGGAGCCAGCGGCAGAGCCGCGCCTCGATGCGGTGGAGGCGGTTGCAGGCGGCCGTCTGCGAGGCGACGATGAAGACGGTGTGGATGTATTTGTAGAGGAGCTTTTGGAAGGGGCCGCCGCGGTCGAAGAGTTCTTTGACGACCTGCGGCGGCGCCGCGTAAGACTCGCCCGGTATCTGCACGACCGTCTCCATCGTCGTCACGCCGTCGGCGAGGAGGACGGGCACGCCCACCATCCCTTCGCGGCCGACCGAGCCGGCCTCGACCATCGAGCCGTCTTCCATCACGGCCACCAGCGAGCCGAGGCAGGAGACGGGGAAGTACACGCGGCGGATGGGCTCGCCCGGCTTGATGAGGGGGTCGCCGTGCGAGAGTTTGACGCGCTCAAGGTGGGGGCTGAGCAGGTCGAACTCTTCGGCCGGGAGGCACGCCAGCAGGCGGTTGCCGGTCGCCCGTGAATCTTTGTTGGCGGTCATGGGGGAGTCCCTTCCTTAAAAACTTCGCCGCTTAACCGAAGACGCGGGGGAGGCGCTGTCGCCAGTCGCGCGGCAGCAAAAGCTCCATCGCGTCGTCCACGGTGACGATGCCGGCGATGTCGCCAACGTCGTCCACGATGGGGAGCGCCAGCAGGTTGTACTCGGCGATGGTCTCGGCCACCTCGCGCGCCGAGTCCTTCGGGTGCGCGTACTGGAAGTCGGCGCGCATCACGTCCGAGAGCGGCGCGCTGGGGTCGGCGAGGATGAGGCTGCGCAGGGCGATGACGCCGGAGAGCTTCCACGAACGCTCGTCCTCGACGACGTAGAGGTAATAAATCATGTTCGGCGTCTCGGCCATCTCGCGCAGGCGGGCCAGCGCCTCGCCGACCGTGAGGTGCTGCGGGAGGACGACGAACTCGGTCGTCATCAGGCCCCCGGCCTCGTCGTCCTCGTAAGGCAGAAGCTCGGTCACGTCCGCCTTCTCCTCGCCCTCCATCCGCTCTAACAGGTCTTCGGCCTTGTGCTCGGGCAGGTCGCCGAGAACGTCCGCGGCCTCGTCGGGCGACATCCATTCGAGGATGTCGGCGGCGCGCTCCTCCTCCATCTCGCCGATGATGCGGGCCTGGTCCTCGGCCGGCATCTCTTCGAGGGTCTCGGCGGCCGTCTCGTCGTCGAGGGCTTCGATAATCTCGGAGCCGTGATGATAGGAAAGGGCCTCGGCCAGCCGCGCTATCTCGACGGGGTGGAGGCGCGAGAGCTTGTCGCGCGAAGACTTGAGCTGAACTGTCGCGGCGTCGGTCGCCAGGTAGCCCACGTCGGCCCAGTCGATGACTTCGACGGGGCGGCGCGTGCCGACGAAGTTGTGCGGCGTCAGGCGCCGCCAGAGTCCGGCGAGGCTCACGTCGGCGCCCGTGACGCGCCACTCGCCCGCGGCCGGGATGAGCTGCACGTCGTTGACGCGCACCACCCGCTTGCCGTCCACGTCTATCAGTTGCTTGTCGAGCACGTCGCGGGCGAGCAGGACTTCGCCCTCGCGCCGCTCGAAGGGGTGGCGGTCGAGGACGTAGGTGTTGAGGCTGGCGCCGTGCTCGTCGAAGCGCGTGAGCTGCTGGCGGGGCAGGAAGATGTTGCGGCGGCCCGAGCGCACGACGACGCCCGTCACCGGCGGGTGGTCCTCGCCGAGACTCACGATTACGTCTTTGAGTGTGCCGACTCGCTCGCCCCCCGCGTCGCGCACGGGGCGGCCGAGCAACTGCGAAAGGTAGAGCATGGAAACAGAAAGCCCCCGAGTGGGTTGGGGGGATGATAACACGCCCGCCGCGTCTCATGTGCTTTTGCTTTCCCGCGCGGCCGTCGGTTAATCTTTGGGCTTGAGGGACCGCACGCCTCTTCACCAAACCGAGAGAACAGGAGAAAGTCGCTTGTCTGAATTGAAGGCCCGAAAGCAGGAGGGCCGTCGCCCGTTCTTGGCACTTCTGCTCGCCGCCTCTCTGCTGGCCGCGCCCGCGCTCGCGCGCCAGTCCCAACTGTCGGCGACGGCCGCCCGGCCCGCGCCCGCGCTCACAGAGCCCGAGCGCGAGTTGGCCGCGCGCGTCCGCGTCGAGACGATACGCGAGGTGACGGCCGCGCTCTCTTCCAAAGAGATGCAGGGGCGCGGCACGGGGCAGCCGGGCGGCGAGCTGGCCGCCAAGTACATCGCCGAACGCTTCTCGAAGATGGGCCTCAAGCCGCTCGGCTCGGCGAAGGATTCCTTCTTCCAGCCCATCAGGTTCCGCGAGTCGCGGCTGCTGCCCGAGACTTCGTTCGCGGTCGGCGACCGGCCGCTGAAGATGGGCGAGGACTTCTACTTCACGCCGCCCTTCGGCGGCGACAAGGAGGCTTCGGGCCGCGTCGTCTTCGTCGGCTACGGCCTGCAACTCAGCTCGCCGCCGCGCGACGACCTGAAGGGCATCGACGTGCGCGGCAAGGTCGTCGTCCTGCTGCAAGGCCCGCCGAAGGGCATCGAGAGCGCGGCGTGGAAGAAGGCCCGCGTCGCCATGTACGTCATGCGCAACCTCGTGCTGTCGGGCGCCTCGGCGCTCGTCTACGCGGGCACGGGCACGGAGGAGCAGCCCTACGCGACCTACGCCGACTACATGACGCGGCGGCAGATTGAGCCGGCCGACGCCGAGCGCCCGCCCGCCTTCCTGCCGCCCTTCATCGCCGTCAGCGACGCGGGCGCCGAGAAGCTGTTCGCAGGCTCCGGCACGACCTACGCCGAGGCCCGCGCCCGCGCCGACCGCGGCGAATTCGTCTCGAAGGAGCTCGGGCAGACGGCCCGCATCAAGCTCCGCTGGCAGGACTCGAAGGTGACGGCGAGCAACGTCGTCGGCTACCTCGAAGGCTCCGACCCGAAGCTTAAAGAAGAGGCCGTCGTCTACACGGCCCACTACGACGCCTTCGGCGCCACGCCCGACGGGCACTTCTACCCCGGCGCGGCCGACAACGCGCTCGGCGTCGCCGAGATGTTGGCCGCCGCCGAGGCGCTGGCCTCCTCGCCCACGAAGCCGCGCCGCTCCGTCATCTTTCTCGCCGTGACGGGCGAGGAGTACGGGCTGCACGGCGCCGAGTACTGGGTGAAGAATCCGACGTGGAAGCTCAAACAGATAGCGGCCGACTTCAACTTCGACGGGATGGGGACGGAGATTTACGGGCCGCTCAAACAAATCGTCGGCTACGGGGCGGAGCATTCGGAGCTGGGCGCGCTGCTCGAAGACGTGGCCGGGGCGACGGGCAGCCGCCTCATTCCCGACCCGATGCCCGAGGAGAAGAGTTTCTACCGCTCGGACCACTACGCCTTCGTCAAGCGCGGCGTGCCCTCGCTGATGCTCTTGGGCACGTCCGACGCCGACAAGCAGACCATCGTCGCGCGCATGAAGGAGTACGAGCGCAGGGACTACCATCAGCCGACCGACGTGGTGCGCCCCGAGTGGGACTGGGAAGGCCCGCTGGGCGTCGCGCGCGTCGGGGCGCTGGTGGGCTTGCGCGTCGCCAACGCCGAAGCCATGCCCGCCTGGCTCCACACCTCGCCCTTCAACCGCAAGCGCGGCACGGACGAGGCGCCGCCGGAGGAGCCGTAAAAGCGGAGGTTAGAAAAGCCCGATTCCGTTGACGCCTACGACGCGGTCTTCGCCCGCCTGCGGCTCCGGCGGGACTCGGACCACGACGGGGTGTCGCGGCCCGAGGAGTCGCACGCGCTCGCGTCGCTCGACGTGGCGCGCATCCGCCTCGACTACAAGGAGTCGAAGTAGAGGGACGAGCACGGCAATCTGTTCCGCTACCGGGCGAAGGTGGACGGCGCGAAGGGGGCGAAGGCGGGCCGCTGGGCCTGGGACGTGTTCCTCGTCGCCGGACAGTAGACGAAGGCCCGGCGGCCGTCGGGTGGGACGGCCGCCGGGCCCCGCGTGGGCCCCGCGCGGGGTGGCGCGCTGTCGGGACCACGGGCTGTTACTTGAGGTGTGAGTCGAGCCAGTCGAGCACGGTAGTGTACCAGAGCTGCGAGTTGGCCGGTTTCAGAATCCAGTGGCCCTCGTCGGGGAAGAGCACGAGCTTGGAGGGGACGCCGCGCCGCTGCAAGGCCGTGAAGAGTTGCAGGCCCTCGCCGTAGGGGACGCGGTAGTCCAGCTCGCCGTGCGTGACGAGCGTCGGCGTGCTCATGTTGCGGACGAAGCGGTGCGGCGACCAGCGTTCGTAGAGCACGGGGTTGTCCCACGGCGTGCCCTTGAACTCCCACTCGGGGAACCATAGCTCCTCGGTGGCGCCGTACATGCTGAAGAGGTTGAAGAGGCCGGCGTGCGAGACGAAGGTCTTGAAGCGGACGGCCGGGTGGTTGTTGTGGCCGAGCAGCCAGTTGACCATGTAGCCGCCGTAAGAGGCCCCGGCCGCGCCGACGCGGCTGCGGTCAACGTAAGGGAGCGCCGCCGCCTTCACCACGCCGTTCATCAGGTCCGTGTAGACCTTCCCGCCCCAGTCGCCCGAAATCTCGTCGGTGAACTTCTGGCCGAAGCCCGTCGAGCCGCGCGGGTTCGGCATGAGCACGACGTAGCCGCGCGAGGCGAAGACCTGCGGGTTCCAGCGGTAGCCCCACGCGTCGTTGAAGGCGCCCTGCGGGCCGCCGTGGATGAGGACGAGCAGCGGGTACTTGCGCGCGGGGTCGAAGTCGGCCGGCTTGAAGAGCCACCC
>DASZEK010000071.1:0-118454 GCA_035941045.1 Pyrinomonadaceae bacterium | reverse complement strand
GAAGAGGTCGTGGTGGTCGGATACGACTTCTGGAAGAACAAGCTGGACGGCGCGGCAGACGCCGTCGGCCGCGTCATTCGCATCAGCGGCACGCCTGTCACGATCGTCGGCGTGATGCCGCGCGGCTACGGATTTCCACGGCGGAACGGCGTCTGGCGACCGTTGCATCTTGAGCGGATTCCCGAGGCATCGCCGAGTCTGTCATATGTTTTCGGGCGGCTGGCGCCGGGCCATCCACGCGAGGAAGCGACGGCCCAGGTGGCGGTCATCGGCGCCCGAGCGGCGACGACGTTTCCGGAGACGCACAAGCATGTGCGCCCGCAAGTCCTCTCTCTGCCCGACGCCGTCAGTGAGTTGCCTGACATGGCGGCGTTGGTGCTGGCGTCGATCAACGTGTTCCTCGTGCTGTTGGCCGCGCTTTTGTGCGGCAACGTCGCAATGTTGTTGTTCGCCCGCGCCGTCAGTCGAGAGCGGGAACTCCTTGTTCGGGCCGTACTCGGCGCCAGCCGTGGGCGCCTCATCATGCAACTCTTTGCCGAGGCGCTCCTGCTCTGCGCCGTCGGAGCGGTGGTCGGTCTCGTGGTTGCGCGCTTCGTGCTCGCACGGGCTTGGACGGAGTTCGAAGTGCGAACGGGTCCGTTGCCGTTTTGGATCGACACCTCGCTTTCGACGACGACGATTCTGTATGCCGTTGGGCTGACGCTGTTCGCGGCGGCGATCGCCGGCGTCGTTCCCGCGCTCAAAGTGACGTCGGGTGGTGCTGGTGGCAGGCTCCGGGCCGCGTCAAGCGGCGGCGGCGGGTTACAGTTCGGCGGCGTGTGGACCGTGGTCATCGTCGCGCAGATTGCGCTCACGACGGTGCTTCCGGTACCGCTGCTCGGCGTGGGAGGGGGCGTCACGCGAAAAATCCCGGCAGGATTCCCGGCCGAAGCATTTCTCACGGCCACGCTCGAAATCGATCGCTTCGACGGCGTCGCGGCGAGTGGAGACACGGTGCCGGCGGTGCGTGCGGCGCGGCTCGAAGCACGCTACCGCGCGCTCGCCGACCGGCTCCGACAGGAACCGGGCGTGCTGGACGTCACGTACGCCGATCAAATGCCGTTGATGCGTACTAGGTGGCGCGGGATCAAGATGGACCCGGGTCCGGTCGTGGAGTCCAGTGAACGCTGTGTGGGTGACTGCGCCGGGGTCGTGTCCGTCGATCCGCGATTCTTCGACGTGGTGGGTGCGCCCGTGATCAGCGGCCGGGCGTTGACGGCGGCCGACGCGGAACACCGGACGGGTGCCGTGCTCGTGAACGAGTTTTTCGTCCGTCACGTACTGGGCGGCCGGAATCCAATTGGCCGCCGGGTTCGCTTCTCATCAAATCCCGTACCCACCGCCGAAGTGTGGTATGACATCGTCGGTGTCGTGCCCGATCTCGGCGTGAACGCCAACAATCAGGGCGATTTCGGCCGAGCCCGCATCTTTCAGCCGACGCTGCCGCGTGAGACGGGGCCGCTTCGAGTCGCCATTCACGTTCGCGGCGAGCCGCAGGGTTTTGCGGTGCGCCTCCGCGAGCTTGCGCAGGCGACCGATCCCGCGCTACGCGTGATCGATCCGAAACCGCTGCCTCTTCTGGCGGAGTCCCAAAGCGCGTTCTGGTTTGCGCTCCTGGTCGGCTTCACGTTTGTGACGCTGATGCTGTCGCTCGCCGGTGTCTATGCGGTGACGGCCTTCTCCGTCGCTAGGCGGACGCGGGAGATCGGCATACGCGTCGCGCTCGGCGCGCAGCCGCTGCACGTCCTGACTGCCGTCTTCAAGCGCCCACTCGTTCAGATTTCGCTGGGCATTGGCGTTGGTGCCATCCTGGGGTTCGGTATCGCTAACGACGCCCTGTCGGAGGTGCATCTCGATGATTTCGTCAACACGGCGGTCTTCGCGCTGTCGACGATCCTGTGCTGTGCACTCGCATGCATCGTCCCGATGCGACGGGCGCTTCGCATTCAGCCGACGGAGGCATTGAGGGACGAAGGTTGAGCTCACGCCCCCCCGCCGTGCGGCGCGGACCAAGTCCATCACGTCAACGAACGTGCCGCGTAGTCGGCGAAGTCTTGTATCACCGTTATGCCGGCTCTTTGTGTGCACATGATGCATGTTGCCATCTAACGCTCCAGATAACCCGCGAGCATAAACCCAGACCTCTAGAAGGTGCGCTGGGAGCGAGTCGGGTTCATCTGGCTGTTATGCGCGGCTTGCCAGGGATATCGTCAGAAGTGTTGGCCCGCCCTCCTGAGGGTTCGGCAGGCTCTAAATGCACCGTTGTATTTTCGGTCACGCTGACAACCGAGCCGACACGCCAGCCCCCTGCTTCCGGCAACCCTCGCTTTGACGATTCACTCGCCACATCAATAGCAGGCACGCTGCTTCGCTTTCGCTCACTCCGCTCTTGCAACAAACCCAGAGGCGTATACAACAGCAGCATCAGTAGCCTGAGCGGGAGGAAGAAAAACATTACCGGGAGCAACACGAGGTCGATGAGGAAAGTGAGCAGCCCTTTACCCGCGAGCCGCCATGAACTGCCGACCTGACCCTCGCGAGCCGTCGTCGCAGCATCCTCGAAGAAGTGGTCGGCGTAGCGTGCGACGGAGCGGTCGAGATGCTTATTGACTCTGGTGAATACACTGTCTTCGCCTGTTGACAGGGCGATATTGACCACGTCGAGGTTGGTCCCGCAGGCGGGGCAGAACTTGTACCGGTGAGAATCATCTCTCCCGCATTTCGGACAGAACATGTGTTGACTCCTCTGGCAGAATTGCTATACATGGCCAAATACGAAGCTGAAAAAGCTTGGTTCAAAGAGAATCAACCACACAGCGGCTAACGCCCGGCATCAGCGGCCGGCGCGCAGCTGCGAGGATGAAAGGCACGCTGATTCCCGTCCGCTGCATGCCGCTGTTGGAGAGCAGTTCTTCACCCTCATCAACCACGCGGCGAGATAGCGTCCATGACGGCCTGCCGGACGCCGGATATTAGTCCTTCCAGATGGCCCCCAGCCCGGCGTCCCACAGCCGTTTATTAAACGCGGGGATGTCCCTGTTCAGAATCTCGTCGGCCCTCGCTTTTAAGGCAGACCATTCCTGATTCAGTTGCCTCAGCCGGTCCAGCGACGGCTGATTCACCCTCGGGATATCACTCTCGGTCTGGTTAATTAGGAACATGTAGTTGGCGGTGAACTTGTTCGGGAAGTTCTCCACGTCGTCGTACGCCTTCGATTTACGCTGCACCATGTCTTCGTCCCAAGCCTTCATTTTCTTGAGCAGCGCGTCGCCTTCTTTCCTGATGGCGCCGAACTTCTCCCCGGCGGGTAGAGAGCCGAGCAGCGACTCCAACTGTTTCTGTTTTTCGTAGAGGCTGTTCACCGTCCGGTGCATGGAGCCGAGTGCGGTCTCCATCCCCGCCATGACCTGATGGTACTCCGCGTAGTCTGCGGCGGTCGTCGGGTAGAGCGGGTTGGCGAGTATCTCGGCCTCGGTCGCGACCGTCTTTTCGGCGGCCCTCAAGGTAATCCTGTACTTCCCCGGCGGCGCCTTGTGCCCGGCGTAGCTGCTCTCGATATAAACCTCGGGCACGCCCGGCATGGTCGAGTAACGCATGTCCCACACGAAGCGATTCAGCCCCTTAAGCTTAGGCAGCAGCGGCTCCGGCTTCGGGGCGCCCTCGTATTTCTTGAACTTGTCGTCGGCCTTCGACGAGTAGCTGCGGACGGTATTCCCCGCCGCGTCTTTGATCTCCAACGTGAGCTCGTCGGCCTTGCCCAACTCGGGCAGTTGGTAGTAGACGACCAGCCCTGTCGCCGGGTTGACGCCCCTGAACCTGTTAGCCCCGGTAAAGTCCTCCTCCGGCTGATCCATTTCGCTCGACCCGTTGACGAGGTAAGCACTTTCGGGCTGGTAGACGGCGAAAGCGGGCGAGTCTTTTTTGTACTGCCGGAGGAGGCCCAAGTCATCCAGTATCCAGAACGAGCGCCCCGACGTGGCCGCTATCAGGTCGCCCTTGTGTATCCGCAGGTCCGTGATGGGGGTCACCGGCAGATTCAATTGGAACGGCGACCAATCCCTGCCGCCGTTCCACGACACGAACAGGCCGAGCTCGGTGCCCGCGAACAGGAGGTCTTTGCGCACTTCGTCCTCGCGCACGACGCGGGTGAAGGCGCCCGCCGGCAGGCCCTTGTTGATTTTCGTCCAGGTGTTCCCGTAATCCGTGGTCTTGTATAGGCCCGGCGTGTGGTCGTTGAACTTGTAGCGGGTCGTCGCGATGTAGGCGGTCGCCTTGTCGTGCGGCGACACTTCGATGGCGTTTATCAGACATTCCGCCAAGCCCTGCGGGGTGACGTTCTTCCACGTCGCGCCGCCGTCGCGGGTCAGGTGGACGAGCCCGTCGTCGCTGCCGGTCCAGATGACCCCTTTCTCGTGGGGCGATTCCATGACGTAACTGAGCGTGCCGTAATTCTCCGCGCCGACCGCCTCGTTCGTGTACGGCCCGCCGCCCTTCCCCTGTTTCTCCTTCTCGTTGCGCGTGAGGTCGGGCGAGACTTCTTTCCACGTCTTACCCATGTCGCTCGTCTTCAGCAGGTATTGCGCGCCGTGGTAGTAAGTGCGGGGCTCGTGTCTGCTCCAGATGATGGGGGCGTTCCAGTTGAAACGATACTTCAGGTCTTTCGCGTCCATTCCGAGGTACTGAATGGGCGCGGCCATGATGCCGGTGCCCGCCTTCGCTTTCGTGTCGAGCACCTCTATCGTCCCCTGATAACTTCCGCCGAGGACGTACGTGGGGTCTTCGGGGTCGAACGCGAGGAAGGCGCTCTCGCCGCCCGCGGAAGGCGTCCAGCTCGCCGGGGTGATGCCGCCGCCGCCCAGCTCGCGGCTGGCGATGGAGACGGAGGTGTTGTCCTGCTGGCCCCCGTAGATGCGGTAGGGGAACTGGTTGTCCACGTTGATGCGGTAGAACTGCGCCGTCGGCATGTTGCTTTGCGTGCTCCAGCTCTTCCCCCGGTTGAAGGTGATGGCGGAGCCGCCGTCGTTCGAGATGATGAAGTTGTGCGGGTTGTCGGGGTTAATCCAGAGGTCGTGGTAATCGCCGTGCGTGCCCGACAGGGTCTCCCACGTTTTGCCGCCGTCGGTCGAGCGCAGCGCGGGCGCGCTCAGGACATAAACGGTCTCCTCGTCCTTCGGGTCAACGAACAGCTCGATGTAATACCAGGCCCTTTGCACCAGCCGGTGGTCGTTAGTAATCCGGCTCCATTTCTTCCCGGCGTTGGTCGAGACGAACAGGCCGCCGGCCTCCTTCTCGGAATCACTTTCGATGAGGGCGTACACTTTTTCCGGGTTCGAGCGGCTGACGGCGATTGACATCTTGCCCATCTCTTCGGGCAGCCCGTCTTTCAGCTTCTCCCACGTCTCGCCGCCGTCAACCGACTTATACAGGCCGCTGCCCGGCCCCCCGCTGATGACCTTCCAGGGCAAGCGGCCGTGCTCCCACATCGCGGCGTACAGTATCCGCGGGTTGGTCATGTCCATTGACAGCTCCGCGGCGCCGGTCTTGTCGTTCACGAATAAAACATTTTTCCAGGTGGCCCCGCCGTCGGTGGATTTAAAGACGCCCCTCTGCTGCGACTTGCTGTAGAGGGCGCCCTGCGCGGCGACGAGGACGACGTTCGGGTTTTTGGGATCGACGACGACGCGGGAGATGTGCTGGGTCAGCTCCAGCCCGCTCTGCTTCCACGTCTTCCCGGCGTCGGTCGATTTGTAGACGCCGTCGCCGTGGTGGGTCATCACGCCGCGCACCGCGTGCTCGCCCATCCCGACGTAGACGACGTTCGGGTCGCTCTCGGCGACGGCCACGGCCCCGACGGAGCCGGTCTTGAAGTAACCGTCCGAGACGTTCCGCCAACTGATTCCCATGTCGTCTGTTTTCCAGAGGCCGCCGCCGGTCGTCCCCATGTAATAAGTCCTGGGGTCGCCCACCACCCCGCAGCCCGCGACCGAACGCCCGCCGCGGAACGGGCCGATGGACCGCCACTTAACCGTTTTGAAGATGCTGTTGTAGTCGTCCGCGCCCGCGCTCGGTGTCACTTGCGCGGACGCGCGGCCCAGAGAGACGCAGAGAACGAGAACCAGGAGGAGGCGCTTTTTCATGGAGATGGTCCTTGAATCGAATGACGGGATTTCAAAACGCGAAAGGACGACGAGAATTTAATACAAGGCGGGAGGAAAAAAAAGAGGGACTGTTGCGAGACGCCGCCGCCGGCCGGGCGCGCGGCGCCCGTCTTCAACTCCAATCCCGGTCGGGCACCTTCCGCAGTCGCGCGGCGGCCTCGATCACGTCTTGCAGCTCGACGGGGTCGCTGAACGGGTCTTCGTCGAGTTCGGTGACCCGGTTAAGCTCCCGCTGCCAGCGGCGCAACTCCTCGACGTAAGCCGCTTCCGGAACCCGCCTCAAGTCGCCGCCTTCCTCGACCACGTCGCAGATGCCGTTATGCAGCCACTTGCCGGTGTGCCAGTCCGGCATGTCCACGGCCGGGAACAGGCAGATTCCATGGAGGTCAATCCCCTGATTGACGGCGGCCAGCGATTCTTCCATCACGTCCTTGAGCCATGCCGCACGGCCGTGACCCATCCCGCTCGTCTCGCCGATAATCATCGGCCTGCCGTACCGCTCCCACACCACGCGCAGCAGGTCGCAGAGCGGCATGATGCGGTCGTCGTCGGGCGCGAGCGCCTGATGCGGGCCGTGCTCCCTGTACTCCATCTGCCCGAAGGAGTAATTGTTGGCGCCGACGATGTCGAGCGTCTCGGGCGAGCCGCCCAACTCCGGGTGCTCCCTGCCGTAAAGGATGTCCCAGGCGAGGAAAGTATCCACGTAGGTTTCAAGGCGCGCGGCCTCAATCTGGTCGGGGCGGTCCCTCGGGGCCACCACCTGCACCAGCGGGTCGATGTGAACCATGCGGGCGCCGGGCTCCACCTCGCGGATAGCCTTCACGCCGGCAATCGCCGCCCTGCACAGCGCGAGGCGGAACCGGAAGCGGTCTTCCCGGCTGTTGGTGTACGGGGCGACCCAACCCCACTCCCCGCCGCAGAAAGAGAAGAATGTGATTTCGTTAATCGGCGTGAAGAAGTGCGGGCCGGGCAGCCGCCCGACGACGTGGCGGGCGGCTGCCCGGCAGTAGTCGGCGAAGCGCCGTGCGAAGTCCTCCGCGAAAGGGTCCACGTCGTCGGGGTAGCCGTAATGGCAGAGGTCCCAGATGGGAATGACTTGCGCGCGGCGCATGGCCTCGATCATCGGCTCGATTGGCGAGAAGTCATACTCACCCCGCTTATCGACCATCGGCCACGGTATGCCTTCCCGGGAAACGGCAATCCCGAGGTCGCGCAGGATTCGGTAATCCTCCATCGCGTGCCGGCGGTGCCCGGTTTCTTCGACGAGGTCGCGCCGCTTCCTGTCCTTCCAGAGAAAGGTGGAGCACTCAAAGCCGGAGAGGAAGAAGGTCGGGAAGATGCCGGGGCGTTTAGTCATGCGGCCATTCTACAAGAACATCAAGCCGCTCTTCTGCCCCGTGTCGCTCAGAGAGTATGATTCGTCACTCAAAGCCGTGTCAGGAGGCGAGGGTCGTCAGGTGTTAGAAGACTTACGGCAAGACCTGCGGTTCGGGCTCCGCGGCCTGCGGAAGAGCCCGACCTTCACGCTGGCCGCGGTCATCACGCTGGCGCTCGGCATCGGCGCCAACACGGCCATCTTCTCGGCCGTCAACGCGCTGCTGCTGCGCCCGCTGCCTTACGACGACGCGGGGCGACTGGTCTGGATATGGGGCGACAACAAGCAGCTCGGCGTGAGTCAGGCTTACCTCTCCCCCGGCGACATCCTCGACTTCGGCCGCCAGAGCACGCGGCTGGAGTCCGTCGCCGCCTGGACTACCGTCCCCGTCAACCTCGTCGAGCAGACGCGCTCGGAGAGGCTCGAAGGCGTCCTCGTCTCGCCGAACTTCTTCAGGACCCTCGGCGTGCGGGTCGCCGCCGGGCGAGACTTCGAGCCGGACGAGGGCAGGCAGGGGCGCAACCAGTTCGTCATCATCAGCGACGGCCTCTGGCGGCGCCGGTACGGGGCCGACCCCGGCGTCATCGGCAGGAGGCTGACGCTCGACCGCTACGACGTGAACAGCTTCACCGTCGTCGGCGTCGCCCCGCCCGGCGT
This sequence comes from Pyrinomonadaceae bacterium, assembly GCA_035941045.1. Taxonomy (GTDB): domain Bacteria; phylum Acidobacteriota; class Blastocatellia; order Pyrinomonadales; family Pyrinomonadaceae; genus QHXN01. Next base: position 110,225 of record DASZEK010000071.1, on the reverse strand, counting down.
GCAGTTCCCGCTGCGCACCGACGTGTGGATGCCCGACTTAGATGAGGAGGGCGGCGACGCGCGCGGCGGTCGCGACATGAGGGCGGTCGCGCGCCTCAAACCCGGCGCGACGCTGGGGCAGGCGCAGGACGAGCTGAACGTCATCGCCCAAACCCTTGAGCGGCAGTTCCCGAATACCAACACGGGTTGGCGCGTGACGCTGACCTCGGCGCGCGACGTTATCCTCGGCACGCCGTACCGCGCCGTGTGGGTCCTGCTCGGGGCCGTCGGCTGCGTGCTCCTGATAGCCTGCGCCAACGTCGCCAACCTGCAACTCGCGCGCGCGGCCGGCCGCGGTCAGGAGATCGCGCTGCGCGCCGCGCTCGGCGCCGGGCGCGGGCGTATCGTCCGGCAGTTGTTGACGGAGAGCGTCCTGCTCGCCCTCATCGGGGGCGCAATCGGCCTGCTGCTGGCATGGTGGGGCGTCGGCTTGCTGCGGGCCCTCTCCCCCGACACGATGCCTCGCCTGCGGGACGCAGGGATTGACGGCCGCGTGCTCGCCTTCACGGCGGCGGCGGCCCTGTTCAGCGGGCTCGCCTTCGGACTCATCCCGGCGCTCCAATCGTCCCGCCCCGACCTGATGGACGCGCTGAAGGTCGGCGCGCGGGGTACGGCGGCGGCGGAGGGCGGCGGGCGCCCGCGCGGCGCGCTGGTCGTGGCCGAGGTCGCGGTCACGGCGCTGCTGCTGGTCGGCGCGGGGCTGCTGCTCAAGAGCTTCTGGCTGCTGACCAACGTCGCCCCCGGCTTCGAGGCCGACCGCGTTTTGACCGCGGGCATCTCCCTCAACCGCGACATGGGCGCGCAGACTTCCGAGCGGCACAGGGCTTTGTTCAGTCAGGCCATCGAACGCGTGCGTCAGCTTCCCGGCGTCGAGACGGTGGGCGCCATCTCGCACCTGCCGTTCGGCGGGCGCGGTGTCAACCTCCCCTTCACGCTGCCGGGGCGGGAGCCCCCGCCCGATGCGGGCGCGGTCAGGGCCGAGCTGCGCGTCGTCAACCCCGAGTACTTCGAGGCGATGGGCATCGCCGTCAGGCGCGGTCGCGCCTTCACCGCGCAGGACACCGACGCCTCGCCCAAGGCGCTCGTCGTCAACGAGGCGTTCGCCAGACTGTTCCTCCGCGACTCGGACCCCTTAGGCCGCCGCGTGCGCATCAACCTCGGCCGCGGGTTTGAAGGTGAGGTCGTCGGGGTGGTCGGGGACGTGAGGCACAGGGGCTACGACGCGGACCCGAGGCCCGAGATGTACGTCTCATACCTACAGCAGACCGTCTGGCCGGTGATGAATCTGGTCATCCGCACCGGGGTCGAGCCAGCGAGTCTCACGTCCGCGGTGCGCGGCGAACTCGAACGAATAGACCCGACGGCCGCCGTCTTCAACGTCCGCCCGATGAATGAATTTCTGTCGGACTACGTCGCCGAGCGGCGGCTCAACCTTCTTCTGCTGCTGGTCTTCGCCTCGGTCTCCTTGGCGACCGCCGCGGTGGGCATCTTCGGGGTGACGGCCTACGCGGTGACGCAGCGCAGGCGTGAAATAGGGATACGCATGGCCCTCGGCGCGCGGCCGGGCGACGTGCTGCGACTCGTCGTCGGCCGGGGCACACGCCTCATCGTGTGCGGCGTGTGCCTGGGCCTCGTCGCGGCCTTCGTCTTGACAAGGCTGATGGCGGGCATGTTCTACGGCGTGAGCGCGTCCGACCCGGCGACGTTCACACTGGTGGGACTCTCGCTGTGCGCCGTCGCCGTTCTCGCTTGCTACGTCCCGGCCTCCAGGGCGGCGAAAGTTGACCCGCTTACCGTTCTGCGCGGGGAGTGAGTGCCACCCCTGAGTAATTCAAGCAAGTGAGTAATGTCTGGCGGGCCCCGCGTGGCCGGTGCCTCTCTTCCGGCCGCCGGGGAACAGGGCCGTAGAACACGACCTCGCACTCCCGCGGGAGCACAGTCAGGCATGAATATCTATGCGACAAACAAACGGTGGGCCTGCGCACTTACGCTGGCAATCGCGCCCGGTTTTCGTATCCAGCACCTTTAACGACATGCACGCGGAGCGGGATTGGCTCCAGGCGCGCGTATTCCCCGAGTTGCAGGAGCGTTTGCAGGCGCGGGCGAGCTATCTCTCGCCGGTAGACCTGCGCTGGGGCGTGGCGAGCTCGTTCGAGGACGAGGCAATGCGCAACCTCACCGTGCTGCAAATCTGCTTCGGCGAGCTGCGGCGCTGCTTGCCTTACTTTATTGCGCTGGTAGGCGACCGCTACGGGTGGGTCCCATCAGCCGACCATGCTGATGCGGCGTTGCGCGCCGCCGGACTCCGGCTCGACGGGGAGGGAAAGAGCATCACGGAACTCGAAATCGAGGCCGGGCTGCTGTCGCGGCCGGCAGATGAACAGAGCGGTTTCGTCTACCTGCGGGCGCCGCTGCCGTATGACGAGATGGGCGCGGAGGTCGCCGCCCGGTTCAGTGATGCGTCGAGCCCTGCGCCGGGCGCCTCCGAGGGCGCGGCCAAGCTCGCTGCTCTCAAGGAGCGTCTATTTCAACAGGTGCCGCAGCACGTGCGCCGGTACGAGGCGAGTTGGGATGAAGATGCCCGGCGCGTCGTCGGGCTCGAAGCGTTCGGCCGTCAGGTGTTGGAAGACCTCTGGGGCGCGTTCGAGCGTACAATCCCCGCCATCGCCCCTCCCGTAGACGCTCACGACGAGGAGCGTTGGATGCTCGGCGAGTTCGTAGAGGAGAAGACGCGCTATTTTGTCGGCCGCGCCGACGCGACGGCCGCCGCGCTGGCCGCCGTGGAAACGCTTGACCCGGACGCCGCCCCCGGCGCCGTCATCGTCGGAGAGCCCGGCAGGGGCAAGAGCGCGATGTTCGCCCACCTGCTTAAAACTCTCGAAGGCGGCGGCCGGCTTGTACTCGCGAACGCGGCCGGCATCAGCACCCGCGCCAGCGACGTGTCGTCGATGCTGGAACGTTGGTGCGCCGAATTGACGAGGGTGAGCGCCGACGAGCCTCCCGACTCCGCCGACGAAGTGGTGGCGCGCTTCACAGGGCAGCTCGGCCGCCTCGCCACGCGGCAGCCGGTGACACTCCTGATTGATGCCGTTGAAGAGTTCGAGCCCACCACTCAAGCTCACTTCATGACCTGGCTGCCGCGCCCGATTCCGGCGGGGGTGCGCCTCCTCGTCACCGCCCGGCCGGGCCAGCAGGCCGACGACCTCGCCGAGCGATTCGGGCTCAGCCTCTTACCGCTTGCGCCGCTCGCCCCGGAGGATACGGCGCGAATCGTCGTTCAGGTCGGACAGCGTTACGGCCGCACACTTCCCGAAGGCGCGCTGCGCACGCTCCTGTCAAAGTCGGGGGCGGACGGCACGGCGGCGGCGGGCAACCCGTTGTGGCTTGAGCTTGCGCTGGAGCAGCTTCACCTGCTCGACATCGACGACTACCGGCGGGCCGACGCGCTGCCGGGCGAGCCCGGCGAGCGCATCGAGCGCCTGCTTGAAAGTCTTGTCGCCGAGATGCCATCTACCGTTGACGCCCTCTACGAGTGGACTCTTGAGCGCATCGAATCGCATCACGACCCCGCGCTCGCCCGCGGCTTCGCTGCGCTGACCGCGGCGAGCCGCGGGGGCTGGCGCGACAGTGACCTTCGGCGGCTCCTGCCCGCCTACTCTTCATGCCAGTGGAATGATTTGGAGTTCGGCGCCATGCGGCGCGGCTTCGGCGACCACATCGTTCGCCGCGGGTTACTCAATCGGTGGGCGTTTGCGCACGCGCAACTCTACGCCGCCGTGAGGAGACGCATGGGGCAGGACGCGGTCGGCGAGAACGAGCGGCTGCACCGCGTCGCGGTGGATTACTTGGAGAGCCTGCCTCGCGAAGACCCGATGCGGCGCAGCGAGACGATGTTCCACCTGTTGCGCGCGGGCGACCCGGTCGGCGCCGCGCGACACTTCGCCGACGACCTCGACCCGGCCGAGGCGGGCGAGGCCGCGGACGCGGTGGCGGAGGCAATCATTATTTCCGACCGGCATTTCTCGAACCCGGCGGTCGAGTTGGTCGGCCGTTTCTACGACCCCTCGCTGGATGCGGCCGCGCACATGACTATCAGCCGGCGGCTGCTCGACGGCGTCGTTCCGCGCATCATCAACGAGGTCACGCCCGCGTCCTCGGCCGCGCTGCTTTCGGCGATGTTGGACAGCTTGCGCACGCACGCAGACGTTTCGGAGCGCATGCTGACGCGCGCCGTCTTAATCAGCTTGGGCGACCTGCGCCTGCGCATGGGCGAAACCCCCGGCGCGCGTGCCGCTTATGAGGAGGCGCGGCAGAGCGCGGGCGAAGCTCTCCAAGCTCTGCCCGACGACGGCGACATTCTGGCCGACCTTTCAACCGCGCAACAGCGCATCGGGAACCTGCAACTCGCCGCCGGGGACCTGGACGCCGCGCTCGCTTCGTACAGGCAGGCGGCCGACGCCACGCGGCGCGCGCTGACCAACCAACCAGATAGCCTTCTGGCGGCCCGGAACGCTGCCGCCAGCGCGAGCAGGGTCGGCGATGCCCTTTGGGCCGCGCGCCGAGACGCCGAGGCCCGCGACGCCTACCTCGACTCTCATCGGCAGGCCGCGGAGGTCCTCCGGCGTTTACCTGGGAATAGCGAGTTGGTCCGAGACATGTCAATCGCCTGCGAGAAACTTGGTATGGCTCACCTGGCGCAGTCGGACTTGGCGGCGGCGGAGAGTAATTTTCGCGAGGCCGTGGGTCTGATCGAGAGTCTGTGCGAGCAAGAGCCGTGGGAAGCCGAATGGAAGTTCGAGCGCGCCATCGCCCAACAGCATTTGGGGACTACGCTGCTCAAGCAAGGGCGGATGGAGGAGGCGCGGGCCTGCTACACGGCGATGCATTCCGACGCCAGCAGGCTCGCACACGCGCAGCCGTCGAACGCCGTGTGGGGCGGGGCGCACGCCATGAGCCTCATCAAGCTGGGCGAGGCCGAGTACCATCTCGGCGACGCGGCGGCCGCCGCCGGCCGTTTCAGAACGGCACTCCCCATTCTTGAGCAGTTGGCCGCGCAAGACCCTTCCAACAGCGACGCCCGGTCGCAGTTGGTCTTCGCCTACACATTCCTCGCGGAGACTCTGGAGGCGCTCGGGCAAAACGACGAAGCGCGCGCCTACGTGGACATGCGAGAGCGCCAGTTGAAGAGCATGCGACAGGACGGGCTGCCGCTGGTGGTCGGCGGGCAACAGATGGATTTCAGAGAACTCGTCCGGCAGGGCGGCCCCGCGTCTCCTAAAGAAAAATTCGAGCAATCACTGTTGGAGGAGGCCGCCGAGGCCGGCATGCCCGTCCTGCGCATAACCGACCCCAACGCGCCCGGCGTTCAGGCCCAAATCGCGGCGCTTGTGGAGCAGGCGAGGGCCGCCGCCGACACACGCTTCGAGAGGCTCATGAAGCAAGCCGAGGCCGCCGACGCCGCCGGCCACGCGCGGCGCGCGCTTGAACTCTACGAGTCGGGGCTCCGCATGCTCGGGGAAGAGCCGCAGGACCCGGCCGAGCAGGCACAGTTCGCCAAGCTGCTCGTGCGTTGCGGCGAGGTCGCGCACGAAGGTCTCCGCGACCCTCAAGCGGCGCTCGACTACTTCCTCCGCGCGCGCCAATGGCACGAGAGGGGCGCGGCGACCGACGCGTTCGGCCGCATCAACCTGCTCGTCAGGGTGGGCGACGTTCTGGCCGAGACGGGCGAGAGCGAGCGCGCCATCGCCTCGTACGAGGAGGCGCTGGCGGAACTTCAGCGGAGCGCCCCGGAGGAAATGAGCGCCGGGCGCGACTTTAACGCTTACTCGGTCGTCTGTAATAAAGTCGGTATGATTCTGCTTGTGACCCGGAACGAACCGGCGGCGGCCCTCGAATATTTCCGCCGGAGCTTCGGCGCCTCGGTCGTGGCCGAACGCGCGAACCCGATTGACGATTTTCGGCGCGCGACCGCCATCAGTCAGGACTGGATGGCGCACGCGCTGATTGCTCTCGGCAGGCCGAAAGAGGCGGTCGCCGAGCTCGACCGCTCGCTGCCCACGTGGGAGCGTTTAGCGGAGGCCAATCCGGGCCGGCTCGAACTGCAACGGGACGTGGCGATTTGTCTGCAACGACTGGGAGATGCGCGGGCGGAGTCCGGCGAGCTGGACGCCGCGCTCGAAGCGTACGAGCGCTCCGCGGCCATTTCGAGCCGCATCGCCGCCGTCGCCACCACCAACGTCGCGTGGCTACGCGATGTCGTGGTCTCCTGCTACAAGCTCGCCTTGATTCACCATCGGCGCGGCGAAGAGGCGCAGGCGCGGGACCAACTGTTGCGCTGCCGCCACGTCCTACAGCGCATGGTGGCGGCCGGCGTGCGCCTCGACCCGGCCATGGGCCACCTTCTGTCGCAGTTAGAGGCGGAAGAGTGAAGGCTCGGGGGCAGGGGCCGAAAGAGTTAACCGGAGGTGGCGAATGAGCCGGAGCGCTCGCGCGTCCGAGGCGCGACCCGATGCAGGCGGCTGGCGCGGCAGGCTTCACGAAGTCATTTTCGAGGCCGAGACGCCCGCGGGGCAGGCGATGGCGGCGCTGGTGATGATCACCGGCTACGGCATCATCGCGGTCCCGAGCGGCATCGTCACGGTCGAGATAGCGCAGGCGGCGCGCAAGGTCGTCTCGACTCAAGCCTGCCCCGAATGCGGCTCGGAGGGGCACGACGCCGACGCCGTCTATTGCAAGTACTGTGCGGCTAAGCTGTAGGGGCGCCGGTTGAGGCCCACGAATTCGCCCGGAGGTGACGGACGTGCCCCACGAACTCCCTTTGCTGAAGGACCTGCTGATTCTGCTGACGGCCTCGGTGCCGATAGCCTTCCTCTTCCACCGGCTGCGGCTCCCGACCATCGTCGGCTTCATGATAACGGGCGTCGTCATCGGCCCTTACGGATTCGGCCTGATTCGCGACGTGCACGCCATCGAGGTCCTTGCCGAGATTGGCGTCGTGCTGTTGCTGTTCACCATCGGGCTTGAGTTTTCTCTGCGCCGCATCCTTGAGATGAGGCGGCTGGTGGTCGCGGGCGGCGGGGCGCAGGTGGTCGCGACCACGTTGCTGGTCGCGGGGCTGGCCTACGTCCTGGGCCGCCCGGCCAACCAAGCGGTCTTCTTCGGCTTCCTCTTCGCGCTCTCCTCGACGGCCATCGTCCTGAAGAGCTACGTCGAGCGCGCCGAGGTGGACGCGCCGCACGGGCGCGCGGGCGTCGGCATCCTGCTCTTTCAGGACTTGAGCATCGTCGTGATGATGCTGCTCGTCCCCGTCCTCGGCGGGCGTGAGGGCGCGTCGGCTTCGCAGGTCGCTCTCGCGCTCGGGTCGGCGCTGGCGGCCGTCGCCGCCATCATCCTCGTCTCACGGAAGGCCGTCCCCTACCTGCTCCACCACGTCGTCCGGCTGCGCAGCCCCGACCTCTTCATCATCTTCGTCGTGCTGGTGAGCCTCGGCGCCGCCTGGCTGACATCGGTGTTCGGCCTCTCGCTCGCCCTCGGCGCGTTCATCGCCGGGATGGTGCTCTCGGAGTCCGAGTACAGCCATCAGGTCGTGGCCGACATCCTGCCGTTCCGCGACGTTTTCAACAGCGTCTTCTTCGTCTCCATCGGGATGCTGCTCTCGCTGAGCGCGCTGTGGGCGGACCTCTGGGTGGTGCTGGCGTGGGTCTGCGCCCTGACGCTGGGGAAGGCGGCAGTCGTGCTGGCCGTGGTGCGCCTGCTCGGCTACTCGCTGCGGGTCTCGACGATGGCCGCGGTCGGGCTGGCGCAGGTCGGCGAGTTCTCCTTCATCCTCGCCCGCGCGGGGCTCCCGCAGGGGCTACTTTCCGAGGCCGACTACCAGCGGTTCCTCGCCGCCTCCATCCTCTCGATGATAGCCACGCCGTTTCTCATCAAGGCCGCGCCGCGCGTCGGCTACGCCGTGCAGTCCGTGTTCGCGCCCGGCTCGCTGCTGGAGCCGACGGTCGCCGGATTCGACCCCGGCGGGCCGGACCTGCGCGGTCACGTCGTCATCGTCGGCTACGGCCTCAACGGCCGAAACCTGGCCCGCGTGCTGCGGCAGGTCAAAGTCCCCTACCTCGTGCTGGAGCTGAACGCGGAGGCGGTCCGCGAGGCCCGCGCCCGCGACGAGCGCATCGTCTACGGCGACGCGACGCGCAGGGAGGTGCTGCACCACGTCGGGCTCGAACGTGCCCGCGTCCTCGTCCTCGCCATCTCCGACCCGGTCGCCACGCGTCACACCGTCTCGCTCGCCCGCCAGATGAACCCCGACATCCACGTCATCGTCCGCTCCCGCTACATGTCGGAGCTACAGGACCTGCGCCGGCTCGGGGCCGACGAGGTCATCCCCGAGGAGTTCGAGACGAGCATCGAAATCTTCTCGCGCGTGCTGCGCGAGTACGGGGTCGCCCGTGCCGTGATTCGGCGGCAGGTGGAGGCCATCAGGAGCGATGTCTACGAGATGCTGCGCGCGCCTTCGCTGCCGCACGCCGGGAAGGGCGAGATAGCCGAGGCGCTGGCCGGCGCTTCGACCGAGACGCTGGTCGTGGGCGCGGAGTCCGCCGGGGCCGGGAAGACTATCGGCGAGTTAAAGCTGAGGAGCATGACCGGCGCGTCCGTCATCGCGCTGGTCCGCGACGGGCGCACCGAGCTTAACCCCGGCCCCGACCTCAGGCTCAGGCCCGAAGACGTAATCGTCCTGCTGGGGACGCCCGAGCAGGTGGACCTGGCAATCGAGCACATCGACGGCGCCGGGTGAGGGATTGTGCGCCTGCGCCGGGACGGTAGGCGGCGGCAACATGATCCAAAAGGATAAATATTTAAAACCTCACGCCGATTAATAGGACTGACCACCTTTTAAATCATCCTCCCAGTTCAGGGAATTTCCAAATAATTTCTCAATTTCAAAAAAATATTCTTGACAAGATTTCGGAATGGTGTTACCAATATGTCTGTCAACGCAGTTCTGGGAAGCCCTCCCGAGGAATTTCTTAATCCTTTCTCGGCCAGTTAAAACCAACGGCAAATAGGCCCAATCTGCAAGGTCAGACCTTCGCGGGCGACGCCTCCGCCGCACAGTGCGCGGGTCTGCACGCCGCACGTCCGTAAACCCTCACCAGAGGGCTCATTCACTCCGACCGAATCGAATGGGACTTCCACGAAGTTCCTCGTAAGAAAACAATCCCGGCGCCTCCGAAGCTTACAAATTAGAGGAAAGGTTTATAGATGAACACAGCTCTCTCCGCGTTGAAGTCTCACACGAAAGCGTGCAGGTCCTTGCGGCCCGGCCTCAGATTTCAGGGCGCGCTCCTTCTCTTCCTCCTACTGACTGCGGTTTCGACGGCGTCGGCGGCCATCACGTTCGACAGCGCCACATCCTCAAAGGCTAAACACAACACGAGCGAGATTAGCTGGAAACACACCGTCGGCGGCGGCGCGGGAGCGGCCGTGGTGGTGGCGGTCTCTTTCAACGACCCTTTATTCAATAATAACCAGATTACTTCGGTGAAGCTGGGCGCCCTTGCCATGCGGCCGGTGCCCAACTCTTTGGCCCGTTCGTCGGGCCTGAGCGGGCAGACTATCACGCAGCTTTTCTACCTGAACGGCGCGGAGGTGCCCGCGCCCGGCACGTACGATGTGTCGGTCACGTTCACGGGTAAAGTTAACGACGCCGCGGGCGGCGCCGTCTCTCTCTTCGGCGTCGAGCCGGTCGCCCCCGCGGCCGTCGCGACCAACGCCAACCTCGTAGGGGTCGGGCAGATCAGCACGAGCCTCAACGCGCCGGCCTATTCGTGGGTCGTGGACGTGGTCGGGTCCGCGAGCGGCGCCGACTTCACGGCCGGCGCGGGCCAGACCGAGCGGTTCGGGCGGGTGAAGAAAGATATCGGCCTCGGCGGTTCGGCGCAGGCCGCCATCTTCGGCGGGCCGACGACGCTCTCTTGGCAGCAGGCCGACACGGCGCCGCTCGCGACCTCGGCCGTCGCGTTCGCGGCCCAGCCGGTCTTCAAGCTCACGACGGCGACGACCGGCGCGGGCACGATTCAGACCAGCACCGGCGGCGACATGTTCCACGAAGGCGAGCCGGTGACGCTCACCGCCGTCCCCGCGCCCGGTTGGGAATTCGGAGGCTGGAGCGGCGCCGTGTCGGGCACGTCCAACCCCGCCGTCCTCACGATGGACGGGAACAATTCCGTCACCGCCAACTTCATCCAGGTCCCCCCCGGCATCACGACGCAACCCGCCTCGCAGACCGTCAACGCGGGCTCCAACGTCAGCTTCAACGTCGCGGCCGGCGGCACCGCGCCGCTCTCGTTCCAGTGGTACAAGGACGGCGGGGCTCTCGCGGGCGCGTCCGCCGACACGCTCAGCCTGTCTAACGTGCAGGCGGGCGACGCGGGAAGCTACACCGTCAGGGTGACGAACGGCGCCGGCAGCCAGACGAGCAACCCGGCCACGCTCACCGTCATCACGCCGCCGACGATTACGACGCAGCCCGCTTCGCAGACCGTCAACGCCGGCCAGACGGCGACCTTCTCCGTCGCCGCGGGCGGTACCGCACCTTTCGCCTTCCAGTGGAAGAAGGACGGAGCCGACATCGCGGGCGCCAACGCCGCGACCTTCTCCGTCCCCAACGCCCAAGACGCCAACGCCGGCAGCTACTCCGTCGTCGTCTCGAACGCCGCAGGCTCCGCCAGCAGCGACGCCGCGACGCTCTCAGTTATCACCCCGCCGACCATCACGACTCAGCCCTCCGCGCAGAGCGTCAACGCCGGTTCGACCGCGACCTTCTCCGTCGCCGCCAGCGGCACGTCGCCTTTCACGTACCAGTGGCAGAAGAACGGCTCTGACATCGCGGGCGCCACGTCTTCGAGTCTGTCTGTCGCAGACGCGCAGGACGGCGACGCTGGCACCTACACCGTCATCGTCTCCAACCCCGCGGGCTCTGCTACGAGCGACGGCGCCGCGCTGACGGTTACTACGCCGCCGACCATCACGACGCAGCCTTCCTCGCAGACGGTTAACGCCGGTCAGCCGGTTACTTTCTCGGTCGCCGCGGGCGGCACCGCGCCCTTCCAATACCAGTGGCAGAAGAACGGCTCTGACATCACGGGCGCGAACAGCGACAGCTTGACGCTCTCGAACGTGCAGGACGGCGACGCGGGCTCCTACTCTGTTGTCGTCTCGAACGCCGCAGGTTCGGCCAACAGCGCCGCAGCCGTCCTGACGGTCGTCACGCCACCGACGATTACGACGCAGCCCGCCGGGCAGTCGGCCCCGCTCGGCTCTAACGTCAGCTTCACGGTCGCGGCGGGCGGCACGTCCCCCTTCGGCTACCAGTGGAAGAAGGACGGCGCCGACATCGCCGGGGCTAACACCGACACGCTCTCGCTCTCGAACGTTCAGGACGCCGACGCGGCCGTCTACTCGGTGGTCGTCTCGAACGCCGCCGGCTCCGCCACGAGCGGCGGCGCGGCGCTGGCGGTCATCACGCCCCCCTCCATCAACTTCCAGCCCGAGCCGCAGACGGTCAACGCGGGCGCGACCGCCAACTTCTTCGTCTCGGCGAACGGCACCGCGCCCCTGAGCTATCAGTGGCAGAAGAACGGCTCTGACATCCCCGGCGCCACGTCTTCGAGCCTCGCGGTCGCGAACGCTCAGGACGCCGACGCGGGCTCCTACACCGTTGTCGTCTCCAACGCGGCCGGCTCGGCGACGAGCGAGCCGGTCGCGCTCACCGTGACGCACATCGTCCCGCCGACCATCACGACGCAGCCCGCTTCGCAGACCAAGAACGTCGGCGACGGCGTCACGTTCACGGTCGTCGCGAGCGGCACCGCGCCCTTCCAATACCAGTGGCAGAAAAACGGCTCTGACATCGCGGGCGCGAACGGCCCCAGCCTGACGCTCTCGAACCTCCAGCTCTCGCACGCGGGCGACTACAGCGTCGAGGTCAGCAACGACGCGGGCGTCGCCACCAGCGACCCGGCCTCGCTAACGGTCAGTGCGGCGGCGCCCGTGTTCCTGCGCGAGCGGTTCGCCGACGGCACGCGCTCGACGCAGAACCTCCCCGCCTCGGCCGACTGGTTCACCTCCTCGGGCAGCAGCAACTTCACGGCGACCACGGGCGCGGCGACGCAGGTCGTCAGCTCCAGCCGCACGCTGCTCAACTACTTCACCAACTCTTCGGCGGCGCCCGTCAGCGTCGGCACCGGCCAGACGCTCACGCTCGACTTCGTCGTCCAGTTCGCGGGCTTCGACACCGGCGCCTCGAACGGCTCGACGACCTTCTCGGTCGCCCTCCTCCGCTCGGTCGCCAACCCGACGGGGACCAGTGGCACGGGCTTCACGCCCGTCGGCTCGCCGAACACCAATGCGCGCGTCACCGGCGACTTCGGCAGCAACTCCAGCAGCGCCTTCAACAACTACGGCGGCTACGCGGCCATGACCTACACGGGCCTGACGGGCACGGCCACGCCCGTCAAGCTCTACGCGCGCACCGGCGCCAACACCTCGCTCCTTAACAGCACGAGCCCCTTCACGCAGTTCACCACCGGCGGGACGGCCGCGGCCTCGACCGGCATGCTCGCCAACACCGACTACCGCGGCACGCTCTCGGCCGAGAACACGGGCAGCGGCGTCAAGGTCACCTACACGCTGAAGGACGCGGCGACGGGCGCGGTCGTGATGAACTACTCGGCCACTCAGGCCGCCGGCTCGTTCACGCAGTTCGACACGGCCGCCTTCTACTTGAGCAAGGCCAGCGCCAGCGCCAACTACAACCTCGTCATCAAGTCGGCTGACGTTTCGCTCGGCGGCACCACCGACCCCGGCGAGGCGCCTTCCATCACGACGCAGCCCGTCTCGCAGACCGTCTCGGCGGGCTCGAACGTCTCCTTCTCGGTCGCGGCCGACGGCACCGCGCCGCTCAGCTACCAGTGGCAGAAGAACGGCTCGGCCATCGCGGGCGCCAACAGCGCGACGCTCAACCTGACGAACGTGCAGGGCACGGACTCGGGCAACTACCGCGTCGTGGTGAGCAACGCCGCCGGCTCGGCGACGAGCACGACGGCCGTCCTCAGCGTGCCGACCGGGCCGGTCGCCCCGGCCATCACCTCGCAGCCCGCCTCTCAGACGGTCGTCACGGGCGGCAGCGCCCTCTTCGGCGTCATCGCGACGGGCACCGCGCCGCTCTCGTACCAGTGGTACAAGGACGGCTCGCTCATCTCCGGGGCCACAACGTCTTCGCTCAGCCTCTCGAACGTTCAGCACGCTGACGCGGGCGGCTACAGCGTCGTCGTCACCAACGCCGCGGGCACGGCGACGAGCAACACCGCCGCGCTCGCCGTCACCGACCAACTGCCCGGCCAGATTTACAACCTTCAGGGCTTCGCGCAGGCCGCGACCGGCGGCGGCAACGTGCCCGAGACGGACCCGAACTACCGCAAGGTCTACACGGCGGGCGACCTCGTCGCCGCCCTCGGCAGCAAGACGGTCAAGGTCATCGAGATCATGAACGACCTCGACCTCGGCTACAACGAGGTGCCGGCCTCGGCCCGCACCGGCTCGCTGCGCGCCGCCGCCGCGCCGCTGCTCCACCCCGTGCTGCTCCAGACCGGCGTCAGCACCATCGACATCCAGGACAAGACCGGCCTGACCATCTTCTCCGCGAACGGCGCGACCATCCGCCACGCCGAGTTCAACATCAAGCGCGCCAACAACCTCGTCATCCGCAACCTGAAGTTCGACGAGCTCTGGGAGTGGGACGAGTCCTCGAAGGGCAAGTTCGACAAGCAGGACTGGGACTTCATCACGGTTGACATGACGAGCGACAACGTCTGGATCGACCACTGCACCTTCACGAAGGCTTACGACGGCGTGGTTGACGTGAAGGGCGGCTCGAAGAACGTGACCATCTCGTGGTCCTCCTTCGTCGGCGACGACGGCGGCCCGAACAGCTTCGTCCGCAAGCAGATTGACGCGCTCGAAGCGAAACGCTCGTCCTACGCGATGTACAACTACCTCCGCACCGCGGGCTTCAGCGTGGACGACATCGTCGCCATCAGCCGCTCGCAGAAGAAGGGGCACCTCGTCGGCGCCAACGAGTTCGACACGTCGAACAACAGCCACCGGCTGACGCTCCACCACAACTACTACCTCAACTTGCAGGACCGCCTGCCCCGCCTGCGCGGCGGCAACGCCCACGTCTTCAGCGTCTACATGAACAACGCCGAGGCGCTGGCGGCGAAGGACCTGCGCAACGCGCGCGTCGCGGCGATGTCTTCGACCGACCGCTCGAAGCTGACGACCTACTCGTTCGACGTGACGCTCAACGGCTCCATCTCGACCGAGGGCGGCGCGGTCATGCTTGAGAAGTCGCAGTTCGTGGACTCGCTCTCGCCGCTGCGCAACAATCAGGTGAGCGCCTCGCAGCCGGAGTACACGGGCAAGATCATCGCGCTCGACACGCTCTACATCCTGCGCGGCGTCCCCTTCCGCGGCGACAGCACGACGCCGGGCAGCCCGCTCGCGCCGGTCCCCGCGCCGGAGATTGCCTTCTCCTGGAACGGCTTTACGACGCTGCCTTACGCCTACGCCACGCACGACCCGAGCCAACTCCCCTCGCTGCTCACGGGCGCCGAGGGCGCGGGCTCAGGGATGCTGCTCTGGCCTAAGGAGAACTGGCTGAAGGTCTCCTACTAAGCGGGTCGGCAGTACACACGGCGTCGGCAGGCAACCCGCTCTCTCGCAGAGGCGGCCGGACTGCCGACGCCGTCCCGTTTTGTGAACAAGTGATGCGGCTCATGCCTGCCCCTCCGCGGCTTCTTCTTCCGCCGCCCTACTCCCGCCGAAACGGTTCAGCAGCTTCACGAACAGGCCGTAAATGCGGTCCGACTCCTTCGCCAGCAGGGGCGCGGCGCTCGCCAGTATCAGCACGTAGAGCGCGGCGAACGGCTGGAGGATGGCCGCGAGGCCGCCGGCCAGCGCGAGGTTGGCGATGATGATGGAGAACTCGCCCCGCGCGAGCAGCGTGAACGAGGTGTTGAGAGAGCCGACGGGCGACAGGCCCGCGCGCCGTCCCACGATCATCCCGGCCACGATCACCCCGACGAGCGAGAGCAGCACGGCGCCCGCCGCCAGCCACACCGCGCCGCCGAGGCTGAACGGGTCTATCGAGAGGCCGAAGCTGAAGAAGAAGACGCCGCCGAAGAAGTCGCGGAAGGGCACGATGAGCCGCTCCATCCTCTCGCTGTGCTCGGTCTCGCCGAGGACGAGCCCGAGCAGCAGCGCGCCGATGGACTCCGCGACGTGGATGGTCTCGCCCAAGCCCGCCAGCAGGAACAGAGAGGCGAAGACCACCACGACGAAGACCTCGTTCGACGAGATGCGGAACAGGCGGTTCAGGAGCGGCGTCGCCCGGCGGCCCAGGACCATCAGGCCGACGATGAAGCCGAGCGCGATGCCGCCCGACGTGAGCACGCCCGACACGGAGGTCGCGCCGCTCAGGACGATGCCCGAGATGAGCGACAGGTAGACGGCGAGGAACACGTCCTCGAACATCGTGATGCCGAGTATCAGCTCCGTCTCGGGGTTGGCCGTGCGCCGGTAGTCGAAGAGGACTTTGGCGACGATGGCGCTCGAAGAGATGGTCGTCACGCCCGCCATCACCAGCGTCTCGCGCAGCGGGAAGCCCGCGAGGTAGGCGTACATGAGTCCGACCGTGAAGTTGATGCCGATGTAGATTGACCCGCCGAGCAGAATCGAGCGGCCCGCCTCGATTAAGCGGGTGACGTTCGACTCAAGGCCGAGGTAGAAGAGCAGGAAGAGGACGCCGATGCGCCCCATGAAGGAGATGAGCGAGCCCGTCTCGATGAAGCGGAAGTCGAAGACGCCGAACTGCGGGG
Organism: Pyrinomonadaceae bacterium; assembly: GCA_035941045.1. GTDB lineage: Bacteria > Acidobacteriota > Blastocatellia > Pyrinomonadales > Pyrinomonadaceae > QHXN01. The sequence continues at coordinate 94,251 of DASZEK010000071.1, read as the reverse complement.
CGTGGGGCCCGACGGCCATGCCGATAAGGATAAGGAACGGGACGTTCGACACGCCGAGCTTGTGCGCTAGAGAGACGCCCAGCGCGATGAGGCCGAGCGCGAGGCCGATTTCCAGAATCAAGTGGTCCATCACCCCGCCTTCCCTTCGACGAGCAGGCGCTTGAGCGCGGTGATGGTCCGGCGGTCGCCCGCGGCGATGAGCGTCGCGCCCGCGTTGAGCACCGTGTCGGCCTCGGGGTTGGTGCGCTTCGTCTGGTCGGGCTCGATAAGCGAGACGATGGAGGCGCCCGTGCGCGTCCGCACCCCGAGGTCGCGGATGGTCCGGCCGACGCAGGCCGCGCCCGGCTCGATGGTGAACCATTCGAGCACGAGGTCTTCCAAAACCACCTCGGCCATCGGCAGGCTGCGCGGCACGTAGGTCAGGCCGCCGACGATGCCGGCTATCTGCCGCGCCTCGCCGTCGGTGAGCCGCAGCACGGAGGCCGGGCGGTCGAGGTTCTTGCGCGTGAATTGATAAAGCTCGCGCGTGCCGTCGTCGTGGATGACGACGACGAGGCGGTCGCCGCTCGTCGTCTCGACCTGAAATTTGCGCCCGACGCCGGGGAGGAATGCTTCGCTGATGGTAGACATTAAACGCCTGAACCTTTCCGTGATTGTTATGAGCGCCGCCTCTTCGACTTCGACTCCGCCGCGGGCGGCACTCTCGCCCCGCAACGCCGACACTTAACTTCGAGACTCAACTTCCCTTCCGGCACGACCTGCTTGCGCCCGCACTTCGGACACCGTCCGGTCAACGTCTCAAGCGTCGCCCTCGCCGCCGTCTCGGCGACAATCCACGTAAATATCATCAAGTCTCTCCCGCCCGCTTTCGCGGCCCGTCCGCTCGCACGACCTCGACCGAGCACGCCGCGCCCGTCACCAGCGCCGACGCGACGCCGCCCAAGCCTGAACTCCCGTCGAGGTGACTCAAGCCGTGCGAGCCGACGAAGATTGCGTCGGCTCGCCACTCCCGCGCCTCGTCCGCCAGCACGCGCCGCGGGTCGCCTTCCCTCATCTCTACCGGCGCGTTCAGCCCCGCGTCGGCCAGCACCACCCGCGCGCCTTCGGCCATCAGGTGCGCGTTGATGGGCGGGCTTTCGTCGCGGCCCGTAAACACCTCCTCCAACCTCGGCCGGACACCGGCCGCCCTCGTCATGTCGCTCCCGTCGTCCACGACGACGAGGCGGACTTCCGTTCCGGCGGGCCACGCGCGCGTCGCCACGGCGAAGACCGCCTCACGCGCGCCCGGCGACCCGTCCACGCCCACGACGAGCCGCGGCGGCGCGGCGTCGTCTTTCCCGATGCCGCGCCGCCCGACGCGGACCGCGCCGCGCGCTTTCGCGGCGAGGGCCTTCGACACGCTGCCGAGGAAGAATCGTCCGAGCGCCGACCGGCCCTGCGAGCCGACTACGACGAGGTCCGGCCCCCACTCTTCGGCCTTTCGCAGCAACTCGCGAGAGGGCTCGCCCTCTAAGACGCGGGTGCGTACTTCCCATTTCGGGAAGTGCGAGAGGACGCGGCGGCGCGCGTGGGCCGCGAACCGCCGCGCCTCCGCGAGCAGCCGGACCGATTGCTCCCGCGCCGCCGCGATGGCAGTCGTCACCCTGCGCGACGCCAGCGCGGCCCCGGCGACCTCTTCGACCGGCGAGAAGGCCGGGACGAGGCCGTTGCCGACCGAGACGATCAGGGCCTCGGCCTTGCGCGGGAGTCCCGCGCGGCGCAGGTCGTCGAGCGCGGCGTCGGCGTACGCGGAGCCGTCATACGCGACCATGATTTTCATTCTGCCTTTCATAACTTGTCGTCCTCGCCCGCGCGCCCCCCGCCGCCCTCGCCCGTGCCGCCGAACCGGCCTCGCCTGTCCCCAACTCTTCTCCGGCGGCGCTCGCCCGCCTCAAGCCACGCGTACCACCCGAACAGGACCGCGAGCAGGACCAACGCCATGAATATAGACTTGACTTCCATAACCCCTCCGACCCGGCCTTCAGCTTAATGCGCGCGGGGACGGCGAAACACCGTGACTTCACCCGACACGTCTAGGTGTTTTCACGGGTATCGTTTCGGGAAGAAGGCGGGGACGGGGAAGAGGGTCTGAAGGTTAGCCGCGCCCGAGCACGTAGCGGGCGATTTCGACGCGGTTGCTCCAGCCCTTCTTGGAGAGGATGTTGCTGATGTGGCCTTCGACGGTGCGGACGCTTAAACCGAGTTCGGCGGCAATCTCTTTGTTGCTCAGGCCGTCGGCGACGAGGCGCGCGACGCGGGCCTCCGACTCTGTGAAATCCTCGCCGGGGGCGGGAGGCGACGACGGGTCTTCTTCGCCCCTGACCGTGCTCACGAGGCGCGCCAACTCGGCGCCGGTGCGCTCGACGCGGCTGAGGATGTTGGAGACGATGGCGAGCAGTTCCTCGGGGTCGAACGGCTTCAAGAGGTAGGCGTCCACGCCCGCTCGGATGCCCGCGAGGCGGTCCTTGCGCTCGCCCTTCGCGGTGAGGAAGATGACGGGGATGAGTTCGGTGCGCGGGTTCGAGCGCAGGGTGCGCGCGAGCCGGTAGCCGTCCATGCCGGGCATCCTGATGTCGCTGATGATGAGGTCCGGCACGCGCGCGTTGACGGAGACGAGCGCCTCGGCGCCGCTCCGCGCGGTCGCCACTTCGTAGCCTTCTTCGCGCAGGGTGACGGTGACGGCGCGCAACAGCTTCGCCTCGTCGTCCACGACGAGTAATCGTTTAGCCATTTCGCAGGGCCTCCCGCTTCGCCTCGCCGCCCGCCACGCCGAACAAGTCGCCCCCTCCCGCGCGAGGCTCGTCCCGCCAGACCGGGAGGCGCAGCGTAAACGTGCTGCCCCGCCCGACGTGGCTGCTCGCCTCTATCGAGCCCCCCATCCCTTCGACGAGCACGCGCGCGAGGTGAAGGCCGAGGCCGATGCCCGGCACCTCCTCTTCCCCGGCCGCTTCGCCGCCGTCAACCGCCCTCGCGCGTCCGCGGTAGAAACGCTCGAAGATGTGCGGCAAGTCCTCTTCGCCGATTCCCTGCCCCGTGTCTTCGACCTCTATCGCGACCCGCCCGCCTCCCCGCTCGGGCCGGGCGCGGAGCGTAATGCGCCCCCCCACGGGCGTGTACTTGATAGCGTTCTCGACCACGGCGCAGAGCGCCCGGCGCAGGGCGCTCCGGTCGGCCGAGGCGGGCGGCAGGCCGGGGATCGGCTCGACTACGAGTTTCTGATTACGCTCGGCGGCCGAGGTGCGCTCAATCTTCACACAGTCGCGCAGCACCTCGCCCACCTCGACGCGCCCCGCGTTCATCTCGACGCCGCCCGCGGTAACGCGCGACAGGTCGAGCAGATTGTGCACGAGGTCTATCTGGCGCTCGCACTCCGATGCGATGTCTTCCAGGTACTCGCGCCGCTCCTCCTCGCTCGGGTTCTTCCTGAGCAGGACGCGCGTCAGCGTCTTGATGGTCGTCAGCGGCGTGCGCAGCTCGTGCGAGACGGCGGCGAGGAATTCGTCCTTGACGGCGTTGGCGGACTCGGCCTCGCGCCGCGCCTGCTGTTCGAGCGAGAGCGCCCTCTCGCGCGCCGCGCTCAAAGAGCTGACGACGAGCGCCGCCAGCGTGAAGACGCCGAGTTCGAGCAGGTCCTCGCCGTAGACCCTGAAGGAGTAGGCGGGCGGGTGAAAGAAGAAGGCGCCCACGACGGCCGAGAGCGCCGTGGCGAGCAGCCCCGCGCCCAAGCCCCCGCGCCACGTGCTGAACATGACGGCGGCCAGATACGCCGACGAAACGTCCATCTGCACGTAGCGCGTGGCGAGCATCGTCAGCGCGAAGACCGCCGCCACCGACCAGACCGCTATCAGGTAGCGCCGCAGCCTCGCCCCGATGCTTTCGCCCGCCTTGCCGTGCGTTTCACTCTTCACAGTTACTCCGATGCCCGAAGCCGCAAAGGCCCGATTATACAAGAGCCCCTGACCGCGGGAAGACCTGCTGATGATTTTAAGGCTGTCAGGGGATGAGCCGCGCCCGCCTTTGATAAGGGCGGCCCGCGAATATAAACTCGCCTCTCCCCGGTCCCCCGCGAAGTCACGATTCGAGCAGATAAGTCCCATGATGAAGCACCTGCTCCGCTCACTCGTCCTGCTCTCTCTCGTGGGTCCGGGTTTCGCCTTTAGTCAGCAGCCCGCGCCGGGTGCGCCCGACGCCGCCGCGACGGCGGACCTCATCAACAGGGCCGGCCTCCGCCGGGCCGAGTACCGGGAGATGTTCAAAGACCTCGCCGCCGAGGAGACGCAGAGGGTGGAAGAGTACGGGGACGAAGGCTTGAAGCGGCGGCGGGAAATCGTCTCGGACCTCATCATCTACCAGTCCCAGACGGACGGCTCTTACATGGCCGAGTACCGCAACGTGCGCGCCGTTGACGGCAAGGCTGTGGCGGGCCGCGACCGCCGGGTGGAGCAGCTTTTCGGCCGTCTGTCTAAGTCGGACTCCGCGAGGAAAGAGCTGGAGCGCATCAAGCGCGAGAGCGAGAGGTACGACCTCCGCTACAGCGTCTACGGCTTTACGCTCTACCAGGGCCTCCCGCTCGAAGAGCGCGCGAGGTCGTACTACCGCTTCGCCGTCACCGGGCGCGAGCAGATTGACGGCCACGAGACGACGGTGGTCGAGTACCGGCAGGTCGAGCGGGACCCGGAACAGCAGACTAAGATCGCGCTGCCAGAGCAGTTGAAGGGCGCCGAGACGCTCTTCCGCGGGCGGCTCTGGCTCGACCGGGACACGGCCCGGCTCCGGCGCGAGGAGCGGGAGCTGACGCTGGCGCACCCCTCGCTGGCCGCGCCGCTGACGCTCTGGAGGTTCGAGTTCAGCTACGGGGACAGCCGCTTCGGGATACTGACGCCGACGCGCATCGTGTTCAGCATTTACAGGGCGCGCGGCGGGGCGGGCCGCGCCCCGGAACAGTCGCTCGGCGGGAGGGTCACTTTCGAGTACGGCGGCTTCCGCCGCTTCGACGTGGCGCCGCCCGACCCGCGGCTCGACGCGCCGAGGGACCGTCAAATTAATCTCAAGCTAAGGGTCAGGGGAAACTATGACGGTTAATAACCAGAGGCCCCATGTCATCCTCCGCCTCCTGTGCGCGGCAACGATTGCCGTCGCCGCGGGAACGGTGACGGCCGCGGCACAGTCGTCCGAGCCGAAGACGGTCGCGGATTTCTTCCTCTTAGTGCCGGGACGCTATATGGTCGGCTACGACCGCCGCTTCCGCGAGGAGTTGCTGCGCGGCGACCGCCGGGGCGTGGTCGTAGACATCCCCAACGGCTACATCTCCTACGACGAGTCCGACAACCCGTCGGGGTTCGAGTTCGCCGTCTTCAGGAAGAGTAACGGCAGGCACCTCGTCGCCTACAGCACCGGCGCTTTCTCCGACCCCGAGTTAGCTAAGGAGTCGGGCAACTGGCCCACACTGTTCCTGCTCAGTTATGAGGGCGGCAGGTGGCGCGACGTGACCAAAAAGTCGCTCCCCGTGGCGTTCGACAAGAAGCTGGCGTACAAGCTCCCGCGGCGGGGCCGGGTCATCGAAGTGTGGGACGAGCGAGGCCGCAGGCTCTACACCCTGACGTGGAGGAATGACCGATTTCATATCGACCGGGCGGCCGGCAGGTAGCCGGGCGGCGGGCGCGAGAGAGTCATGCTTGAACGATACGCCAACCATCTGGCCCTGGCCTCGGCCGGCATCCCGCTTCTGATGCTCGGCTCGTCCGCGATTCTTAAAGCTCTCCACCCGGAGTGGTACTGCGTCCCGGTCCAGCCCGGCGCGCGGGAGTTCATCTGCGGAGGCGAGTACCTCCATCCGGGCATTTCGCTCTACGTCAAGTCCTTCTACGTCGTGTGGGGAGTTCTGTTGGTGCTCTCAAGCGCCGCCATCGTGCGAGGCGGCGGCAGGTGGTTCGGCCGTCTAGCCTTGGCCTTTTCGATTCTTTTCGTCGCGCTCCTCGTCGCCCTGTGGGTCTCTTTGGGCAACCACGATTATCCATAGCACGACGGGCCTCATCTATTAACTCCGAGGGCCAGCAGCTTTCCGCTGAGCGGCAACAGGACTTTAGAGCGGCACAAGGTCTCTATCGCCTGTTCGACCTCCCGCGTCGAAACCGGCGCCCCGCCCCGCGGGAGGCACCGCTTCGTCAGCGCCGAGGGCGTCTGCGCCGAGTCGCAGAGACGGTAGACCTCAGCCTCCAACCCCTCCACCGTCCACTCCCTCCGCCCGGCGCACGGGCGCGTGTCAACGAATCGCAGCCGCTCGCCGTCGTCGTGGACCTGCAAGACGGGCCGCGACGTGTTCCAGATGTAGTTCCAGCGCGTGACCACGTCCTGCAACGCCCGGTGGCCCGGCCGGTCGTGCAACCCGCGGTGGATGTGCCCCGGCTCTTTCCGGTCCTCGAACGAGTACGCGAGCCGCATCAGCGAGTCCGTCGGCAGAGGATAGACGTACTCGTAAGCCCGGCTCGGCTCAAGCGTCAGGCCGTAGTCATGCGGGCGCATCTGGTAAGGGCTGAAGCGGTCGTACCGGACTCGTATCACCCCCGTCGGCGGCTGGAGGTGGAAGATGGCGGGCAGCCATTCGGCCATCTCGAAATACCAGCCGTCCGACTCGCCGGGCAGTCCGCAAAGCAGGTTCCACGAAGCCGAGACGCCGAACTCGCTCGACCACTTCAAGAGCTGTAGGTTCATGACCGCCGAGTTGCCCTTGCCGATGAGTGCGAGCACGTCGTCATGAAGGCTCTCGACGCCGGGCTGTATCCAGCGCACGCCCGATTCGGCCAGCAGGCGAACCTGCTCGCGCTTGAGGTTGGACTTGGTCTCGTAGAATAAAGAGTATTTCTCGACGGCCTCGGCCAGCGTCGGCAGCACCGTTTTGAAGAACGACATGTCGAGGATGTTGTCCACGTATTGAACGCGGCGGTTCCCGTAGCGCCCGGTGAGTTCGCCCAACTCGGCGACGACGCGGCCGGGCGACTTCGAGCGGTACTGCATCCCGCTGCCGTTCAGGCCGCAGAAGGTGCAATGAGACTTCTCGCCCCACCAGCAGCCGCGGGAGCTTTCCGCCAGCAACTCCGGCTCGACGAGGTTGGACAGCGTCGAAGCCCTCAGCGTCTCGAAGTAGTGGTCGTAGTTCGGGGTGGGCAGCGCGTCCATGCCGCGAATCAGGGCGCGCGGCGCCTCCGAGGCGCATGACGACAAGACCGGGAGCGCGACCTTCTTGAAGTGGGCTTGTGTGATTGCGCCGTGCGGGAGTTTGACGGCGTCGAGTGCGCGGCCGTGCTCAAGCAGCAGCCGACACAGGTCCGCGAACAGCTCGTCCGCCTCGCCCGAGACGACGCAGTCCACCCAAGGGAACGCGCGCAGCGTCTCCACCCCCATCTCGCCTTCGCAGTTGGCCCCGCCCATCAGCGTGACGGTGTCGGGGCTCAGCTCGCGCACCTTCTTCAGCAGGGCCAGAGAAGCACAGTGCTGTTGGAAGACGGAGCTGCACCCGACGATGCGCGGGCCGCGCGCGACGATGTCTGCGGCCAACCGCTCGACGTAGTCGGCACACTTCGCCCGCACCCAGCGCATCAAGTCTTTTCTCTGTTCGAGGGTCGCGGGAAAGCCGTTGCACCGCACTTCGAGGATGAGGTTAAGGTACTCTTCGTCCTTCTCGGCGGCCTCCGGGAAGATGCTGCCGGCGAAGCACCATTCGCCGAGCAGGTGGTCCGTCGGCACCGACTGCATCGCCTGATAAGCCACGAGGCCGACAGTCTCGGCGAGGCCGAAATTCCCGTAGACGACTTCGCTTCGGATGCCGGTGCCGGCGAGGGACGCGTGCAGCAAGCCCAGCGCGATGGAAGGCCGCTGAACGTCGGCGAAAGGCATGGAGACGAGAACTACGTCCATTGTCGTCGGGCCCCTTGTCACGCCGCGCCGATGCCTGCGGCCTCGCGGTCGCCCTCATGGAACGTCCACGAGCGGTCGAACCCGCCCACGGGGCCGGGCACCGGGCTGTGGTCCTGATGGACCCACTCGTAATACTGCGCGACTTCGTTGACGAGTCGCGCCTCTTCCCGCTTCTCGTGCTCCGTCAGGCGGTCCAGATAACCCGGCGCCCGTTCGAGCGTCGCCAACGGCGTCGCCTCGATGTGGTCCACGGCGCAGCGCAGCGTGTAACAGGCGACCCGGTTACAGACGGCCGTGAGGTGGCGAAGATACGCCTTCTGACTTTCCGACACGCGGGTCCGCCCGTCCAGTCTCAGGTGGGCCTCGAAGAGCAGGCCGCGCAGGATGTGGCAAAGCCCCTGGTTGGTGAAATTCCGCTCGTAGAAGGTCTTCACCATCCAGTCGTAGAAGAAATCCAGTTTCGGGTCGAGGAACTTGTAGTCGGGCTCGAAGGGCGTGCCCAGCAGCCGGCCTTCCGCCTCCAGCCTGCGCTTAATGGGCGTGCCCGCGTAAGGCAACATGCGGCAGAACGGCGCGACCGTCCAGCCGTCGCCGATGAACTCTTCGAGGAAGCTGACGTTCTGCCGGATGCTGCGGAACGTCGAATAAGGCTCGACCAGCATGAAGCCGAAGTCGAAGGAGAGCCCGAACTTCTTCAGGATGCGCCCGGCCCTCAAGTGCGCCGCCGGCTTCAGGCGCTTGCTCATGTTGATGAGCCCTTCCTCGTCGCCCGACTCGACGCCCATGTAGACGTGCGTCAGCCCGCCCGCGATTAGGCGCCGGATGACCTCCTCGTCAATCTCGTCGGAGCGGCAACTTATCTTGAAGGCGACCTTTCCGGCGAAGCCCGCTTCCGCGACGAGGTCGGCGATCTCCATCGCCCACTGCTTCGCCTTCTTCCCGCCCGCGAGGAAGTCGTCGTCTTGAAAGAGGAAGATGGGGACGCCCCTGTTCAGGTGAAGGTCGAGCATCTCGTCAACCACCGCCCGCGGCGAGCGCAGCCGCCGCAGCGGGCCGCCCTGCTCTTCGTAAAAGGGCCGGATGCTACAGAAGGAGCAATCCCACGGGCACCCGCGGCTGCCGAGCACGGAGGCGGTAGGCATCGGGTGTCCTTCGTAGTCAATCGAGTCGCGGTCGGGCCGCGGGAGCACGTCGAGGTCTTCCACGACCTGCGCCAGCGGCGCGACCTTGATTCCGCCGCCCTCTTCACGAAACGCGAGGCCGGGGAGCGTGCGCCAGTCCGAGCCGGTGCCGAGACAATGCAGGAGCTTCACCAGCGTCATCTCGCCGTCGAACCGGACGACCGAGTCGAGGCCGGGGATGCGCGCGAGAATCTCCGCCGGCTCGAAGCTGGCGTAGTGTCCGCCCATCGTGAAGTGAGCGGTCACACCGGCTTCGCGCAGGGCCGCGATGACCCGCCCGAAGTCGGGCGCCATGTACTGGAAGATGAGCGAGAACCCGACGACGGACGGACCGTCCCGCTCGATGCGCCGGAGGATGGAGGCCGGGTCCGAGCGGTAAGTCATGATGGACGCCTGATGGCCCGAGGCGTTGACGGCCGACATCAGGTAGCGGAGGCCGAGGTTGTCCTGGTCCTGAAACCCGATGAGCAGCACCTTCTGCGGGCACGCTCCGGCCGGTAACGACGGTATGTGCGGCGGGGCGGACGGTAGTATTCGCATGTGCACACCTCTCCTCTGCGGGGCGGAATGGAACGTGCCCGGCGTGCCGGACGGACGGCGGCCTCGCCTACAGGGATTCGTCCTGTCGCCTCATTTGTTCGTACCGCTGCTTGATCATCGTCTCCATCGAGTCGAGACGGGCCCTCTCGGCATTAATCGTATGAAGCGTGGCTTCGAGCTGCGAAACCGAGAGGCGGCTGATGTCGATGGGCGCGGGGTCGGCGATGTGGCTGATGCGTCCGAATTGTGCGGCGGTTTGGGCGGCCTGGGCGCGGATGGCGTCAATCGGGTTGGGCGCGGGGTCAACGACCGGGTTGGGCCACGGCGCGGGGTCAACCACGTAAGGCGGCCAGTGGTGCCCGCCCCAGTAGGGGTACGGCGCGGGGTCAACCACGGGCCGGGGGAACGGGCGCGGGTACCCCCAGCCACCGGGGAACGGCGCCGGGTCCACGACCACTCCGCCCGGACCGCCGAACCCTGTTCTCCCCGCCGGCTGCTGCTGAGAGAAGGCGGCTTCGAGCCGCGTCAACCGCTCCTCAAGAAATTTGACTCTGTCGTCGGCCATGATGGTGCTCCTTTGAGGTGTCTTCCGTGAGCATGGTTAGCCGGCATCTGGGCGAGGGCCAGAGCGGATGGAGATTGCTAGCAGCTTCCCTTGCGGCATCCCGCCGGACGGTCGCGCTTCGGTCTTATTCACCCGGCCGTCCCGTGGGATTTTGTCGCCGCACAGAGTAATCCCGCCGAAGGTAGGAGTCAACAAACTTATTTACGCCCCCGAAAAAATGTATTTACAAATCCCCGCCGTCGTGTATCATGCGCGGGCTCACGAAGGTCAGCCGGTGACGGCCCCGACGCCACGAGGTGTCTCCGCCCACCGAGACGTAATTCTTCACGGCGTTACAGTGCCCCGTCAGGCAAGTCGATACGGCCCTCTTACGCCTCAACCTGTATCTACATTCTTAACAGTCGAAGGCTCGGGGCGCTCGTCTACCCCTCGTCATCGGTTTGCCGGCCCGCGTCTTATTTGAGCCGCGCCACCTCTCATCCCGCATTCCAACTGCACGTCACGTCGTCGGCAACCGACAGCCGGCGGCGCGGTACGAACGCGCCTTCTCCCACGGGGGCTTATGTCTAAGAAAGCAATTAAACGGAACGGGCGCCGCCGTCGGCGCGTCTCGGCCGGCAAGGCACTTGTCGCCGCCATGACGTTGGTGCTCGTCGCCGCCGCCGCGGCCATCACGCCGCTGTCGCCGCTGCGCCGCGCCGCGTCCCCGGCCGCGCCAGCCGGGCAGCCGCAGCCCGGCCTGCCGCTCTCGAAGGAATACATCTACGCGGGCGGCCGACTCGTCGCCACCGAGGGGCCGGCTGCCGCCGCCACCCCTGCCCCGACGCCAACCGGGGCGCCGCCGACCGCCCTCGCCGCCGTCGCATCCTTCCCGACTCAGACGACCTTCGCCGTCAGCCTCACGTGGTCCGCGCCGTCGCCGGAGTCCGTAGCCGGCTACATCGTCGAGCGCGCCGAGACGAGCGACGAGATGGGCCGGCTGCAATACGGCCCGGTCGGCTCGCCCGTGACGACGTTGCCGACGGTATCGAGCCCTTACGTGGACCAGACCGCCGCCGAAGGCAAGGTCTACATCTACCGCGTCAAGGCGGTCTTCCACGCGGGCGGCTCGTCCGACTACAGCGGCCCGGACCTCGCGACCACGGTCCGCTATTCGGGCGACGACCCGCTCGTCGGCAAAGGCGACCCGCAGGGTCGGCCCGCGAGCACCGTCCGCGCGGCCATCCTGACCGAGCTGCGCGACGTGGTGAACGCCGTGCGCACGCTCGCCAAACTCGACGCCGCCGTCTGGCGCGACGACCCGCCCGACAACCCGCGGCCCCAGCCCCAAGTAATCATCCGCGCCTGGCACTTCGACGAGCTGCGCAAGAACCTCAACCCCGCGCTGGCCGCCTTACACGTCGCCGAAGTGCCGCCCGACCAGACGCTCGCCGCGGGCCAGCCGATTAAGGCCACACACATTCAGGACGTGCGCGAACGCATCAGGTGAGAGCGCCCGCCGACGAAGGACTAACGCGAAAGCTTCCCCACTCTAGGAGACGGACATGAGAATGACGACCACGGACCCGCAGGCGCCCGCGCGCCCGAACTGTTCCGCCGCCCGCGCGGCGCTCCTGCTGGCGCTGGCCTTTGCCGCCCTCCTGCTGCTGCCGCAGGCGGCGCGCGCGCAGTCCACGCTCACCAACGGCCTCATCTCCCACTGGCAGCTCGACGAGTCGCAGGGCACGCGCTTCGACTCGAAGGGGACGAACCACCTCTCCGACAACAACACCGTCACGCAGGCCGCCGGCAAGCTCGGCGGCGCGGCCGTGTTCTCGACCGCCGCCGGCAACTACCTGTCGAAGCCCGACAACGCCGACCTCTCGATCCAGGGCGACGTTAACTTCACCTTCGCCGGCTGGTTCTACCTGACCTCGAAGTCCTCCTACATGGGCCTGTTGGCTAAGTACGACGGGGCCGGCCTGTTCGAGTACTCGCTCTACTACGACCAAGGCTTCGACCGCCTCGTCTGGATGGTCTCCAACTCGTCGGGCGTGGCGAACCAGGTCATCGCCTCCTCCCTCGGCAGCCCGGCGCTCAACACCTGGTACTACGTCGTCGTCTGGCATGACGCGTCGGCCAACACCATCAACATCCAGATCAACAACTCGACGGCCGACTCCGCGGCGCACGACCCGGCCGGGGTCAAGGACGGCATCAGCGCCTTTGAGCTGGGGCAGTTCGCGGGTAATACGGCGGGCCTCAGCGGGCGCATCGACTCCGTCAGCTTCTGGAAGCGCCTGCTGACGGCGGCCGAGCGGACGGAACTGTGGAACAACGGGGCCGGTAAGGACCCGACCGGGGGCGCCCCGCCGCCCGCGAATACCGGCTGGCAGAACTCGGGCCAGAACGTCTACTTCAGCGCCGGCAACGTCGGCATCAACATCGACAGCCCTTCGGAGAGGCTGCACGTCGTGGGCAACGGCAGGGTGACTGGGAACCTCGTGGTGGACGGCGACATCGCGGCCAAGTTCCAGGACGTGGCCGAGTGGGTGCCCTCGCGTCAGAGGCTCGCGGCCGGCACGGTCGTCGTCCTCGACCCCGACCGCAACAACGAAGTGCTGGCTTCGACTCGTGCTTACGACACGGGCGTGGCGGGTGTCGTCTCGGCGCGGCCCGGTCTGGCGCTGGGCGAGCGGGGCGAGGGCAAGGTGCTGGTGGCGACGACGGGCCGGGTGAAGGTCAAGGTGGATGCCACGCGCGCCCCCGTCAAGGTCGGCGACCTTTTGGTGACGAGCGGCGTCGAGGGCGTGGCGATGAGGTCGGTGCCGCTGAGGATTAAGGGCGTAGCGATGCACCGGCCCGGCACCATCGTCGGCAAGGCGCTGGAGCCTCTGGCCGGGGGGGTCGGCGAAATCCTCGTCCTCCTCAGCCTCCAGTAGATAAGAGCCGGGCCACGGAAGATTAGCGGCGACGGGAACCCACACCATGATGCGGACGGGGCGAGAGATGATGAGCTTCAAGCGATCTCAGGCTGTTGACCGGGGCATGTCCCTTTCCATGAAGGAACTCGCGGCGCGGCTCGCGGCCGTCGTCTGCGCCTTACTCGCTTTATCCGCCGCCCCCTCCGCGCAGAACATCCAGTTCACGCAGGGCAGCGTCAGCGCCGGCCTCGACAACACGTTCCGGATACCCGTCGCGTCACACCCCGGCCGGGGCGCCGCGGGCCTGCCCGTCACGCTCAACTACTCCTCGCGCGTCTGGAGGGTCGGCCACCTCTCCACCATCGTCAACAACTTCAATTTCCAGACCATCGCCGAGGCCATCTACGCCGAGCACTCGGCGTCCGGCTGGAAGACGACGCTCGACCTGCCGACGGTCGAGTGGCCGAAGGAGGACGACCTCTACTACGCGTCGGGCAGGCCGTTCTGCAACGCCTGCCAGTCGGCCTCGCGCCGCTTCCGCGTCGCCCGCGTCTTCATCCACATGCCGGACGGCGCGACCCACGAGCTGCGCCAGTCCGACCAGCCCTACGAGGGCGCGATGATAAAGACCGGCGACTTCTTCGCCGTGGACGGCTCGCGCCTGCGCTACGACGCCACGTCGGGGACGCTCTACCTGACGGACGGCTCGCGCTACGTCCTCGGCGCCGTCAAGCCGCAGTTCATCGACCGCAACGGCAACGCCCTCACCTACGACCCCGCCGCCCGCAAGTGGACGGACACGATGAACAGGGAGTTGGCGATGCCCTGGCCCGCGAAACCGCTGGCGCAGGAGTACACCTACGCGCCCCCCGGCTTCGACCCCGACCGCCCGTACAGGTTCATCTGGAAGCGACTCTCCGAGCCCGGCGTGCTCACGCCCGTCGAAGGGTCGCAGCCGCCGCAGCCGCCCGCGCGCCTGCCGATAGCCAACGACTACCTGCCCAACCCCTCGGCCCCGCCCACGAACAGCGGCGGCGGCAACTACCCGCAGTCGCTCGGCCCCGTCGGGCAGGTCCGACCCAGCCTCTTCGTCACCGACCAGGCGGGCTTCGACGACACGCCGACTATCGTCGTCGGCCGCGGCCAGTCGGGCGGCGAGCTCTTCGACCCGGTCGTGCTGGCCGAGGTCGTGCTGCCGAACGGGCTCAGCTACAAGTTCAGCTACAACGTCTACGGCGAGATTGACAGGGTCGTCTACCCGACGGGAGGTTCCGAGCAGTACCGCTACACGGAGTTGGCGCCCGCCAGCTCGATTAAGCTCCCTTATTCGCAGGCGAGCCGCGCCGTCAGCCAGAGGCAGCAAAAGCTGACCAGCGTTGGGGCCACCGTCTCGACGTGGACTTACGAAGCCTCCAACGCCTTGGGCGCCCTGATTAAGACGACCGCCCCCGACGGCTCGTACACGGAGGTGCGCAAGCATGGGGGGGCGACGCCGCCCAACGGCTGGCCCTTCGGCTTCGAGCCGGCCAAGCGGGGGCAGGTCGCCGACGAGCGCGTTTACGACAAGCAGGGCGGCTTGATGCTCCGCCGCTCGCTGACCGACTACGGGTGGACGGAGTTCAAGGTGCCGCCGCGTGCCGGCGGCGTCCTCACGGGGGACGTGGAAATCACCGCCTACCGCAACGCCCGCCCGACGAAGAGCGTCAGCCTCATCCTCGACACAGGCGGGGACGCGCTCGCCAAGACGGTCATCTACAGGTACGACGACCCGACCCTCGACGCGAACACGACGCGGCATCTGGAGCTGACGACCGGGCTCGACCGGACCGGCATGGAGGAGACGGGCTTCGCCGGCGTGGACCCGAATACGGCGAAGACGGGCGACATCACTTCCATCCCGGCCGGGCCCGTCGTGAGCGAAACCCGGACCACGTACCAGCGCGATGCGGGCTACCGCTCGCGCAACATCCTCGGCCTAGTCACCTCCGTCACCCTCATGGACGGCGCTTCGCGGCCCGTCTCGAAGACCGAGTCGTTCTACGACGAATCCAATTACGCGGTGCTGCCGCCCTACGGCGACCTCGGCGAAGACGCGGCCTACGCCGACCCCGAGACGACCCTGCGCGCCAACCCGACGACCGTCCGCCGCTACGTCGATCTCACGCTCGGCACGTACCTCGAAACGCACGCGCAGTTCGACCAGTACGGCAACCCCGTCAACTTCTGGGACGAGCGCGGCGTCCAGTCGCAGAAGGAGTATTCGGCCGCGCACCGTCACGCCTACCTGACGCGCACCGTCACGGCGGCGCCCGACCCATCCGGTGAGTACGGCTCCGCGCAGCCCTTCACCTCCGACACGACCTACGACGGCATCAGGGGCCTCGTGCTGACGACGACCGACGCCAACGGTCAGGTGACGGAGTTCAAGTATCAGGACGACGCCGGGAAGCAGGACGCGCTGAACAGGCTGCGCCGGGTCAACCGGCCGGACGGCGGCTGGACGAAGACCGAGTACAACGACGTGGTCGGCAACCTCTTCGTCCACGTCGAGTCGAAGCTGGACGCCGCCCGCAGCACCCACTCTTATCAGTTCTTCGACCAGCTCGGGCGGTCGAGCCGCTCGCTCGCCCACGAGACGGGGATGACGTACGTGGCCGCCGACACGCGCTACGACCTGATGGGCCGCGCCCACCAGACCTCTAACCCGTTCCGCGTGACCGTGACGGGGGCCGGCAACGCTTCTCAGGCGGACTACTGGGCCGCCTCCCCGCAGGCGGCCCACTGGACGACGAGTGAGTACGACACGCTCGGGCGTGTGAAGACGGTGACGCTCCCCGACTCGACGTTCGTGACGACCGATTATAAAGGCGTCTACACGACGGTCACGGACCAGGCGCTCAAGTCGCGGCGGCAGAAGACGGACGCGCTCGGGCGCATCGTGCGCGTGGACGAGCCCGACGCCTCGGGGCAACTCGGCGACCTCGGCTCGCCGCTCCAGCCGAGCTTCTACGAGTACGACACGCTCGGCAACGTCGTCCGCATCAACCAGGGGCTCGCGCAGGCGGGCGCCGACCCGGAGAACTCACTCAGCTACATCCAACACAGGTACTTCAAGTACGACGCCCTCTCGCGCCTCACCCACGAGCGGCAGGTCGAGCAGGACGGCGCCATCCCGACCGGCGAGGCCGACCCGCTGACCGGCAACGCCAACTGGTCGCGGAGACTCGTCTACGACGAGACGCTCGACGGCGTCAAATACAAGGGGCTGCTGACGACGGCCGAGGACGCGCGCCGCGTCGTCACCACCTTCCGCTACGACCGGCTCGGCCGCGCATACCTCGTCACGTATTCCGACGGCACGCCCTCCGTCAAGAGCAGGTACGACCAGCCGCGGACGGACACGCCCCCCGCGGGCGAGCCGGCCGTCACCTTCCACAACAAGGGTCGGCTGACGGAGGTGACGACCGACGCGGACCCGACGACGCCGCAGACGCGGCAGCTCTACGATTACGACCTCGCGGGGCGGACGCGCAGGCAGCGGCAGGCCGTTGGCGCCGACGCGTACGAGCTGCGCTACGCCTACAACCTCGGCGGCGGCCTCGTCTCCGAAAGGTATCCTTCGGGCCGGGTGGTCAACTACGCCTACGACGACGCCGGGCGGCTGCTGAGCGCCGGCAGCGGGGCGACCTCTTACGCCTCGGCGATGGCCTACAAGCCCTTCGGCGGGCTGGAGTCGATGGCCCTCGGCAACGGCGCCGTCTACTCGATGGCCTACAGCGAGTCGAGGCTCCAACTCTCGGGCATCACGCTCACGCACGGCGCGAGCGTCATCCAGAAGTACGAGTACAAGTACGGCCGCGTGGACGCGGCGACGGGCGGCGTGGACGAGACGAAGAACAACGGGCAGATAGCCCGCATCGAATCCACCATCGGCGCCCAGAGACAGTGGCAGCAGCGGTTCAGCTACGACAGCCTCGGCCGCCTCTCCTCGGCAGGCGAGTACCGCGGCGACGACCTCGGGCAGTCCTACCTCCTCAACTACGACTACGACCAGTTCGGCAACCGCTACCAGAAGTCGGAGCGCAACCAGAACAACCCCGTGGACCAATACTGGGCCGAGGACGGGGCCTACTCCCCCGCCACCAACCGCCTCCTGTCTGGCCTCACCTACGACCCCTCGGGCAACGTCACCATCGACGGGCGGTTCCGGATGCGGGCCTACCTCTACGACGCCAACAACCGCCAGCGCCAGTCCTCCGCCACCAATGGCTCGGGCGCCGTCCGCAGCGTCTACGACGGGGCCGGCCAGCGCGTCGCCACGCAGGTCGGCGACGCCGTCACCGCCGTCTTCGTCTACGACGCCTTCGGCCAACTGGCGGCCGAGTACGCCCCGAGCGCGGCCCAGGGCGGCACGCAGTACGTGGCCTCCGACCATCAGGGCACGCCCCGCGTCGTGATGAACTCGGCGGGCGGCGGCGTCGCCTCGCGCCGCGACTACCTGCCGTTCGGCGAGGACGTGCCCTCGTCGGTCGGGATGCGCGCTCAGACGCCCGGCTACTCCGAGGCCGACGGGGTACGCCGGAAGTACGCCGGGATGGAGCGGGACGACTCGACGGGCATGAGCCACACGCTGTGGCGCGAGTACGATAGTCTTTCGGCGAGGTGGACGGCCCCCGACCCCTACGGCGGGAGCATGGAGCCCGCGAGCCCGCAGTCGTTCAACCGCTACTCCTACGTCAACAACGACCCCGTGAACAAGGTGGACCCGACCGGGCTGATGCTCTCCGACATCGGGGTGCACCAGACTGCCAACCCCGCGGTCGAGGCGAGGCTGAACCGGGCCTCGGCCGCCTACACGGCGCGCTACAACGAGGGGGCGAGGGCGAGGGCGCAGGAGCGGCAGTCGGGGACGGAGCGCGCCAATGCGGCCTTCACCTCCGGCATGGCGGAGGGCGCCTCCTCGACCTTCCTGAACAACTTGTCCGGCGGCGGATCGACTACCACCAATACATCTGGCTCCCAGGAACAGGCCGCAGCCCTCACCCCGTGTGATGTCCGAGTCCCATCCGATCCCGATGACCGCGCCGTCGTCGGAACCATATTGGGTGAAGCCACCCCGTACCCCCTGCTCGGAAACCGGCAGTACGACGCGAGCCAAGCAGGCGTCTACAAAAACGGTGCGCTGCCGGCACCAACCGGAGAGGTGATAACAGAGACTACACTGCGTCAGGAAGCAGTGATAATGGCGAGTGTGGTAGACAACCGCTTCACGAGGGGTGACGCCACGGTCACCGATAAAGATGGAACCCAGCGAAGCTCCTGGACCTTGGTGGTCTCCCAGCCGGGACAGTTTTTAGGTTATTCCAGCGGCATGGCCCAATTAAATCGGGGCGATTTCGGCAACAACGGGAGCCCCGCGTGTGAAAAGCTACGCTTCGCGGTTGACGCAGTCGCGGCGGTGAATGCTCGCAAAAATCTCTACCCCGGCGTATATAATTGGAGAGGCGTTCTCCAACCTGCGGAGGGGCGGCCCGGACACACTCGAATACGTGCGCAGGGCAATGCCATCAGGGTCGGCGGGACTGATTTCTGGTAAGGTTGCAACTCCTATGGTGATGACATCATTACTCCTGACCCTCGTCACCCTGATGGGGGCTTGTGAGGTGCGGTCCCGTCTCTCTCCGGCCCCCCGCGTCTCCGCCGTTAAGGCGGACGTGTCGGGTCCCGCTGCCGGCCTCGAAAAACTGGGCGAGGCGCCTGAAGCGGCCCCCAAGATTAAATTACAATTCGCCAGTGAACTCAGGGGCTGGGCCGCTAGCGATAAGAAAATATGGCTGACGGAGGACGGGGGTCGCAATTGGGCTCTTGTTTATTCCTTCCCGACTCCCGACGGGCTGCCCCCGCACATCCCCGCCTCTCAACTGAAGGATGTCGCCCGCTTCTACGTTGAGATCCGGCAGTTAATGTTCACTGACGCCGCCTCGGGGTTTTTACTAACTTCAGACGGGCTCTATAAGACGACGGACGCCGGCAGGAGTTGGCTGCATGTCACGACCCCTCTGGATGCCCCCGGCGGGCTGCTGCTCGGGTCGGCCTTCTTAAAAGGCGGCGAGGTGGGTTGGGTCGCGGGCGCGACGTACCGGCCAGCCTCCCAAGACGAGATATTGAGAACCCCGAACAACATGGTCTCCCCCGACGGTAAAAGTATCCTATACAGGGCCATCTTCCAGACCCGAGACGGCGGCGCCACGTGGAAAGAACAACGCGTCGAGTCCGGTCCGGGGAGATTCAGTGACATATATATTCTGGACGCGGAGCACGGGTGGGCGCTGGGCGACTCCGATAATTACTTTTGGGATTCCGGCAGCGGGCGGTGGAAAGTCTCCGACTCCATGAGCAAATGCGTCGGCCGTCGCCCGCGCGAAGACGACGAGGCGGCTCCGGCAAGTATCTTTTTCATCGACCCCACAACGGGGTGGCTGAGTGACACCCGGAACCATCTCGCCAAGAGCACAGACGGGGGGCGAAATTGGTGCACCCTACCCGACCCCGCGCAGGAACCGGTGACCGCTTTTTACAGCGAGCTACACTTTACCGACGCGGCGAGAGGATGGGCCTTACAAGAGGGTGGCATCCTTTATAAGACGACGGACGGCGGAGTTACGTGGAAGAAAGTTTCCGACCTCAAATTCAACGATCTATACTTTCTCGACGGTACACACGGATGGGCAATCGGGGCCGAGGGGCTGTTTCGTATTTTGAGCTAACTTGACTCGGAAGCCGCTACGCACCGTCCCCCTTCGCCCCTTAGCTTGGCGCGCCCCGCGTCGTGATGAACTCGGCGGGCGCCGTCGTCGCCTCGCGCCGCGACTACCTGCCCTTCGGCGAGGACGTGCCCGCCTCTGTCGGGATGCGCGCGCAGACACCCGGCTACTCCGAGGCCGACGGGGCACGCCGGAAGTACGCCGGGATGGAGCGGGACGACTCGACCGGGATGAGCCACACGCTGTGGCGCGAGTACGACCCGCTCCCCGCGAGGTGGACGGCCCCAGACCCTTACAGCGGGAGCATGTCCCCGGCCGACCCGCAAAGCTTCAACCGCTACGCCTACTGCGACAACGACCCCGTCAACCACACCGACCCGACGGGACTGATGCTCTCAGACATCGGGGTCATGCAGACCTCGGACCCCGAGTACGCGCGGACGTTGCAGGCGGCGAACGACGCCTCGTGGATGAACGGGATTAACGAAGATTATGCGGCCCAGAATAATTGGATTTTAGACGAGGTCCAGGGCGGCGGCACCATCCGCCGCCCGAGGAGCAACCGGCCGGCGACGAGGATACGGCAGAACCTCCCCCGGACCCAGAGGCTCCCCCTGAGCCGGAGACTGCGCCGGAACCAGAACAAACTCGAAATACGGCCGGATACGGTAGCTTGGCACACGACGGACACAGGTCGGTAACTGTGGTCGTATGCGACAAGTACCGCTATGCCGCTTTATCTATGACTCCGTCGGCCGGTCGCGTTGCCCGAGGCGGGGGCAACGCGGAAGGTAATTGAAGTGAGGAGGTCTCATATGTGGCTTGGGCGATCCGGCTTTTCGCCACGTCGGGGGGAACTATTAAAATGGTTCTGCTTAGTGTTATCCCTGAGCCCTATGGCTTTGCCCATTTCGAGCATTACGCGAGGGTATTCACTCACGGGAGAATCAGGTATGAATCAACACATCTATTCTCACCGCAATCTGTATATTGATAAGACCGGGAAGGTCGTCATCGACGCCAGCCGATATGAGAAGGTCCGAAGTTTTTCGGGGGGCCTGGCCGCGGTTTACCGTTCTGGCAGAGGCTGGGGATTTATCAATCAGACCGGCACAGTCGTAATCGAGCCGCGATTTCAGAACGTTCTTGATTTCTCCGAGGGCGTTGCCGGTGTTCAGGTGGCGGATAAGTGGGGGTTCATGGACGAAGAAGGACGGGTAGTGATTCAGCCCGCTTACGAATCAGTCAACCCGTTTTCTGAGGGAGTAGCCGTTGTCGTAAAAGATGCATCTGCCACGGCCTCTCGTCCGTCCTCCACGGGTAAAGCCGCACAAGGCGAAGCTTCCCGCAGCGAGTTGATAACGCTGTCGGACTCATTTAACGGCCGTCACCCGGATGAGCAGTGTGCACGAGATGGGAGCGCAGAAATTCTGTTAATTGATAAAAGCGGCCGCACGATTCTTTCGCTAAGCCAGTATATGATTGAGCCGGGAGATATCGAGAACGCCGGTTTTTCAGACGGCTTAATGAATGTGTACGACTGCTCGAAATCGAAGTATGGGTATATAGACAAAGTCGGCAAGTTCATTATTGAACCGAGATATGATCAGGCGGCCCCATTTTCGGAAGGTGTGGCCAAGGTCGCGACCGGCAGTGAAGGCAGTGAGGAGAAGATAGGATTTATTGGCCGCGGCGGGCGATTCGTCATCCCTCCTAAGTTTAATACCGACGGCGATTTCCAACGCAACTCCACCAATTTTTCGGAAGGGCTCGCCAGTTTGACTGAGGGTCTTCAGCCGACCTTCACCAAAGAAGCGAAGTTCGTGTATATCGATAAAGCGGGCGCGGTGGTTTTATTGACAGACTTCTTCTACGCGGGCCCGTTTCGATCCGGGATAGCTAGCGTCTACGACGAAGAAAAGAACAAATGGGGTTTCATTGATAGAACCGGCAGAGTAGTCATCCCCTTACAATATGACTTGGTGGAAGGCTTCTCCGAGGGGCTGGCTCACGTCACCGTCGCGGGCTCTCAAATGTGAATTCTTAAAGCGAATGAGAAGCAAACCCAAGTTGCGTTGTGGGTATTCTTTTCGAGCGCGGAATTTCTTCGCACGCCTTTTGCTGAGCACCGGCTCAGAAGAGCGAAGCGACGAGCTTCGCCCGGCAGCGTTGTAGGAATTGCTCCGGCAGCTATAGCCCGACGTTCGGCTCGGCCATCGTCCTCCGGGAATTACCCTCTTAAAACACCTTAAGCCCCCGTTCAAGTGGCGGCATGTGAGCCCACCCTCATCCTTTTGTGCGTCCGCCGGTACTGCCGGAATGGGACATGTTTGTCAGTCCGCGCAGCATCACCCGTAGCGACGGCTGGGCCGCCTCGCGCCGCGCCTACCTGCCGTTCGGCGAGGAGATGCCCTCGTCGGTCGGGATGCGCGCTCAGTCCGCCCCCGCCGCGTTGAGTTCGAGGTATCTGCGCAACTTCTCCTCGCTGCGGATGACGAAGCGGCCGCTCTTCTTGTTGCCCCGGTAGTGGGCGATGAGGTCTTCTTTAATCAGGTCGTGCACGCCGGTCTGCGTCTGTCGGTACTCGTAGCCGAGGAAGGCGGCGATGTCGCGGATGTGGAAGGTGCCGTTGACGACCCTCGCCCGCGCCCCCTCGTCCACGGCCTCGTCGTAGCCGCGCTCGGCGAGGAACTCGATGAACAGTCTGGCGATCATGCACCGGATGTTCGGGAGGCGCAGGAGTTGTGCGCGGATGCGGGTCTTGATGGCCTTGGAGGCGAGGTTGCCCGCGAGGTTGAGGTAGACCTGCGGGTGGCTCAGCCCGAGACTGTGTAGCGTCTCCACCGGCACCTTCAACAGCCGGCATTCGTCGGTCGCGATGATGCTGTCCGAGAATCGGGACGCCGGGAAGGCGAATTTAAAATCGCCCAACAGCTCGCCCGGCACGCGCCACGCCAGCAGCGCCGGGGGGTTCGAGTCGTCCCCCGTCTCCCCTTCCCCCTCCGCCGCACTCGGCGCGCGGTCATAAATCTTGACGTACCCGGAAACTATCTCGTAGATGAAGTCGGGCGGCCGTTGTAATTCGAGCTGCCGGTTTCTCGCCAGCCTGATTATCTGCACCGACCGCGAAATTTCTTCGAGCAGCTCCAGCGGCAACTGCGCGGGCGCGATGTTGTGGAAGAGCGTGCGGGACTTCAAAAAGTTGATGAACGGGTCGGCGTCCAATTTCTGTCTGAGTTGTTGCGCGAGGGTCTGGTCGAATTTTTTTGGGTGTGTCGTCATCGTCTTCAACCCGTGAGGCAGCGCCGGTGAGATAAGGCTTGCCGGTCCCGTCGGTAAGGCAGACGGGCGTCGCGGAAATTCAAGGCGAGGCGGGCCGCGTCGTCAAGCCTTGACGCCGTAGGCGTCGCGCCACTGGTAGACCGTCTTCTTCGAGACGCCGAGCCTTTGCGCCACGCGCGTCAGGTTAGTGTCTTCGCGTAAAGCCTTTTCGAGGAGCCAGCAGCGCAGGGCCCTCTCGTAGTCCTCGTACTTCAGGTCGCGCGTGCTGCTCGGGATGATGAAGTCGGCCTGAAAGTTACTGATCTTCGCCTCCAGCGCCCGAAACCTGTTGAGGATGAACCCGTGGTTGATTGACGGGATGATGGCCTGCGCCTGCGTGAACTTCTCCTGCGCGACCTGCGGCTGCTGCTGCGCGATCGCCACCTGCGCCAGAAGAATCAGGGCCATCACCTCAAGCCTCTTGTTGGCCCCGTTGTTCAGCCGGTACGCCCTGTCGAAGTCGTCGCGGGCGCCCGAGAGGTTGCCGCGCTCCTGCTGGGCCTTCCCCCTCGCGAGCAGCGCCTCGATGCGCACGGGCAGGTGGCCGCCCGCCTGATTGAAGGCGCGCATGGCGTCGGCGAGCGCCGCGTCCGCCTTGCCCTCGCGCCGCTCCAGCCGCGACCGCAGGACCAGCATGTTCGCGAGCCAGCGGGGGCTGTCCTCACACAAGTCCTTGAGGCGGTCGATGCATTCGTGGGCGGCGCCGTAGCTGTCGGGGCCTTGGTAAAGGTAGGCCAGCGCCTTGTTGTAGAGCAGGCGGACGTAGTAACTCGGCTTGCGGGCTAAAGTATCTTCACACTCGTTCAGGATTTCCAGAGAGCGGTCGAGTTTTTCCTTCGCCGCGGCCTGCTCGGAGGCGGCCTGCGTCCCCTCCTCGGCCTGAACCTGTTCGAGCTCGCCCGCCTCCTCGCGCAATATAGACGCGTAGAGCAGCCCGAGGTAGCCGTAGTGAAGCTCGCAGCAGGGGTAGCCGTCGTCCTTCAGGAAGGCGAGGCGGGCCTGCGCGATGAGCCCTTTGGCGCGGGCCAGGTCGCTCAGTGCGTTGTGGAACAGGAAGCCGGCCCCGAAGGCGAGCGAGACCATCGCCCGCGTCCGCGCGTAAATCACGTCCTCCGGCCTATTCCCGCATTGCCTGCGCGCCAGCTCGAAGTAGTTCTCGCTGCACTGGTAGAAGAAGTCTATCGCCAGCCGGTAGTCGTCATCGATGCCCCGCTGCCGATGGGTGCGGCCGAGAAAGTAGCAGACGACAGACTTGGTCCCGTACGCCGGATTCTCCTTAGTCGCCAGCCCGCTCTTGTACACGAAGTCGTACAACTCCTGCGCGTAGGCGAGCGCGGTGCCGAATTCGCTCGTCGAGTGTAAGTATTCGAGGCCCGCGATGATGACGCGAATCTTGTTCTTGATGGTCTTCCGCTGCTCGCTGTCCTGCTCGCCCGGCTCGGGCTCGATCTTCGTCTTGAGCAGCTCGCGGTGGAGCCTCTGCGCCTCCTGAAACAAGTCGAGGCGGTAGCTGGCGTCCGCGGTGTCGAAATACTCCTTCGCCTCGGCGTGGATGGCGGTGAACTTGTATAACCACGACGGGTTCTCTTTCATGAGGCGTTTTTTATGAACGCCGATCATCTGCTCCAACTTGCCGAGATCGACCTCGAAGGTCCATATCGGCCGCCCCGTCTCCTTGTAACCTTCCACCTCATCCACGTCGCCGAGCTTGTACTTGATTTCAAGGTCGCGCAGCGCCCCGAGTAACGATTCATAACTGCCCTCGCTCTCGGGCGGCTGCGCCGTCGCGTCGTCGCCGTCAGTTGTCGTGTTGGGTGCTTTCATAGCTCTGGACATGTCGCGTGTCTCCGAAGGTTGTGAGGCGGCCTCCAATGGTTTCGCGGGAGTGCCGACCGAGCCATTTTTGTAGCCGCCCCCGCGGGCGTATGTGCGCAAAAGAACATCTATTCCGGGCCATCGCCTCAGGCCGACGCGCGGGCGTGTTGCCGTGCGGTCGGTTCGAGACGGCGCTGCGAGGGGAATCGGTGCAAATACCGGAAGGAACTCCCGCCCCGGTTCGTCGGGTCGGGTCTAACAACGGGTTACAGCGAACAGATGAAAACCGGTGAGCTTCTCGGCATCAACATTAGAGGCAGAAAGTTGAATTCAAGGGCCGTCCCCATTGCGTCGGTCAGAAAACGGCTTACGAAGTTTCCGCATAATACCGCCGGGGTAGTATGGTGTCAATAACTTTTTCTGTCTTTCGAAGCGTTTAGAAACTTCACGTTTGTTAATTATTGCAGCAATTTGTGCCGATATTACTGTAGCTTTTTTACCTCAGTTAATGTTAACTGTCTTGGTTCGATGACACCGTACGTCATGGCCTCATCTCACCGTTTCCGGAAACACCATCTTTTCAAAATTTTCTTGTTAATAGTATTGACATGCCAGTCCCAACATCGTAGAGTGCGCCTATCACGTCATAAAGCTTCACCGACGTTCTAACTACGGCATTATTTGATGAGCAAGGGTGGGTCGAAGGTCGAAGGAAGGAACGGATAAATCAAGGCTCTAGGACTTGGTTCACCTGGCCGGGTTCATAAGTCTTAGAGCCTTGAGATAGATGCTCAGCAGGCATCGAAAACGGTTTATATCATCGTTTTCCCGCCAGAGACAACAAATTTCTGCGCGAATTGAAGCCTGCCTTGAATCGTCTCGGCCGCGGTGGGCTGCCACGGCCGCTCCGCAAATTCCCTCTCTGTCTCCGAATCAACTGACCGGCGCGGGTTAAATCTACCCATCCGCGGAATCCCCCTGGCTGATGTCTCGCCAGAGTCTTTCGCCCGGTAGCCCGTTGACGCGTCGGGCTTGGAAGCGGCTCCAGATCGCCAGAAGGAGGTCGTCGTGGGAAATCAGCCGAACAGTCGCGAGAACCGTCCTCTTGTTGAACCCTCCGACCCGGTGAATCTCTTAAGGTTCAAGGAACTCCTTGAGGAAGTAGCGAAGACCCGCCGCCCCCGCCACCCGCACAAGCCCGGCCCCCCAATCCTCCGCGCCACCAGGATTTACTTCGCCTGGTGGCGCGTCCTAATCCGCTCCTGGTTTAACAGAATCAGCAGGACTCATTAAACCACCTCGCGACGAAGCGGACTCTCACCCGGTCAGACGCCAGCAACACACCTCGCCTGATTTAAACGGGGCGCCGCTTTTCTCTCCCCCGCCCCTCCGCCGACAAAAAAAATCTGCGGCCTGTCCCTTTTTAGGCGGCGGCCGTCCTCAAGCCGGTAGGGGAAGCCTGCGTGTGTCTGCCGCATTGCCCTGGGGGTCTCCGCTCAGACCGCTCAAGCGGGTTACACGTGCCGGCCGTTTTGACCTCGCGTCTCTGTGAATGAGTCATTTGCCGAGTCGTCCACCTGTGAGCCGGACCGGTGGCGATGAAGGCAGTAGAAAGGAGCGGTCGTATGTGGCCCCACGAGCCGACAGGCCCGGACGAAGAAGACCTGAGGAGCCTTTTCCGCAAGCTTTTGAAAAGGGGCTCCGCCTACATCGAGTCCATCGGGTGCATTTATCCCGACCAGTGTACGACGGACGCCCTGACCGAATATCTGATAGACAGGGATTTTCGGCGGCCTGGGCGGGCCGAGATTACAGGCGAGGTAATCCGGCTCAAATTCGACGGCGCCAGGGACCAGTTGAAGGTTTTAAACAGCCTCGTCAGGAAAGAGCTGAGGGGCAAGCAGTCACACTGTCGCGACTGCAAAAACAGGAACAAGTTCTGCCCGCTCCCGGACGACGCGCCGGACGGCGAAGACGACGGCCCGCGCTTCGCCGCGGTCGCCCTCCCCGGCCCGAAGACCCCCGAGGAGCTTTTTGAAGAGAAAGAGACTATCGAGCAGGCCCTCAGCCTCGCGCGGACGCCGGAGCAGCGACGGCGGGTGCTCAAGGTCGGGGAGGGCTATTCGATTGAAGACATCGCGCGAGAGTCGGGCTCGACCCGCCAGGCGGTCCGCAAAGAAATCTCGCGCTACCGGGTCAGATTACGCAAAGCTTTCAGGAGTAAGAAGAAATGATGACAGCTTGTCAGCAAACGCCGTCGCCGCCGGACGCTTCGGCGCCCCCGCGGCGACGGCCGACGGTGCCCGCCCCTACCAGCAGATGGTGGGATGGGTCTTCCCCAAACCATCACGTCAGTTAGCCGACCACTTCCCAGAAAGGAGATAGGAGATGCGCACAGATGCTCACGTTGATGAGGTGAAACGAGGGTGGCGAGTAATCTTCCGCCCTTTATTCCAAGTCTTCCGCGGAACCGCGAGGAGGGGCGCGGCCGTCTATCAATCGGAGATTGACATGTGGGATGAGAACGCGTGGTGGGGGGAGAATCATAAGCTCCGCGAGGCCGTCCTGGCGCTGCGCATGGTCGCCGTCAGCGCCGACGAATGCTACGAGGACGTGGCCGCGCGGGTGGACAGGGAGGCGGGCGTGCACACGCTGTTCCGCCAGAATCCGTGCGCCATCGGCAAAATCAGCCTCAACACGAAGCTGATCCCCCCGGACAAGGGCGGCGGCCGGTTCGTGACCGAGTTGTATCAGGTCCGCGACCCCGCGGAGGGGCGCGCCTACGTCTTCTACACGTTCCCGCGCTCCGACAGACTCGTCCTCGAATTCTTCGTCCACGACGAGAAGGGCGAGCCGCTCTTCCCCCTCGTCAGGACTTACTCGAACTGGACGGGCACCCGGAAATTCGACCTCGGCCTCGGCCGCACCTTCACCCTGAGGATGACGGAAGGCGAGAGCCCGGATGTCGTCAGGGTGCAGGCCGGCTTCGCTTCCCCGCAGGTCAACGAGGTCGAGTGGTACGACGCCGAGGCGGACTCGCGCGGGCTGCCGCTCGCGCCGTGCGCGGCCGGCGCCGGGCCGTCCGACTCGTCAAACACCTACCGCCAGAGACACGAGAGGAAACTCTCCTTCATGAACTGGGCCGTCGCCATCGGCATGGTCGTCGCCGGCATCTTCTGCTGGACGCTCTTTCGCAACTTCGCCGGCCGGCCTCATCAGGGCCCGCCGGCCGACCGCAGCCTCGACGCAGCACTCTACCCGACCACTGTCGAGTTCGTGACGTTCGGCAACGGCGACGCCCGGCTCGGAGCGACGAAGACGAGGTCAACGTTATGGAAGGCTAAGGAGACGCAGGCCGCCCTGCGGGATGTCGGGGTGAGCGGGAGCAGCCCGGCCGTCGTCAACGCACTCGGCCGCGAAGCGTCGGGCCGGTGCGACGAGCTGGTCGCCAATCTGCGGAAGGCCGTCGGCGACATGCTTCATTTCGTGGCGCTGCACGCGGACGGCCCCGGCGGGCGCGGCGCGACGCGGGCGGCGGGCGCCGCCTCCGAGAAACTCGCGGAGGTATATTTCGGCCGCGTGAGTGTCACCTTCTACACGCAGAACGGGCTCTTGAAAGTGAAGGACGCCGGTTGTCTCGGTTCAGAGGAGGGCGAAGGCGGGTTCACGGTCATTACGCCGGCCGTGTTCCCCGGCCAATGGACGAAGGCGCTTTACGACGGCACGGAGGCGCCCGGACAGGAGACGACGGAGGGCGAAGAGCCCTTGGAGCAGGCGATGAAGCTGTTGCTTAACGAGTAGGGAGTGAGAAGAAGATTGCGGGCGGATCGACGCTTTGGTCGGCTGCTGATCCGCCCGCAACGATGGGCCGTTGGGCTGCTCTTTTAGGAGCAGGCCGCAAGACTCCTTTCGCATTCTACGGGTGAAAGGAGGAAGCGGCAAGGGAGGAAGGGCGAGGTTTGACAAGAAAAGCGGGCCCGCCGGGGCCGAGCCTGATTGACGAATCCCGCCCCAAACTTTGACGCGCACGAGAAACAATGGAGTAAAGCCATGAGCACGCGCAGCAAGTGGATGAGTCTGGCAGGAGTCGTTTTAGCGGCCTCGCTGGTGGTCGCCATGTTCCCGCCTCGCCCCGATGTCGTCGTCATCATCGAGGAGATAGACCCCCAGCTCCTGCACGGGGTCAACGTCGTCGGCTTCCACCGGGTCGAGAGGGACAGCATCCGTGAAGAGATGATTCGCAAGCTCGGCAGCCGTTGCGGCGACGCGTTCAAAGCGGCCGGCTTGCGTTCCCCGGCGCAGATGGCCTGGAACCCCGGCATCCTCATCATGCACGCCAGACTCCTCTACCTCTACGATGTCGGGCAGCTCGGCCTGACGTACGAGCAGACCCGGATTAAATACAAGTCCGAGTTCAGCACCGGCCACGCGCAGGGCGGCACCGTTCCCGCCACGCTCCTCGGCCATCGCATGACGACGGACGGCAGGCCCCGGATTTTCATTCACGATTCGGCCTTCATGGGCTTCTCCCTCTTCGAGTCCGTCATCTTCAACCGGCTAGACCTCGGGGATGTCCTAACTCATGAGCTGATTCATGCGGGCGGGCAGCCCCCGCGGCCCGGCTGGCTCGGCCCACTCCGGCACGACCTGGCCGGCTTCAACGACTACGACAAGATAATGGAGGCCTGCCGTTAGCCGCTTCGCCCACGACCGGGGCCGCCTCCCGGCGTTAAGAGACGGGGGTAAAAATCTCCTACGTCTCTAAAGGCATGGTCGCCCGCGGCGTGATGCTCAAAGGGGCGACGCTCGACGTGCTCTGCCCGAGCCTGCTCACGCTCTTCGCCCTCCTCCTGTTCGGCGTGAGCGTCGGGCGGTTCCGCAAACAGCTTGACGACCCCGGCCCTTGACGGCCGTCACTCGACCCCGGTCGCTTTAACGTTGCGGGCGCCGGCCGCGCGCGTCTCGGCCGGCGCATCCGAATTCTCGCGGATGTGCCTCTGCGCGTCGTTGTATTCGAGTTGCATGTAGCGGCGCATGCCCTGCGCGAGCGCGAAGCGCAGGGGCTCGGGCGGCCAGGGGATGAGCGTGCGGTTGACGAAGAACAGCTCGGTCAGCGCCGTCTTCCTTTCGAGCACGAGGTCGCGCATGAGTTGGCCGCTGTAGGCCATCATGCCGAGCCCGTGGCCGATGCAGCCGAAGCCGTAGGCGACGCGGCGGTCGCCGCCGAGCCAACCGAAGGCGGGGGCCATGTCGAGCGTGACGCTCAGCGGGCCGCCCCAGCGGTGCGTGACGCGCACGCCCGACAGCGAGGGGAAGGTCTTGAGCATGTGCCGTTCGATGTCGGCGAAGACCTCGGGCGCGTGCGGCGGCGGCATCTCCCTGCCGGGCCTGATGACCACGTCGCCGCCGCCCATGAGCAGGCGGTTGTCCGGCGTCAGCCTGTAGTACGTCATCAGCTTCGGCGAGTCTTCGATGGCCTCGCGCCCCTCCCACCCGAGCGACGCCAGCTGCGCCGCCGTCAGCGGCTCGGTGAGGACGACGTAGGTGCCGATGGGCAACTGCTTCGAGGCGAGCTGCGGGAAGAGGCGCGCGTAGCCGTTCGTGGCGAAGACGACCTTCGAGGCGCGGACGCGCCCGCGCGGCGTCTCGACGACGACCGGCCCGCGCTCGCCCTCCGGCTCGACCGAGGCGGCCGGAGTCTGCTCGTAAATCACGGCGCCCTCGGCCTCGGCCAGCCGCGCAAACTCGCGCACCAGCTTCGCGGGGTTGATCATCACGCACGACCGCTCGACGCGCGCCGCAAGGTACGTCTTACTGTCGAGCCGTCGCCGCGCCTCCGGGGCGTCGAGCAGGTAGGTGTCCTCGATGCCGACGCGACGGGCCAGCTCGTACTCGGAGCGCAGGCGGCGGACTCCGGCCGGCGACGTGGCGACTATCATCAGCTCCGTGCGCTCGTAGTCGCAGTCCACGCCGTGGCGCTCGACCAGCTCGCCGACGTGCTCGACGGCGCGCGTCATGAAGTCGAAGCCCTCGCGCACGGCCTCGGCGCCGAAGCGGAGCTTGGTGTAGTGCATGCGCAGGCCGAAGGGGCTCTTGACCACGCCGGACCCCCGGCCGCTCGCGCCGTAGCCGCACACGTCGGCTTCGAGCACGACGACGCGCAGGCCCGGCTGCTCGCGCTTCAGATAGAAGGCCGTGCTCAGGCCGCACAGCCCCGCGCCGATGACGGCCACGTCCGCCTCGACCTCGCCTTCGACCGCGGCGCGCGGCGCGACCGGGCCTGCCGTCTCCTGCCAGAAGCTAATCGGGTATGCGTTCATCTCGTTTCGACCGTGCTCGTCTCGGGCGCCTCGGCCTTCAGTGGCCGGCGGGCGCGTCACTCAGGAAGGTCACTTCGTCGCCGAAGAGACCTTTGATGATGGCGGTGATGTTGCCGCGCAGCGCCTGCTCGGCGATGGGGTCGAGGATGTGTTTGAGCGTGGGCAGCCCCATGTCGAACTGCGCGTCGAAGAGGATGCGCGAGCCGCCGCCGTCTTCGGCGACGCGCCAGCGGCCCGAGAAGTGCTCGATGTCGCCCTCCGTCTGGCGGAAGATGATGGAGCGCGCCTCCGGCTCGAAGAAGTCCTCCTCCGCCCAGCGCAGGGCGCCGCCGCGGAAGTCTATCTCCCAACGCGAGTTGGTGACGCCGTCGGGGCCGACGGTGACGCTGACGCTGCGCACCTCCTTGCTGAGCCGGGGGTAGCTCTCGAAGTCGCAGAGCGAGGCGTACACGTCGTCCGGGTTGCGGCCCGGCAGTTGCGCCGTGATGTTCAACTCACGCATGTCAGTGTTCCTTCCCTGCCGCGAAATTCGGGTAACGCTCGGCGAGCACGAGGCTGGTGGCGCGGACGGCTTCGAGCAGCCATTCAACGTCGGCGTCGGTGAGCAGCGCGGGCGGCGTCAGGCGGGCGACGCGGTGCGCGTTCAGAGAGTAAGAGACGATGACGCGGCGCGAGAGCATCTCGAAGAGGAAATCGCCGGCGAGGTGTTCGGCCTCGAACTCGACGCCGAGGAGCAGGCCGAGCCCGCGCACCTCGCGGACGAGCGCCGGGCAGTTGCGCGCGAAAATCTCCCTCACCTCGGGGAAGATGCGCGCGCCGAGTGAGCGGGCGCGGGCGGCGACTTCCTCGCGCCTGAAGACGCCGACGGCGGCCGTCACGGCGGCGGCGGCGAGCGGGCTGCCGGAGAAGGTCGAGGTGTGGAGCAGCGGGTCGCGGTTCAGCCCCTCGTAGACGGCGGCCGAGGCGACGGCCGCGCTCACCGGCAGCACGCCGCCGCCGAGCGCCTTGCCGACGAGCAGCACGTCCGGCGTCACGCCTTCGCGGTCGGCCCCCCACCACGCGCCGAGCCGGCCGAGCCCGGTCTGTATCTCGTCGAGCACGAGGAACGCCCCGGCCTCGCGGCACATCCTCTCGACCTCGCGCAGATACCCGTCGGGCGGGACGATGACGCCGCCCTCGGCCTGCACGGGTTCGAGTATCACGCAAGCCTCGTCGCCGTGACGCCCGAGCGCCTCGCGCAGACTTTCGGCGTCGCCGAAGGTGACGAAGTCGGCCGGGGCGAGGAGCGACCGGAAGGGGGCGCGGTAGGCGTCGCGGCCCGTGACGGCGAGCGCGCCGAGCGTCTTGCCGTGGTAGCCGTTGCGCATGGAGACGAGTTTGCGCCGGCCGTTGAGGCAGGCCAGCTTGAGGGCCGCCTCGGTCGCCTCGGTGCCGGAGCCGGCGAAGTAGACGTAATCGAGCCCGCGCGGCGTGACGGAGGCCAGCGCCTCGGCCGCCTCGGCGACTTCGGCGTTGACGAGGGCGCGGGTGGCGACGGGGTGGCGTTCGAGCTGTTCGCGGACGGCGGCGACGACCTCCGGGTGACAGTGGCCGAGCGTGAAGACGCCGTAGCCGCCGCAGTCGAGGTGACGTTCGCCGCGCTCGTCGAAGACGTAGTTCGACTCGGAGCGCACCTCGACGTGCGTGCCCATCAGGTCGGCGAGTTTCGCCATGCCGCTGTTGACGTGCGCGCGGTGGCGCGCGACGACCCGGCGCCGGAACTCCTCCGGGCCGGACACGCCCTCGGGCGCGATGACGCCCGCCGTTGTCTTCTGGCTCTCGCTCATGGTCTTCAATCCGCGTACGAGCTGGCACGCCGCGCGAAGCCGGTCTTCTCGGCCCAGTAGGCGAGGCCGCGCACGAAGGCCGCTTCGAGGTCGGGGAGGCGCGGCAGGCCGAGCCTCTCCTGAAGCGCGGGCAGCGAGGTCGGGAACGGCTCGTCGATGCTCAGGTAGGAGGAGATTTGGATGACGCGCTCAAGGCCCTTCTGCAAGGAGGGCGGCATGGCCGGCATGAAGACGGGCCGCAGGAGGCGTTCGACGAAGTCGGGCGCGATGAACTTCGGAAAGCTCACGGGGCGGCCGACCGAGCGCGAGAACTCCACTATCAGCTCGATGACGCGCCGCACCGTCAGGGCGCTCGGCCCGGCCGTGATCCAGTAGTCCTCGCCGACGCGCCCCTCGTTGGCGATGGCGATGACGGCCTCGGCCACCACGTCCTGCGGCACGAAGTCGAGATAGGACTCGGGCGAGGCCGGCATCATCGGCAGGACCCCTTTGAGGATGGAGCCGGCGACGCCGTGGACGCCCTGAAAGCGCGCGATGACGCCCGTCGCCGATTCGCCGATGATGATGGAGGGGCGGATGATCGAGTACGGCACCCCGCTCCCCTTCACCATCCGCTCGCCCTCGCGCTTGGAGATGGCGTAGGTCGGCTCCTTCGGCGCGCCCTCGGGCCGCGCGGGCGCGCGCACGAAGGCCGTGCTCAGGTGGTAGAGCGGCACGCGCGCCGTCGAGGCCAGTTCGAGAATGTGCTCGACGGCGCTGACGTTCGTCCTCAAGACCAGCTCGTCCGACTTGCTGAAGTCGGTGACGGCGGCGGCGTGGACGATGCAGTCGATGCGCCCGCCGATGTCGCGGATGCGCTCGCGGCTGAGTCCGAAGTAAGGCAGGGACACGTCGCCGAAGATGGTCTCCACGTCGGGGTTGTTGACGGGCGTGCGGCGCACGAGGCAGATGACGGAGGACGGCGTCAGGCGGGCCAGCATGGCCTGCCCGATGACGCCCGAGGCGCCCGTCAGAAGTATCCTCTTTCCGCTTGCAGTCGGATGAAGGGTAGGCATGAGAAACCTCTTCGAGAGGATTGAGGGAGCGAGATCCGAAGTTCGGCAACGCCGGACGACCGGGCCGATGTGTCTGAATGTCTTCTGCGGGGACAGTATAGCAAGCGCGGCGGCGGAATTCGAGTGTTATGTGTCGGCGCGCGGAATCGGGGCGCGTTTACGCGGCGCGCGGAAATGTTGTACGATTTCGCCGACTTCCTTGCATCATCTCGGTCTGGGGGCTAAGACATGTCTCTGCAACTGCGCAACAAGACGCACGAAACCGTCGTCTACATCGACAACGACAGCGCGCCGCGCATCATCGCCTCCGGGCTCGACTTCCTGCTCGAAGACCTGCCGGTCGGCACGCGCGTCATCTACCCCAACCCGCCGGTCCGGGGGCTGCCGAACCGCGAGGCCGCCATCCGCCACGCCCTCAACCACCCGCTCGACGCCGACCCGCTCTTCGCCCAACTGCGCCCCGGCATGCGCGTCACCATCGCCGTGGACGACATCAGCCTGCCCCTGCCGCCGATGAAGACCCCCGACATCCGGCAGACGATGCTCGAAATCCTCCTCGACATGCTCACCAGCTACGGCGTCGACGACATCCACATCGTCATCGCCATCTCCGTCCACCGCAAGATGAAGGAGGCCGAAATCCGCCGCATGGTCGGCCCGAAAATCTTCTCGGCCTACTACCCCGACCGCCTCTACAACCACGACGCCGAGTGGGAGGAGGGCATGGTCGAGGTCGGCCGCACGCGCCACGGCGAGCCGCTCCGGCTCAACCGCCGCTGCGTCGAGAGCGACCTCGTCATCTACGCCAACATCAACTTCGTGCCCATGAACGGCGGGCACAAGTCGGTCGCCGTCGGCCTCTGCGACTACGAGTCGCTGCGCGCCCACCACGAGCCGCAGACCATCCGCGACTCGCACAGCTACATGGACCCGGACCCGGCGCGCTCCGAACTCAGCCACAAGATCATCCGCCTCGGCCGCCTCGCCGACGAGCACATGAACGTCTTCCACGTCGAGACGGCCATCAACAACCGCATGTACCGCGGCGACATGGACTTCCTCATGAAGAACGAGGACGACTTCTCGACGTTCGACCGCATGAAGTACGAGGCCATGCGCGCCGCCATGAGCCGCATGCCGCGCGCCATGAAGCGCAAGATGCTCCACTCCATCCCCGCCCACTACGAGCTGACGGCCTGCCAGGCCGGCAAGACCGAGCCCGTCCACGAGAAGGTCCTGCAAAGGAGCTTCGACCAGTACGCCATCCCGGTCAAAGGCCAGTGCGACATCCTCATCTGCCCGGTCCCCGACATCTCGCCCTACAACGTCAACTCCATCCTCAACCCGCTGCTCGTGCAGGTGATGGCCTTGGGCTACCACTTCAACATGTTCCGCGGGATGCCGCTGCTCAGGAAGGGCGGCGTGATGATTCTCCACCACCCCTGCCACGACGAGTTCGACCACGACTTCCACCCGTCCTACATCGAGTTCTTCAACCGCCTCCTGCCCGAGACGCGCGACGCCTTCGAGCTGCGCGACCGCTACGAGCGCGAGTTCGCCAGCAACCCCAGCTACATCAGCATGTACCGCCGCGGCAACGCCTACCACGGCTCGCACCCCTTCTTCATGTGGTACTGGGGTGAGAACGGCCGCCAGCACATCGGCCGCGTCATCGCCGCCGGGGCCGAGAACGCCCACGTCCCCGCCATGATGGGCTGGGAGCGCGCCGACAACCTGACCGAAGCCATCGCCATGGCCCGCAGCTACATGGGCCGCTCCGCCGAGATCACCATGCTCCACCAGCCCATCATCGGCGTCTGCGACGTGCAGTAGCGAGGCGCGCGCCATCCTCCTCTCGGCCGCGCCGCCCGCGCTCGTCAACCATTCGGTCCGCGCCTACCCGCGCCTCGGCTTCGGGCGCACGTTCACGAAGCTGCTGCTGGGCGGCGTCGGCGGCGTCGGCTCGTGTCTCGGGCTGGTGTTGCCTTCGCGCGGGTCGGCGGCGGGGCGGCGGGCTGGCGGGCGCGTCTGAAAGCCCCCTCAAGGACTTGCACCTTGTTGGCCTCTCTGGAAGAGAGGTGCATCACTCTCAATGCTTCGGGGGCGCGGCCGACAATGTACAACGGCCGACATCCGTCTTGTCAATAAACTCACCCCCGGCCCTCAGCGTTTCGGCACGCCCCGTGATACAGTGTCGCCCACGCCGCCGGAGACGCTTCCGACCTGACTGGCGCTCCACCTCGACCGGCCGCGGACGCCTGTAGTTAAAGCCGAAAGAAGTGAGCATTATGGAACGTAGCGTCGGCCTCCAAGTACCCGCCGCCTTCACCAGACCTTCCAACGCGGGGACGGCCGCCTTCATCTGCGTGGGCCTCGCGATGTTCCTGCTGCCGGCCGCCGCCACGCAGCTCGTCCTGCGCTCCGAGCTGGCGGCCGGGCTGAAATTCGTCCTCGTCCCCGCCCTCGTCCTCCTCGCCGGGCAGGGGCTCCACGTCTTCGGCATCATCGGCCACGACGGGATGCACTTCAACCTCCACCGCAAGCGCGTCGTGAGCGCCGTGACCGGGATTCTGGTGTCGTCCTTCATCCCGTTCCACTCCGACTTGGGCTTCGCCCTCTGGCACTCGCGCCACCACCGCTGGACGAACACCGACCAAGACCCTGACATCGCCATCTTCCGCCGCCACCGGACCTTCCTCACGCGGCTGCTTCTGGCGAGGCCGACGGCGAGCCGCCAACACCTGCGCGAGACGGTCCGCATCGCCTTCGGCCGCGAGCCGGTGAAGGTAGAACTCCCCCTCTCGCTCGCCGCCGTGCGCTCGCTGGCCCGCTTCAACCTGCTCTGCTCGTGCGCATGGCTCGCCGCGCACGTCTACGTCACGCTGCGCTGGCCCGCGGTCGGCATCTTCTCAATCTGGCTGCCGTACGCCGCGACGGTCATGATGTCGGGCATCCGGCCCTACGTCGAGCACGCCGGCACGGGTCACGACAAGTTCGAGAACTCGCGGACGTGGTCGTCGCCGTTCTTCGACTTCTTCTTCCTCGGGCACAACTACCACCTCGCCCATCACCTCGTGCCGCGCGTCCCCACCTACCGCCTGCGCTCCTTCCACCGCTGGCTCGAACGCACCGGCCACTTCGACGGCCGCGCGCTCCATCAAGAGTCAACCATCCCCGGCTTCTTCTCCTACGCACGCGCCGGCTCGGACTACCCCGAGCCGCCCGGCGC
This sequence comes from Pyrinomonadaceae bacterium, assembly GCA_035941045.1. Lineage (GTDB taxonomy): Bacteria > Acidobacteriota > Blastocatellia > Pyrinomonadales > Pyrinomonadaceae > QHXN01. The sequence goes on along the minus strand of DASZEK010000071.1, from coordinate 56,779 downwards.
CGTCCAGCCGCGCCCCTCGGCGAACTCAATCACCGGCCCGAGGTACGATTCGGCGGGCGGGCAGGAGAGCCCGCGCGGCTCAAGGGCGACGCGGGCCATGTAGTCGTCGAAGACGGCGGCCGTCGCGAGCCTTTCGCCGCGCCCGCGCAGGGCGCCTGCGAGGACGGGCGGCACGACGAAGACCTTCGCGACACTCCCGCGCCCGTGCGAACCCACGAACCTGACAAACTCCTTCACGGGCATTGACCTGTGCCAGCCGCCGACGAGGTGGTAAGTCCGGCCCGCCACCTCGGGCCGGAGGCTCAACTCAATCAGCGAGTTGACGACGTAGTTGACGGGCACGATGTCGAGGCGCGCGCGCGCGTCGCCTGCCAGCAGGTTCAGGCGTCCCCGCCGCAGCGCGCGCAACACGGGGTAGAGGCCGCCGAAGGCGTGAGCCTCGCCGCTGCGCGAATCGCCGACGACGTGGCTCGGCCGGTAGACCGTCACGCGCCCGCCCGCCGCCGAAGCGCGCAGCAGCCTCTCCGACTCGAACGCGCGGCGCTGCCACGCATCGTCGAAGCTCTGTCCGCAGTCAAGGTCGAACTCCGTGAACAGGCCGCGACGCCTGCCGGCGACGAAGGCCGTCGAGAGGAAGCCGAGCCTGACCTCCGCCCTGTCTTCGAGAAAGGCGAGCCAACTCTTCAGCGGCCCGGCGTCCGGAGCCTGCTCCGCGCCGGACTCGCCCCCTCCCTCCCCGCAGTAAAGCACCGTGTCAATTTCGTCCGCGAACTCCTGCCAGACGCCGCCCCGCGCGCCGCGCTGATAAGTCGGCAGCTCGCCCGAGAATATTTTCAGCTTCGGGGAGGCGCCCTGCGCGCGCTTCGCGGGGCCGCGCTCGGGCGTCGAATCGAGGAGGAAGACCTGTGCGACCTCGGGCCGCGCGCGGAGGGCGTCGAGGAGGTGCAGGGCGACGAAGGGGCGGCCGGAGACGTGCAGCAGGACGTTCCTCATTCGGCCGGCTCCCCGAGGGTTTGCAGCACGCGGTCGCTCCGGTAGCGCCGCAGCCAGAGACGCTGCACGGGGAAGCTGGCGTGCAGCGACAGCTTGAAGCCTTTCAGGTAGAGGTGAAGGTTCTGCATCACGCCGCCGAGGCGCGTCTTCGGGACGTAAGTGCTCTGCCCGAGGGAGACTTGCGGCACGCCGCGCTCGATGGCCCGCCGCATCCCTTCGTACATCATCACGTTGTAGACGAGGCCCGACTCCTCGTGCGCGTAGTCCACGCCGACGCGCTTGATGGCGAACTCGCGCGAGTTCCACACCAGCATCACGGAGCCGACCCGCCGCCCCTCTTTCTCGCAGACCAGCAGCTCCGTGCGCGGGCTCCGCGAGGCGGCGCACTCGCGGTAGAAGTAAGGCGACAACTCCTCGAAGTGATACTTCGCCTTGAGGAACGTCTGTCGGAAGAGGGGGTAGACGGCAGGCACGAGCTCGGCGAAGTCTTCGTGGAAGCTCACGCTCAGGCCGCGCTCGACGGCCTTGCGCGAGTTCTTGCGGAAGTGCTTGCGGCCGTTCTTCGTGCGGTGTTCGATGTACTCGTCGAACGAGCCGTAGGGCGTGGCGAGGCTGACGCCCGGCAGCGAGTAGGTCTGCACGAAGCCCGCCTTGAGGAACTGGCCCGTCTCTGGGAACTTCTCGTGAATGTCTTTCAGCATCAGGAAGTCGGCGCCGCAGGCGCGCGCGACGGCCTCAATCTCGGGCAGGAGGATTTTAACGACGGCGTGCGGGTCGGCCTCCGGGTGCGTCGGAATCCAGCCGCGGTCCGAGAGCGGGCAGCCCGCGACGGCGACGCTGTAGCCGGCCCCGACGCCCATCGAGTCGAGCAGGGCCGCGTAGCCGCTTTGGACGAGACGCGGCAGGAGGGCGTTGAAGTTGAGGTTGGTGCCGACGAAGAGGGGCGTGAAGGCGGCCAGCGCGCCGCCGTCATTGACGGCCAGATACCTGACCGAAAGGTCGCCCCACAGCGAACGCTCAAGGGCGCGCAGCACGCCGTAAGAGAAGTCGAGCGGCGAGCCTTCGAGCGGCTCGATGGCGGCCGGCCCGAGGTCGTCTATCGTGTCGTGAACCGTGACCTGCATCCGGTCAGCCCCGCGCCTAAAGGTCCGCGTCCAGGCCCATGTAGGAGAGGCGTGCCGTCTGGACTTCGTGCGACCACGTCTGCGCGAGTGTGAGCCGCTCCTCGGGGGTCGTGTCGGCGAGGCGGCGGCCGGGCACCAGCTCGTAGTCGCCGAGCAGCCGGCCGTGCTGCTCGATGCCCTGCTGGAACAGAAGCTCGCGCTCGTAGACCACGTCGATCGCGGGCAGCTCGGCCCAGAGGCGGCGGCCGTCGGCGATGAGCGAGTTGATGCGCGCCGTCTCCTCGGGGTGCGCGGCAAGGTGGCGGCGGACGATGGTGCCGCCGACGGTGAGGTGGCGTATCTCGTCGATGTTGGCGCCGCGCGCGATGCCTGCGGCGGCCGGGTCGAAGACGCGCCACTTCCGCTCGCTGAGCGCGCCGGTCGGGGCCAGCACGCCCTCGACGAGCACGGTCAGGATGATGACGCCGCCGACGAAGTCGCGCCGGTCGCGCATGACGGGCAGGGCGAACTCTTCGAGCGGCCTGAGCACCCGGTCGCGCTGCGAGCCGGCGAGCTCTTCCATCCGTTCCGCTAGTTGCCCCTCGGGGATTCCGAGCTCGACGAGGTGAGCGCGGAAGGCGCGCGCGTGACGCGCCTCGTCGAGTATCTGCGTGGAGTAGAACTCCATCGTCGGGATGTCGGGCGCGTAGGCGACGAGGAAGCTGATGGCGCGCGTGGCGATCTCCTCGGCGATGGCGCGGAAGGCGAACTCGCCGAGCACGGCCGCGCGCAACGGCCCCTCCTCGAACATGAGCGGCGGTATCACGTCGCCGGGCGCGTGGCCGTTGACGAGGCCGCGCCAGGTGCCCTGCGCGGCGTTGGCTATCCAGTAGTCGACGTCGCAGCCCTCGGGCGTGAGCGCGAGCTGCATGGCCCCTTCCAAGAGGTCGGGGGCCTCGCTCCAGTCGGTCTCAAGAGGGGTCGGCGTGGACATCGGGCCTGCTCCTTCGGACGTGTTCAGAAGTCGAGGGCGACCGGCCGCCCCTGCTACCAGCGGCCGCCGCGCTCGTACTCTTCATAGAAGCGGACGAAGGCGGGGTGCGGGGCCGGCTCGAAGGAACGCCCGAGCGGCTTGTAGATGTTGCCGAAGAGCGACCTGTCGCCGAAGAGGTGGATGGGCAGCGCCAGCATCGCCCACTCCCACCCGCCGGCCGCGAAGTACCAGAGGCCCGTGATGACGGCGACGATGGTGAAGCTGTGGCCGATGTTGTAGAGCACGTGGAAGACGGCCGGGATGCTGCGCCGGTCGCCGGTCGTGCGCGCGTAGTACCAGTACATGCCGGGGAGCGTGCCGACGATGTCGGGCCACAGGAAGGCGGCGGTGAAGTTGAACCAGTTGACCTCGCACCAGTGGGCGAAGAGCATGACGGTCAGCACGACGAGGATGACGAGGTGGTCGAGCCTCAGGAGGTTGTAGGTGCCGCGCGACAGAAAGAGGTTGTGATGGTCCATGACGCCCCTCCGGGAAGCCGTCGCCTAGAGCATGCGGAACGGGTCGCCGCCGAGGTAGGCGGCGAGCGAGCCGGCGATGGCCGAGCGCGAGGGCGGGTGGAAGGCGAGCGCCCGCGAGGCCGCGTAGAGGTAGCTCGCCTCCTTCGACCCGATGAAGGACATGCCGCCGAGCAGTTCGGCGCCGAGGGCGGAGGCGCGCTCGATGGCCTGCTGGACGCTGAAGCGCGCGAAGAGGCAGCGGGCCAGCAGCGCGTCGTTGCGCTCGCGCCCCGCCAAGCCCTGCGCCACGCCTTCGAGCGCCGACATGGCGCCCTCCAGCTCGGTGCCGAGCGCCGCCAGCTCGGAGGCGCCCGCGCGCCGCCGCTCGATGACGCGCTCGGCGAGCGCGCTCGCCATCCCGAGGTAGGACGCGCTTATCAGCAGCTCGAACCAGAGGAAGCCGCCCGTCTCGACGGCGTCGATGTCGGACTGCGTCTCGGGGAAGAAGAGCAGTTGGTCGGGGACGAACACGTCCGTCAGCGCCAGCTCGTCCGACTCGGCCCCGGCCAGAATCTCGTTAGCCCAGAAGGGCCGGCGGTCGAGTCCCTCGGCGTCGGCCGGGATGATGGCGACGGCGCGCTTGTGGCCGCCGGGGGCCTCCGGGTCGGGCACGGCGACGCTCGCCGTCAGGAGGTGCATCGAGTAGGTCAGGCTACAGGGCTTCTTGCTGCCGTTGACGACGTAGCCGCCCTCGGCCGGGCGCGCGACCATCGCCGGGTCGAGGATGCTGGTGCCGGTGCGCCCCTCGGCGAAGCCGGAGGCGACGAGCAGTTGGTCGGCGCTGATGCTGCGCATGAAGTCGTTGGTGTAGTCGCCGTAGAGGCTGTACTCGACGAGCGTGGCGACGGAGAAGTTGTGCATCGCGACGGCGATGGCGAGCGAGGGCGAGCGGCTGCCGATGGCGCGGTGGATGCGGACGGCATCGACGGGCGTGGCGCCCGAGCCGCCGAGCGCCTCCGGGATGAGGACGGACGGCCCCTTCAGCTCGCGGTAGATGCCGATGCCGGGGTTGCCGGGGCGCTCCAAATCGGCGAAGGGGATGGCGCGCAGCTTCTCGTCGAGGGTCGGGAGAAACTGCTCAAGGGTGCGGCGTTCTTCTTCGAGAAAGTTCATCACCTCTCCGTGCTGTCAGGTCTGTTTAGGGATGTCACTTGCGAGGGCGTGCCGCGCCGGCCGCGACCCCGAAGCCGTGGCGCTCGGCCCGGCGGCCGAACTCAAGGACTTGAGAGATGTCGAGGTCGAGGCCGAGGCTGCAATCCTGATACCGGCCTTCGAGCGCCAGCATCATGGTCTCGGCCATGCAGGCGTAGACGTGATTTTCGGCCAGGCCGAAGTTGAAGTTGAGCGACGAGCCCGCGGGCAGGCTGACGACGCCGCCGTCTATGAAGTGAACGTCGGGGCGCTCGCGCTTCAACTCCCGGCTCACGTTGCTCGGGCGGGAGATGTCGCAGACGAGGGCGCCGGCCTTGAGGTGCTCGGCGTTGACGATTGAGTTGACGGCGCCCGCGGCCGTCAGCAGCACGTCGGCTTGCGGTAGCCAGCGGCGATTATCACAGGTGAGGGTGAGACTGTCCAGCATCTTCTCGGCCTCGGCGGCGATGTCTGCCCACGCCTCTTTCGACGCGGGGCGGGGGCGCGCGTCGAGCCACGCGAGGGCGCTCGCGGCGAAGGTGTCGGCGGCGAATCGGCGGCCGTCGCGCGCCAGTCCGTCGAGCCGAAAGAGTGCTTCCCCGGCGACTTCGAGCAGGCGCCGACGGCTCGCGTCCTCGTGCTCCGGGTTGCCGACGAGGGTGAGCGCGCGCGCCTCCTGCGCGAGCAGCAATGAGGCGGCGCGGCCGATGGAGCCCGTCGCCCCGACGACGGCGACCGTGCTCCGCGACAGCTCGCGGCCGAGGCCGCCGAGGCCCGCCGCGACCGCCTTCATCGAGGCGTAGGCGGTGAAGGAGTTGCCCGTCGTCAGGGCGAACGGGCGCTCGGTCGGCAGGTAGAGGCCGCCGCGCGTGACGATGGAGGTGTAGGCGCCGAGGCCGACGAGGCGGGCGCCGCGTTTGTGCGCGAGGCGGCCGGCCGCCTCAATCTCGGAGAGCGCGTCGCGGTAGTTCATCCGCGACAGCTCGGCGGCCGTGCGCGCGACGATGACGAACTCGCCGTAGGCCGCCTCGCCGGTGGCTGAGACGACGCGCGCGTCGCCGACGACGAAGGGGTCGAAGTTGTCCGCCACGCTCTCCGAGAGCCGCCTGATTTGCGCGTCGGAGAGCCCGGCGAGGCTCGGGTCCACGTCCGCGTAGCTGCGCTCGTCGAGCGGGTGGACGAGGAAGGCGAAGCGCCCGTCTGAGGCGGCCGGGGCGAGGCGGCGGAAGGTCTTTCTTTCGAGCGGGCGGGCCTCTTCGGCGTCGGCGTCGGCGCCCGTCAGGTGCGCCGTGAAGTGCGCCGTGCTGCGCAGGCCGAGCCGCCGCAGCGTGCGCTCAAAGGCTTCGAGGAAGTATTCGCAGTCGGCCCACGTCGCGATGAGCGGCGGCTCGACGCGGACGACGCCGCCGTGGTTGAGCGTGTAGCCGAGCCGCACGCCCTCGTGGTGCAGGATGTTGCTGACGACGAGCGACGAGAGCACTTCCGTCTCGCCGAGCAGGCCGAGCAGCCCCGAGTCCCAGTTGTAACGGTCGATGCCGAAGGTCAGCCCGAGCATGTAGCCGCGCCCGCGCACCTCGCCGAGCACGGGCGCGTGCTTCCTCCGCAGCGCGAGCAGGGCTTGCTTGAGGCGCGCGCCGTTGTTCGCCACCTGACGGACGAGCGCGCGGTTGTCGGCTTCGAGCAGCTCGACGGTCGCGAGCCCGACCCGGCACGCGAGCGTGTTGGCGGCGAAGGTCGAGGTGTGTTTGAGGGCGAAGTCGTCGTGGTAGACATCCTTCGTGCAGAGGCACGCGCCGATGGGGACGAGGCCGCCGCCGAGCGCCTTGGCGAGCGTCATCACGTCGGGCGCGACGCCCTCGGCCTCGCACGCGAACATCATCCCGGTGCGCCCGAGCCCGGTCTGGATTTCGTCAACGACGAACAGCGTGCCCGCCTCCCTGCACAGCTCGCGCGCCTGCGCCAGATAGCCGGGCGGGGCCTCGACGATGCCGCCCTCGCCCTGAATCGGCTCGACGATGAAGGCCGCGTAGCCGCGCCCGGCGAGGGCTCTCGCGAGCGCGTCGGCGTCGCCGAACGGCACGTAATCGTAGCCCGCGACGGGTGCGCCGAAGCCCTTCTGATACTTCTCCTTGTCGGTGGCCGAGAGCGCGGCGAGAGTCTTGCCGTGGAAGCCGTTCGAGGCCGCCAGCACGCCCGCGCGCCCGGTCGCCGACTTGCACAACTTGATAGCCGCCTCGACGGCCTCCGCGCCGCTGTTGGCGAACGTCACGTACCTCAACCCCGGCGGCGCAATCTCAATCAGTTTGCGCGCCAGCTCGCCCGCCGCTTCGAGGTAAGAGGGCTGAACGAAGCTCGGCTCGGCGCGCTCGCGCACGCCGACCACGGCCTCCCAGATGCGCGGGTGGTTGAAGCCGAACGGCAACGCCCCGTACTGGGCGAGGAAGTCCAGATAGCGCCGCCCCTCGCGGTCGTACAGGTAGCACCCCTCGCCGCGCACGTATGACTTGTCCAGCTCAAGCTGCGACAGCAGGCGCCCGAGCACGGGGTTGACGAACTCAAGATAAGGATGGCTCTCAACCTTCGCGTCCGACGACGACGAGGACGCGCCCGAAGCGGGGGCGACTTCCCTGACCTCCGCCGCGACGTTCTGACGCACAGGCGCGGCGGCTTGGCGCGTCGCGCCGTCGCCTTTTCCGTTCCGGCCGCCTAACAGCTCGGAGATGTGCAGGGCGACGCCCGCCACGCTCGGCTCGCCGCGGAAGAGGGTGTCGGGCGCGAGCGTGACTTTGAACTTCTCACGAACGCGCGTCGTCAACTCGGCCGCCGCCAGCGAGTCGAGGCCGTAAGCCGCGAGCGGCTTGTGAACGTCAATCGCCTCCGGCCCGACCTTGACGAAGGACGACAGCTCCAACGCCAGCCAGCCTTCGAGCGAGGCCCGCACCCGCGCGACTTGCTCGGGCGGCGGCGCGCCCACGCCCGCCGCGCCGTCGGCCTGCTCCTGCCAGACGTATAAGGCTTCGAGCTTCCCGCTCAGGTAGGCGTCGCGCGTCGCCCGCCTCTGCACCTTGCCGCTCGAAGTCTTCGGCAGCGTGCCCGGTGAGATGAGCGCGAGGCCGTGCAGCCCGACTTCGTATTCGGACGCGAGGGCTCGCCTGACCCTCTCGACGATGTCGCCCGTGTCGAGTTTTTTCCGCTGCTCGCGGGCGACCTCGGCGACGACCACCAGATGCTCCTCGCCCCCGCGCTCAACCGAGAAGGCGGCCGAGCCGCCGGGCCTGAGCGCCGGGTGGCTCAACTCGGCGTGGAACTCGATGTCGTGCGGGTAGATGTTCCGGCCGCGCAGCAGTATCAAATCCTTCATCCTGCCCGTCACGTACAGCTCGCCGCCGTACATCACGCCGAGGTCGCCGGTGCGCAGGAACGGCCCCTCGCCGGTGTCGGAGGTGCGGGCATCGAAGGTCTCGGCCGTCGCCTCACGGTTCTCCCAGTAGCCGCCCGCGACCGTCCCGCCGCCCACCCAAATCTCGCCGACCTCGCCCTCGGCCGACTTCCGAAGCGTCTCGGGGTTGACGACGACGACCCTCTCGTCGAGCCAAGCGGTGCCGCAGCTCACGAGTCGTTCGCCTTCGCCGGGCTCGGCGGCCGGGGCGGCGCGCCCGGCGGCCAGCGCGTTCTTGTCGAAGGCCGTCACCTGCGGCAGCGACGCGTGGCCCCCGCCGCTCACGAAGAGCGTGGCCTCGGCCAGCCCGTAGCACGGGTAGAGCACTTCGGGGCGCAGGCCGCACGGCGCGAAGGTCTTGCGGAAGCGTTCGAGCGTTTCGGCGCGCACCGGCTCGGCGCCGTTGCAGGCGACCCGCCACGCGGAGAGGTCGAGCCGCTCGCGCTGCTCGGCGCTGACCTTCTGGACGCAGAGGTCGTAAGCGAAGTTCGGGGCCCCGGCGAACGTGCCGCGGTAGCGCGTGAAGGCGTTGAGCCAAGTGACGGGGCGCATGAGGAAGTCGGCCGGCGACATGAGGTAGGCGGGCACGCCGTTGTAGAGCGAGGCGAGGATGACGCCGATGAGCCCCATGTCGTGGTAGAGCGGGAGCCACGAGATCATCACCGTCTCGTCCGTGTGGTTGAAGGCGACCTTCATCATCGCCTCGTTGTGCAGGAGGTGGCCGTGCGTGATGACGACGCCCTTCGGCGTCGAGGTCGAGCCGGAGGTGTACTGGAGGAAGGCCAGCGTGTCGCGGCCCGCGCCCGCGTCGCGCCACTCGTCGGCGTGGCCGAGCGTCGCCTCGTCGATGCTCAGCCAGTGGATGGCGTCGAGCGGGCCGCCGCGCCCGAAGTGCTTGCGGATGTTGGCGAGGATGCCCGAGACGGTGATGGCGACGCGCGGGCGCGAGTCTTCGATGATGTTGAGCAGGCGGCCCAGGTTGCGGTTCATGCGCGGCGGGTAGGAGGGCACGGCGACCGCCCCGGCGTAGAGGCAGCCGTAGAAGGCGACGACGTATTCGAGGCCCGCCGGGCAGAGCAGGAGGACGCGCTCGCCGCCCGCCTTCAGCTCTTGCAGGAGCGCGCCGACGGCCCGCGCCTTGCGGTCGAGTTCCGCGAAGGTCAGGCGCCCGGCCTCCGTCTCGCCTTCGGCGAGGAAGGTGTAGGCGAGCCCTTCGGGTCGCGCGGCGGCCCGCGCCCTGAGTAGTTCGACGAACGAGGAGAAACGACGGGTCGGGTGTTGGGTGGGATTCACGGTCGTACCTGTCCGGTGAGAACGGTGTGGTTGAAGAATGGTGAAGGATTGCGCGGCCGGCGTTCTCCGGTCGGGGCGGACCGGGGGCCGGGTCAAGGTTGGTTTAGTAGGCCGACGGTGTTTAAGTGGCAGGCTGTCCGGCCCTGCCCTGCGAGAGCAGCCACTCGGCGGCCTCACGCCAGAGTGTGTTTCTGAAACGCGACTTGAAGAAGCCGAAGTGGCCGATGGTCTTGGCGCTGACCTCCGCCGGCTCGACGTGCCGCAGAGTCTTGGCGCCGCCCGTGTACAGCTCCAGCAAACTTTCGACCGCCACGCGCGGCGCGTACGTGTCGTCGGCGAGGCTGTAAGAGAGGATGGGAACTCTGAGGCGCGAGAAGCCTGCGCGGCGCGCGGAGTTGGCGCCGCCGACCAGATAGCCCTCGCGCCGGCACCACTCGGCCCACTCGCGCGCCACGCCCGCCGGCAGGCTCGCGCCCGTGCCCGCCCAGCCCGGCAGGTAGCCGAAGACGCCGGTCAGAACAGGCACGGCGACGAACCAGATGAGCGACAGGCGGTAGCGCGACGGCGAAGGCCAGAGCCGCCAGTAGCCGCTCTGCGCGGCGACGAAGAGCAGCGCGCCGAGCTTACTGTTGTTGTCGGCCAAGCCCACTATCTGGCCCCCTGCGCTGTGGCCGACGGCCGCCAGCGCCCGGCCCGGAAAGCGCCCCGACGCCCACTCGATGACGCCCGCCAAATCCTTCTCGCCCCACTCGCGCATGTGGGCGCGGAAGCCCGACAACTTGACGGGGCCGGAGTCGCCGATGCCGCGGTAGTCGTAGGTCACGACGGGGCAGCCCTGCTCGGCGAGGAAGGCGGCGAAGCTGCCGTAGTAGCCGCGCTTGATGCCGGTCCCGGAGTTGACGATGACGAGGGGCGCGGAGGCCGTCGCGTCGGGCGGCTCGTACAGCGAGGCGGCCAGCTCGAATCCGTCCGTCGCCGGGATGCGGATGTCTTGAGCGCGCTTACTCATACCGTGTTCGGGCCGGGAGATAGGGCCGCCGGGGAGCCTGGCGGGAACGTTTTCGAGAAGGTTATGAGGTCACTGTAGCCTGCCGGGAGACGACGTGCTTTAAAAGTTAGCGCCGGGCGCGAGGGGCTGCGGGGCGGGCGCCGGTCGTAAAAAAATTTTCATGCGAGGTGGCTAAAAAAGACCTGTTGACGCGACTGAAGTGTCCGGGACTCTAGCACGTAAAATCACGGATGACAATATGTTTAGCAAGGCGTCCGGGGCCGGCGAGGAAACCGCGCCCGGCGCACATATTCGCAGGTTATAAGGGACGACGCAGCCGTTCGCCGAGGTCAAGAAGAGGAAGCAGGTCGCGCACTTCTACTACGAGCCGGCGGCCATCGTCGTGACGGGCGTCGTTTGGAGCTTCATCAGTTCACGGAGGATTCGCTATCGCTCGAAGACGTGTTCATAATGACGGCGCGGGCCGGCGCGCGGCAGGCGGACGAGTGAGGCTTCGGCGTGCCGCCGCGCGGGGAGTGTTTTATGGACTACGACTTCATCATCATCGGGTCGGGCTTCGGCGGCAGCGTCTCGGCGCTGCGGCTGACGGAGAAGGGCTATCGCGTGCTGCTGCTCGAAAAGGGCAGGCGCCTCGGGCCGCCCGACTTCCCGAAGACCAATTGGGACTTGCGGCGCTGGCTGTGGTTCCCGAACCTCGGCCTGCGCGGGCTCTTCCGCATCAGCTTCTTCCGCCACGTCACCATCGTCTCGGGCGTCGGCGTCGGCGGCGGCTCGCTCGTCTACGGCAACACGCTGCCCGTCCCGCAGGACCAATTCTTCAAGGCGCCTTCGTGGGCGCACCTCGCCGACTGGAAGACAGAACTCGCGCCGCATTACAACGAGGTGCGGCGCATGCTCGGCGCGGCCCCGAACCCGCACCTGACGCCCGCCGACCTCTTCCTCAAACAAGTGGCCGAAGACCTCGGCCGCTCGAAGGACTTCAAGCAGACGGAGGTGGCCGTCTACTTCGGCGAGCCGGGCCGCGCCGTGCCCGACCCCTACTTCGGCGGCGAGGGGCCGGAGCGCGCGGGCTGCACGCTCTGCGGCGGCTGCATGCTCGGCTGCCGCTTCGGCGCGAAGAACACGCTCGACAAAAACTATCTCTACCTCGCCGAGCGGCGCGGCCTGCGCATCCTGCCGGAGACGCGCGCGACGGCCGTGCGGCCCTTGGAAGGCGGCGGCTACCGCGTCGAGGCGATTGAAGGACTATCTTTTTTCAAACGCCGCCGCCGCGCGTTCACGGCCCGCAACGTCATCTTCTCGGCGGGCGTGCTCGGCACCGTTGAGCTGCTGCTGCGGCTCAAGGCCGACCCGAAGGGCCTGCCGAAAATCTCCGACCGCCTCGGCGAGTTCGTCCGCACCAACTCGGAGGCGCTCATCGGCGTCGTCAGCCAGAGGCGCGACATAGACTTCTCGCAGGGCGTCGCCATCAGCAGCATCCTGCACACGGACGAGCACTCGCACGTCGAGCCCGTCCGCTACCCGGCGGGCTCGGGCTTCTGGCGCCTGCTGCTGGCGCCGCACGTCGGCGGCGAGCGGGCCGTCGTGCGTCTGGCGCAGCTCGTCGGCACGACCGTGCGACGGCCCATCAAACTGCTGCGCGCGCTCGCCGTCCCCGACTTCGCCAGGCACAGCGTCATCCTCCTCTACATGCGCACGCTCGACGGCACCATCAGCATGAAACTCGGGCGCGGCGTGCTCTCGCTCTTCCGCGCGCGGCTGAAGACGGGCGGGGCGACGGGCGAGCGGCCGAAGGCGTCCATCCCCGAGGCGACCGACATCGCGCGCCGGATGAGCGAGAAGGTGGAGGGCTTCCCGCAGAGCCTCCTGACGGAGACGCTGCTCGGCATCCCGACGACGGCGCACATCCTCGGCGGCTGCTGCATGGGCGACTCGCCCGAGGCGGGCGTCATCGACAGCGAACACCGGCTCTTCGGCTACGAAGGGCTCTACGTCGTTGACGGCTCCGCCGTCTCGGCCAACCCCGGCGTCAACCCGTCGCTGACCATCGCCGCGCTCGCCGAGCGCGCCATGAGCCGCATCCCTCCGAAAGCAAGTCTCGACCAGTAGCCGACCGGCCGCATGAAGACCTACGAAGACTACTCGCAATCCCCCGACGGGTGGAACGTCACCTCGACCCTTGCGCTGGAAGACGACGGGCGGTTCTCCTACTCGGAGGGGTGGACCGACTACACCAACGCCAGCCTCTCCGGCGGGGCCGCGGGGAGCTGGAGCCGTGGCATCGGGGTCATCGTCTTCCGCGTCGATTGGGCCGAAGGGCCGATGTACTTCCCGTGGACGCAGGGGCAGGAGCTTGTGGCGAGGCTGCGCGACGGCGCCCTCGACTTCGGGAACGGGTGGACGCTGCGCCCGCCGACGCCGCGGCAGGAGTACACCGTCCAAACTCCCGTGAGCAACGACGGCGCGGAACCGCTGACCCTCGTGCTTGAGCCTTGGGGCATCCGCCACACGCTGGCGCCGGGCGAGCGGGTGGAGGTCGTGGCGAAAGGTAATTGGTGGCAGGGCGAGCCGGAGGTCGAACGCCGCGGCGACGAGGTCGTCTTCGACGGCCGGGATGGGTCGTGGGCCACCGTCGTCCCGTTGCCGCCGCCGCCCGCCCCGCCGCCGAAGCCAAAACCGAAGCCGCCCGCCCCTCCGCGAGCGCCTACAGCCGGAGCGACCAAACCTGCCGCCAAGCCGCGCGTCACGCCCCCGGTTAAGCCTCCGGTCAGGCCGCCCGCCCCGCGCTTCGTGCCGCGCGCGCCCTCGCCGGTGCTGGCCGCACTCCTGCGCCGGTGGGTCGAGGAGCTACCGGCGGAAGGCATGATTAACCGACTCTGCAAGGAGAACGACGGCATCCCGCTCGACTGCACGGTGATATACCTGTGGGTGCTGACGACGGACGGGCGGGTGCTGTGCATCGACCACGAGTCGTTCGCTCAGCGGGCGGAGCCGGAGGAGGACGCCGAGGTCGCATACGGCAAGATTGAGGTGGGAGCCATGATGCACAACGAACTGTTTGAGCTGCTCCCGCCCGAGCGAAGAATGCGCCATCAGGACGAGTAGGCAGCCATACTTATGAAGATGATTCAAACAGTTCCGGTCGGCCTGATGCTGTCGGCGTCCTTCCCTCCCGCCGGACACGCGCAAAAGGTGACGCCGACCGTCCGGGCGGACTCGGCCGGTAAGCCTATCAGCCACGACCTCTCCGGCATCTATTCGCCCGCGTAGCTAATCTCCTGCCGGCGGATGTGAAGGCCGGCGAGGGCGAGCGTCAGCGCGGTGAAGGCGAGCAGGCTGGGGACGGAAATCCACGCGGGCGTCGGCTCGACGAGCACGGCGAAGGGGCCGGGCGGCGGGGGGACGGGCGCGAGCGAGTGAAGGTAATGAATGACGCTCACCTTCTTCAGCAGCGGCGGCAGCAGGAAGTTGAGCCACTCCCAGCCGTAGATGAGCCCCGCCGGGATGATGGGGTTCCTGAAGAATAGCCCCACGAGCAGAAAGACCGCCCCGTAGCCGACACACGCGAGCACGGTGATTCCGGCGTACGTGAGCGCCTGCCCGAAACCGGGGCCGTTGAAAACGTACTCCGCGCTCTGCGTGGGGTAGAGCCCAAAGTAGAGCAGGGCGAACGAGCCGAGCGTCGAGAGGCCGAACAGCGTGACGGTCGCCACCAGCCCCGACAGGTATTTCCCGACGACGAGCACTTCGCGCCGCACGGGCGCGAGGAAGTAGTAGTGCAGACTCCGGTCAACGACCTCGCCGCGGAACAGGTTCATGAAGACCCACGCGCAGCCGAAGAAGAGGAGCGTGCGCAGGATGAGCCCGCCGAAGACGACGGAGTAGACGATGCTCAACTCACCGAACTCCTCGGTCTCCCCCCCCGCGGACGGCAAGAAGACGACGACCGCCGCGAGCACCGTCAGCGGCAGCCCTGCCAGCGCGTAGAGCAGCAGGGCGCGGCGGCCGAGGAAGTTCCTCCCGAGTTCGAGGCGCAGGACGGCCAGCGTCTGCCGCGCCCACAGCGACCAGTTAAGATTCGCCGCCTCGCCCTCTCCCGCCGCACGCTTCTCGCTCGTCTCAACCGTGGAACTCAACTTACGCGCCCTCCGTCGGAACTAATCAGGTATTGGTAAACGGCACTCAGGTCGTCGTCCGCCGGGGCGACCGATTCGACCCGCAGGTTATTCTCCGTCACGAGCCGGTTGAGCAGGAGGTAGAAGTCGTCGGGCCGGCGCGTCTTGACGAACAGCCCGTGCCGGTCGTCGTGGATGCGCGCCTCGGTGACGTGCTCGTGCTCGAAGAGTCGCGCCGCCAGCACTTGCGGGCGGTCGCAGCGGACGAGGATTTGCATCGGGTGCTCGTCAATCTCTTCGCGCACGCCCTGCACGCCGCCCTCCGCGACGACGTAGCCGTTGTGCATCAGCACGACGCTGTCGGACATCATGTCCACTTCGTGCAGGATGTGACTTGAGATGACCAGATACAAGCCCTCCGCCGCGAGCGACTGAAACAGGCGGATTATCTCGGCGCGCGCCATCGGGTCCAAGCCGTTCAAAGGCTCGTCGAGGATGAGCACCGAGGGGTTGTGCGCAATCGACTGCGCGAGCCGGATGCGCTGCCTCATGCCCTTGCTGTAGCCCGCCACCTTGCGCCCGGCCGCCTCCTGCATCGACACGCGTTCGAGCGCGGCCTGCGTCAAATCCCGCACCTCGCCCCTCGTGTAACCGTGAACGCTCAGGTAGAACTCGACGAACTCGCGCCCGGTCATGCCGCGCGGGAAGGAGTCGAACTGCGAGCAGTAGCCGACCTTGCGGAAGAGTTTTTCCGGCTCGTGCGGGCTCGTGCCGAGCACGCTTATCTTACCGCGCGTCGGCCGCAACAGCCCCGTCATCAGGTTCATCAAGGTCGTCTTGCCCGAGCCGTTCGGGCCGACGAGGCTCGTGATGCCGGGCGCGATGGAGAGGTTGACGCGGTTAACGCCGAGTATCTCGCCGTAGAACTTCGAGACGCCCTCGAAGACTATCATCCGTTCCGAAGTGGCGGCCGTCGTCGTCATTGGACCACCTCGTAAGCGCGGACCTTGCGCGCGAGCAGCAGGACGCAGACCAGGCAGATTAGACCGACAACCAGCCAGCAGGACCACAGCGGCGGCTCGCTCAACACGACATCGGCGAACCTGTTGCCCCACGCGTCTTCTATGTTAAAGCGGCCCACCTCCCGCGTGAAGTGGCCGAAGAGCCCGCGCCAGATGTTCCTCATCAAAGCCGCCGGGCTGACAAGATTCCCCAGCAGCGTCATGAACAGGCCGTTGACGATTTCGCCGAAGGCGGACGGGATGAAGAAGAGCCCGAGCAGCGCGCCGCTCGCCACGACGCGCCAACGCACCCACGCCGAAATCGCCAGCGAGAGCAGCGAGAGCAACACTATCCACGTCATGCTCCCGACGAAGATGGCACCCGCCATCCACAGGTTCGACACGAACCAGCCCGCCCCTTCGAGGTACGCTTGCAGGAGGAAGACCAGGAGCCCCGGCACCCACGTCATCAGCGACAGCAAACAGACGAGCACCGCCATCTTCCCGAGCACGTATTCGGCCCGCGAGAACGGCCGACACAGGTAGAGCGGCAGGCCGTTGTTAGCCAAGTCCCGCGAGACGAGCACGGGGCCGACGAGCACCGTGAGGATGAAGGCGAGCCAAGCCTGGACTTCGACGAAGTACTGGAAGAAAGACGCGCCAATCGGCAACAGCTCGGTCAGGTCTACCTTCATGATGGCGATGGCGTTCGCGTTGTGACGCAGGTAGACGAGGATGGCCGCGACGAGCGGGTAGATGAAGCACAGGCAGAAGACGGCGGTGAAGAACTTCGACCCGAACACGTCGCGCAGCGCGTAGCGCGGGAGGACGAGGAAGCGCGACCACTCCGGCGTGAGCCGGCCCTCGTATTGCCGGTAGCTGTTTTCAAATAAGGCCATTGCCGTTCCCCCCTCTGCCGTGCTGACCTCTGGCGGCCCCGCTCTCTTCTCCCTCCATCGCCTTGAGAAAAATGTCTTCGAGCGAATCGCGCTTGTAGTTCAGGCGGCGAATCTGGACCTGCCGCTCGAAGGCCAGACGGTAAAGGTCTTCAATCTCCACGCCCTCCTGCATCACGAGCTTGATGCGCCGCTCGCCCGCGAGCGCGTACTCGCAGCCTAAGCCGCCGATGGCCTCGGCGAACGCCGCGCGGTCGCCCCCGCGCGTCTCAAGCTCGATGAACTTGCGGTTCGCCTTGCGCTCTTCGTCGAGGTTGCAGTTGGCGGCGATGCGCCCGTCCTTCAGGACGAGGATTTCGTCGCAGCACTCCTCCACGTCGCGCAGCAGGTGCGACGAGAGCAGGATGCGCGCCCGGCCGCTGTCGCGTATCTCCTGAATGAGACGAATCATGCGACTCCGCGTCGGAGGGTCGAGCCCGTTCGTCGGCTCGTCCAGGATGAGCAGGCGCGGCCCGTGCACGATGGCCTGCGCGAGTTTGGCGAGCTGCTTCATGCCGAGCGAGTAGGTGTCGACCGAGCGGTAGCGCGCCTCGCCCAAGCCCACGTAGAAGAGGGCTTCGTGAGCGCGTTCGAGCGCCGCCTCGGAGGGGATGCCGGAGAGTTCGGCCATCAGCCTGACGAGGCGGACGCAGGACATTTTGGCGATGAACGAATCGCGCTCCGGCATGTAGCCGACCGCCGCGCGGAGGCGCTTGGCGTTCGTCGCGATGTCTTCGCCGAGGATGCGCACGGTGCCGGAGCTCGGCGGGTGAAAGCCGAGCAGCGTGTGAATGAGCGTCGTCTTCCCCGCGCCGTTCGGGCCGAGCAGGCCGACGGCGCGGCCCTTGACCGACCCGCTCAAGTCCTTCAGGATCGCTCGCCTGCCGAACGTGACGCTTAAACCGTTGAGTTCGATGACGGGGTTCATAATCTGGTGGGACTTCCTACGTCCTCAAGCGTCGTGGGGTTTAAATAAAATCGTGCGGGCAGAAGGACTGTTCCTTCCGCCCGCGCGGCCCGCCGTACATGAGGGCGGGGGAACGAGTCCCCCGCCCTTACTTACCTTCATCATCGGCCTCTAGCTTCCCGACCTCAACGCTTCGGCTCGTCCTTCTCGCCCATCGCGTTCATCAGGATGTTCTGCATCGCGAACGAGTTCGGCAGGCCGAGCAGGCTGTCGGGGCTTAACCCGAACGGCCCGCCCTCCGTGTTCGCCGCGAGCGTGATGCGGTCGCCCTGCGCGTAAGCGTAGGCCAGCGTCGGCGGCATCTCGGCGGCGGCCAGCGCCCCCCGCTGACTCTCGGGCGCGCGCTCCGCCAGCGGGCGAAGGACGGGCGCGAGGTCGTGGTAGAGAATCGCCGAGAAGTTGGCGTTCCCGTCCTCCGGCATCGTCTCCTTGAAGCGCGACGAACGCAAGAGGGTGTTGCCGGATTCGCGATACTTCAAGGCGCGGTCCAGCAGCGCGCGGCTCGGCGTGACGACGAGGTAGCCGTTCGCGAAAGTGTAATTCACCTCAAGCCCGAAGTCTGCCGAGCGCAGGGTGTAAATGGTGCGCCCGCCTTCGGTCGTGTTCTCCCAGCGCAACCCGCCCTTGCCGCCGAGCGCCGCCCACGCGTTCAGCCTCTCGACCACGCGCTCAAGTGACCCCTGCAAGTGCGCCTGGTCGTCCACCTCAAGAATCATCTTCCACGAGGGGGTCGGGAGCAGGGGACCGTCGATGGCGAAGGCGAACTCGCCGCCGAGGGGCGCGGCCAGGTCGCGCCGGATGTCGATGCCCTGCTGCGCTTCAATCTCGCGCAGTTGGCGGCGCAAGTCGGGCTGCACCGTTTCGAGGAAGCCGAGCAGGTCGTCAACCAGCAGCGCCGGCTCCTTGACGACGAAGGCGGTCGCCACGTTCGCGTCCGGCGAGACGAACTCAAGCCCGCCCATCGCGCCCGGCGCGGCGAGCCACGAAGCGATTCCGCGGCGCGGCTCGTTGAAGGTGAGCACGGCGCGGCTCTGCGTCTTCGCGTTCAAATCCTTCTGCTCGATGACGAGGTGTTTCAGGCTCGTCAGCCCGAGCTGCCGGAAGCCCTCGACGTGCTCCGCGCCTTCCTCGCGCGCGACCTGACCGACCAGCTTTTCGAGGTCGGCGGCGACGACAAGGCCCGCGCCCTCGCGGTAGATGTCGGCGAGACGCGCGTGGAAGGGCGTCCCGACGAAGCGGTTCGCGCCCGCGTTGTTGAGCGTCGTCGCGAGCTGACGCAGGATTTCGACCTGCGGCGACGCGGCGAAAAGGTCGTTGCGAACCCAGACGAAGATTTCGTCTTTCCCGCGAGCGCCGCTCGATTGCGACGACGCCGCGAGCGGGTCGTCAACGATGCGAATCGCCGGGCCGTTCTCGCCTTCGCGGGCGAGCTGGGCAATCTGCCCTTCGAGGTAGGGGCGGAACTCGGCCGCGTTCTTCAACTCGCCGAGGACGAGGACGTTGCCGGGCTCGTTCTTCGCGTCGAGGCCCGCGCTGACGACGACCTCGTCGCCGAGGTACGCGCCGAACTGGCGCACGCGTTCGATGATTTGGTCGGCCCCCGCGCCCTGCCCTTCGTGTTCCCACCACTCTTTGAGCGCGGGATTCTGGCTGATGCGCTCCTGCATGATGCGGTGCGCGTCGGCGAGCCGCTGGCTCAGGTTCGGGAGCGCGGCGTAAAGGACGGTGCCTTCGGGCACGAGGTCGAGGAAGCGCGAGGAGTAGCGCACGCCGGGGCGCACGACTCTCGCGTTGATGTCCTTCCGCAGCCCCGACAACTCCGCGGCGAGTTGCGTGTAGCGCGCGGCGTTGCGGCTCCAGCCGACTTCCTGCGTGAGCGGGACGGGTTCGAGGCGCGCGTTGGTCGTCACCTGATCGCCGGGGTGCAGGACGTTGTCCTTGCCGGCGAGGTCCACGTGCACTTCGCCTTCGACGACCGAGACGCGCGAGCCCTTCGTGCCGCTGCCGACGAAGAAGATGGTGCCCGTCACGGAGACGAGCGAATCCGGCGTGGCGACGTAGAGGTGGCGCTCGCGCTGCTTCGCCGCCTCGACCGCCACGTCGCCGCGTTCGAGTTTGACGGTGACGCCCTTCCTGTTCTCGGTGATTGACACCTCGCTGCGCTCGCGCATCTCGACGAGCGAACCGTCGGCGAGGCGCAGCACGGCGTTCGAGCCTTTGGACGTTCGCACGCGCTCGCCCTTTTGGACCTGTTCGCCCGTGCGGAGCGCGCGGCTCTCCGTCTCGGAGACGCGGTAAAGGTTGCCGTCCGCGCTCTCGACGGTCGCGGCGAGCGCGCTGCCGGAGAGGTCGAGGCGCTCGAAGTAGAAGAGCGAGCCGAGCCCGAAGAACAGTATCAGGCCGGCGGCGATGCTCCAACGCCACACGGGCGAGAGCGTCGTTCGCTTCGTCTGCGCGGGCTTAGCGTGCGTCGCGCGCGCCGCCGCAGGCCGCTCGCCCGTGCGCGCCGCCTTCAAAGCCTTGCGGCAGGGGATGCACTCGTGCGTGTGGTCTTCGAGGAGCAGCGCGCGTGCCGGCGAAAGCTCGCCGCGCAGGTAAGAAGGGATGAGCGATTGGTAATCCGCGCAGCCGCCGATGCGTCCGGCGGCTTCGACGGCGACCGGCGAGTCAATCGAATTCTCGCCCGCCGCCTGCTCGGAGATGCGCGCCCAGACGCGCGAGGCCGCGTCGTTGACCGCCGACTGTTCGACGCGCTCGTCGCGGACGCCGGCCGCGGCTTTATCTAAAATGGCGTCAAGCTCTTTTCTGCTACGCTTCATGACTGTTTCTCCAAAAACTGTCCAATCTCACGGCGGAGGCGCGTGCGCGCGCGGTGGAGCGTGACGGCGACGACCGTCGGCGAAGTGCCGATGAGTTCGGCTATCTGGTTGTTGTCGTAGCCTTCGAAGTAGCGCAGCGCGAAGACGGCCGCGGCGCGCTCGCCGAGCTTCGCCACCGCGTGGCGCAGGAGCGCGCGCAACTCGCGGTCGTCGTGCTCCTCCTCCGGGCCGGAACTCGGGCTTTTCAACTCCTGCGCCGACTCGACCGAGTCGAACGAAACCATGCGCGCGCGACCGCGACCGCGGACAATGTCGAGCGCGGCGTTGACGGCGGCACGGTGCAGGTAGCCCCCCGGATTCGGCGCGAGGTCAGGCGTCTCGGCGTTCGAGGCCAGACGTAAAAAGATGGTCTGGAGCACGTCCTCCGCGTCGGTGGCACTTCCCGTGATGCGGTACGCGGCGCGGAAGACCTGCTCGTGGTGTTCGCGGAAGAGTCTTTCAAGCTCGCCCGCCCCCGCGGTTTCGGGGACGGCCCTCAAGCGGGCCGTGTTAGCTGCAACTGATGGCACGTCGTTCTCCTTCACACCGTCACTACACATAAAACGCGCCCCGCAGCGGGTTATTAACAGCGCCGAAGATTTATTTGCCGGTCAGCATTGTCGCTCGGATTCGCGCCCGGCTCGTTAATAAGGGCGGATTGCCCTCGTTATGCTTATTACGCGAATCGACGCGCGCACTCAAGCGGGCGCGCCTTGGTTCGCCGAATCCGTGAACGGTGACGGTGCGCTTCGTGCGTGACAACGCCGGGAAAGTCGTGGCCTTCGACTACAGCAATCCGGTGGTCCGCAGCGTCAGATTCACGCGGTCGACATGAGCCGGGATTAAAACTCTCTCCCCCGGCGGTTGCAACGGATGGGGGATATAGTGCATCCTAACGGGGTCCTTCCTTCTCTCGCGCATCGACGGTGATGCGCCCCATCGCCTTGTTCGGCGGCGGCGTTCCGGATAGTTCGAGAGCGGGCTTAACTTTTAACTTCAGAAGCCGCTCACAACTTGAGCATCCGAACGCAGGTCCTTCGCTGCCACCGTTCCGACGAAGCCACTTCGATTCGCAGCTTCTCCAGACGCCCCGCTCCAGGCGGGGGAGGTATACACACACATGTCCATGAAACTTTACGTCGGCAACCTCTCGTTCCAGACTTCGAGCAGCGACTTGCAGGACCTCTTCGCGCAGGCCGGCACGGTCGAGACGGCTAACGTCGTCGAGGACCGCGACACGGGCCGCTCGCGCGGCTTCGGCTTCGTCGAGATGTCTTCCAAGGAAGAGGGCGAGGCGGCCATCTCCCAGTTCAACGGCAAGGAAGTCAACGGCCGCAGCCTGACCGTCAACGAGGCCAAGCCCCGCGAAGACCGCGGCGGCAGCCGCGGCGGCTTCGGCGGCGGTCGCTCCGGCGGCGGCAACCGCGGCGGCGGCGGGTCGCGCTGGTAACACTCTCCGGCTAGCCGGAGACTCTGAAAACGAGAAGCCCCGGCCGAGTCGAAAGGTTCGGCACGGGGCTTTTCCCGTCGGCGCCGGGTCTGCTGCGGAGTGCGGGGAGCCCCGGCCGCCGGACGGCCCCCGAGCCGCGCTGGAATTCGTCTCACACGATGCGCGTCATGGATAGGGGCCTCCTCTTCATGCTCCCGTGGGTGCTGACGGGCCTCTTCTGCTTCGCCGTCGCCGCGCGGCGTGCCGTGGGGGACACTCGTCAGGACGCCGGCGCCGGTACGGGATAGACGTTTCGGGCTACGTCAGTCCGGCTCATGGCGCGGCTCGGGCTAATCCGGCAGGTCGTACGCGCGGCGAGTCCGCGGCCTGACCTTAAAGGGCATCGGCCCAGAGTTCTCTATATGCGCCCCGGCGGGGGCGTACGCTTTCAGGCGACGGTGTGATAAAGGAGTTTCGTGTGGACAATCAGATTTATAAGAACGGGGAGCGCGTGGAGAAGTTCTGCGCCGTGTGCGGCGAGGAGCGGGGCCACGTCGTGGCGTCCGTCACGAAGGCCGGGCGCATTACGCGGGTGAGCTGCCCGAAGTGCGGCACGCGCAGTTCGTTCAAGGCCGACGCCGGTGTGACGGCGCGCGCGTCCGGGAAGACCGGAGCCCCTTACGACAGCACGCACACGTACCGCACGGGCCAGTCGATGACGCACCCCGTCTTCGGGACGGGCGAGGTGACGGCGGTCATCGAGCCCCAGAAGATTGACGTGCTCTTCCCCGACCGCATGCGCCGCCTCATCCACTCACAGGGCCGAGGGTAGACTCCGCGGACGGCATTCACTGTGAGATTTATTGACGCGCGGCGGGCGCGGGGCTATCGCTTCCCCGGCCGCCGCGTAGCACTCGTCCGACTCCACGCCGCCACGGTCTTCGAGAATTAGTTGGAACCCGAGTCATCCCCAGGGGGCTTTCGGCTCATCATAAGTGCCGTCGCAAGATTTTTCGCACCTCGCAACGACTCACTTTAACCCCTGAAGGAGATCACTCAATGCGAGACAAGACGGAAGCACACGCCCCCGAAGACTCCGAGCGGAGCCTGCCCTTCTTCGCGCGCTACCTCGAAGGCCAGGACACCCCCGAGGTCTGCTACATGACGCTCAAGTACCCGTCCGACAGGGACGAGATTGACCAGCGACTTGAGTACGTGTCGGGCGCCGACGAGCCCGCGCCGACGCACAAGTAAGAAGGCCGTTCGGTCGTTCGGAGCCTGCGCGGCGAGGGCCATCCTCGCCGCGCAGTTCTCGTTTCAGGGCTTGGGCGCCGGGGCTTGCCGGAATTTTTCGGCGATGCGGTCGAGCATGGCGCGCAGCTCCGTCTCGGGCAGCCAGCGCCCGCGCACCATGACGCCCGCGCGGCGCTCGGTGTTGGCGATGGAGTCGAGCGGGTTGGCTTCGAGCAGGAGGAGGTCGGCGCGTCGGCCGCGCGCGACGGTGCCGACGCGGTCGAGCGCGCGCAGGTATTCGGCCGGGTTGCGCGTCGCAGCTTCAAGCGCGGCGTAAGGCGTCAGGCCCGCCGCGACGAGATTCCGAAGCTCGCGGTGCAGAGTGAAGCCGTAGAGCAGGAACATCTCCGGCGTGTCTGAGCCGGCCATGACCTTCCCGCCCGCGTCGTGGATGGCTTTGACCAGACGGTCGCGCACCGCCTGATAGCGTCGGCGGCGTTCGGCCGTCGGCGGCTCCGTCCAGAAACGCTTGAGCGCGGCGTGGCGCGACTCGCGCAAGGCGGCGGGGAAGTAGCGGTAGTCGGGCCGCGCGCGCACCTCCTCTTCGGTCGGCTCGACGGCGAAGGTCTGCTTGAAGAAGGTCAGCGTCGGGCAGGTGTAGACGCCCGCCGCGGCCGTCGCCCGCGCCACCTCTTCGACCTTGCGGTCGTCAACGTAGTCCAGACTCTCCCAGTTGCGCTTGCGCCAGACGCCCACGTCCGACACCGACGCCTTCGAGGGCGCGTCGTCGCGGAGCACGGCCTCCATGTACGAGTCGAGGTGCTCTATCTGCTGCCCGGCCGCGAGCGCGCGCCGCAGGCCGACGCGCGTGTCAACGTGGCCGACGACGCGGATGCCCGACGCGCTGGCCGCCTCGGTCGCGGCGTCGTAGACCTCGGGCGTGATGTCGGTCGTGAGCTTGATGAAGTCGTACCCGGCGGCCTTAAAGTCGCGGACGGCCGAGCGCGCATCCTCGGCCGTCTTCACCACGCGGCCGTTGAATACCCCGCCGCCGTAGGCGCGGCCGGCCAGTTGCGGGCTCGCGACGTAGAGCGTCGGGCCGAGCAGGCGCCCCGCTTCGACCTCGCCGCGCAGGCGGAGGTGTTCGGGCCTGCCTATCATCAGTCGGATGGTCGTCACGCCGTTGGCGAGCATCAGCGCCAGCTCGTCGCCCGCCAGCTCTTCGGGGATGTGGCCGTCGTCCGTGAAGAGGTGCGTGTGCATGTCCACGAGGCCCGGCAGGAGGTACTTCCCTCGCCCGTCAACGCGCAGCGCGCCCGCGGGGACGCGCACCCTGCGCGCGTCGCCGACCTCGCTGACGAGCCCGTCGCGCACCACGACGGTCTGGTCGCGCAGCACGCGCTCTCGGTCCATCGGGATGACGTTGACGTGCTCGAAGGCGGTGACGCGCGGCGCCGGCTCCTGCGCGCGGGCCGGGGCGAACGATAAGAGCAGCAGTAAGAGCGCGAGCGTCTTCTTCTTCATCGACAAGGCTCCGTGGCGACGTGGCGTCCGGGGTGAGCGCGGCCGAGGAATCATACACGCGGCGCGGCCCGCGCGGAATCGGATTGCGGCATGCAAACATTCGGGCGTCCGCTGTAGAATTGTCGTCGAGGTCTATCTTTCACGGCAACCGGAGGGCATAAGCATGCAGCGAGTCCGCATTCGATTCTGTAAGGTTTGAGCGTCTTACCGTCCGAGGGCCGCCCGTGTGGCGGAGTTAATTAAGCGCGAGCTGGGTGTCGAGCCGGAGCTGGTCGAAGGCGACCGCGGCGAGTTCACCGTCTGGGTGGGCGACACGGTGGTGGCGAAGAAGGGGTGGCTAAGGTTCCCGCCCGACGAGCGCGTGCTCTCGGGGGTGCGGCGGGCACTCGCGGGGTGAAGCCTCTTACTATTTTTTGGACGACTAATTTGCCTCGCTTCACCTTCTATGAAGCGGCGTCGAGGTTCCGGGTGAGCCAGCCCGTCACGTCTCTCAGGCTCTCGGCGCTCACCTCGTGCGCCATCGGGTATTCGCGGTAGGTGAGTTCGACCGGCAGCCCGCTCAGGTAGTCGCGGGCCGCGCGGCCGTTTTCGACCGGCAGCATGGTGTCGTAGAGGCCGTGCGTGACGAGAACCGGCTTGCCCGTCAGGGCCGCGCGGTCGGGCTCCAGCTCCAGCACTTGCCTCGGCACCCGCCCGCTCATCGCGACCACGCCCGCCAACTTCTCGGGGCGCGTGAGCAGCAGGGCGAGGCTCATCATCGCCCCCTGACTGAACCCCGCGAGGTAGACGCGGCCGGCGTCCGCGCCGTAAGCATCAATCAACCCGTCTATGAAGCCCGGAAGCATCTCAAGGCTCCGCTTCGCCTGCTCGATGTCGGCCTCCATCCCGCGCGGCGTGAAGTCGATGCGGAACCAGCCGTAGCCGCCGTACTCAAGCGCGACGGGCGCGCGGGCGCTCACGACCAGAAACCTCTGGTCGAGGTAAGGGGCGAGGCCGAAGAGGTCCGCTTCGTTGCTGCCGACGCCGTGCAGGAGCAGGAGCAGCGGGGGAGGGGTCTGCCCTCCGTCTCGCGGCTCTCGAACGAGGTGCTGTAAGGCGAGTTGGTTTTGATTCACGACTGCCGGGGTGTCCTTTCCGTCAACAATTTTATCGGGAACGCTGCGGCGTGATTATAATCCGTTCCTCGTGTTCTTTAAGACTCCGCGCGGACTCTTGCGTGGCGTATAGTGCTCGCGAAAGGATTTAGTGACCCATGCCTTCAGTTACGGTGTTACGCCTCCTCGCCGCCGGTCTCCTTGCCGCCTTCTGTCTCGCCGACGCTGCGTCAGCGCAAGGGGTGAGTGACGCGCAGACGCAGGCCCTCGTCCGGCGGATGCAGGAGGGTGACAGGCGCGACCGGCTCGCCGCCGCCGAGGAGATAAAAGCGTTGGGGGCGAAGGCCGTGGCCGCGGTGCCCGCGCTGGCGGCGGCGCTCAAGGACCCCGACGACGACTTGCGTAAGACCGCGGCCGAAGCCCTCGGCAGGATGGGGCGCGAGGCGAGGCCCGCCGTGCCCGCCCTCACCGACGCGCTGAGAGACGGCAACGGCTCGGTGCGAGGCAACGCCGCCTTCGCGCTGGGGCAAGTCGGCGCGGAGGCGGAACCGGCCGTGGCGGCGCTGACCGGGCTGCTGAAAGACGAAAGCCCGTGGGCGCGTGCCAGTGCCGCCCGCGCGCTGGGGAGGATTGGGGGTCGGGCGAAAACTTCCGCGCCTGCTTTGACCGAGTTGCTGAAAGACCAGAACGAAGGCGTCCGCAGGGACGCGGCCGAGGCGCTCGGGCGATTCGGCGTCGAGTCGAAGGCGGCGGTGCCGTCGCTGGTTCTTTTGTTGAAGGACGGAAGCGTGTCCGCGCGCAAAGCCGCGGCGGAGGCCCTCGGCAGAATCGGGCCGGAGGCCAGAGCCGCGGCGCCCTCCCTGATAGAATTGATGAAGGACGGGGACTTCATCGTGCGGATGAACGCGGCGCAGGCATTGGGGCGCATCGGGTTAGCGCCGGGTGAAGCCGTGCCGGTCTGGACGGCGGCGCTGGGCGACGCCAGCGAGCACGTCCGCAGGTACGCCGCAGAGGCTCTGGCCGGGATTGGCCCCGAGGCGAAGGCGGCGGTGCCGGCGTTGACCGAGGCGTTAAAGGACCGGGACAGGTTCGTGCGCCTCAGCGCCGCGAAGGGGTTGGGCAACGTCGGGGGCGAGGCCCGAGCGGCAGTCGCCGCCCTCACGGGTCTGTTGAAGGACGAAGAGCCTTTGGTCCGCGCGAGCGCCGCCACGGCTTTAGGTAAGCTCGGGAGTGACGCGAGGTCGGCGCTGCCCGCGTTGAATGAACTTCAGAAGGACGAGGCGACGGTCGTGAGGCTCGCCGTGGCGGAAGCCATCAACAAAATCACGTCTCAGGGGACGAAGGCGCAGTAAGCGGCGCGGCCATCATAGTTAATGCACATTCTATCCGTCGAAGCGGTCAGCAAAGACTACGGCCTGCGGCCGATTCTTGAGAACGTCAACCTCGGCCTCGACGGCGAGGACCGCGTCGGCGTGGTCGGCGTGAACGGTTCCGGCAAGACCACCTTCCTCCGCCTCGTCGCCGGGGCCGAAACGCCGGACGCCGGGCGCATCACCTTCGCCGACGGCGTCACCATCGGATACCTGCCGCAGAACCCGCCGTACGAGCCGGAGGCGACCGTCCTCGAAGCCGTGTTCGCCGCGAGCGACGCCCGGATGAGATTGCTGCTGGATTACGAGCGCGCCTGCGCCGACCTTGCGGCCAAGGGCGGCGACGAGCGGCGCGCGTTAGACCGTGTCGCCGAGCTGGGGAGACTGCTGGAAGCTTCCGGCGCGTGGGATTTGGAGACGAACGCGCGGACGGTCCTCGGCCGCTTGGGCATCACCGACACGAACGCGCGGATGGGCACGCTCTCCGGCGGGCAGCGCAAGCGCGTTGCGCTCGCGCACGCGTTGATAGAGCGCCCCGGCCTTCTCATCCTCGACGAGCCGACCAACCACCTCGACGCCGAAACCATCTCCTGGCTCGAAGACTACCTGAACGGCTACGGCGGCGCGCTCCTGCTCGTCACGCACGACCGTTACTTCCTCGACCGCGTGACGACGCGCATCATCGAAGTCGAGAGGGGCGCCGTGCAGACGTTCGACGGGAACTACGCCTACTACCTCGAAAAGAAAGAGGAGCAGGAGGCCGCGCGCGCCGTCGAAGGGCAGAAGCGGGAGATGCTGATACGGCGCGAGCTGGCGTGGCTGCGGCGGGGCGCGAAGGCCCGCACGCGGAAGTCGAAGGCGCGCGTCGAACGCGCCGAGAGTCTCGTCGCGCAGCCGAAGGAGGCGGCGCGGGCCGCGCTCGACATGTCGGTCGGCTCGACCCGGCTGGGCAAGAAGGTGCTGGAGCTGCGCGACATCGCGAAGTCTTACGACGGCCGCGTCCTCATCGGCGGCTTCAGCCGCATCCTGAAGCCGGGCGAGCGCGTCGGCGTCATCGGCCCGAACGGCGCGGGCAAGACGACGCTGCTCGAAATCATCGCCGGCCGGGTCGCGCCCGACGCGGGCTCTCTCGAAGTGGGGCAGACCGTGCGCCTCGGCTACTACGACCAGGAGAGCCGCGCCCTCGACGAACAGGAGCGGGTGATAGATTACGTCCGCGCGGTCGCCGAGCGGGTCGAGACGGCCGACGGCTCGTTCATCACCGCGGGGCAGATGCTCGAAAGGTTTTTGTTCACGGGGGCGATGCAGTACGCGCCGATAGCGAAACTCTCGGGCGGCGAGCGCAGGCGGCTCTACCTGCTGCGCGTGTTGATGGCCGCGCCGAACGTCCTGCTGCTGGACGAGCCGACGAACGACCTCGACATTCAAACCCTGATGGTGCTCGAAGACTACCTCGACAACTTCCCCGGCAACCTCGTCGTCGTCAGCCACGACCGCTACTTCCTCGACCGCACGGTGGAGCACGTCATCCGCTTCGAGGGCGCGGGCCGCCTGCGCGAGTACCCCGGCAACTATTCCGCCTTTCTCGAAGCGCGCCGGGAGGAAGAGACTGAGGCCGCCCCCGCGAGGTCGGCGGACGCGGCGCGGCCGGCCGGACGGCAGAGCGATGCGCAGCCGCCCGCCAAACGCAAGCTCTCGTTCAAGGAGCGGAAAGAGTTGGAGGAGACGGAGGCCCGCATTCAGGCCGCCGAGCGGCGCGGGGCCGAGATTGAGAAGGAGTTGTCCGTTAACGCGAGCGACGCTTACGTCGTGCACAGGCTCTACGAAGAGCGTGAAAAGTTGACGGAGCAGTTGGCCCGCGACCTCGACCGCTGGGCGGAACTCGCGGAGTTGGCGTGAAGTCTTTCTTCTTGAATGTCAGGCTTCTTCTGCCTCTCGGCGCGCTGCTCCTTCTCTCCTGCGGCCCGGACAAGGCGTCTCACCCCTCCGACTTTGAATGTCCTTCTTATGCGGCCGAGGGTCTGGAGGTCAGTTGCCTTACCTTCCGGCAGACGACCTACGTCGTCCTCCGCGTCGATTTGAGGGCGGCGCTCGTCAAGACGCTGTGGAAGAATCCTGCCGGAGCCCCTTACGGTTCTTTAGACGAAGCCTACCGCCAAATCGGCGGCGACGTGCTCGCCCTCACGAACGCCGGCATCTACTCCGAGGCCCACACGCCGGAAGGGCTCCACGTCGAAGGGGGCTCGACGCTGAGCCCGCTTAATCTGAACGGCGGCGAGGGGAACTTTTATTGGAGGCCGAACGGCGTCTTCTACGTCGCGGGCGGCGCCGCCGGGATTGTCGAGTCGGAGAAGTTCGGCTCGATGGCCGGGCGGGAGGCCGTTCAGGAAGCGACGCAGTCCGGGCCTCTGCTGGTCATGGACGGCGAGGTGAACCGGCAATTGAAGCCGGACTCGCAGTCTCTCTACGTGCGCAACGGCATCGGGGTGAAGTCGCCGGACGAGGTCTACATAGTCATCTCTGAGGGCGAGGTGAACCTGCACGACTTCGCCTCGATGTTTAAGGAGCGGCTACATTGCCGGGACGCCCTGTATCTGGACGGGTGCGTCTCGCAAGCCTACCTCCCGGCGCGCGGCGTTCACGTCCCCGCGCGGCGGCGGTGTGAAAAAGAGCTGGTGGGTTTGTTAGGCGTGGTGAGGCGGAAGTGAGGCGTCGGCCGCGCGCCGGAATCCGTTGAGAAATTTACGGGCAAGCTCTAAGATTGGTTAACTCTTAGCAGTCGAAGGAACATTCTTATGCCATACAATCAGTTGTCGGCCGAGGAAGAGCGGGTCATCGTCCACAAGGGCACGGAGAGGCCGTTCACCGGCGAGTACGAGACGCTTTATGCGCCCGGCACCTTCATCTGCCGGCGCTGCAACAACCCGCTCTATTCGGCGGAGGCCAAGTTCAAGTCGGGCTGCGGCTGGCCGAGTTTCGACGAAGAGTTTCCGGGGGGCGTCGAGCGGCACACGGACGCGGACGGGCGGCGCACGGAGATAGTCTGCGCCAACTGCGGCGGCCACCTCGGTCACGTCTTCGAGGGCGAAGGCTTCACGGAGAAGGACACGCGCCACTGCGTTAACTCCGTTTCCATCCGATTCATCCCCGAAGGCCGGGAACTTCCGCCCGTGCTCGACGCAAATTAAATTAAGGAGGAGCGCCGCGACGCGCGGGGCGTGCGGCCGTCGAAGATATGTGGCAAGACCTGCGTTACGGCGCGCGCAAGCTGCGCAAGAGTCCCGGCTTCTCGCTGGTGGCCGTCATGACGCTGGCGCTCGGCATCGGCGCCAACACGGCCATCTTCTCCGTCGTCAACGCCGTGCTCCTCAGGCCGCTCCCGTTCGACCGGCCCGAACAGCTCATCTCGGTCTTCGGGACCAACGCGCGCCGCAGCAGCTTCTCGCGCCCGCACTCCTACCTGAACTTCTCCGACCTGCGCGCGCAGAACCAGACCCTTGAGGGGATGGCCGCCTACACCGGCGCGACCGCGGCGCTGAGCGGCGACGGCGCGCCCGAGCAGCTTTCGGGCGTCGTGGCCTCCGGCGACATTTTCCGCGTGCTGAAGGCGAGGCCGCTGATGGGCCGGCTGCTCGCCCCCGAGGACGAGAAGCCGGGCGGCTCGGCCGTGACGGTCATCAGCCACGGCCTCTGGCAGCGGCGCTTCGGCGGCGACCGCGGCATCGTCGGCCGCGTGATAAAGCTCGACGGGCGCGAGCGCGAGGTCGTCGGAGTCACGCCCGCCGACTTCAGCTTCGAGTTCGTGACTGACGCCACAGACTTCTGGATGCCGATTGACCCAACGGCGCCGGGGTATCAGTCGCGCGGCGCAATCTTCCTCGATTCCATCGGGCGCCTCAAGCAAGGCGTCACGGTCGAACAGGCGCGCGCGGACCTCGACATCGTCGCCTCGCGGCTCGCGGAGCAGTATCAGGACTCGAACGCGGGAATAGGCGTGCGGCTCGCGGCGGCGCAGGAGGAGTTGGTCGGGGACGTGCGGCCGACGCTGCTCGTGCTGCTCGGCGCGGTCGGCTTCGTGCTGTTGATAGCTTGCGCCAACGTCGCCAACCTGCTGCTCGCGCGCTCGGCGGGGCGGCACAGGGAGATTGCCGTGCGCCGCGCGCTGGGCGCGTGGCGCGCGCGCATCGTGCGGCAGTTGTTGACGGAGAGCGTGCTGCTCGCGATGGCGGGCGGGCTGCTCGGCCTGCTCTTCGCGCTGTGGGGCGTCAGGCTGCTCTCGGCCTTCGTCCCCGAGAACGTGCCGCGCTTCAACGAGACGAGCATCGACCTGCGCGTGCTCGGCTTCACGCTCGCGGCCTCGCTCCTGACTGGGCTCCTCTTCGGCCTCGCGCCGGCCCTCCAGTCTTCCCGCGTCGATTTAAACGAGGCGCTCAAGGAGGGCGGCAGGGGCGGCACGGAAGGGCGCGGCCGGAGGCGCTTCCGCAGCCTCCTCATCGTCGTGGAGGTCGCGCTCTCGCTCGTCCTGCTCGTCGGCGCGGGCCTCTTGATAAAGAGCTTCGTCAAGCTGCGCAACACGGACCCCGGCTTCGACGCGTCGAACACCCTGACGGCCTCGCTCTCGCCCGCCGCGGTCCGCTACGACACGGACGAGAAGGTCAACGACTTCTACCGCCTGCTCGTCGAGCGCGTGCGCGCCCTGCCCGGCGTCGAGTCGGTCGGCGGGGTCAACCCGCTCCCCTTGAGCGACAACAACCTGTCCTTCTCCTTCTCGGTCGTCGGGCAGGCGCCGCTGCCGCCCGGCCAGGGGCAGTCGGCCTCGGCGCGCTTCGTCACGCCCGATTACTTCCGCGCTCAGGGCGTCCCCCTGCGCGCGGGGCGCGTCTTCACCGAGGCCGACAAGAAGGGAGCGCCCGCCGTCCTCGTCGTCAACGAGGCTTTCGCGCGCCGCTACCTGCCGGGCGTGGACCCGCTCGGCCAACGCCTGCGCCTCGGCGTCAACAGAATCGAGGGCGAGGTCGTCGGCGTGGTCGGCGACATACGCGGCTCGCGCCTCGCGACGCCCGCCGCGCCCGAGTATTACGTCCCGGCATCGCTCGTGAACTTCGGCGACATGACCCTCGTCATCCGCACGTCGGCCGACCCCGCCTCGCTGACCCCTTCGCTGCGCCAGATAGTCTCCGAGATGGACAAGGAGCTGCCGCTCTACGACGTGCGGACGATGGAGGCGCTGGTGGCGCGCTCGGTCGCGCGGCAGCGGTTCAGCATGACGCTGGTCGGCGTCTTCGCCGCCCTCGCGATGCTGCTCTCGGCCGTCGGGATATTCTCCGTGATGAGCTTCCTCGTCGCGCAGCGCACGCACGAGATTGGAATCCGCATGGCCCTCGGCGCGCAGAGACGCGACATCCTCTCGATGGTCGTGCGACAGGGCGTCGTGCTGACGGTCGTCGGCGTCGCCGTCGGGCTGGCGGCGGCGTTCGCGCTCACGCGCCTGATGTCGGGCCTGCTCTACGAGGTGAGCGCGACCGACCCGGTCGTGTACGGCGGCATTACGGTGCTGCTCGCGGGCGTCGCCCTCCTCGCCTGCTACGTGCCGGCGCGGCGTGCGACGAAGGTGGACCCGCTGGTCGCGCTCCGCTACGAGTGATGCCGTAGAGGATGACGGTCGGGTTTCATCTCATCTTCAACACCACCAGCGTGAGGTCGTCGTGCTGCGGGGTGTCCGCGCACCAGTCGTCGAGGCGGGCGATGACGCCGTCGCAAATCACCTCGGCGCTCAGGTGCGAGGACGAGGCCACGCATTCACGCAGCCGCCCCTCGCCGAACTCTTCCCCGCCGACGCTCAGCGCCTCCACGACGCCGTCCGTGTAGCCGACGAACACGTCGCCCGACCGCAACGCCACGGCCCCCTCGTCGTACCTGCAACTCTCGAAGAGGCCGAGCACCGCCCCGCCCCGTTCGAGCCTTTCGCCCGCACAGCCCGCCCGCACGAGGAGCGGCGGGTTGTGCCCGGCGTTAACGTAGCTGAGCAGCGACGTGCGTTCGTCGAACTGCGCGTAGAAGAAGGTGACGTAGCTGGCCGGCCCCGTTGACCGGCAGAGCAGGCGGTTTAAGGTCGAGACCAAATCGGCCAGCGCCCCCGCACGGGAGGCGTCGGGGTGGCCGCCCGCGACCTGCGACCGCAGGCACGCCTGAAGCGTGGACATCAGCAGCGCCGCCGAAATCCCCTTCCCCGCCACGTCGGCCACCACGACCCCCGTCTGGCCGCCGCCGAAGGCGAGGAAGTCGTAGTAGTCCCCGCCGATTTGGCGCGCGGGCCGGCAGTAGCCCGCCAGCTCGATTGCCTCTGACCGGGGCGGCCGCTCCGGGAAGAGGCGCCTTTGCACCTCGGCCGCCATCGCCAGCTCGCGCCTCAAACGCTCCTCCTCCACCATCCTTTCGAGCAGCTTCGAGTTCTCGACCACCAGCGCCAACTGCCCGGCCACCGACAGGAGCAGCAACTTTTCCTCCGTCGAGTAAGCGCGCTCCGCCGCGCGCCGACCGAGCACGAGAATCCCCGTCAGCCGCTCGCGCGTCTTTATCTGAACCAGCAGCCGCGCCCCGAGCCGTCGAAGGACTTCCGCCTCCCTGCCTCGCGCCTGCCTCGCCGCGGCAGGTGCGGCGCGCACCCACAGGTCGAAACCCTGCGGGTCAACCGCCAGCGGCAGCCCAAGATTCCTGAGTCGCCTGACGACGAAAGCGCCGCCCCCGAGGCGCGGCGGGTGGGCGGCGGCGTCCTGCCCGGCGCCGTCCCGCCCCCCGCCGGCCTGCCCCGCGCCGCACCGCGCGCGGCAGACGAACTCGCCAGACGCGTCGTCCCTGATGAAGAGCGAGACGCATTCGACGCGGAACTCGCGCGCAATCTTGACGGCGACCTGCTCGTAGAGCTGCTCGACGTTCGCCGCCGCGCGCACGCCGCCGCTGAGGTCGAGCAGGAAACGGCGGTCGTCGCCCGTGCGCGCCGAGAGGCGCAACGGTTCGCGCCGCGCCACGTACGCGAGCGCGGCGCCCTGCGCGGCGGCGAACAATGCGCCCGCGACGGCGACCGCGAAGACCGCGACCGCGTCAGCTCGATACGCGTACGCGAGCCAGCCCGCGCCGAGCAGCGCGGGCGGAACAACCAGCAGAAGGGTTTCAGGCGGGAGCCGCGTGAGGCCGGACCGGAGGCCGCGCGGCAGACGTAGCCTGCGCCTGCCGCGCGCCCCGAGGCCCCTGTAATTGATGCGGGGGAAGACCCTCATCTCGGAAGGGCGGCGGGCGTCCGTGCGCGCCCGCCCGCCTTATTCGTAGCGGAGCGCGACCAGCGGGTCCACCTTCGTCGCACGCCGCGCCGGCACGTAGCACGCCACCAGCGCCACCACGATGAGGAGCAGCGAAACCAGCCCGTAGGTCGTCGGGTCGGTCCCCTCGACGCCGTACAGCAGACTCGACATCAGGCGCGAGAGGCCGAAGGCGATGAGCGCGCCCACAGCCACGCCGACGAGCGTCAGCGTGAGGCCCTGACCGATGACCAGCTTCAGAATGTTGGCCGGGCGGGCGCCGAGGGCGACGCGGATTCCAATCTCGCGCGTGTGCTGCGTCACGAGGTACGACATTACGCTGTAGATGCCGACGACGGCGAGCAGCGTGGCGAGCCCGGCGAAGATGGTCAGCAGCGTCATGTTCAGCTTCCGGTTCGAGATGGAGAGGTCGATGACCTCCTCCATCGTCCGCACGTTGTAGACCGGCTGGTTGGGGTCAACCGCCAGCACCTCGCGGCGGACGCCGGCCGCGAGGTCCGAAGGGTCGGAGGCGGAGCGGACGACGAGCGTCATGCCGTCGGCGCGGCTCGCCGTGTAAGGGAAGAACAACTCGGGCCGCGAGGGCTGCGTCAGCCCCGACTGCTTCACGTCGCCGACGACGCCGACGATGGTCCACCACGAGTCGCCGCCGGGGTTGATTCGTTTGCCGAGCGCCTCGCCTTCGGGGAAGAAGGTGCGGACGAGCGTCTGGCTGACGACGACCGAGCGCGCGCCCTCGGCCTCGTCGGCCGCCTCGAACACGCGCCCCGCGAGCAGAGGTATGCCGAGCGCCTTGAAGTAACCGGCGCTGGCCCTCCGGTACTCCGTCAGCGGCACCTGTCCGGGCGGCAGCGGCGGGCGGCCCTCCACCTGTATCTCGCCGTTGTTGCCGTAACGCTGTAGCGGCAGCATGTTGATGATGCCCGCCGCCTCGACGCCCGGCAGCGCCGAGACGCGTTCGAGCACGTCGCGGTAAAAGCCCGAAGTCTTCTGCGCCGTGTCGTACCTCGACGCGGGGAGCGAAACGCGCATCGTGACGACGCCCTCTGGCCGCAGCCCCGACTCGACCTGCTGGAGCCGCAGGAAGCTCTTGACGAGCAGCCCCGCGCCGACGAGCAGGACCAGCGCCGAAGCGACCTCGGCCACGGCCAGCCCGCTCCGCAGCCAAGTGCCGCGCGCGCTCGAACCCGCGTTGCCGCTCTCCTTCAAAGTCTCCTGCACGTCGGCGCCCGAGACGTGCAGCGCGGGCGCGAGCCCGGCGAACAGGCCCGTCAACAGCGAGAGCCCCGCCGTGAAGGCGAGAACTTTCCAGTCGAGCCCCAACTCGCCGGGCCGCGACAGGTAGCCTGCCGCCAGCGCCGAAAGTCCCTTCAACGTCCACCGCGCCACGAGCAACCCGGCCGCCCCGCCCGCCATGGCGAGCAGCACGCTCTCCGTCAAAAACTGCCGCATCAGTCGCCACCGCCCCGCGCCGAGCGCCGACCGGATGGCGACCTCCTTGCGGCGCGACGCGGCGCGCGCCAGCAGCAGGTTCGCCACGTTCGTGCACGCGATGAGGAGCACGAAGCCGACCGCGCCGAGCAGGATGAGCAGCGCCGGCCGCACGCCCTGCACGACCTCCTCTTCCAAACGCGCGAGCACGACGCCGCGGCCCTCCTGCTGCGCCGGGTACTGCTGTTCGAGGATGCGCCCGATGGTGCTCATCTGCGCCTGCGCCTGCTCGAAACCGACGCCCGGCTTGAGCCGCCCCAGCGTGTTCAGCCAGTGGCTACCGCGGCTCGCCTTCTGCCCGTCGCTGAAGACGAGCGGGACCCACAGCTCGACCGTCGGGAACAGGAACTGCGCGCTCTGCCCCGCCACGCCGACGACTTGATACTTCTCGCCGCCGAGCATGATGTCGCGCCCGACGAGGCCGGGGTCCGCGCCGTAGCTGCGCCGCCAGAGCTTGTCGCTCAGGACGACGACGCGGTCGCTCCCCGCCTTGTCTTCGCCTTCGGCGAACGCCCGGCCCGCCTGCGGCGCCGCGCCCAGCACCTCGAAGAAGTTCGGCGAGACCATCGCGCCGACGGCGCGCACCGGCTGCTGGTCTTCCTGCAAGTTAAAGTCGCCGAACTGGTAGGCGGCGATGCCCGTGAAGCTGTCCGACTGCGCCCGCCAATCGAGAAGGTTCGGCACGGAGACCGAGCCCGTCCCGCCCTGCGGCAGCGCCTCGTAGATGGAGACGAGCCTTTCAGGCTCCGGGAAAGGCAGCGGCTTGAGGAGCACGGCGTTGACGACGGAGAAGATGGCCGTGTTGGCGCCGATGCCGAGCGCGAGGGTCAGCACGGCGACGGCCGCGAAGCCCGGCTTGCGTCGCAGCATGCGGAAGCCGTACCGAAGGTCTTTGATGAGTTGTTCAAACATGGTGGCCCTCCCGCCCCTTTCCTCGGCCCGCGCCGCCAGCCGCCCCAGGGTCGTGCTCTCCGCGCGGCTCAGCTCGCACTCCAGCAGCCTCCAGTCGGGGAACTGCGAAAGCGCCTCGGCCCTCGCCTCGTCATCCGAGCGCCCCAGCGCCAGCGCCTCTTCGTACGCCGCCTCCAGGTGCTCGGCCAGTTCCTCGACAATCTCCGCCTCGCGCGGCCCGTCGAGGCCGAGCGGGGCGAGGCGCGAGCGGACGAGCCTCACCCACGCAGCCTTCTTCTCGTCAAGCATCATCGGGCTCGGGTGTGATACGCGCGACGCGGTCGAGCGCCGCGAAGAACTCCTGCCAGGTGTTGCGCTGCGCGGCCAGCACGGCGCGGCCCTGCGCGGTCAACTTGTAGTAGCGCCGCCGCCGCTGTCCGGCCTTCTCGACCCACTGACCTTTCAGCAGGCCGCGCTTCTCCAGCCGGTACAGCAGCGGGTAGAGCGAGGCGACGTGGAAGCTCAGCACGCCGTCCGACCGCTCGCCGATGAGCTTGGCTATCTCGTAGCCGTGGCGCGGCCGGTCCTCCACCAGCGCCATGATGAGCATCTCGGCGCTGCCCTTCTTCAGCTCGCGGTCGAGTATACGTGTGATGTCCATATGTTGTTCCGCCATATATAGTCGCCGCACACACGAATGTCAACCCGCACCCCCGGCCGGGCGCGGGCGCGGCAAACGCTCTAATTGAGGAGGGGACGGGGGGCGCCCTTCACTCCGCCTTGAGGGCGACGACGGGGTCCACCTTCGTGGCCCGGTAAGCCGGGATGAGGCACGCGAGGAACGCCACGGCGACGAGCAGCGCCGAGACGGCGAGAAGGCTCAAAGGGTCGTTCGGGCTCACGCCGTAGAGCAGGCCCGACATGAGGCGCGTCGAGGCCGCGGCCCCGAGCGCGCCGGCCGCCACGCCGAACAGGGTCAGCCGCATCCCCCGGCCGAGCACGAGGCCGAGGATGTCGCGCCGACGCGCGCCGAGCGCGACGCGGACGCCTATCTCGTGGGTGCGCTGCGCGACGGCGTAGCTCATCACGCCGTAGACGCCCGTCACCGCCAGCGCCAGCGCGGCCCCCGCGAAGACCGCGAAGATGACGAGGCTGAACCGGCGCGAGTCGAGCGACGCGGAGACTACTTCTTCGAGCGTGCGGACGCGCGCGGGGATGTTCGGGTCGAGCGCGCGCAACTCCGCCCGCGCGGCCGAGGCCAGCGCCGACGCCTCGCCGCCCGCGCGGATGATGTATGAGAAGTTCGTGAGCAGCGGGCGCTGGGGCGCGTAAGCGTAGACGGTGGGCCGCACGTCGGCGTCGAGCCCGCGCTCGCGCACGTCGCCGACGACGCCGACGACGTGCAGGAGCCGCTTGTCGCCGTCCATGTTGCCGAACTGTATGCGCTGGCCCAAGGGGCTCTCGCCCGGCCAGACTTTGCGCGCCAGCGATTGGCTGATGACGGCGACGTGCGTCGAGTCGGGCCGGTCATCCTCGGAGAAGGGGCGCCCCTGAAGCAGCGGGATGCCCATCGCCTCGAAGTAGCCGCGCGACGCGATGCGGTATTCGGCGTACCCCGTCCGCGAGGGGTCGTTGTCGATGAGGAAGGTGCCGCTGCTCCCGCCGCCCGTGATGGGCAGGCTGTTGACGCCGCCCGCCGCGACCGCGCCCGGAATCTGCCGGAGACGTTCGAGCAGTTGCTCGTGGAAGAGCACTTGCCGTCTCCGCTGTTCGTCGTCTTTGGCCGTCGGCAGGGACGTGCTCATCGCCACCGCGCTCTCGGGGCGGAAGCCGGGGTCAACGCTGAGCAGTTGCAGAAAACTCTTGCCGAGGAGCGCGGCGCCCGCCGTGAGCACGAGCGTAAGCGCCACCTGCGAGACGACGAGCGCGCCGCGCAGCCGCGAGCCGCCCGGCCCCGAGGTCTGCCCGCGCCCCGAATCTCTAAGGCCGTGTTGCAGCCCCGCGTCGGAGCATCGCATGGCGGAGGTGAGCCCGAGCGCGAGTGCGGTCACGAGCGCGAGGCCCAGCGCGACCGCCAGCGCCCTCACGTCCACCCCCACCTCTTCGGCGCGCGGCAGGCCGCCCGCGTTCAGAGCGACGATGGCGTCCACGCCCCAGTACGCGAGCAGCACCCCCAGCGCGCCCGATATCAGCGTCAGCAGCACGCACTCCGTCACGAACTGCCTCAGAAGCCGCAGCCTCGTCGCGCCCAGCGCGGCGCGCACCGCGACCTCCTTCCGCCGCGCCGTGGCC
The DNA here is from genome assembly GCA_035941045.1 of Pyrinomonadaceae bacterium. Classification (GTDB taxonomy): domain Bacteria; phylum Acidobacteriota; class Blastocatellia; order Pyrinomonadales; family Pyrinomonadaceae; genus QHXN01. Next base: position 17,744 of record DASZEK010000071.1, on the reverse strand, counting down.
TGCGCGAGCAGAAGGTTGGCGACGTTCGCACAGGCGATTAAGAGCAGCAGGCCGACCGCACCCAGCAGGATGAAGAGGAGCCCGCGAACGTCGCCGACCATGAACTCCTGAAGCGGGACGGCCGTGACGGCGACCGCGTCCACGCCGCCGCCGTGCTCCGCCTTGAGGCGGCCCCCGAACGCCTTCAAGTCGGCGCGCGCCTCCTCGACTCCCACGCCGGGGCGCAGGCGCCCGACGACGCTCCAGTTGTGCGCGGTCCGCGAAGTCTGCGCCGGGAAGACTTCGCGGGGTATCCAGACCTCGGTGCCCCGCGGATAGTCGAAGCCGGGCGGCATGACCCCGACCACGGTAAAGCTCCAGTCGTAGATGTTCAGCGCGACGGAGTCGAAATCCCTCCGCCCGCCCATCATCCGCTGCCAGAAGCCGTGGCTGACGACGGCCACGCGGCCCGCGTCGCCGCCGGCCTCGCCCGCGTCGAACGTGCGGCCGGCGGCCGGGCCGACGCCCATCACGCGGAAGAAGTCGCCGGAGGCCGCCGTCACGCGGGCGCGCGCCGGCTCGCTCCCGCCCAGCACACTCGTCAGGCCGGGCCTGTACTGAGCCAGCGCCTCAAGGCTGCGGCCGCTCGCGCGGAGGTCGAGATAGTTCGGCTCGGCGAAAGGCATCTCCGCGCCCTTCTCGCTCACCTCGCGGAGTTCGAGGATGCGGCCGGGTTCGAGGTAAGGGAGCGGGCGCAGCAGGACGCCGTCCACCACGCTGAAGACGGCCGTGCAGGCGCCGATGCCGAGAGCGAGCGAGGCCACCGCCGCCAGCGTAAACCCTTTGCGCCGGGCGAGCGTCCGCAGCCCGTAACGCACGTCTTGCCACAGGTCTTCGAGCATCGGGAAACCACTCCTTCGACGGCACTCTTCTCTGGCCTGCGTCAGACCGCCGAGCTTGACGAGCGCCCGGCGGCGGGCCTCGCGCGGGCTCATCCCGGCGCGCAGGTTGTCCTCGACCTGCATCTGGAGGTGAACCTCAAGCTCCTCCGCCAACTCGCGCTCCCGCTCCGCCCGCCTCAGCAGACCGGCCGAGCGCGCGAGCCATGCGCGCAGACGCCTGACGCGCATCAGGATTCCTCCGCCGGGGCGAAGAACCTCGCGAGGATGGCGGTCGTCCGCTCCCACTCGCGGGCCTCTTCGGCGAGTTGTTTGCGCCCCGCGCGGGTCAGCTTGTAATACTTGGCCCGGCGGTTGTTATCCGAGACGCCCCACTCCGACGACACGTAACCTTCCTGCTCCAGCTTGAGCAACGCCGGGTAGAGCGTGCCGTAGTTAATCGAGAACGCGTCGCCGCTGGTCTGCTCGATGCGGCGCGCGAGGCCGTAGCCGTGCTGAGGCCCCATGACCTCCAGCGTCTTGAGTATCATCAGGGCCAGCGTGCCCTGCCAGATGTCAGTCTTGTCGCCCACCTTCGTCGGCTCCTATGGGATTTCAAGAGGAGTATACTGCGGGCCGTATGGGAAAGCAATAGGGAGGCGGTTTACCCGCGTCTGAAGTCTGACCCGAGGGCGACGCCCGAGCGCCGCTCCTCAAACATCCTCGCCACGCAGTCCAGAATCTCTCCGGCCGCCACGCCGGGCCTCTTCCCCGACGGGTGGATGCCGCAGACGGCCGTCGTGCAAGCGTGGTCGAGCGCGGGGCTCCAACGCATTCGCCCCGCCTCGTCGCGGCCGTATGTGAGGTAGGCCGAGAGTGTGTTCAGGCCCGTGCCGGGGCGCTCGCCTATGAGGTGGACGACCGCGTCCGCGCCGAGCAGTTCGCCGACGTGGTAGCCGGCGCGCACGCGCCCGGTCGTCACGACCACGTCCACCTCGCCGACGCGCAGGCCGGACTCCGCCAGCCCGCGCCGCAGCCTCGGCAGCACCGCGCGCAGGTTCTCGTTGAGCGCGTCTGCGTTCAGCCCGTCGGTGAGTACGAATTGCACCTGCGGCGGGCGCGAGGCGTAGAGCCCGGCGACGCGGCTCACGTCTTCGGCGCGCAGGCGTTCGCCCGCGGGCGGGTCCGCGAGGTACTGTTCCCTGTCGCGTGCGGCGCGCACCCTCAGGTGGCGCGGGCTGACATCGCGCAGGACGCCGTCGTCGAGCACGGCGTAGAGGGCTCGCCTCGCGTGGTCGTAAATCGCCTCCAGTCGTGCGCCGACTTCGGGCGGCGCGTCGTAGTCGGGGCCGTGGCCGCGGCCGAGGTCGAAGCCGCGAACGGAGAGCGCGCCGAGCTTCTTTAATCCCTCCTCACGCAGCTCCTCCGGCGAGCGCCTGTCCCCGCCGGCCTTCACGTACGCGGCATAAAGGGCGGCCGTGCTCGCCGCGTCCGCGCGCGGGAGCCCACGCCCGTCCATGACGCCCAACTCCGCGAGGCGCATCCGCATCGGCGAAGAGATTTGACGGCCTGAGTGGAGGCGCAAGCTCGGGTGCTCACGAAAAGAAGTCGTCAGGTAGCCGAGCATCGGGTCGGCGTTGCCCGCGACGGCCATGAGGTAGGCGGGCGCCGCCTGTTCGACAATCTGGCGCGTGAGCCGCCGCAGCGTCGCAGGCTCGACGCCCATGTGGAAGGTCGAGCACACGTCGAGCCCCATCGTCAGGCCGTGCAGCTTCGCCATGACGGTGTCTTCGAGGCAGGCGCGCAAGAGTTGTTCGCCCGTGCGGAAGACCTCCGGCCCGATGAAGCCCGCCACGTCGTTGACTATCATCCACGCGCCCGTCTGCCGCCCGATGTGTCGCGCCACGCCGTAGCTGCGCGCTTCGAGCGTCACCATGTCCACGCCCTCGGCCGCCCCGTTGGTGACTTCCGAGCCCTGCCCCGTCTCGAAGTAGAGGCCGCCGAAGCCGCGCGCCAAATCGAGCACGCCGTCCGCGTCCATCCCCACCATCCCGCCGAGCGCCTTCGACGTGCCGGCTAGACTCTGGAAGCCCACGTCAACCCGCACGCGCCCGCGCGCCCGCGCCTGCTTCACGATGTCGGAGAGCACGCAGTAGCGCGTCGGAAGCTGCAAACGCTCGACCACCGAGCCGAGCAATTCTTCGAGGCGGATGATGGTTTCCAGGTCGTCGGCCGCGGGGTTGAGGCCGATGATTACGTCGCCGCAGCCGTACGTCAGCCCTTCGAGGATGGAGAAGAGTATTTCCTCCTCGTCGTCGCCGGGGCTGTTGGGCTGGATGCGGGAGCCGAAGTGGTTGGGAGAGCCGACGGCGACGCCTTCGCCGGGGAGCGGATTGAAGAGGGAGCGCGCGACGAACGACAGCTCCTCGTTCGTCATCAGCTTCACGACCGCTGCGACCGCCTCGCTGCTCAGGCCGTCGCCGTAACGACGCACCCACTCCGCGCCGCCGCGGCCCAACAAGATTGTCTTCAACTCGCCGACCGTCAGCCGCGAGATATCCGCCGCGAGCCGCGAGTCCAGCGACGCGGAGAGTGCTTCGCTGACGCCGTCTTCGACCAGCGCGGTCCCGCCCAGCGTGCCGAGCGTCACAGCGCCGAGCGCCGAGCGCGCCGCCGCACGCGCGTACTCGTCCCGCGTCCCGCCGACGAGCAGGTCGCCTTCCTTGAACTCGTTGGCGAGGACGAGGGTCCGCAGCAATTCCTGTCTATCAGTAGACATTTAAGTAAGCTTACTTCTGCCCCGCCCGCCCCCAATCTTCGTTCGGCCGCGGACCCATCGTGAAGACGAGCGTCGAGCCGTTGGCGATGTCGGAGTGACGGATGAACGGCTCACGGAGCGCGCGGCCGTTGAGCGTCGCCGACTGAACGTATTTGTTCTCGGCCGACTGATTCTTCGCGATAACCGTGAAGGGGCCTTTCTTGTAAGGCCCGTGAAGCCGGATGGTCGCTTTGTCGAAGAGAGGGCTGCCGACGGCGTAGACGGGCGAGCCGGGCGTGACGGGGTAGAAGCCCAGCGCGCTGAAGATGTACCAGGCCGACATCTGGCCGCAGTCGTCGTTGCCGCTCAGGCCGTCGGGCGCGTTCTGGTACTTCGTCCGCATCGTCTCGCGCACAAGCTCCTGCGTCCGCCACGCGCGGCCGACGTAGTCGAAGAGGTAGGTGTAGTGGTGGCCGGGCTCGTTGTCGTGCCGGTAGTGCCCGCCGGTGAAGTTCTCTTCGAGCTTCGCCGTGAACGCTTCCGGCCCGCCCATCAGCTCGACCATGCCGGGCACGTCCTGCATCTCGCAGAAGAGGTAAGTCCACGGGCCGCCCTCCGTAAAGCCGGGCATCCGCTCCTCTTTCGTGTTCCAGCTCTCCTCGTCCCAACTCCCGTCCGCGAGCCTCGGCCGCATGAAGCCCTTCGCCGGGTCGTAGAGGTTGCGGTAGTTCTTCGCGCGCTTCATCAGGACTTCGTAATCGTCCGTCCGGCCGACGGCTTTGGCGAGCTGCGCGACGCAGAAGTCGTCGTAGGCGAATTCGAGCGTGCGAGAGACCGACTCGTCGGTCTTGTCCTGCGGGACGTAGCCGAGCTTCATGTACCACGTCAGGCCGCCGCGGGCCTCGAACGCGGTCCACGGCGCGCGGTCGAGCCAGCGGTTGCCCACGTCGCCGTCGGGCGGCGTGAAGGCGTTCTTGCGCGTCGCCTCGTAGGCCTTCTTCAAGTCGAAGCCGCGGACGCCCTTGACGTAGGCGTCGGCGATGACGCTGTCGGCGTGCGTGCCGATCATGATGCCGGAGTAGGTCGGGTTGGGCCACATCGGCATCCAGCCGCCCTCGTCGTACATCTGGAGCAGCGAGGTAATCATGCCGGGCACGCGCTCGGGCTCGATTAAAATAAGTAAAGGGTGCTCGGCGCGGAACGTGTCCCAGAGCGAGTAGTCGTTGTAGGAGACGCCGCGGTGGACGCGGTCGTCGAAGGCGCTGTAGTAGCGGCCGTACTCGGAGAAGATGCGCGGGAAGAGCAGCGAGTGGTACATCGCCGTGTAGAAGTTGACGCGCTCGTCGCGCGAGCCGCCTTCAATCACGATTTTGCCCAGCGCCTCATTCCAGACACGCCGGCCTTCGGCCTTCACGCGCTCGAAGTCCCACGCGGGAATCTCCCTCTTCAGGTTATCTCTGGCCTGTTCGAGACTGATGAAGGAGGTGCCGACCTTGACCCTGACCACCTCGCCCTCGGCCGTCTTGAATTTGGCGTAGGCGCCGACGTGGCGGCCGGACTGCTCCGTGCGGCCGGCGCGAATCTCTTCGCCCTCCCACGTCCCCGAAGAGGCGAACGGCTTGTCGAACTGGATGACGAAGTAGCCTTTAAAATTCGGTAGCGGCGGGCCGAGGTGCGCCGACTGCCGGTCGGGGTTGTAGCCGGTGATTTCGCGCGCCGCCGCGTTGACCCGGACGAAGCCGTCAACGCGCTCCGAGCGGCAGGCGGTGATGACGACGTGCGAGGCGTCCGAGGCGGGGAACTTAAAGCGGAGGAAGCCGGCGCGCGCCGTCGCCGTCAGCTCGGAGAAGATTTGCGCGCCCGGCTCGCCCATCTTCACGGAGTAGTAGTTGGGCGCCGCCGTCTCGTCCTCGTGGCGGAAGGGCAGCTTGGGCGTCGGCGTCTTCAGCTCGCCGCTGAAGGGCATGAGGCTGACCTGTCCGTAGTCGCCCATCCAGATGGCGGGCTGGTGCGTGCCGATGAAGCCCTGAATCGTCTCGTCCTTGTGGTTGTAGGAGTAGACGCTGATTTTGTTCTCGCGCGTCTGGGCCGTCCAGTGGGTCATGCCGAAGGGGACGGTGACGCCGGGAATCATGCCGCCGTAGTCGTAGACGCTCGGGCCGGTCGTGCCGATCATCACGTTGACCTCGTCGATGGGCTCGCGCGCCCGGACGGTTGTCGCCCCGGACAAATGAAGGGCGAGACAGACGACGAGGGCGGCCACGGAGGCGCGACGCTTGAGGCTGGGATTGGTGGTCATGTTTCGGGGTTCCGGGCGAAAGAAATAGGTGTTGACAGGGCTGCCATTTAACTGCACTATCCTTCCGCTTGTCGAGCGGTTTCTTCCGTCGCGTTCTGAATATCTTCAGCCCTCTACATTGCTTCGGCTATCTCAACCTTGAGCGCAGAGCTAAGGACGGCGGACGCGCCCGTCCTGGAGATGCACCAGATAAGGAAGACCTTCCCCGGCGTCGTCGCCTTAGACGGCGTTGACTTCGGGCTGCGGCGGGGCGAGGTCCACATCCTGCTCGGCGAGAACGGCGCGGGCAAGTCCACGCTCATGAAAATCCTGAGCGGCGCCTACCAGAAGTCGGCCGGCCGCGTCACGCTCGACGGCGCGGAGGTCGAAATCAAAAACCCCGCGCACGCGCAAGGCTTAGGCATCTCGACCATCTATCAGGAGTTCAACCTCGTCCCGCACCTCTCCGTCGGCGAGAACATCTTCCTCGGGCGCGAGCCCATGCGCTTCGCGGGTTTCATCGACCGCCGCGCCATCAACCGGCAGGCGGCCGAACTCCTGCACGGCCTCGGCCTCAAGCTCGACCCGCGGCGGCCGGTCAAAGGTCTGAGGGTGGCCGAGCAGCAGATGGTCGAGGTGGCGAAGGCGCTCAGCCTGGACGCGCGCGTCCTCATCATGGACGAGCCGACGGCCGCGCTCGCCGAGCACGAGATTAAAGAGCTCTTCGCCGCCATCCGCGGCCTGAAGGCGAAGGGCGTCTCGGTCGTCTACATCTCGCACCGGCTGGAGGAGTTGTTCGAGATAGGCGACCGCGTCACGGTCCTGCGCGACGGGCGCTCGGTCGGCACCTTCGACGTGCGCGGGACGAACAAGTTCGAGCTGATTCGACTGATGGTCAACCGCGACCTGACGGAGCTGTTCCCGAAAGAGCACGCCGAGCGGGGCGCGGAAGTTCTAAGGGTGGAAGGGCTGACGACGCGCGGCGGGCTGAAGGGCGTGAGCTTCTCGCTTCATAAAGGCGAGGTCTTAGGCATCGCCGGCCTCCTCGGCGCGGGGCGGACGGAGCTGGCGCGCGCCATCTTCGGGTTAGATAAGCTTGAGGGCGGAGCCGTCCACATCAAAGGCGAGGCGAGGCGCATCGGCTCGCCCCGCGCGGCCATCAACGCGGGGCTCGGCTTCCTCACCGAAGACAGGAAGGCGCAGGGGCTCGTCCTCCCCCTGTCGGTCAAGGACAATCTGTGCCTGCCGAGCATGGACAAGTTCACCTCCTTCGGCGTCGTGGACTCGAAGCGCGAGCGGGGCGCGGCCGAGCGTTACGTGCGCGAGCTTCGCATCCGCACGCCGGGGCTCGACCAACGGGTCGCCTACCTGAGCGGCGGCAACCAGCAGAAGGTCGTCCTCTCGAAGTGGCTCTGCTCGGAGGCCGAGGTCTTCATCTTCGACGAGCCGACGCGCGGGGTGGACGTGGGCGCGAAGGCCGAGATTTATCAACTGATGAACCGGCTCGCCGCCTCGGGCGTCGCCATCATCATGATCTCTTCGGAGCTGCCCGAGATACTGGGGATGAGCGACCGCGTGCTCGTCATGCGCGGCGGGCGCGTGGCGGGCGAGTTCACGGCCGAAGAGGCGACACAGGAAAAGATTCTGGAATGCGCGCTCGGGGAATAGAACTGCGGCCCGACTTCTTCTCGCACTACGCGCGCCAGCTCGGCACGCTGTCGGGGCTCTTCGGCCTCTGCGTCGTGCTGTGGGCGTTGACGCCGCACTTCCTGACCGTCTCGAACCTCCTCAACGTCGTCGAGCAGGCCGCCATCATCGCCATCGTCGCCGTCGGCATGACGTTCGTCATCATCACGGGCGCCATCGACCTCTCGGTCGGCTCGGTGCTCGCCTTCGCCGGGGTGGTGATGGCGAGCGTGCTGCACGCGGAGGCGCCCGTGCCGCTGGCGCTCGCGGCGGCGCTGGGGACCGGGCTCTTCTGCGGGCTCGTCAACGGGGCGCTGATTACGGTCGGGCGCCTGCCGCCCTTCATCGCGACGCTCGGGATGATGAGCGTGGCGCGCGGCACCGCCCTGATGTTCACGGAGGGGCGGCCCGTCTCGGGCTTCTCGGGCGGTTTTCGGTCGCTGGCGACGGGCGAGGTGTTGGGGCTCCCCGTCTCGGTCGTCATCATGGTCGGCGTCTACGCGGTCGCGCACTTCGTCCTCACGCGCACGAAGCTCGGGCGCTACACCTACGCCATCGGCGGCAACGAAGAGGCGGCGCTGCTGTCGGGCGTCAACGTCAAATTTTATAAGGCGGCGGTCTACGGCATCTCGGGCGCGCTGTCGGGGCTGGCGGCCGTGATTCTGACGGCGCGGCTCAACTCGGCGCAGCCCATCGCGGGCATGATGTACGAGCTGGACGCCATCGCCGCCACGGTCATCGGCGGGACGAGCCTGCTCGGCGGCGAGGGCACCGTCGTCGGCACGCTCATCGGCGCGCTCATCATGGCCGTGCTGCGCAACGGCCTCAACCTCCTCGGCGTCTCCTCCTTCATCCAGCAAATCGTCATCGGCTCGGTCATCATCGCGGCCGTGCTCATAGACATGTGGCTGAAGAGGCGCGCGGGGTAAGACGAAGGAGAAACGACCATGAAGAAGGTTCCGGTTTTACTGCTGTCGGCGGCTCTGTCGCTCGGGCTCGTCAGTTGTCAGCGCGGCTCGGAGCAGGCGGGCGGCAGGCAGCGGATAGCCCTCGTGATGAAGACCGCGAACAACCCCTTCTTCATCGAGATGCAGAAGGGCGCGGAGGAGGCCGCCAAGCGTTTGGGTGTCGAACTGGTCGTGCAGGCGGCCGAGCGCGAGGTGGACGTGGAGAAGCAGATGCAGATTGTCGAGAACCTGATTCAGACGCGCGTCGCGGCCCTGTGCGTGACGCCTTCCGGCTCGCGCGAAATCGTCCCGGCCGTCGAGAAGGCCAACCGCGCGAACATCCCCGTCGTCATCGTTGACACGCGCGTGGACGAGAAGGCGCTCGCGGATTCGGGCGGCAAGATTGCGACCTTCATCGGCTCTGACAACTACGAGGGCGGCAAGGTCGCGGGCGCGTTCCTCGCCAGGCACTTGAACGGTAAGGGCAAGGTGGCGGTGCTCGAAGGCATCCCCGGTCACGAGACGGGCGACTCGCGCCTGCGCGGCTTCCGCGACGCTTTGAAGGGGACGGGCGTCGAAATCGTCGCCTCGCAGACGGCCAACTGGGAGCGCGACCAGGGCTTCAACGTCTTCCAGAACATCCTCCAGTCGCACCCGGACGTGCAGGCCGTCTTCGCGTGCAGCGACCTGATGGCGCTGGGCGCGATGGAGGCCATCGCCGCCGCCAAGAAGACGGGGCAGATAGCCGTCGTCGGCTTCGACGCCTTGTCCGAAGCGCGCGACGCCGTCCGCCAGGGCACGATGGTCGCCACCGTCGCCCAATCGCCCGACCGCATGGGCGCGATGGCCGTCGAGAACGCCGTCAAGCTCCTCAAGGGCGAGCAGGTCCAGCCCGAGTTCGTCGTTCCCATCAAGCTCATCACGAAAGACAACTTGTCACAGTAGCGCGGCCGACGATGAAGAAACCGCCCCCGACAAGACCTAAGCTCCTCGCGCGGGTGCTGCTCGGGGCCGCGCTCGCGCTCGGTCAGGCCGCGCCGACTCTCTCTCAGTCGGGCCGGCGGCTGATTGAGTACGCCGACCCCTTCGTCGGGACCGAGAACGGCGGCAACGTCGTGCCCGGCGCGCAAGTCCCGTTCGGCTTCGTCCACGCGAGCCCCGACACCGAGCGGCCCGCCACCTCGGGCTATAACCCTCACGAGAACGTCAACGGCTTCAGCCAGACGCACGTCGGCGGCACGGGCGGCGCGAGCAAGTACGGCAACTTCCTGACGACGCCGCACGTCGGCAGGCTGCGAATCAACAACCTCGGCTCGCCCAAATCGGAAGAGGCCGCGTCGCCCGGCTACTACACGGTCAGGCTCACCCGCCCCGACGTGCGCGCCGAGCTGACGGCGACGCGGCTCGTCGCCTTCCACCGCTACACCTTCCCGGCGTCGAAGCTCTCGCACCTGCTCATAGACGTTAGCTCCGTCGTGCAACCCGAGACGGGCCGCAACGCCTTCAAGAACCCGCGCCCCTTCGACTGCTGGGTGCGCGTCGTCGCGCCCAACCGCGTCGAGGGCAGCGGCAACTTCGTCGGCGGCTGGAACCAGTCGCCCTACACCATCCACTTCTCGGCCGAGTTCTCGCGCCCCTTCAACGCCTTCGGCACATGGCGCGACGAACGCGTCGAGCCTTCGACGGCCGTCGCCTCGGGCGAGGGCAAGGTCGGCGCCTACGCGACCTTCGACACGACGGACGACCGGACCGTTCAGATGAAGGTCGGCGTGTCTTTCATCAGCCCGGAGCGTGCGCGCGCCAGCCTCCTGCGCGAGACGCCGGACTGGGACTTCGACGCCGCGCGCCGCCGCGCCGAAGCGGCGTGGGAAGACGCGCTCGCGAAGATTAAGGTCGAGGGCGGCACGGAGGAGCAGCGCCGCATCTTCTACACCGCGCTCTTCCACTGTCACTACATGCCGCACGACCTGACGGGCGAGAACGCGTGGTGGGATTCTGACGAGCCTCACTACGAAGACTTCTACGCCATCTGGGACACCTTCCGCACACACTTCCCCCTCCTGACTTTGATTCAGCCCGAGCGCCAGCGCGACATGGTACGCTCGCTCGTGGACACCTACGTCCACACCGGCTGGATGCCCGACTCGCGCATCGCGGGCGCCAACGGCATGACGCAGGGGGGCTCGAACGGCGACGTGGTGGTGGCCGACGCCATGCAGAAGGGCGTGACCGGAATTGACTACGCGAAGGCTTACGAGGCGTTGGTCAAGAACGCCGAAGTTGACAGCCCGCGTTCTCTCTATGAAGGCCGCGCGCTCGCCGAGTACAAGCGGCTCGGCTACGTCTCGATGAACTACCCGCGCTCTGTCTCGCGCACGGTCGAGTACGCCTACGACGACTTCTGCGTCGCGCAGGTGGCGCGCGCGCTGGGCAAGACGGAGGAGAGCCGGAAGTACCTTGAGCGTTCCAAGAACTGGGCGAACGTCTGGAGCGACGAGACGCGCTCGGCCCGCCCGCGCTTCGACGACGGCCGCTGGCTGGCGCCCTTCTCGGCCTCGCACTTCTACCCCGACAAAGATTTCAACTACTGGGACGCGCCCTTCTACGAGGGCAGCGGCTACATCTACGGCACCTACGTCCCGCACGACGCGCAGGCTCTCATCAACAAGCTCGGCGGCGACGAGAGGTTCGTCGCGTGGCTCGACCCCTTCTTCGACAACCCGCCGACCCGCGAACCCGCCTTCAATCAGGGACTCTACAACCACAACAACGAGCCGAACTTCCTCGCCCCCTTCCTCTACACGCACGCCGGCCGTCCCGACCGCACGCAGGAGCGCGTCCGCCGCATCCTCGACGCGGAGTACGCTACGGGGCGCGCGGGCTTGCCCGGCAACGACGACAGCGGCGCGATGTCATCGTGGTACGTCTGGGGCGCCGTCGGCCTCTACCCGAACGCCGGCCAGCCCTTCTACTACATCGCGAGCCCGCTCTTCGAGCGCACGACCATCGACCTCGGCGCCGGCCGCGCTTTCGTCGTCGAGGCGCAGAACGTTTCGGCCGCCAACCTTTACATCCAGTCGGCGCGGCTCGACGGGCGACCGCTCGAACGCGCGTGGCTCAAGCACGAAGAGGTCGCGGCGGGCGGGCGTCTCGTCTTGCAGATGGGGCGCGCGCCGTCCGCGTGGGGGCGCGGCGAGAGGCCGCCCTCGATGTCATCGCCGTCGAAGACGAACTAGGGACGACTGATGCGCTTACTCATCTACGCCGCACTCTTCTGCTGCGCCTTCACGGCACACGCGGCGCGCGCCCAGACAATCGAGCGCGTCGTCCGCGTCGCGCCTCCGCGCGCGGGCGCGAGTCGCTACGTCTACGTCCCCTTCGGGGTGCCGCGCGGCGCCCGCCGCGTCGCCGTCAGCTATTCGTACGAGCGTGAAGGCGGGGCCAACACGATTGACATCGGCGTGTTTGACGCGCGCTCGTCGGGCTCCGACACGGACCCGCGCGGCTTCCGCGGCTGGAGCGGAGGCCGCCGCTCTGAATTCTTCATCACGCGCTACGAGGCGACGCCCGGCTACCTGCCCGGCCCGCTGCCCGCCGGCACGTGGCACGTCATCCTCGGCCTCTACAAAGTCGCGCCCTCGGGCGTAGACGTGAAGCTCAGGCTCGACATCGAGACGGGAGGGATTACGGCGGGCCGCCCCGCCGCGCGTGGCTCAGAGATTCTGTTGCCGCGCGAGACGGGCCGGCACCGGAGGACTGCCGGGCCGAACCTTTTCTGGCTCGCGGGCGACATGCACATGCACACCGTCCACAGCGACGGCGACTGGACAGTTCACGAACTCGCCAAGGCCGCGTACTACTCCTACCTCGACTTCATCTTCGTCACCGACCACAACACTTCGAGCCACCACGCTGACGTTGACCGCGTCGGCGGCATCCCCCGCGAGTTGCTCGTCCTGCGCGGCGAAGAGATAACCACCTACGGCGGCCACACCAACGCGTGGGGCCTGCCCGCGGGCGCGTGGGTGGATTTCCGCGTGCGCCCCGGAAACTCTTCGCGGATGTCGGAAGTCGCCGCGCGTGCGCACAGCCTCGGCGCGCTCGTCTCCGTCAATCACCCCTTCGCCGCGTGCGGCGGCTGCGACTGGAGCTACGCGGGCGCGCTGAATGACTTCGACGCAATCGAGGTGTGGAACGGCGAGTGGGACCTGACCGACGAGCGGGCGCTCAAGCTGTGGGACGGCCTCCTGCAACGCGGCCTGCGCCCGACGGCCGTCGCGTCCAGCGACTCGCACCGCGCGCAGAACCCCATCGGTCGGCCGACGACGCACGCCGCGGCGTCCGAGCTGTCACAGGTGGCCTTGCTGAGAGGCATCCGCGGCGGCCGAGTCTACCTGACGCGCGGGGCGGACGGCCCCGCTTTTGATTTCGAGGCGGCGGCGGGCGAGGTCGGGCCGCGCGGCTTGTCCGGCCCGCGCCACACCTTCGGCGAAGAGCTTCGACTGCGCTCGCCCGGCACGCTGGTCTTCTTCATCCGCGCGCTCGGCGCGCCGCCCCGCTCGGTCATTTCGCTCGTCTCGGGCGGGCGCGTGGTCCGCACCTTTAAGGCGCAATCACAACTGACGGAAGTGTTCGAGGTCGAATGCGAGAGGGACGCGTACTACCGTCTCGAAGTCCGCGACCCGGCGGGCGCGATGCTCGCCATGACGAATCCCATTTACGTCAAAGTCGGAGGGCGGCGCTAGCTCAGGGCGCGAGGCGGAAGACTTTCGTCTCGCCGGCCGCGAGCGCGGACTCGGGCTGCGGCTTAAGGGGAAGCTCCCGCGGCAGGAAGTCGCGGCCGAGCGTGAGGACGCGCACGAGTTTGAGGCGCTTGCACGTCCCGCCGGAGGCGGTCGCGGGGTGCGGGTGGCAGCGGGCGGTGACGGACTCGACCGCGCCGGGCGAGACGCCTTTTGGCAGTCGTATGGCCGTCCGGAAGTAACCGCTCCGCTCGATGCGCAGGCGCGGCTCGCCCATGTCCGAGGCGAACACGTCCGGCCTGCCCGTCAACTTCACGTCGAAGGCGACGGCCGCCCCCTCCTGCTCCGAGGCGGCTTCGACGTAGAGGTATTCGCGCGGGTCGGCGACGGTGTTGATGTCGGACGGCGTGTCGCTGATGCGGCCCTCGCGCTGTAGCTCCTCGGTCATCGCGCGGTAAGTGACGGGCGCGGCGTCCATCACGCTCTCTCGCGTCGCCGCTTCGAGTCGTGCGCGCGAGGGCAGGGGCGCGAACCGCACCGCCGAGCAGGCCAAGTCGGAGAAGTTGTTGTTGTCGGAGGCGACGGTGAGCAGCGGGTGCTCGCCCCCCGCGCGCTGCCCCGCGAAGGCTTTCGTCTCGTGCCTGACCCCCTGAAAAGTCTCGGCGACCACCTTCCCTCCCCGCGCCCTTATCTCATAGACCCACTCGATGTCGGTCCCCCGCCCCCAGCGCGCGAAGAGCGCGGCGGTCTGCGTCCCGCCGTCCTCGTTCGTGAAGACGACGGTGTAGCGCACGACCAGGTCGCCGGCCTCGCGCAGAAGCTCGTAGTACATGAGCAGCGGAATGTCCGTGAAGTGGTCGAAGGTGTTCGGGCGCGCGTAGAGGGCGGGCGTGTGTGCGAGCGCGAACCGCTCTTCCGCGTCGGCCGCCGTCGAGATTATTGGCCGCAGCGCCTTCACCTCCGCCCGCCGCGCGCCCGCGGCCGAGCGCGCCGCGTTGAGCGAGACGGAGACTTTATGTTTGCCCTCCGCGAGACGGCCGAGCATGACGCGGTAGCCGTAAAACTCGTCGCCGGCCCACAGCATCACGTCCTGGTTGTAAGCGCCGTCCACCAGCACGACGAGCGCCGCGGCCTCCGAGCCCTTGCGCGCCCACGAAGCCCCCGGCGACCGCGCCTCAATCTCAAGCCCGACCTCGCGATCGCCGTCGAGCTCAAAAGTCTCGGCCGCGAGCGGCGCCGCGTTGCCGGGCGCGGACGGCGCGCAAGGGTTCTGCGCCTGCACGACAGACGACCGCGCGCAGACGACGACGAGCAGGATGGACAGGCCGAGCCGTAGGCGGGAGCGTGTTGTTCTCATGTGCTTTTGTTCGACCGACCGCGGAAGTCGCGGCGCCCAAGCTACGGTAATTCGTCGTCCGTTTCAAGCTTAAAATATTTCGCGTCGGCGCCGAGAAACATGAGCTATAATCCGCCGCACGCCTGAAGGGCCGGCGCCGCCGCGGATTCGGAATCGGACCCGAGCACGCCGCCCCGCCCGAGCCATACCCGTTAAGACACGAGACGACTTTCTAACCCCCAAACGGCCCCCGGCCCGACCAGGAGAAACTATGTTGCGAAGAGTCTCCCCCGTAATCGCCTGCCTGCTGCTCCTCTCGCTCTGCCCCGCCCCGAACGCCTTCGCCCAGGTCAACAACGCGAGCGTGACGGGGCTGGTCACTGACAGCACGGGCGCCGTGGTCCCCAACGCCTCGGTGACGTTGAAGAACAAGGCCACCAACGTCGAGGCCGCGGCCACGACCGACAGCTCGGGCTACTACACCTTCGCGAGCGTGCCCGTCGGGGCCTACACGGTGACGGTCGAGCGGCAGGGGTTCAAGCGGGTGGTGCTCGAAGAGGTCAGGCTGGAGGTGGGGCAGAAGGCCCGCGTGGACGCCTCGCTGGAAGTCGGCGCCGTCACCGAGACCGTCACCGTCACCTCGACGACGCTGCTGACGACGCAGGAGGCCACGACCGGCGGCGTCATCGAGAATCGCATGGTCGAGCAGCTCCCGCTCTCGGGCCGCAACTGGGACGACCTCATCAGCCTCGTCCCCGGCGTGCAGGCCGACCGCTACACGGAGGAGGGCGGCTCGACGGCCGGCGGGCGCACGGGCGGCGCCAACGTCCACGGCGTGCGCTCGCTCCAGAACAACTTCGTGCTCGACGGCGTGGACAACAACTCCATCTCGGAGAACGTGCAGGAGTTGACGACGCAGGTCGCGCGCCCCTCGGTCGATTCCATTCAGGAGTTCAAGGTCTCGACCAACCCCTACTCGGCCGAGAACGGCCGCAGCCCCGGCGCCCTCATCAGCGTCACCACCAAGTCGGGCGGCAACTCGTTCCACGGCACCCTCTACGAGTTCCACCGCAACCGCGTCTTCGACGCCAACAACTTCTTCAACAACCGCGCCGGGGCGAAGAAGCCGCAGAACATCCAGAACCAGTTCGGCGGCAACATCGGCGGCCCCGTCGTCAAGAACGAAGCCTTCTTCTTCTTCAACTACGAAGGCACGCGCATCCGCAAGGGCGTGACGCGCCTCGGCAACGTGCCGCTCGCCAACGAGATTCGCGGCGACTTCTCCGCCGCCGCCGCCGCCGCCAACCGCATCTCGGGCGGCTACGCGACGCTCTTCGACCGCGTCGGCGACTGCCGCGCGCTCGTCCCCACGGCCTTCAACCCGAACGGCTCTTTCATCAACAACCAGATTCCCTCTCAATGTCTCGACCCGCTGGCGCAGAAGGTGCTGGCGCTCCTGCCGGCGCCGAACGTCGTGCCCGGCTCGGGGCCGCTCAACCTCAACAACTTCCTCCGCAACCCCGGCATCACCGACGACACCGACAGCTACACCGGCCGCTTCGACTGGCAGCAGAGCACGAAGAACAGCTTCTTCGTCCGCTACACGCTCTCCGACCGCTTCCGCTACGTGCCCGGCATCTTCGGCGGCATCGTTGACGGGACCGGCTCCTCCGCCAACGGGCGGCTGAACATGAAGGGCCAGTCGGCGGCCGTCGGCTGGACGCGCATCATCAGCTCGCGCCTCATCAACGAGTTCCGCTTCGGCTGGGGACGCAACAACTCGCTCGCCGTGCAAGACCCCTTCGGCCTGAACACGCTGAAAGAACTCGGCATCCTCGGCGTGCCCGACTCGCCGCTCTACAGCGGCGGCCTGCCCGGCATCAGCATCTCGGCGCGCGGCGGCACGACGTTGCCCGGCGGCCAGTCCGGCTTCGACCGCCTCGGCTCGCCCGACTTCCTCCCGAAGTCGCAGCGGACGAACCAGTTCCAGTGGACCGACACGGTCAGCCTCTCCTACGGCGTGCACCAGTTGAAGTTCGGCGGCGACGTGCGCGGCCCGATGCGCAACATCTACTTGGACGTTCCCTCTTTGCGCGGCACGCTCAACTTCGACGGCAACCGCACCGGCATCGGCCTCGCCGACTTCCTCCTCGGCTACCCCTCGGGCGCGCAGCTCTCGAACCCGCAGGTCGTTGACGCGCGCCTCAAGATGTTCTCCGGCTTCATACAGGACGACTGGAAGGCGACGCCGAAGCTCACGCTCAACCTCGGCCTGCGCTACGACTACGCGACGTGGCCTTACGAGGGCGGCAACCGGCTGGCGAACCTCGACCCCGTGACCGGCAAGGTCTTCACGCCCGCCAACTCGCAGTACGGCCGCAGCCTCGTCCGCCCCGACAAGAACAACTTCGCCCCGCGCGTCGGGCTCGCTTATCAACTGACGCCCGAGACGGTCATCCGCTCCGGCTACGGCCGCTTCTACATGCTCTTCGAGCGCGCCGGCAGCGAGGACCAGCTCGCCCTCAACCTCCCCTTCCTCGTCCAGAACAACGTGACGGCCGCCAACAACAACTCGACGGCCAACAACATCCGACTGCGCACGGGCTTCAACCTCTCGCTCAACCCCTCGGCCGTGGACCCGCGGCTCGTCCGCCTGCGCGCCGTCAACCCCGAGTCCGTCATGCCCAGCATCGACCAGTGGAACCTCGGCGTGCAGCGCCTTCTGCCCGGCGACCTCGTCGTCACGGCCGACTACGTCGGCACGAAGGGCACGCACCTCTCCGTGCTGCGCAACCTCAACCAGCAACTCTTCAACGCCGCGGGCGTCGGCACCGGCGTCATCCCCTACCCATCCCTGGGCCCCATCGAATACCGCGACAACGGCGGCAACTCGAACTACCACGGCGGCGAGCTGACGGTCGAGAAGCGCTTCAGCCGCGGCTTCTCGTTCCGCACGGCCTACACCTACTCGAAGTCCATCGACTACGCGCAGGAGCACCTGGCGACGGGCGGCACGGGCAGCTTCACGCAGAACGCGCGCGACCTGCGCGAGCGGCGCGGCCCGAGCGACTTCGACATCCGCCACCGCTTCACCGGCAGCTACATCTACGAGCCGCCCTTCGGCAAGGGGCGCGCCTACT
>DASZEK010000070.1:0-1846 GCA_035941045.1 Pyrinomonadaceae bacterium | reverse complement strand
TCTTACCAGAAATTACCCGGCTCCGAATACGTGCGCGTCACGCCCGGCGTTGATCGTCCTTACGACGCCGTCTTCGTCATCGAATGTTCCGACATTACACGGCCCGGCCTGATCGATCTTGAGAAACAGTTCGTCGTCAATATAGACCATCACGCGACGACGGCGCTGTTTGGCACGATCAACTGGATTGACTCGACCGCTTCGGCGGTCGGCGAAATGATCTACAACCTGTGCAAGGCGACGGGCGTGCGCGTCACGCGCGAGATAGCCGAGTGCGTCTACACGGCGCTCATCACCGACACCGGCAGCTTCCACTACTCGAACACCTCGGAGCGCACCTTCAAGGTCGCCTCCGAGCTGGTGCGCGCGGGCGTCAAACCCGCGAAGGTCTCGCAGGCCGTCTTCGCCAACTACCCCTGGAGCAAGATAGAACTGCTGAGCGAAGTGCTCTCCACCGTGCGGCGCGACCAGTCGGGCCGCGTGGCGTGGCTCGTGCAGACGCTCGACATGCAGGAGCGCACGGGCGCGTCGGACGAGGACGGCGACGGGTTCGTCAACTACCCGATGAGCTGCGGCGACGTGGAGGCGTGCGCCTTCTTCAAGGAGACGGCGCCGGGCACCTACCGCGTCTCCCTCCGCTCGAAGGGCGAGGTCAACGTCGCGCGCATCGCCGAGCGGTTCGGCGGCGGCGGCCACCGCAACGCGGCCGGCTGCACCTTCCGCGGCACGCTCGAAGAGGCCGAGCGGAGTCTGGTCAGCCAGCTCGTCGCGGCCGTCGAGCACCGCGCCAACGGCGGCGGCCCGACGGGGCCGCTCCACCCGCAGGACGTGGTCGCCGCCACCGAGGCGCGCGACCCCGCCCGCAGGGACGCGCGGACCTAAGGAGAAGCAGTAAAGCACTACCGGGCGCGCTTCTTTATGGGGCGCGCTTTGTGTTACCCTTCGTGCCCATCAGCCCTTATCCGTCCGCCCCCGCGAGTTGAGCAACGCATGTCCTGGTTTCGCAAAAAGAGCCAGCGGATAGAGTCCGTCCCGGCGGACGAGCGCCGCGTCAAGACCGAGGGCATCTTCGTCAAGTGCCCCGAGTGCGAGGCCGCCCTCTACAAGCGCGAGCTGGAAGAGTCTCACCAGGTCTGCCAGCATTGCAGCCACCACTTCCGCCTCGACGCCCGCACCCGCCTCGCCATGCTCTACGACGAAGGGCGCTTCGAGGAATTGGACTCCGAAGTCATCTCGTCGGACCCGCTCGGGTTCGTGGACACCAAGCCCTACAAGCTGCGACTCGAACAGGCGCGCCGCAGGACCGGGCTGCCCGAGGCGGTCATCAACGCGCGCGGCACCGTCGGCGGCTACCCGACGCTCATCGCCGCGATGGACTTCCAGTTCCTCGGCGGCTCGATGGGCTCGGCCGTCGGCGAGAAGGTGACGCGCCTCGTCGAGCGCGCCGTGCGCGAGCGCGCCGCCCTCATCATCGTCGCCCAGTCGGGCGGGGCGCGCATGCAGGAGGGCACGCTCTCGCTCATGCAGATGGCGAAAATCTCGGCGGCCCTCGCCCTGCTCTCGGAGGCGAGGCTCCCTTACATCTCCGTCATCACGGACCCGACGACGGGCGGCGTCACCGCCAGCTTCGCCATGCTGGGGGACCTGAACATCGCCGAACCCAAGGCGCTCATCGGGTTCGCGGGTCCGCGGGTCATCGAGCAGACGATTCGACAGAAGCTGCCGGAGGGATTTCAGCGCAGCGAGTTCCTGCTCGAACGTGGCATGCTCGATCTGATCGTCGACCGGCGCGAGATGAAAGCTATGCTCGGCCAGACATTGAAGTTCATGAGTCCGGCCCCGGCCG
>DASZEK010000069.1:0-25050 GCA_035941045.1 Pyrinomonadaceae bacterium | reverse complement strand
ACGGCGGGGCGACTCCACCCGGAGTCGCCCCGCCTTCTCTTTTGGCCTGCGGCCTTCTCAGAAGTCGAACTTGACGGCGAGCTGGAGCTGGCGCGGGGTGGCGAAGGTGGTCGTGCCGGAGGCCGGCGAGGAGAAGGTGCGCGGCGTGCCGAAGGCGGTCACGAACTGGGGCGCGGCGAGCGTGGGGACGCCGCCCGTGGTGGCGAAGTTGAAGTAGATGTTGTTGGCCGTCACGACGTTGGCGCGGTTGAAGATGTTGAAGGCTTCGAGGATGAGGCGCAGGCGCACGGACTCGTTGAAGGGGATGTTGCGCGTGACGCGGGCGTCGAACTGGTAGACGGCCGGGGTCGTGAACTGGTTGCGGACGGAGCCGGGCAGGCGGTCGTTGGCGCGGTTGCCGTCGCTGTTCGGGTCGTTGGCGACGAGCGCCGAGTAGGGCGAGCCGGACTGCATCTGGACGATGCCGGAGAGCGTGTAGTGGCTGAAGAGGGCGCGCGCCACCGGGTTGTCGCTCCACTTGATGCGGCCGATTTCGTAGACGGGGCTGAAGACGAAGCGGTGTCGAAGGTCCGTGTCGGAGCGCGCGTAGTCGAGGCTCGGGTTGATTTGATTCTGGACTATCTTGGCGTCGTCGGCGATGACGACGACGGTCGTCTGGTCGGGCCGGTCGTCCTCGGCCTTGGAGTAGGTGTAGGCGGCGATGAACTGGAAGCCGCGCGTGAAGCGCTGGGTGGCCTGGAGGGCGAGGCCGTTGTAGAGCGAGCGGGCGGCGCTCTCGAAGACGTTGATGCGGCTGTAGGAGACGCCCGAGGCGCGCGAGATGGGCCGCGCCGAGGGGAACTGCTGGAAGGTGTAGACGACGCCGTCCGGCCCCGTGACGTTGCGCGCGACGGGCGCGGAGAGGTTGATGTCGCGCGTGCGCGTCAGGTGGACGCCGCGGTAGAAGAGGTAGGTGGCCGAGAGGCTGAGGTTACGCCACACTTCGCGCTCGACGCCGAGCCGGCCCTGCTCGACGTAGGGGTGCTCGTAGTCGGGCGCGAAGAAGAAGAGGCTCGGGTTCGAGCCGCCGATGGCGGGCGGCGCCGTCAGGACGTTCGGGTAGCGCAGGCCGAGCGTATTCAGTTGCGACGCGCTCAAGGTCACGCCGGTGACGTTGATGCCGTTCTGCGAGTGGGCGGTGCCGAGGATGATGGCCGGCGTGCGCCCGTAGAAGAGGCCGAAGCCGCCGCGGATGACGGTCCGCTCGTCGGGCGCGTAGGAGAAGCCGGCGCGCGGCCCGACGTTGTTCTTGTCCTTCGGGCAGTTGCCGGTGTTGACGCCGTTGCCCAGGAGCAGCGGGTCGGGGTTCGTCACGGGCGGGCAGGCCAGCGACTCGTAGTCGTAGCGGACGCCGAGGTTGAGCGTGAGCTTCGGCGTCACGCGCACGTCGTCCTGCACGTAGAAGGCGTACTCGGAGAGGTTCGGCTCGGTCGTCGCGCCGGTCGTATTCGGGCCGGCGAAGTTCTGCGTGTAGGAGACGGGGAGGTTGCGGGCGAACGCCTGATAGCCGTTCAGCGTCGTGCCGGGCGCGAGCGGGTCGGCGATGTTCGAGAAGGTGTAGGAGCCGTTGAAGAGGCCGGGGAAGAAGTTGAGGACGCGGTCGAAGTTGAAGTCGAGGCCGGCCTTGTAGCTGCTGCGGCCGAGCGCGTAGGAGACGTTGTCGATGAACTGCACGCGCTTGATGGTCGTCTCACGCGGGCTGAAGTTGTTGCGGCCGATGTTGAAGTTGCCGCCGTTGGTGTTGATGACGGCCTCGGGCTGGTCGGAGTTGGCCTGGCCCGGCTCCTTGTCGCGCGCGAGCTGGAAGCGGAACTCGTTGACGACGCGCTGGGTGAGAGTGGAGGCGAGGCTGCCGGAGAAGGTGTCGCTCGTGACGAGGCTGTCGCCCGAGTGCTCCTCGGCCGAGAGCGGGCCGTTGTTCTCGTTGTTCTGGCCGGTGAAGCCCTGGTGGTTGTAGCGGAGCGTCAACTGGTTCGCGGAGTTCAGGGAGATGTCGGACTTGCCGAGGAAGACGTTCTGGTCGCGGCCGACCTGATAGGTTTCGAGCCGGGGCAGGAGCGCCGTCTGCGCGGCGGCCGGGGCGGTGGAGAAGTTCGGAACGTCCAAGACCTGCGGGATGTCGGAGCGTTGGCCGTCGTAGGAGAAGAAGAAGAAGGCGCGGTCCTTCTTAATGGGTCCGCCGACGCGCCCGCCGAACTGGTTGATGCGCGAGGCGGCGCGCTTGTTCGGAAGGCCGCGGCGCGACTGGGCGGCCTTGATGCCGGGGTCGTTGGCGTTCAAAGACTCGTCGCGCAGGTACTCGAAGAGGCCGCCGTGGAAGGTGTTGGTGCCGGACTTGGTGACGACGTTGATGACGGCGCCGCCCGCGCGGCCGAACTCGGCGGAGAAGCCGTTCTGGTTGACCTGAAACTCCTGCACCGACTCTTCGGAGAACTGGTAGGGGGGGCGGACGCCTCCGCGCCCGAGCGCCTGACCGAAGAAGGTGTTGTTGTTGTCCACGCCGTCAACCTGGAGGCTGTTGAGCGTGCCACGCTGGCCGCCGACGGAGAGGTCGCCGCCGCGCGGGTCGCGGATGACGCCGGGCGAGAGCGTGGCGAAGTCCTGAAAGTTGCGGCCGTTGATGGGGAGGTTCTGGATGGCGCGCTCGTTGATGGTGGTCGAGACGGAGGTGCGCGCCGTCTCGACGACCGGGGCCTCGCCCGTCACCGTCACGTCGGCCCGCGCGCCGCCGACGGCGAGCGGGATGTCGAGCGTCGTCCGGCTGCCGACCGTCACCTGCACGTCCGCCACCTCCCTCGTCGTGAAGCCGGCGGCGGCGGCGCTGACGCTGTAGGTGCCGGGCGGCAGGAGGATGATGCGGAAGCTGCCTTCGTCGTCGGTGGTGGCGGAGCGTTCGAGGCCGGTGGCGTTGTTCCGGGCCGTGACGTTGGCGCCTTTGACGACCGCGCCGTTGGGGTCGAGCACGCGGCCGTCGATGTCGCCGGAGGTGGCCTGCGACTGCGCCGAGGCGTTAAACGGTGAAAGGGTCAGGCACAGGCACAGCACCGCGAGCCGCGCGAGAACGTGGGGCAAGTTCTTCGGCATGTTGTCCTCTCTTCGGTCGGTTTTGGACGGGACAGCGGGCGCTTAAAGGCCCGGCCTTCGGAGCGGAGATACTATGCGGACGCGGGGCGGGGGTCAAGAGGATTGCGGATTTCGGAGGCGGGCGGCGGAATTCGCTCGTCTGGTGCAATCTTAATTCCGGCCTACGGGAAATACTTGTAAATATCTTTTCTGTTCAAGAAACGAACGAAGACCACCGTATCTTGCTCAAGCGCAATGCCGACGCGGTAATCACCGAGCCTGAGACGGAAATAGCTCCCCGCGCCTTTGAGCTTTTTCAAATTCGGGATGTCCGTTAAAGAGTCCGCCTTCTCGACTGCTTCGATCAATTCTTTAACCCGATTCAAATGACCTTTATCTTTAACGTCTTTCAGGTCTTTGGCGAAACTCTCCCTGAATTCGACTTTCACTGAGCGCCCTCTAGAATCTCAAACACTTCGCCGCGGGACACGGGCTCGCTGTCGAGGCCCTGCTCGATGGCACGACCGAGGGCGAGGTCTTCAATCGCCTCCTCTACAATATCGCGCACCAGATCCCGCTGCTCTTCGAGGGCTTCGACCAGAGCCGATTTCAACAGGTCTTTTAGTCTCTCTTCATCAAATATCGTAGCCATGAGGTGAATCCCCGTTTCATCAGGTAAAGGCCGTCCGCCGTCCCTTCACGGTGCGGCGGCCGCCTGCCGTTTGCAGGAGGCTCATCAGGCCGGTGTAGCCGTAGCCGAAGCAGAAGAGGAGGAGGAAGGGCACGCTGCCCCACATGCCCATGCTGGCGGCGTAGGAGATGGCGAGCAGGAAGTAGGCGGCGAGGGATAGCTCGAAGGCCGGCAGCCAGCCTCGGCCGCGCCGGTACTTCTTGCGCTTCCAGGTCTCGTCGCCGCCGCCGCCTTCGACCTTGTACTTCGGCGTCCTCACGAACTCGGTCTTGATGCGGAGGAGTGCTTCGAGGACGGCGCGCGCGTTCGAGAAGGCGAGGCCGATGCCGAGCGCCATGACGAGCGGGAGGTGGAGGAGTCGCCGCGCGGTGCGCGGGCGGTCGAGGTACCAGATGGCCGAGCCGTAGAAGAGGACGACCGAGGCCGTCGAGAAGAAGAGGAGCGGGAGGTCGAGGAGCATCAGGTGGTAGAGCCCCTGGTTGTAGCGTACGAGCAGGAGCGGGAACTGGAGGAGACTCGTCAGAATCATCAGCGGGTAGCTGACGTTGCCCGTCAGGCGGAAGAACATTTCGAGCTTGACGCGGCGGGGCAGGTCCGCACGAAGGATGCGCGGGTAGAGCTTCAGGGCGACTTCGGTGACGCCCTTCGCCCAGCGCCGCTGCTGCGCCTTGAAGGCGTTGATTTCGACGGGCACTTCCGAGGGCGCGTCTTCGTCGAGCAGGTAGATGAAGCGCCAGCCCATGAGCTGGGCGCGGAAGGAGAGGTCGGTGTCTTCCGTCAGCGTGTCGTGCTGCCAGCCGCCCGAAAGTTCTATCGCGCGGCGGCGCCAGAGCCCGGCCGTGCCGTTGAAGTTGAAGAAGCCGCCCGTCCTGTTCCTGACCGTCTGCTCGATGACGAAGTGCCCGTCGAGCAGAATCGTTTGCAGGCGCGTCAGAAGGTTGTAGGAGCCGTTGATGTGCGACCAGCGCATCTGGGCGCAGGCGACGAGCGGGTCGTTAAAGAAGTGGACGAGCTTGCGCAGGCAGTCGGGGCGCGGGACGAAGTCGGCGTCGAAGATGGCGACCAGCTCGCCCTTCGCCGTCCGGAGGCCGTTCTCAAGCGCGCCCGCCTTGAAGCCCGTGCGGTCGTCGCGGTGGACGTAGGAGATGTCGAACCCTTCGGCGCGGTAGCGCGCGACGGCGCGTGAGGCGGCGTCGCGCGTCTCGTCGGTCGAGTCGTCGAGGACTTGTATCTCAAGCCGGTCGCGCGGGTAGTCAATCGAGGCGACGGCGGCGAGGAGGCGCTCGACGACGTACAGCTCGTTAAAGAGCGGGAGCTGGAGCGTGACGCGCGGCAGGTCTGCTTCCGCGTAGAGGGCGGCGGGCTCGGGGGCGAGCCGGCGGTAGCGCCAGAAGTCGAAGACCTGCTTGATGCGGTAGGCGCCGTAGAGCGAGAGCACGAGGAGGAGCGCGAAGTAGGGGATGAGCACGGCCCAGTCGAGCGCGTCGAGGCGGTAGAGTGGGCTGATGTTGTCGGCCGTCTTGGCGACGGCGCGCTCGAAGTATTCGCGGAAGAGCTGTTCGGGGGCGGGTGTTTGCAGCAGCGTTGTCGTCATCTTCAAAACTTCTCTCGGCTTCGACAAAAACGAACGGGCGGCGCCTTCGTGTTACTCAGGCGCTGCCCGCTTGGATGCACGAATTGTAGCCGAAAGCACGCCGCCGCCAAAGGCCGCGCGCCGGGCTCAAAACCTATCCTTTGCGCCTCGGCGCCTTTGCGAGAAATTCTCACGCAAAGGCG
Organism: Pyrinomonadaceae bacterium; assembly: GCA_035941045.1. Taxonomy (GTDB): domain Bacteria; phylum Acidobacteriota; class Blastocatellia; order Pyrinomonadales; family Pyrinomonadaceae; genus QHXN01. The sequence continues at coordinate 19,481 of DASZEK010000069.1, read as the reverse complement.
CCGAGGCGCAAAGTCGAAGGTGTCGCTTAGCTGCCTTGCCCGTAAGAGCCGCCGCCGCCATAGCTCCCGCCGCCGCCCTGCGGCCCGCCGAAGCCACCGCCGCCCGCTTGCGGTCCTCCGTAGCCGCCGCCCGGCTGGCCGCCGCCGTAACCGCCGCCGCCGGTCGGGTCGTTATAACCGCCGCCGGTCGGGCCGCCGTAGCCGCCGCCCGGAGGGGGCGGAGGAGGAGGCGCCGCGCCGGGGCCGCCCTGCTTGCCGAAGACGGCCGCGCCGATGACGCCGCCGAGGGCCGCGAAGCCCACGACCAGCACGGCGCGCAGGATGAGCCCGCCGAAGCCCGCCGCCGCCACGAACCCGGCGCCGAGGCCCGCGCTCTCAAGGTCGCGGTTGCTCGTCGCCACCGAGCCGATGTTAAGCAGCAGGAACGGGATGCCGAGCACGAGGCTGATGACGGCCCCGAAGGCGCCCGCGATGGCGCCGAGCTTGCCGGCGTCGCCCATCGAAATCGGCCCCGGCGTGCCCTTCACGTACAGCCAGACGGCGACGAAGCCGCCCAGTATCGACCAGAGGAAGCAGCAGCCGCCGATGATGGGCAGGCCGGAGAGCACGCCCGCGATGGCGCCGCCGATGAGCGCCGCCTTCATTCTGTTGTTCATCTGTTCACACCCTCAAGCAGAGTTTTCAGGAGCCTCGTGTCGGAACGCCCGAGCCTCGCCAGCGCGAGGTCCACGGCGCCCGTCACCAAGTAGAAAGCGGCCGCCGCCCCGAGCAGCAGCGCCGTCAGGAAGCGCGACCAGTGTGTGTTCTCCCAGACGCCGAACAGGCCGAGCGCGAAGTCCACGCTCGTCGGCGCCGCCGCAGCGAGGAGCCACGCGCGCCCCGGAGCCTCGCGCCGCGCGAGCCCGCGCAAGGCCGGGCAGCAGAGCGCGCCCGCCGCCGCGCCCACGTAGAGCCCGAAGCAGCGCGCGCAAACCGCCATCGGCAACCCCCACAGGTGGAACGCCCGCTCCGGCATCTGATGGCACGCCGCCCCGAACCCCGCGTGGACGGCCGCGCCCAACGCCTCGTGCCCGTGAGCCCGCGCCCACGGCGCCAGCACTATCAACCCCACGAGCGCCACCAACACCGCCGCCACCGCCGCCCACGCCGCCAGCGCCGCGCGACGCCGCCGCGCCGACTCTTCGGCCGTGACGAACTGCGGGACGTACTCGGAGATTGAAGCAGGCACGATAGAGATTGCGAAGTAGTTTTCAGTCATCAGCTATCAGTCGTCAGCCGGAAGTTATGTCTTTACTGATAACTGACGACTGGTGACTGAAAACTAAAACCTGATGACTGTGTCGGGGCCGCCCTCGACGTGGACGGTGTCGACGAAGCGTATGTGGCGCGACTCGGTCGTCATCACCAGCGAGTGCGTGCGCTTGCCGGCGCCGAAGAAGCGGACGCCTCTGAGCAGCGCGCCGTCGGTGACGCCGGTCGCGACGAAGATAATCTTGCGGCCGGGCGCGAGGTCGCCCGTGTCGTAGACCTTGTCGGGGTTGCTGATGCCCATCCCGCGCAGCCGCTCCAGCACCTCGTCGCGCGGCGGCACCTTGTCCTTGTCAACGCCGAGGCGGTCGGGGTCAAAGACGAGGCGGGCCTGTATCTCGCCGTTCAGGCACTTCAGGGCGGCGGCCGTCAGCACGCCCTCGGGAGCGCCGCCGATGCCCATCAGGGCGTGGATGTTGGTGCCGGCGATGGCCGCCGAGATGCCAGCCGAGAGGTCGCCGTCGCCGATGAGGCGGATGCGCGCGCCCGCGTCGCGGATGTCCTGAATGAGCTGGCGGTGGCGCGAGCGTTCGAGGACGATGACGGTCAGGTCTTCGATGTCGCGTGAGAGGCGGCGGGCGATGGCCTTGAGGTTGTCTTTGACTGGGGCGTCGATGTCTATCGCGCCGCGGCAGGACGGCCCGACGACGACCTTGTCCATGTAGATGTCGGGCGCGTAGAGGAGCCCGCCGCGCTCGGAGGCGGCCATCACGGCAATCGCGTTGTTGGCGCCGAGCGCGCAGAGGTTGGTCCCTTCGAGTGGGTCCACGGCGATGTCAACTTCCGGGTAATCCTCGCCGTCGCCGGGGTCGGCGGCGCCGACCTCCTCGCCGATGTAGAGCATGGGGGCCTCGTCGCGCTCGCCCTCGCCGATGACGATGCGGCCGCGCATCGGCACCGCGCGCATGGCCTCGCGCATGGCCTCGACCGCGACCTTGTCGGAATACTTGCGGTCGCCCTGCCCCATCGTGCGCGCCGAGGCGATGGCCGCGGCCTCGCACACGCTCAGGAAATCGAGCGAAAGATTGACGCTGTTAAGCTCCTGCCCCATGCGCTACGCGCTCCTGCCGTCGGCCAGAATTTTCAGCTTGATACGAACGTGAAATGAACGACTGAACCCGGAAAAGTTACCGGCATACTACCAGAGCGCGGTCGGAAATGATAGAGCCAGTAGACGGTTACTTCTCCTTCAGATTCAGGTTGCGCATCAGGCGGTGCAGGTAATTGGGATGAACGCCGAGCAGGCGCGCGGCGTCGGTGAGGCGACCCGAGGCGCGTTCGACGGCGCGTTGGATGATCTGCCTTTTGGCCTCGCGGACGGCGTCGTGGTAGCCGGCGGCGCCGGTGCCGCCCTCGGCGGCTTGGGGCAGGCCGGCGTCGAGGATCGTCTCCGGCAAATCTTCCGGCAGGATGCGTTCGGTCGAGCCCAGGACGACGGCGCGCTCGACGGCGTTCTCAAGCTCGCGCACGTTGCCCGGCCAGTCGTAGGCGACGAGGCAGTCGCGCGCCTTCGCCGACAGGCCCGTCACCCGCCGCTTGAAGCGCGCCGAGTACTTCGTCGCGAAGTAATTCGCCAGCAGCGGGATGTCCTCGCGCCTGTCCTTGAGCGCGGGCATCTCGAAGGAGACGACGTTGAGCCGGTAGTAAAGGTCCTGCCGGAAGGTGCCGGCGCGCACCGCTGTTTCGAGGTCGCGGTTCGTCGCGGCGATGACGCGCACGTCAACTCGTATCGTCCGCGTGCCGCCGACGCGCTCGAACTCGCGCTCCTGCAAGACGCGCAGGAGCTTCGCCTGGAGGACGGGCGCCATCTCGCCCACCTCGTCTAAAAAGAGCGTGCCGCCGTCGGCCACTTCGAGCTTGCCCTTCTTCTGCACGAGCGCGCCCGTGAACGCCCCCTTCTCGTGGCCGAACAGCTCGGACTCAAGCAGCGTCTCGGTCAGCGCCGCGCAGTTGATGGCGACGAAGGGCCGGCCGCGGCGGGGGCTGTTCTGGTGGACGGCCTGCGCCGCCAGCTCCTTGCCCGTCCCCGACTCGCCTCGGACGAGCACCGTCGAGTCGGTCGGCGCGACGCGCGCGATGAGTTGGTAGACCTGCCGCATCCGCGCGCTCTCGCCGACCATCCCGTGCTCGTGGAGGCTCGCGTCGCGCAGCATCCGGTTCTCGGCTTCGAGCTGCTCGACGTGGCGCGCGTTGTTGAGCGCGACGGCCGCGATGCCGGAGATGACGGTGACGACCTGCAAGTGGTCCTCGGCGAAGCGCGCGCCGCGGTCGCTCGTGTAGAGGTAGACGACGCCGAGCGTGCGCTCGAAGAGGACGAGCGGAACGCACAGGAGCGAGCTGATGAGCGCCGCCTCTATACTTTCGGCGCCCGCGAACTGCTCGGCGTCGTACACGTCGTTGGCGAGCACGGCCTCGCCCTCCTTCAAGACCTGGCTGACGACCGTCCGGCTCACCGTCACCGAGCGCCCGGCGCGGCCCGCGCGGTCGAGCCCGAATTCGGAGACGATTTCGCCGTCCTCGGCCGTCAACAGTATCGCCCCGCGCTCGGCCGGCACCGCCTCGAAGACCAGCGACAGCAGCTCGCGCATCAGCGCCTCGGCCCCGCGCACGGAGTTGATGGAGGTGCTGACCTTGACGAGCAGCGACAGGTCGCGCGCCATGCTCGCCACCGGCGGCAGTTGCGCCCAGCTCTCGCGCGGCCGCAGGTAGAGCGCGTCCTCGGCCCGCAGCCGCATGGTCGAGTGGGCCGTCATCTGCCGCTCGCTGATTTGGACGGGGTCCGAGGAGGGCACGGTGTCGGCCTCGCCCGTCATGAAGACGACGCGCGACTCGCCCACGTCTATCTGGTCGCCGTGCGAGAGCGCGTGCTCGCGGACGGGCCGGCCGTTGACGAACGTGCCGTTCAGGCTCTCCAAATCCACGAGCTTGAAGCGTTCGCCTTCGGGGCGCACCAGACAGTGGCGGCGCGAGAGCAGCGAATCGGGCACCGTCAGGAGGTTCGCCGAGTCGCGGCCGATGGAGACCTCGTCGGCGCCCAGCGCGCAGACGGTGTCCTTGAGTGGGCCGGCGATGAAGACGAGTCTGGGATTCATGGGTCAGGGCGCCGCGCCGCTTCCGGTCGGCCGGCGCACGCGACAAATACCACTTTGCAGGTCAAAAGTCACTTCCCGCCCGCTAACCGAAGAGATAGGAGGACTATCTTTTCGGATAGATATTCGCCCCGCGGCGGGCGGCGCCCCGCAGGCCCTCCGCCGGGAGAAACCCCCCGCGGCTCAACGATTTAAGCCCGCCGGAGGCGCCCCCGGCCGGGCCCGCGGGACTCGCGGCACGCGGGTTGTAATTGGTATCTGCGGCAAGAGGGACGGACGGAAAGCTTCAGACGGGAGGACGGCCATGATCAAGAGAGTTTGCATCAGCGTTTTGGCGTTAACTTTTCTGGTCTCGTTCGGGGCCGCCATGTCCGCCTCGGCCTTTTAGCAGAACACGCACGAAGGAGGTGCATCGTGAACGCCCTGACAGCCCTGACAGTCTCAGTAGTCCTCACCGCCGCGATGTGCGCCTCGTACGTGAGGAGTAAGGTGCCGGCCGCCGAGTTCGTCAAAGCGGACTCCGGCACACAGAAAGTAGTTGAAACCCCGCCGCCCGCCCGCGTGACAGGGCACTAGAGCGAGCAGGCCCGGCGGGCCAAAATGTTCCACCCGCCCCCAATCACACCTCGAAGCCCATCACCCGCCTACAAGGGCTTCAGCACGGGGCGGCGGCCGTAACCCCTTCCTAACGGCCGCCGCCCCGGATAGCATTTTAAGACTCCCTACTACCTACTGAATTTGGGCAACTGCTTGCGCGCGGGCTTCTCGCCCTTGAGGCCGAGCGCCCAGTCGGCTTGCATGAGGGTGTGAATGTCGCGCGTGCCCTCGTAGATGACGGCGGCCTTGCAGTTGCGGAGGTAGCGTTCGACGGGGTAGTCGTTCGAGTAGCCGTTGGCGCCGTGGACTTCAATCGCCATCGAGGCGGCCTTCTCGCTGCGAACCGTCGCCTGCCACTTGGCTAAGCTCGTGGCGCGGGCGTTCGGGCGCCCTTCGTTCTTGAGCCAGCCCGCGCGCAAATATAGAAGCCGGCACATCTGGTAGTCGGCCTCCATCTCCGCAATCTTCTGCTTGACGAGCTGGTGGTTGGCAATCTTCGTCCCGAACGTCTCGCGCTCCAGGGCGTAGGCGACCGAGGCGTCGCGCGAGGCGCGGATGACGCCCGTCGCCCCGGACGCGACCGTGTAGCGCCCTTGTTCGAGCGCGAACATCGCAATCTTGAAGCCCTCGCCCTCCTCGCCGAGCATCTGCTCTTGAGGGACGCGCACGTCCTGCAAGGAGAAGTAGCCGGTGTTGCCGGCGCGGATGCCCATCTTGCCGTGGATGGTGCCGGAGGTGAAGCCGGGCATCCCGCGCTCGACGATGAAGCAGGACATGCCCGAATGGTCGCGGCGCCGCCGCTTCTCCTCGTCCGTCCAGCAGAAGAAGAGGAAGTGGTCGGCCACGTCGCCCAAAGAAATCCACATCTTCTCGCCGTTCAGGACCCACTCGTCGCCCTCGCGCCGCGCGGTCGAGCGCGAGCCGACCACGTCACTCCCGGCGCCCGGCTCCGTCAGCCCGTAGGTAGCAAGCCGCTCGCCCTTCGCCTGCGGCACGAGGTACTTGCGCTTCTGCTCCTCCGTGCCCCACGCGTAGAGCGACAGCGAGTTGAGCCCCGTGTGGACGCTCATCACGACGCGGAGGAAGGTGTCAACGGCCTCCAGTTCTTCGCAGACGAGCCCGAGCGCGACGTAGTCGAAGCCGGCGCCGCCGTACTCCTCGGGGATGCAGACGCCGAGCAGGTTAAGCTCGCCCATCTTGTCGAGCACGGCGCGCTCGAAGTGCTGCCGCTCGTCCCACTCCTTGATGTGCGGCGCCACCTCGGCGCGCGCGAACTCGCGCACGGTGCGGACCAGCGCCTCGTGCTCTTCGGTCAGGTCGAAATCAATCATTCCTCGTCTTCCTTAAATTTAAGACCCCGGCGCGCAGACGTGCGAGGGCGAGGGGCGGTTGGCGTGTCGGAGTTTTGGGTTGTGCATTGCGCAGGTGGAAACTGACCCGCCATCTTACCAGACGGCCGCGCGCGCCGCCACGAGAGGCCCGCGCCTTAAGAATGCCCGCCTTCGGCCACCAGCGAGCCCGCCGCGGCCCGCGCCTCTTCTACGTCGCGGACGCGGCCGTCGAGCTGCATCTCGTAGACGGCGTCGAGGATTTTTTTGAAGAGGGGCGAGGGCCTGAGGCCCATCTCCAGCAGGTGGCGCCCCATCAGCAGAGGCGCGGGCGGGCGCCTGTCAACCTCAAGCTCGCGGGCGCGCGCGATGAACCACTCCTGCGCGTCGGCCGTCTTCCAATGCTCCTTGGGCACCCAAGGGGCGTTCCGGCCGAGCGAGTCGGCGCGGGCGACGCGGTACAGCAGCTCAAGCTCGCAGCGGCGCGCGAGGCGTCGGAAGGCGCCCTCGGAGACTTGGTCGCGCCGGTTGTATAACTCGCCGGGCTTGAGGTGTTCGCGCACGAGCGCGACGACCTGCTCGCGCACGTCGTAGCCGTCGAAGGTGAAGATTTTCAGGCGGTCGAGGAACGAGAGCGTAGGCTGGACGCCCGCCTCGTCGTGGCCGCGCGAGCGGATGCGGCCTTCGGCGAACGCGGTGGTCGAAGGCTTGCCGAAGTCGTGGCACAGCGCGGCGAGCATCACGGCCACGCGCCGCGGGTAGTCGAGGTCGTCTATCAACTCCCGCGCGCGGTCGCAGGTGAGCCAGGTATGGATGTCAACGTCGCCCTCGGGGTGCCAGTCGTATTCCTGCGGCACGCCTTCGAGCGACTTCAGCTCGGGGAAGAGTTGTTCGGTGGCGCCGAGCCGCGCGAGCCACCGGAAGCCGATTGACGGGCGCTCGGACTGTAGGAGAATTTTTTCCAGCTCGCCCCAGACGCGCTCGGCGGGCAGGTCCGTGAGGTCTATCGAGCGGCAGAGGTTGATCGTCTCTTCTTCGACATCGAACTCGAAGCGCGCGGCGAACTGCGCGGCGCGCAGCACGCGCAAGCTATCTTCGACGAAGGTGTCGGGCGAGACGGCGCGGAGGAGTTTGTTTTCGATGTCGGCGCGGCCGCCGAAGGGGTCGAGCAGCTCGCCCGTGAGCGGGTCTTCGAGGACGGCGTTGACGGTGAAGTCGCGGCGGCGGGCGGCCTCCTCGACGGGCATGTGGGGGTCGCCTTCGATGACGAAGCCGCGGTGGCCGCGGCCGGCTTTGCGCTCGCGGCGCGGCAGGGAAACGTCAAGGTCGCGGCCGACCTTGTAGACGGTGAACGCCTCGCCGACGACGTTGACGCGGCCCGCGCGGTCGAGCAGCGCGCGCAGGCGCTCGGGCGCGACGCTGTAGACCTCAACGTCCCAGTCCTTCACGGCGCGGCCCATCAGCCGGTCGCGCACGCAGCCGCCGACCATCAAGGCCCGGCCGCCTTCGTCGCCGACGGCGCGCGCGAGCCTCAGGATTTTTTCGGGGACGGGAGAAGGCATCCCGTTAACGCGGCAGCCCCCGGCCCTCTTCGGCCGCGTCGTCCTCCTCGTCGTCTTCCTCGAAGTCGTCCTCGTCGTCGTCGGGGAAGTCGTCGTCGTCGTAATCCTCGTCGTCGTCGAAGTCGTCTTCGGGGTCGTCAACGAGAATCTGGACGCCGCGCGTGGAGGGCAGGCAGCTTATGACCTGGACGCGGTCGATGCGCGTGCGCTCGGGCGAGGAGTGCCAGAGCTTGACCCAGAAGGAGCGCGTGTCGCCGTGGACGACGAAGGTCGAGCCGTCCATCATGACGGGCACGGGCTCGGCCGTCGTCCCGTCGCGCAGCTCTTCCAGAAGCTCGGGCACGTACTGCCGGAACTGCTCGAATTGGAGGACGACCGCTCCGTCCTCGACCTCGGCCGGCGGAAGCTCGACGGGGTCGTCCGACTCCAGAAGCAGCCGCGACTCGGTCTGCTGATTCCTTTTTTTAACTACGGGCATAACTCTCCACTAACATTTAATGCCGAGGCGCTTTCTCAAATACTCGGGCAGCTCGGCCGTCTTGACGCGCTCCTGATTCCAGGTGTCGCGGTCGCGGACGGTGACGGCCTCGTCTTCGAGCGTCTGGTGGTCGACGGTGACGCAGAAGGGCGTGCCGATCTCGTCCTGCCGCGCGTAGAGCTTGCCGATGCCGCCCGTGTCGTCGTAGACGGTGCGCATCGAGGGCTGTAGCTCGCGCTTGACGGCCCGCGCCGTCGAAACTATCTCCGGCTTGTTCTTCGCCAGCGGGAGCACGGCCACCTTGATGGGGGCGAGCTGCGGGTGGAGTCGGAGGATGACGCGCTTCTCGCCCTTGTCGGTCGTCTTCTCCGTGTAGGCGTCCATGAGGACGGCGAGCACGGTGCGGTTGACGCCTGCCGCGGGCTCGATGACGTAGGGGTAGTAACGCTCCTTCGTCGCCTCGTCGAAGTAGGAGAGGTCTTCGGTCGAGTCGGGGTTGAGGCGCTTGCCTTCCGCGTCCTCGGGCTTCTTCGAGTGGGCCTTGAGGTCGAAGTCGGTGCGGTTGGCGATGCCCATCAGCTCGTCCCACTGGCGCTCCTCGTCGTCGCGCTCGGGGAAGAAGCGGTAGTGGATGTCAACGGTGCGCTTGGCGTAGTGGGCCAGCTCCTCCTTCGGCTGCTCGTAGAAGCGCAGGTTGTCGCCGGAGATGCCGAGGTTGATGAACCACTGGTGGCAGTAGTCTATCCACTCCTGATGCACGCGCTCGTCTTCGCCGGGGCGGACGAAGTATTCCATCTCCATCTGCTCGAACTCGCGCGTGCGGAAGATGAAGTTGCCGGGCGTGACCTCGTTGCGGAACGACTTGCCTATCTGAGCGATGCCGAAGGGAATCTTGCGCCGCAGCGCCGTCTGCACGTTCAGGAAGTTGACGAAGATGCCCTGCGCCGTCTCGGGCCGCAGGTAAGCGAGGGCGTTCTGGTCGTCCTCGACGGCCGCCGCGCCGATGGTGGTGCGGAACATGAGGTTGAAGGCGCGGGGCTCCGTCAGGTTAGTCGAGCCGCAGTTCGGGCAGACGGGCTTGCCCGCGGCGCCGGACTCAAGCTTGTCGGCGCGCAGGCGCGTCTTGCACTCGCGGCAGTCGACGAGCGGGTCGCTGAAGGTGTCCTCGTGGCCGGAGTACTTCCAGACGAGTCGGTTGAGAATGATGCTGGAGTCGATGCCCTCCATGTCGTCGCGCTCGTGGACCATCCAGCGCCACCAAGCCTGCTTGACGTTGTTGCAGATTTCGACGCCGAGCGGGCCGTAGTCCCACGCGCTGCCGAGCCCGCCGTAGATGTCCGAAGACGGGAAGACGAACCCGCGCCGCTTCGAGAGCGAGACGATGGTTTCGATGTTCGGTGCTGCCACTTTTCTCTCCGTGAACGGGTGACGGTTTGACTCGGACGAGGATATCAGCCGCGCGCGGGAATTGGAAAGAAGCGAGGGACGCCGCCCACCTCTCGGGACGGCGCCCCTCGCTCCTTAAAGTTTTCGGGCCGCGTGTCGGGCGGCTACTTCGACGGCGCCGCGGGGACGTTCACGTCCACGTCCACCTTGCTCCCGCCGCCGCCGCCGAACAGTCCGCCGCGCCACGCGAAGAGCGCGACGACGACGACTATCAAAAAGATAACCACGATGGCTACCACGCCCGTATTGCCTGAGCCGTTATCGCCCATGCCTTTTCAATCCTCCTTCAATATGGATGCCTTGCCGCGAGGCCGTTAGGGTTCTAAAACTGCACGTTTAAAACAGCCGAAACGTCGCCCACGTTTGGTATCGGTACGCGGGCGAACACTCCCGAGGTACTTTAAGAAAAAGCCGTGCCAGAAGCCTCGGGCCGAAACGCTAAGCGCCGCGCCCTCCTCGCGGGTGACGCGGCGCCGGGTTCTTCTTCAAGGCAACGCTTCCGTCAGTCGCGGCGCGGGGCGGCCGAGGTCGGCGTCGGGCGGGGCGGCTCGGCGCCCTGCGGGACGAGCCACAGCTCGAAGGTCTCGGCGTCGCGCGTCCCGCCGTTGATGACGACGAGGCGGCTGCGGTCGATGCCGCGCTGGGCCGTCAGGTATTCGACGGCGCGGCGGCCCATGCGGTCGGCCTGACCGGGGCGGCTGCGGCGGCCGGCGTAGGCGATGATGTAGCCGGTGGCGCCGGGGTTGTTCTGAAGCTCGATGGCGAGGTTGTCGAAGCGCGCCTTGTCGTCGTCGAAGGCGATGGACGGGAACTCGTCGAACCGCTTGGGCGGCGAGATGCGGGGCAGCTCGTTGACGCCCGCGGCGGCCTGCGCCGTCTGGCGGCAGTTGCGGTCGCCCGAGCCGTCGTCAACGACGAGGATGGCCGTCACCCTCCGACCGCCGAGGCCCGAGGAGTCAACGGTGATGGTCGGCGTGCCGGCGCCCGTCAGGATGCGCGCGGCCGGCGGGCTCACCGTCCAGGTGTAGTTCAGGCCCGACTGTCCGGCGTAGCCGACTTCGGCCGCGAAGGTCACGATGTCGCCGTCATTGATGGCGGCCGGCGCGGTGACGTTGACGGGGTAGGGGCAGGGCGAGACGGCGGCGGCCGGGATGTTGATGGTCTGCGGCCGGTAGTTGAGCGCGACGCAGAACTTGCGCCCGGCGATGAGGTTGAAGCTCTGCTGCCAGCGCGTGTTGTTCGGGAAGATGATTTCGACGGTGTGCTGGCCGGGTTCGAGGTCTATTTGGCGGACGTACTCGGTCGTCTCGCCCGCGGGCCGGCCGTCGATGATGACGGGGTAGCCGCCCGGATTGGTCGAAACCTCGATGCGCCCCTGGGTCGGGGGGATGACCTTCCCCTTCTTCTGCTTGGCGGCGGCCGGGCGCGGGGCGAGCGTGGCGAAGCAGGCGGCGAGGGCGAAGGCGGCGAGCGCGGCGAAGGCGGCGCGGTTGAAGCTGTTCATGCGGCGCTGTTTCGTCATGGCGCTTAGACCTCCCCCGCGGTGTTCGCCGTCTGGGCGAGGGCTTGCCGGTTCGAGTAGCGGCGGCGTGCGCGGGCGCCGACGGCGAGCAGGCCGGTCCCGAAGAGCAGCAGCGTGGCCGGCTCGGGGATGGACGGCGGGATTTCCGGCGTCGGGGTCGGGTTGGGGTTCGACGGCGTGTCTTCGTCGCCGCCGCCGAAGAAGAGCGGGACGACCGCCGCGCCGAGCAGCGGCCACCACGGGATGCCGCCCCGATTCGGGAGGAGGGTCCCCGGAATCTCGCCGCAGTCGCAGACCGTGCCGGTCACGTCGCCGAGGTCAACGGTCTCGACCTGCCCGCCGCCGCTCTGCGTGAGCGTGCCGTCGGCGGTGCCGGAGACGGGCGCCGCGGGCGCGTCGGAAGGCTGCTGGGCGGGGGAGGCGGGCGTGGCCGGGCCTTGAGTCTGTGCGGTCTGCTGACCGGCCGCGGGGCCGCCCGCGACGCGCAGGCGCACGTCTGAGGCCGTGCGCGAGGGGCCGCCCGAGGCCACGTCGGCGAACCGGACGGTTCCGGCCAGCGCGGGCGCGGACGCCAGGAGCAGCGCGCTGAAGATGGCGGCGGCGGGGCTGATTACTTGACGCCACATTGTGGGGTCGTCCTCCTTGAATCCCTTTAGAGGCGCCGGAGGCTGTTGACTTCCCTCTCCGGCCGGCGCCGGAAACCTTCCGGTTTCCAGGATTTCGAGATAACTTTGGTGAAAAGAGTCGGGGCCGTGGTCGGGGCGCCCTGCTTCAACGTCCGCAATGAATTTCGCTTGCGGGGAAACCCGTCGGGGTTTCTGCTCTGAGAAGAGACGTAGAATAGCCAGTTTCTTCCAATTTTCGGCAGCCCATTAAACCCGCGCCCCCCCGCCCGTGTCAAGATAAAAAAAGGGCCGCCCCGCGGGGCGAACCCTTTTTTTTTCAAAAATTTGGGCGCGGGGGCCGCCCCCCTTAGTCGTCGCCGTGGCCGGCGGCCCCGGCCGCCTCGGCTTTTCCGCCCTTGCCCTTCTCCTCGCGGAGAATGGCCTTGCGGGAGAGCTTGATTTTGTTGCCCTCCTTGCCGATGCACTTGACCATGATTTGCTGCCCCTCCTTGAGTTCGTCGCGCACGTCGCGGACGCGGTGCTCGGCGATTTCCGAGATGTGGAGGAGTCCGTCGGTGCCGGGGAAGATTTCGACGAAGGCGCCGAAGTCCACGATGCGCGAGACGGTGCCGAGGTAGGTCTCGCCGATTTCGGCCTCGGCCGTCAGGCCCCGGATGCGGGCGACCGCGGCCTGCGCCGCCTCGCCGTCGGCCGTGGCGATGAAGACCGTGCCGTCGTCCTCAACGTCAATCTTGGCGCCCGTCTCCTCGACGATGGAGCGGATCATCTTGCCGCCCGGTCCGATCACGTCGCGGATGCGGTCGGGGTTGATTTTGATGGTGATGATGCGCGGGGCGTACGGGCTCAGGTCCTCGCGCGCCTCGGGGATGGCCTGCTCCATGATGCCGAGGATGTGCATCCTGCCCTTCTTGGCCTGCTCCAGAGCCTCGGCCATGATTTGGGCGTTGATGCCGCCGATCTTGATGTCCATCTGGAGGGCGGTGATGCCTTCGCGCGTGCCGGCCACCTTGAAGTCCATGTCGCCGTAGTGGTCCTCGGCCCCGGCGATGTCGGAGAGGATGGCGTAGCGGTTGCCCTCCATCACCAGCCCCATCGCGACGCCCGCGACCGCCGACTTAATCGGCACGCCCGCGTCCATCATCGAGAGCGAGCCGCCGCAGACGGTCGCCATCGAGGATGAGCCGTTCGACTCCGTGATGTCGGAGACGATGCGGAGCGAGTAGGGGAACTCTTCCTCCGAGGGCAGGACGGGTTCGAGCGCGCGGCGGGCGAGCGCGCCGTGGCCTATCTCGCGGCGGGAGGTGGAGCCGAAGCGGCCGACCTCGCCGACCGAGTAGTGCGGGAAGTTGTAGTGCAGGAGGAAGCGGCGCTTGATTTCGCCCGACTCAAGGTCGTCCATGAACTGCTCGTCTTCCTTCGTCCCGAGCGTCGAGGTGACGATGGCCTGCGTCTCGCCGCGCGTGAACAGCGCCGAGCCGTGGACGCGCGGCAGCCAGCCGACTTCGATGTCGATGGGGCGAATCTCCGAGAAGCGGCGGTTGTCGGGGCGGCGGCGCTTGCCGAGGATGTCCTCGCGGAAAATCTTCTCCTTGAGGTGGTCGAAAATCTTCTTCGCCTGCTGGCGCTGCTCGGGCTGGTCCTCGGGGTAACTCTCGACGACCTCCTTCTTGAGCGCGTCCACGGCGGCGTAGGAGGCGATCTTTCCGAGCGCCTCGGTGTTGAGCGACTCGCGGAGGCGGTCGGAGTAGTTGCGCTCGATTTCGCCGAGCATCTCCTCGTTCAAGACGGGCGGCTCGACGGCGCGCTTCTCGATTTCGAGCGCCTTGTAAAGCTCCTTCTGCCAGCGGCAGAGGCGGTTGATCTCCTTGTGGGCGAGCATCAGCGCCTCGACCATAATCTCCTCGGAGACCTCCTTGGCGCCGGCCTCGACCATCACGATGGCCTCCTCGGTGCCGGCGACGACGAGGTTCAGGCGCGACTCCCTGACCTCGTCGTAGGTCGGGTTAATGACGTAGCGCCCGCCGACGAGGCCGACGCGGACTCCCGCAATCGGGTTCGGGAACGGGATGTCGGAGAGGTAGAGGGCGCAGGAGGCGCCGGTGATGGCGAGCACGTCCGGGTCGTTCTCGTCGTCGGCCGAGATGACGGAGGCGATGACCTGCGTCTCGTTGCGGTAGCCCTCGGTGAAGAGGGGGCGGCAGGGGCGGTCGATCATGCGGGCGGTCAGGACTTCCTTCTCGCCGGGCCGGCCCTCGCGCCGGAAGTAGTTGCCGGGGATGCGCCCGGCGGCGTAGTTGTGCTCGCGGTACTCGACCGTGAGCGGGAAGAAGTCGATGCCCTCGCGGGGCTTCTCGGCGCCGACGGCCGCGACCAACACCATCGTGTCGCCGTAGCGGACGATGCAGGAGCCGTGGGCCTGCTTGGCGACGCGTCCCACCTCGATGGAGAGCTCGCGCTCGCCGACCTTGATCTTCTCTCGCAATAACTTCTTGGCTGCCATTTTATTCTCGTCTCCTTCGGGCGCGGCCGAAGGCGCCCTGGCTGGCGCTTGGCCTATGTGTCGCGGCGTCTCATCCGCCGCGCGACGCCCGGCAATGTGGTCTTCTGTCGGCGCCCCGGCCCGCGTGCCCGCGCTACGTGAGGCGCGAGACTCGGGCGGGGCTTAAAAGAAAAGGCGGCGCCGCGCTCCAAACGTGAAGCCGGTGCCGCCTTTTGCTCGATCCGCTACAGGCCGCTCCCCGCGGTCCGCTCTGCCGGAGGCTACGGCCGTCACGTTCGGCCACTCCGACAGGCTTTTTGAAGGACTCCGGGGCGATGTTGGTGGAGGAATGGTCCTCGTACACTGACGCTTTTAAAGAACTCGCCGGCCCGCCCCCGCACGGGGCCAAGACGGCGCCGCTACTTCGGGCCTTAGCGGCGCAGCTTGAGGCGGGAGATGAGTTCGTGATACCCCTCGATGTCTCTACGCTTGAGGTAGTCGAGCAGACTCCTGCGCTGCGAGACCATCTTGAGCAGCCCGCGCCGGGAGTGGTTGTCCTTCTTGTGCGTCTTGAAGTGCTCGGTCAGCTCGTTGATGCGCTGCGTGAGCAATGCGACCTGCACCTGCGGCGAGCCGGTGTCGCCCTCGTGGGTTGCGTATTCGCCGATGATGCGTTCCTTAACTTCCGTTCCTAGTGCCATGACTGTTCTCGATGGTCCTCGCAATCCGCAGTAAGCCTCGCGTCTATCCCAAGGCAACCGCTAGAGTTATTCAACTTGCCCGGAGAATTTAACACGCCGCCCGACGGGGTGTCCAGCGGGCACGGCCGGGGCCTAGCCCGAGAATCTTCACGACTGGAGCCCGTCGGGAAGCCCCGAAGGGGCGTCATGCAATAGCCTGGGGCAGAGCGAAGGCGTAGCCGGAGCGCCGCCCCAGGAAACGTCCGCGAAAACGCGGGGAGCCCTGAAAGGGCGGGATAATCTATCCCGCCCTTTCAGGGCTTTCGGTTGATGTGCGGCCCGTACCTGGGGCGATGCCCCAGGCTATTCCATGACGCCCCTTCGGGGCTTTTAAACAGAATCTTACCGGCGGCGCCGGACGCCTTCGCTCTTGGTCCGGCTCGGCAGTTTGTCGGGCAGGTCCACTTCGTCGTCAATCAAAGCCTCGACATAAACGTTCGCTATGCGGGCGTACTCCAAGAGCACCATGAGTGGGGGCTCGCGTTTGCCAAGCTCGTAAGTCGAAATTTTAGTGTAATCAATGAATTGTTCGACTCCCAAGCGTCGGTGCAGTTCCGGTTGCGAGAGGCCGAGCGCGGTACGAATCTGCAAGAGCTTTTCGGCGAGGCGTGCGGGTCGGGGACGTGCGCTGCCCATCAGGAGTCACCTCCCGACGGGTCAGTCCTCGCACGATTAGGCTTGTCTATATGCCTTACTTGGCATATGATTCCGCTTCGGTTAGCTGTCGCCAAGAAGATGCAGCTTCTCTGCTCTCTGGCGACGCTCATCACTCGTTTTGTGAGGGTGAGCAGCGCATCCGAACGTGCCAGTTTTCAAAGGCTAGAACGCGCGCATGATAGCAGAGTGGGCGCGTTCCTCACATCCCACCCTTTAACCCTTCCCACCCTGAGAGGCAGGAGCAGAGTGCGCCCGCGCCCCGTCGTCATCCTCTACGTCGAGGACAACCGCGTCCTCTCGCAGACCGTGCGCGACGTGCTGGAGTTCGCCGGCTGGTACGTCAAGCCCTGCGCCGATTTCGCCATGGCTCTGGCGCTCATCGAAAGCCCCCAGCACTTCGACGTGATTCTTCTCGACAACGAGTTATGGGGCATGACGGGTCTCAGGCTGACGGAGCTTGCGCGCGGCAGGCCGCACCGCCGCAAGACGCCGATCATCCTCATCTCGGTCGAAGACCGCGCCGAGGAGGCGCGGCGCGCGGGCGCGGACGCCTTCCTGCGAAAGCCGAACAACCTTATAGACTTGATTGAAACTATTAGGCGCCTGCTCGCAGAGCGCGGCGGGAGTTGACGGAGCCCACGGCCGCTGTCCGGTTCGGGCGTGCGAAGCGTGTGGGCCTCTGCTACCATCGGCGCGCTTTCACCTGAAAATTAAGGCGGCGGGGGACTCTGTTGATGGACGCGAGCGAAGAGCGGGACGAGCAGCGGGCGCGCATCTGTATCGTCGGCGGGGGCTTCGGCGGGCTGTTCACGGCGCTGGGGCTGGCGGGGGCGGGCGAGGTGACGCTCATCTCGAACGAGGACCATTACCTGCACACGCCCCTGCTCTACGAGTACCTGAGCGGCGAGGTCGAGGCGTGGCACATCGCGCCCGTCTACAAGGAGCTTTTGGACGAGCGCGTGCGCTTCGTCCACGGCGCGGTGACGAGCGTTGACTTCGAGCGCCGCGAGGTCGAGGTGGCGGGCCGGGTCCGCCGCTTCGCGTACGACTATCTGGTGCTCGCCGTCGGCGGCGTCACGAACTTCTGGGGCGTGGAGGGCGCCGAGCAGTATTCGATGCCCTTCCGCAAGATTCGCCACGCCGACGACCTGCGCCGCCGCATGATTGACGCGCTCGACCGCATCCAGCCCGACGCCGCGCCGCAGGACGCGCGCCGCGCCGCCACCTTCGTCGTCGTCGGCGGGGGCGCCTCGGGCGTCGAGCTCTCGACGAAGATGTCGGACCTTTTGCGCGACGCCTTCAAACGGCGCGGCCTGCGCGGCGAGCCGCACGTCGCCGTCGTCGAGATGAGCGACAAGCTCGTGCCCTTCATGGACGACTCGGTGCGCGGGGTCGTCGAGCAGGTGATGGCCGAGAAGCGCGTCGAGGTCTACACGCAGGCGAAGGTGACGCGGGTGCTGCCGCGCGGCATCCGCTTCGAGCACGCGGGCGAGGAGACGACTCTGGAGGCGGCCGGCGTCGTCTGGACGGCTGGCGTGCGCGTCAACCCTCTGGTCGAGCGTTTGAATTTGGAGAAGACGAAGCGCGGGCTGCTCGTCGTCGAGCCGACGCTTCAGGTGCAAGACCACCCGGAGGTCTTCGCGCTCGGCGACATCGCCGACTTCCACGCCGTGCCGCCGAGCCTCGCCGGAACGGCGCAGCTCGCCTTCCAGCAGTCGGCGCTCGTCGCCGGGAACGTGCAGGCGCTCATAGACGGCGGCGCCCCCTCGCGCGGCCACTTCGAGGAGCTGGGCGAGGCCGTCAGCCTCGGCACGGACGACGCGGCCGTGCTCACGGCCGGCAAGGTCGTCGGCGGGCAGATAGCGCGCCAGGCCCGCTTCGCCCTCTACACGACGCGGCTGCCGACGTGGCACCACCGCCTGCGCGTCGGCGCCGCGTGGTTCTTCGGCGGCAAGTCGCCGCGGCCGTTAGGACTTTGAGCCGGCAGACGGTCGGAGGTTCTTAAGGGTTGAGCTTCGTCGGCGTCATCTCCGACACTCACGGGCTCGTCAGGCCGGAGGCGCTGGCGGCGCTGAAGGGCTCGGAGTTGATAATTCACGCGGGCGACATCGGCGGCCCCGCGGTGATTGAGGAGTTGGGGCGGGTGGCGCCGGTCGTCGCCGTGCGCGGCAACAACGACCGCGGCGAGTGGGCCGAAGCCTTCGCGGATTACGAGGCGCTCGAAGTCGGCGGGAAGTTTCTTTACGTCCTGCACGACCTGAAGGAGTTGGGCATCAACCCGTCGGCCGCCGGCTTCCGCGTCGTCGTCAGCGGCCACTCGCACAAACCTCTCGCGGAGGAGCGCCGCGGCGTGCTCTACCTCAACCCCGGCAGCGCCGGCCCCCGCCGCTTCAAGCTCCCCGTCACCGTCGCGCGCCTGAGACTGAGCGGCGACGACGCCAGCGCCGAGATAATCAACCTTTTATAAGAGGGGGCTAAATGGTCGCCGCCTCGCAGGAGTCGAGCACGGGCGCTTCCTCTTCGGGCTCGTCGGGGCCGCCTTCGCCGATGTAGGTGCGGCCCTCGCGGACCGTCTCGAAGTACTCGCCGATGCGGTCGAGGACTTCCGTGACCGAGTGCGAGTGGTAGATGACCTGGCGGAAGCGCGCGCCGCCGGGCAGGCCCTTGGTGAACTGGCCGGCGAGCTGCTTCATGCGGCCGATGGCGGCGAACTCGGGCATGTCGGCGCGCAGCAGCTCGAAGTATTCGAGAAGCACCTCGCGCTTCTCTTCGAGCGAAGGCTGGTAGGGCTCGCGCCCGGCCATCGCGTCTTCAATCTGGCGGAATATCCACGGGTTCGCCATCGCGCCGCGGCCGATGAGGATGCCGTCGCAGTTCGTCTCGCGCCAACGCTTGAAGGCGCCCTCAATCGTCGTCACGTCGCCCGAGCCCGAGACGGGCACGCTCACCGCCTCCTTCACCTGCCGCACCAGGTCCCAGTCGGCCCAGCCCTTGTAGCCCTGCTCCTTCGTCCGCCCGTGCAAGGCGATGTGCTCGGCGCCGCACGCCTCGGCCATGCGCGCCACCTCGACGGCGTTGCGGTGGTTGTCGTAGTAGCCCGCGCGAATCTTGACGGTGAGCGGGATGCTGATGGCCTTCTTAATCTCTTTGAGAATCGTCTCCAGCCGCGGCAGGTCGCGCAGCAGCCCCGACCCGCCGCCGTGCTTGACGACCTTCGGCGCGGGGCAGCCGCAGTTCACGTCGAGGATGTCGGCGCCGACTTCTTCGGCCATCTCGGCCGCCATCCGCATCCGCTCGTGCTGGCCGCCGAAAATCTGGACGGCGAACGGGCGCTCGTAGTCGTAGAAGCGCATCTGCCGCTTCGACTTCGGGTTGTTGCGCGTCAGGCCCTCGACCGAGATGAACTCCGAGACGGTCAGACCGACCCCGCCGCGCCGTTTCAACAAACCCCGAAACGCCACGTCCGTCACGCCCGCCATCGGCGACAGCACGAGCGGCGGCGAGATCAGCACATCCCTGATTTTGAAAGGCTTCATACGACTTAAAGGGTAAAGGGAAAAGGGTAAGGGGTAAAGGAAGAAATCTTCTTTTCCCTTCCCCCTTACCCTTTTCCCTTTACCCTAATTTACTTCCGCAGTTCGACGCCCGT